>CAYGPT010000035.1:0-35903 GCA_964351755.1 uncultured Rhodobacterales bacterium | reverse complement strand
GGTCGTCGAAGGTCAGACACCGGAAGTGCTGGAGGGCGCCACGATCTACTCGCTCGACATGGGCGCGTTGCTGGCCGGCACCCGCTATCGCGGCGATTTCGAGGAACGGCTGAAAGCGGTCGTGACCGAGCTTGAGCAACACAAAGATGCTGTGTTGTTCATCGACGAAATCCACACTGTGATTGGTGCGGGGGCGACGTCGGGAGGCGCCATGGATGCGTCGAACCTGCTCAAGCCGGCGCTTGCCGGGGGCAAACTGCGCACGATGGGCTCCACCACCTATAAGGAATTCCGCCAGCATTTTGAAAAGGATCGCGCGCTGAGCCGCCGGTTCCAGAAGATCGACGTGAACGAACCGTCGGTCGAGGATGCAACGAAGATCCTGCGCGGGCTGAAACCTTATTTCGAGGATCACCACGGCGTCAAATATACCGCCGATGCGATCCGCACGTCCGTCGAACTTGCCAGTCGCTACATAAATGACCGCAAGCTGCCTGACAGCGCGATCGACGTGATCGACGAGGCTGGCGCAGCTCAGCATCTGGTTGCCGCCGCCAAACGGCGCAAAACAATAGGCACCAGAGAGATCGAGAATGTCGTGGCCAAAATTGCGCGCATTCCGCCCAAAAATGTTTCCAAGGACGATGCGGAAACGCTGAAAGACCTCGAAGGGTCGCTCAAGCGGGTGGTGTTCGGTCAGGACAAGGCGATCGAGGCGCTGGCCTCGGCCATCAAACTGGCGCGGGCTGGTTTGCGCGAGCCGGAAAAGCCCATCGGCAACTACCTGTTCGCCGGTCCAACCGGTGTGGGCAAAACCGAAGTGGCCAAGCAACTTGCCGACAGCCTCGGCGTGGAAATGCTGCGGTTCGACATGTCCGAGTACATGGAGAAACATGCGGTCTCCCGCCTGATCGGCGCTCCTCCGGGCTATGTCGGCTTTGATCAGGGGGGCATGCTGACGGACGGCGTCGACCAGCACCCGCACTGCGTGCTGCTGCTGGACGAGATGGAAAAAGCGCACCCGGATGTCTACAACATTTTGTTGCAGGTGATGGACCATGGCAAGCTGACCGACCACAATGGCCGGACTGTTGATTTCCGCAACGTTATCCTGATCATGACCTCGAACGCCGGCGCGTCCGAACAGGCCAAGGCGGCCATCGGCTTCAATCGCGACCGACGGGAGGGCGAAGACACCGCCGCAATCGAGCGCACGTTCACGCCGGAATTCCGCAACCGGTTGGATGCGGTGATCAGCTTTGCGCCGCTGCCGAAATCGGTGATCCTGCAAGTGGTCGAAAAGTTCGTCCTCCAGCTTGAGGCGCAATTGATGGACCGCAATGTGACCATCGAGTTGACCAAACCTGCGGCCGAATGGTTGGCCAACAAGGGCTACGACGACAAGATGGGCGCGCGCCCGTTGGGTCGCGTGATTCAGGAATACATCAAGAAACCGCTGGCCGAAGAGTTGCTGTTCGGCAAGTTGATGAAAGGTGGCCTTGTCAAAGTCGGCGTCAAGAACGGCGAGTTGGACATGAAACTGGAAGGGCCGGACAAACCCCGACTTTCGGGCAACAAGCCACCGCTTTTGACGGCGGATTGATGCGCGCGGCACTGGTCGCCGCCCTGTACTTCAGTTTTGCCGCGGGTGCGCTCGCGGCAAAAGACATTTTACTTCAGGTTCCCATCGCCTGCGATCTCGGCACGGACTGCTTCGTGCAGCAGTATGTCGATCACGATCCTACTCGCGCGGCGATGGATTTTCGCTGTTCGAACCTTAGCTATGACACCCACAAGGGTACGGATTTCGCCCTCCGCTCACTGGCCCAGATGCAGCGGGGGGTGAACGTGATCGCCGCAGCCCCGGGCACCGTGCGTGCAACCCGCGACGGTGTGAAAGACGAAATTTACACGCGCAGCAACGCCGCGAACTCCGACGGGCGCGAATGCGGAAACGGCGTGGTGATCGACCACGCCGGTGGCTGGACGACCCAGTATTGCCACCTCAAACGCGGCTCTGTCGCCGTGCGGAAGGGCGATCCGGTCGACACCTCCACCGTTTTAGGACAAGTCGGCCTTTCGGGCCGCACGCAATTCCCGCACGTCCACCTGACCCTGCGCAAGGACGGCACTGTGGTCGACCCCTTCGACCCCGATGGCCGCGTAACCTGCGGCGCACCCAGTACAGTCACCCTGTGGCAATCACCCCCGCCCTACCGCCCCGGTGGCGTGCTGAGCGTAGGATTTGCTGACGAGGTTCCGGAATTTGACGCAGTCAAAGCCGGTCAGGCCGCCGCCGCTTCCCTGCCAAGAAACGCACCCGCGCTGGTCCTCTTTGGCTATGCTTTCGGCGGGCAGGCAGGCGACAGGATGCAACTGCACATTGAAGGGCCCGCAGGCGAATTCATGGATGAAACAGTCGTGATCGAGAAGAATCAAGCCCAGTTTTTTCGCGCTGTGGGCAAGAAGCGGCGCGCGGACTGGCAAGCGGGTACCTATCGCGGAACGGTCACACTTGAACGCGATGGTCGCACCATCGACTCGGCCCAAGGCGCGGTCGTGGTGCGCTGACAGCGCCTATTTTTCGGTGAATTTCAACTCGATGCGGCGATTTTGCGCGCGCGCTTCCGGCGTATCGGCAGAGTTCACGGGCTGGTATTGGCCAAACCCGTTCGCCGACACCCGGTCCGGCGGGATATCAAGAAAGTTGACCATGTATTTCACCACTGACAGGGCGCGCGCCTGGCTCAGTTCCCAGTTGTCCGCGAACTCTCCGGTGCCCAGCAATGGTACGTTGTCGGTATGGCCGTCGACCTGGATCACCCAGTCGATCTCGGGCGGGATGTCGCCTGCGATGTTGCGCAGAATGCTTGCGACCTTGGCGATTTCGTCCTGTCCCGCATCCGACAAGGTCGCTCCCCCCGGCGGGAACAACACTTCGGACGAAAACACAAAACGATCGCCTACAATCTGCACCCCGTCCTGCGCGCCCAGCACATCCCGCAACCGGCCAAAGAATTCCGACCGGTAGCGCTCAAGATCTTTTTGCTGCGCTTCGAGCCGTTCGCGCTCGGCCTGCTCCAACTCGCGCCGCCGCCGTTCTTCGGCGGCCACGCGGGCAAGTGCCGTGTTCAATTCGGACCCCAGTGATTGCAATTGCACATCGCGCGCAGCATCCCGCGCGACCGCATCATCCAGCAGCGCCTGCAGTTGGCCCAGCTGGTTGCGCAGGGCGGCGACCTGCTGGTTCAACAACTCGGTCTGACGCTGGGCTTCCAGTGTGGCCGCTTCCTCTTCGCTCAGCGCGTCGCGTGCGGCGGCGAGCAGAGCCGCGCGATTGTTGGCAGTTTGGCTTGTTTCTACAAGTGCCCGTTCGGCGGCGGCCTTTTCGGCCAAGGCGGCCGCAAGGGCGGCACGGGTTGCGGCAGTGTCCGCGCCAAGGCTTTGCAACTCGTTTTCCGCCTCCAGCTTCGCGGCCAGCGCTGCGGCCAGTTGCGCGCGCACATCGGCATTGTTGCTGCCCGCGGCAGTCGCATCCGCAAGCGCAGCATCTCGCGCCGCGATGGCGCTTGCCAGTTGAGTGCGCAGATCGCTCAGATCGCTGGCTTGGGCTGTGACATTCGCCTCGGCGGCCAGTTTGGCCGCGACGGCAGCGGCGAGCCGGTCGCGGATTTCAGTTATTTCCAGCTCCGATGCCGCGATCCGCGCCTCAAGCGTTGTCAGCCGTGCAGTGCGTTCGTCCAGTTGCGACAGCGCGCGGGAGAGTTGGGATTCTAGCTCTACCGCCTCAGCCGCCCCACCTTCGGCATCCAGAAGGGCGGCGGCCAGTTGCGCCTCAAGGCTGGCACGCTCGGCATTTGCGGACCGGGTTTCGGCCTGCGCAGCGTCCAGTGACGCCAGTGCCGTGGCAAGGTCGGCCTCCATCGCCTCTAGCCGGGTCTGAGCGGCTTGGGCGCTGCCGGATGTATTTTCCACGGCCAGCAGGGCGGCAGCCAGTTGCGCATCCAGATCAGCCTCGGCGGTGCGGGCGGCGGCCAGAAGGGTCAGCGTGTCTTCGGCCTCTTGGCGTTGTGCTTCAAGGGCGAGGGTCATCGCCGTCAACTCTGCATCTGCATCTTCGAGCCGCGCCCGCAGCACTTCCGCGGCGGCTGCTTCGGCCAGCCGGGCGGCTTCCTCTTCGCTCAGGGCGGTGCGAGCGGTTTCAAGGTCAGCTTGCATGGCTGTGGCCTGAGCGCTTGTGTCCGCGTTGCGCGCCCGCAGGTCCGCGACAAGTGCCTGCAACGCCTCGGTCCGCGCCGCGGCCAGTCGCGCCGCTTCGCTCTGGGCGTCGGTTTCGCTGCGCGCCTGCGCGAGGGCGGCATTCAACGCCTCCTGTTCGGACAGCAGGCGCTCCTGTTCTCCTTCCAACCCTGCCACCCTGTCGAGCGCGCCATCGCGCTGTGAAATCAGCGCCGCCACCTGCGCCTCGAATGAGGTGATTTGCGTGCGCGCCTGTTCCAGTGCCGCGGTTTGCTCGTCCCGTTCGGATGTCAGCGATGCAATCAGCGCTTCCTGTTCCTCGACCTGCAACTGGGCTTCGTTCAGCGTAGTATTGAGAGAGGTCAGGCGGGCGTCCAACTGGTTCGCCCGCCGCTCTTCCATACCAAGGGCCTGCGCCAGAGCGGCGACTTCGCCGGCCAGTTGGTTCAACTCGCTTTCCTGCCCGCTGATGGTTTCGCGCAGCACAAACTGCACCACCATGAAAATGGTCAGCACGAACATCAGCACCAGCAACAGTCCGGTCATCGCATCCACGAAGCCTGGCCAGATTGAGGCCTGAAAGCGTTGCCCTGTGCGTCGCGAAAGCGCCATGCTCAGTTCGCTCCGTCCTTGCCATCGGGCCGCCCGCGTCCAGCCCCACCGACACCCGGCTTGCGGTTTGGCCCGCGCGGACGGCTGAGCGCCGTGGCAAGGGCCGAAATATCGGTGCGCAATTCCGCCATGGTTTCCTGACGGCCGGCGCTGATCTCTTCCAGAATGCGCAGCATCTGAACGTCGATCGAGCGCAGGCGCATCCGGCTTTCGGCATCCATACCCTCGCCGCCCGGACCCTGCGCCTCGATTACCTCGATCAGCCGTTCCTGCGCCTCGGCGCTGCGGGTCTGACCGTCGGCAAGGCTGCGCAACCCGTCCGCCATGCGCCCCTGCCCGTCGATCAGCCGATCAAGCGAGGCGGACCCGTTGCCCTGTTCTTGCATTTGCGTCGTCATGCGGTCGACCGCATCCGCCAGTTTGCCCAGTTTTTCATCAACCATCGACCGGCTGACATCGGACTGGGTGAACATGGTCTGCAGGCTCTCCATCTGCTCGGCCAGATGGTCGATGACGCCGGCCAATATGTTCGGTTCGCCGCTGCTGCCCTCGCTGTCGGAGGCAAAGCTGACACGGGTGATCGAGCTCAACCACTCCTCAAGCTCACGGTAGAACCGGTTCTGTCCGTGTCCGGCGAACAACTCCAAAAGGCCAACGATCAGCGATCCGGCCAGACCCAAAAGGGACGAAGCAAAGGCGACGCCCATGCCGCCAAGCTGGTTTTCAAGGCCGCTCATCAGCCTTGCGAACACCTCGAACCCGGCCTCGCCGTCTTGCGGTGCGAGGCTTCGGATGGTGTCGACCAGCGCCGGAACGGTGGTGGCGAGGCCGTAAAACGTACCCAGAAGACCAAGGAAAATCAGCAAGTTGACGATGTACCGCGTGATATCTCGTACTTCGTCGATACGGGTCGCCACGGAATCGAGGATCGACCGGGTGGACGTCGCGTTCAATTGCATCCGGGAACCGCGCGTGCGCAGCAAAGATGCCAGCGATGCCAGCAATTGCGGCGCGCGTTCTTCGGTGCGCGGCCCGTCGCTGGCAAACCGCTCGATCCAGCGCACCGACTGGATCAATTGGTAAACCATCCAGAAGCACGCGATCACCCCGATCAGAAAGACGAAAACGATGAACCCGTTCAAGTAAGGGTTGGCCTCAAACACCGGCAACACGCGCGGCAACGCCACAAAAACGCCTGCGCCGGACAGGCCCAGAACGATCAACATCAGTAGAACTTGTCGCACGGGCTGGGAAAAGTGCGGGTGTACCTCGGGTGTGGTCTGTGCCATCGGCTGGCTCCTGACCCCTTTTTTGCTCTGCTCTTGCAGTAATCTATCGGGTTTAAGGTAAAAGTGCCAAGGATTTATGCCCTGATCGCTGCAACGCGGCGCGTCAGCCAGTCAAGGTCGGGATCGGCCACGCCGAGGCTGTGCAAATGCTGGGCGGTGTTGAACAGGTATTCGCTGTTCGGCCCCCGTCCTCCATGGGCGTGCGCGATGATGTGGGCCTGTTCTTCCAGTGGAAGACCGCCGCAATATTGCGCGTGGTCGGGGTCGATTACATAGGTCACCGCCTTGACCGTGCGCGCGCCCTCCAGCGTGATGTCGAGCATCCGTTCAAGGTACGCGGACGAGATCAACTCGCGGTCGCGCAGATAGCCCAGCGTCGCATCCTCGGTCCCCGGCGCAACCCGCAATGCCACCCCGTGACATGTAGCGCCTGCAGCCTCGTCCAGCGCAAGCACAAGGCCGGGATCGTCCTCGGTTCCGCGATGATGGATCGATCGCATGCAGAAGGATCGCGCATAGCCTGACAGCGTAGCGCGCACCTCTTCGGCCACTTCGAAACCGGGGTTCCACAACAGGCTGCCATATCCGAACACCCACATGGTCATTTATCTGGTCCTTTCTAGGTGGCATGGGATAGACCCGATTTCGGATCAAAGCGAAAGGCCCCCCATGCGCAAATTGATGTGGATTGTTGTGCTTGCCGGGATGGCGTGGTGCGGATGGTGGTGGGTGGCGTCCTCGTCGCTGAGTGGCGGGGTGCAGGCATGGTTCGACGCGCGAAGCGCCGAAGGGTGGCAGGCCGAACTCGGTGCGATCAACGGCGGAGGTTTTCCCCTGACGCTGCAGGCGGACCTGAGCGGGATTGCACTGGCGGACCCGGACGCAGGCCTTGCGTTTAGCACGGACAGACTGGGCATTTCCGCGCCCGCATGGTGGCCCGGCGATGTCTCCGTCACGCTGGATACGGGACCCATACTGCTGGCCTCTCCCCTGGGGCGCTCGACCCTTGTGATGCAGGACGGTGTCATGGCGTTGAACTTGCACCCCGGTCCGGCACTGGAGCTTGATAGCCTGGGTTGGACATCGGGACCTTGGCGGGTCGAGGATGCAGCGGGCGTTCAGGTGCGGGCCGATACGCTGACTCTCACGATGACCCAGGATCAGGAAGCAACCTATGACTTCACCGCGTTGGCGAACCAGTTTGCACCCGGTGATACCGCGCGCGCGCGCCTGCGCCTATCCGATACAGTCCCGCGCGCCTTTGACCGGCTTGAGTTGCGCGCGCGCATTTCCTTCGATCAGCCATGGGACCGGCGCGCGCTGGACACGGCCCGCCCACAACCGCGCCGCATCGACCTGCATCTGGCCGAAGCGCGCTGGGGCGATCTGCGCCTCAACCTCGCCGCCGCGCTGGATGTCAGCGAAAACGGCACGCCTGCGGGCACAGTGGCACTGCAGGCGGAAAACTGGGAAACCATGCTTGATCTCGCCCAAGCGGGCGGCGCCCTGCCCGAAGCCTTGCGCGGTCAGGCCGAGGGTGTGATGCGCATGTTGGCGGGGGCGTCTGGCAATCCGGAAAACCTGGATGTGGAACTGACCTTGCGCGATGGCACGGTCTATCTTGGCTTTCTGCCCATCGCGCGCGCCCCACGTCTGGTTCTGAGGTAGTGTGAAATGCGCGGCAAGCACGCCGCACACTCTGTACAACCCTCCCGAATTCTCTGATCAAATAGACCCCTTGGTATGGGGCAGAGTCCCTTGACCACAACACGTCACCGGCAATACGCCCCGCCCCGATGCCGCGCAGTGTCCAAATGGAAATGATCCTGGTGAAACCGGTCCGAATTTGGGCCCAGAACTGTGCCGAACGTCCCGCACGCGTCTTTGTGCATCCGTTTCAATGCCCGGCCCGAATTCCAATCCCCCAAGACGGTGAGGGTTGAGCCATCGCGCAAGATAAAGCCCGAGATGTCGATCGCCTTGCCCCGCCCGTGTTCGGAAATCCGCGCACCGGCCTGGTTGTTGCGCGTGCGGCAGGCATAATGGGCTGCAACGCGATAGCCCGCCAACCCGCCCCCCGTGTTACGCAACACCTTCTGGGCACTGTTCTGCGTCCATTTTTTCAGCGCGCGCGCAGCGCTGCAATCCAGTACGGCCGACTGGCTGAGGGTAACACCTGCAACCGATTTCACCCGCACCGCCTCTTGAATACCGCAACCATTGATGCGTCCGGGCACAAAGCCGATCACCTCGCCCTGAATGTCCAGATCGTCACAGACCTGCCCCTTGCGCCGCTCAGCGCGCCGGGCCATTGCCTTTTCGACAATGGACTTTGGGCGCAATGACGGGCGCAGGGACACGACGCCGGGGGCAAGGGCCGCCAGTTGAACACGCGCACTGGTGGCCGGTTCGACAGGCTGGATCAGCGCCCCTGTTTTGGCGCGCTCAACCGGGCGTTTCGAGCTGTCAGGCGCAGCAGCGGCCATTCCGGCCACAAACGCAAGCATCAGCCCCAACGCCTTCACCGCTTGGTCCCACCACGGCCAAAGTCGGGCGCATCTGTGTCTTGTCCCGCCTCGATGATGCCGCGCCGGATGGCGCGCGTGCGGGTGAAATAGGCATGCAGGTGATCGCCGTCCCCGCGGCGGATTGCGCGTTGCAGGGCAAAAAGCTCCTCTGTGAACCGACCCAGAATTTCCAGTGTCGCGTCTTTGTTGTTCAGGAACACATCGCGCCACATGGTTGGATCGCTCGCTGCGATGCGGGTAAAGTCGCGGAACCCCCCGGCTGAGAATTTGATGACCTCGCTGTCGGTCACACGGCGCAGATCGTCGGCCACGCCGACCATGGTATAGGCGATCAGGTGCGGCGCGTGACTGGTGACAGCGACGACCAGATCGTGATGATCCGGCTCCATCTCCTGCACGTTGGCCCCCAGCCCTTCCCAGAAGGCGCGCAAGCGCGCCACGGCGTCGCCATCGCTCCCCTCGACGGGCACCAGCAGGCACCAACGGTTGTCGAACAACTCGGCGAAACCGCTTTCGGGGCCAGAATGTTCGGTGCCCGCAAGCGGGTGACCGGGTACGAAATGTACGGCCTCTGGCAGATGCGGGGCGACAGCGTCGATGACTGCGCGTTTGACTGATCCGACATCCGTGACCGTGGCACCGGGTTTCAGATATGGACCCATCTCGGACGCCACGTCGCCCATGACACCCACCGGAACGCACAGCACCACCAGGTCCGCGCCATCCACGGCCTCGGCCACACTGTCACAGACCCGGTCGCACAGACCGATCCGGCGCGCGGTGTCGCGGGTCGCCTCGGACCGGGCAAAGCCAGTGACCTGACCTGCCAACCCATTGCGTTTCATCGACCAGAACATGGATGATGCGATCAGGCCGAGCCCGATCAATGCGACCCGTTTGTACATCATGCCGCCGCCTCTTCGCGCCAGCGGGTCAAGGCCGCGATCACACGACCTGTCTGATCGGCATCGCCTACGGTGATTCGCAGTCCTTCCGGAAAGCCATAGCCAGCCACGCGGCGGATCAGGATGCCATCCGCGTTGAGCGCGGCCTCGGCTGCGTCAGCCTCGGCCTGATCGGCGGCGCGGGCAAGGACGAAATTGGCATGGCTGTCGTCGCAGACCAGCCCCAGTTGACGCAGGGCGCCCGTCAGACGGGCGCGTTGCTCAAGGTTCAGCGCGGTGCAGGTGTGCAGCCATTCGGTATCACGCACTGCTGCCTCTGCGGCAGCCAGTTGCACGACCGACAGATTGAAGGGTTGCCGGATGCGCGTCATCACGTCGATCATTGCTTGCGGACCATAGCCCCAGCCAACCCGCAGACCGCCCAATCCATAAATTTTGGAAAAGGTGCGCGTGACCAGCACGTTGTCATGCGCACGTGCCAGCGATATCCCGCCATCATACCCTTCTGCGAATTCAGCATAGGCCCCGTCGATCACGAGAATCGCGTGGTGGGGCAAGCCATCGGCCAAGCGCTCCAATTCTCCCTCGGGCAGCATCGTGCCGGTGGGATTGGCGGGGTTGGCCAGCAGCACCACGCGGGTGCGCTCAGTTACAGCATTCAGGATCGCATCCACATCCACCACACGGTCGGTTTCCGGCACGCAGACGCGTGTGGCCCCAGCCATGCTGGCGAGGATCGGGTACATGGAAAACCCGTGTTCAGTATAGATGATCTCGTCCCCGAGCCCCGAGAAGGCCTGGGTCACGAACTGCAGAACCTCATCCGAACCGACACCGCAGATCAGGCGTTCGGGCTCAAGCCCCCATACTTCGCCGATCGCGGCGCGCAGGGCCGCGTGATCGGTCGACGGATAAAGGTGCATCGACGTCGCCGCGTCGGTAAGGGCCGCCATGGCAGAGGGTGGTGCCCCCAGCGGGTTCTCGTTCGAACTGAGTTTGAGCACACGGTCCACCCCCGCCAGATGAGAACGCCCGCCCTGATAGAGCGCGATGTCCATGATGCCGGGTTGGGGTGTGATGCTGCGCATGCCGGGGCCTCTTTGTCCGTGGGGATCGTTTTAGGACGCGGGGCGGCGGGAGGCCAGTGGCAAAAGCGCGCGATCATTTGCCTGCTGAACCAAGCCGGTCCAGCGGCTGCCCGCAGGAAGCCGCCACGCGGCGTGCGCTGAACTCTTTGTGGTGATCATTTGCATGTAACAACTGCGCGTCGCATCGACGTGGAATTACCGGCAGCCCGAGGGGGGCGGATCATGCCAAAGGCATGCTTCCAGCATGACCGCCAGACCGGCGGCCTTCGGCCTCGATCCCTGCCTAGCTAGTTGCCTCCGGCGCGGGCTTCCACTTGAACCCGACCCGGATCACCCCGTGATCGTTGGTACCGCTGTCCTTGTGATCGTCACGGTTCAGGTGGTCATTCTCCACGACCATCTCGTCAAAGGCCCATATCCGCCGCTTGGAATTGTCATAGAATTCCTGGGAAAACAGGATGTGATCCAGGCTTTCGCGATAGCCCTTGAACACATGCGTGTAATAGACGTCGCGCACCGACCGGTATTCCTGCATCGTCTGCGCGGTATAAAGCGCATTGTCCCCGCCGCCAGTCGACAAGGGCGACAGATACGAAGGCTGCTCACTAAGGATATTCAACGTGTTGCTGTCCTTGCCGTCGTTCATGTCGCCAATGACGACAACAGGCGTGTCGGTTTGCTTGATCAACCCGGTGACAAGCACGCGCAGCGCAGCTGCTTCTGCTGTGCGACGTACGGTCGAAATGGCATAGCCAAGGGCAGAGGCATGAGGTCCATGCACTTCCTTGTCGTACCAACCGCGCTCGCGCCAAATCTGCGTGGGGCGGCGGGATTTGAAATGGCAGACGAACACGTGGATTTCAGGTGTGCGCGGATCGGGCTTGACCCGAAAATGCAGGACCGGGCGGGAAAAGGTGCTCAGTTTGACCTCGATAAAGTCCTGCTGTGGGTCGTCGCCACCCGATTTCAGCACATACTCGGGCGGAAAATCGGTGATCCATTCCGGATCACCCACCAGCATCCCTTTGCGCACGAGGGCGGCACACACGATCCCCTTGCCATTGTGACCAGGCGGCACAAGGGGGTCATAGTCCCCCTCCAACTCGCCCGCCGCCAGCGCCTGATCGAGCGCATCGCCTGCCCACAGTTCCTGCAGACCGATCACATCCGCCTCGAGGCGCAGCAGCACATCTCGGGTAAAGTTGATCTTGCGCGCGAAGGTCTGGAAATCCCAACCATCAGTGTCGCCGTAAATCGCCTCTCCGGGCAATTGCAGGTTCAGCAGATTGAAGCTGGCAAATGAAATGTCGCGGGCGGCCATGAGTTGCCTCCAATGTCGTTAACCAATGGCCAAAGCCTACCACAGGTTGCACGACGCCCAAATGACAAACTGCGCGTCATATCGAGGCCGGACGCCACATCGGGCCAACGGCCAGCAGCAGGATGATGGAATTGAACAGTGCGTTCGAGGCGGTGCCCGACGCGATGGAGCCCGCACTGTCCAGCACGAACCACGCCAAAAGGCCCGCCAGCACCGTGCGTCGCACGCCCTCGGGGGCTGCGTCATAAACCCAAGCACGCAGACACCAGATCGTCACGCCCCACCCCAACAGGAACCCGCCCGTCAATGCGGACAGGAACCGGGTGTCATAGGCGTCATACGTGGGGATCCCGTCCAGCGGCCAACTGAGCAGGTCGAGTGTCCAACGAGCAGGCTCGGCGGTAGAACTCATGGTCCCAAGGAAAAACACCGGGCCGAAACTGCCCACCACAAGGGCCGTGATGCCCAGCCAGAACTTATGAAACGTCTGCGTCATGCCGATAACAATTTCGCGTGTTGCGCTTCAGCCTAGCGCGCTGAGTCGCCGCAAATCAATTATGTCTCAGGTAATAGGCAGGCTGCCTTGCAGGCATTAGACTGCACCATATGGCCACGTTTTCCGGAACCCTTCGCACTTGGCGCAAAGCACGTCGTTTCAGCCAGCTTGACCTTGCAGGCGAAGCGAACGTGTCTGCTCGCCATATATCGTTCCTTGAAAGCGGTCGGGCGCGGCCGAGCCCCGAGATGATCACGCGGCTGAGCGATGCGCTGGCCTTGCCACTGGATGCGCGCAACCAGATGCTGACCCATGCCGGATTCGCTGTGCGCTATCCGGGGCGTGCATGGAATACGGCCGAGATGGCCCCGATCCGGCGGGCGGTGAACTACATGCTGGACGCACATGCGCCCTACCCCGCACTGGCGCTGGACCGACTGTGGCGAATCGTGGAAATGAACGGACCAGCGCGCGCGCTCTACGGCATGCTGGGCCTTGATACCGGGGCCAGTCTGCTTGACCTGATGATGTCCGACACCCTTCCGCCCCTGATTGAAAACTGGCCCGAGGTCGCCCATCACGCCTGCCTCCGCCTGCGCACGGAAAGTGCGGCGCAGGGCGGGGTGCCCGAATTGGACCGGGCGGCGGATCACCTGGGGCAAGTGCCGATCCGCAATGCCCTGGTCAGCAATCCGGTCATTCCGACGATCCTGAACACCGGTACGATGCGCCTTTCGGTATTCGCGACCATCGCACAATTCGGCACACCCGAGGATGTGGCGCTGGAGGACCTCAAGATCGAGATGTATTTCCCCAGTGATGACGCATCTGATGCGGTGTTGCGCTCGCTTGCGACTACTTCACCGGCTCCAGCTTCTTAACCATGCGCTTTTCGCCTTCCTCGATCACCATCTGCTCGAATTCCGAGATAAAACCGCTGTCTTTTTCGAGCGCTTTCACGGCGATCTTTTCATAGGCTTCCGCTGATGTTTCGTTGCCGGTCATCTTGTCGATGACTGCGGGATAGGCAGTCTTACCCATTAGCTCGACCATCTTCTTGGCCGTATTTTCGGTGATCGCTTTCGAGTCCTTGACCGCAAGCTTGACGAGGTCGTCGGTGTCAAAACGATAGCGATGCTTGGCCACCAGCTTGAGCGTGAGCGCCTTTTCCATCCTGGGGCCGAACTTTTCGACAGCCATATCCACCGATCGTTTCTGCCAGTTGCTGTCAAACTTCTGAAGCGACTTGAACTGCGCGGTCCCGGCAAGGCCACCGATCAGGCTGGCCGCCAACGCATCCTCGATACGCTTTTGGTCGATCTTTTTGCCGGCAGCGGCATCCTTTGCCAGATTTCCAGCTTCGGCGATCGCCCCCTTCATCAGGTTCTGACCTGCCGACGACCCCATAATGGCTTGCACGGCCTTGAACGTGTATTTCTGCAACCGCGTCGAGAACTGGCGCGTCGCGGCCTTGGTCACCTTGTCGAGCACGTTCTTGTAGGCCTTGCCCGAAATCGACGCGCCCAAACCGGCAGCGACGCCGGAGATCATCATGTTGCCCAGCACCTTTTCGGCGGATTTTTTCGGGTCGAACTTGTCATTGGCCGCGTACTCACCGAACTCCCCGGCGGACACCTTCAGCCCTTCGACTCCCATGGCCGCCACAACTTGCGCCTTTTTCGGGCTCATGCCCCGCGTGGTCACCAGATAGCCGGTGGCCAGAACTTCGAGCACGGCAAAGGACCCCTCGGACACCACCGTCGCACCAAACGCGCCCCATTCGGCGCGTTTTGTGGTTTTGGAATTATAGTCCTGCCATTCCTTGACCGCTTTTTTGTGCGCGGCATTGGCCTTGACGACCAGCGTCTTGACCTTCTTCCAGTCCACCTTGGAGCGATCCGTGGCCGAGATCACGGCACCTGCAGCAGCATGCGCATTCAGCGCGTTCTTCGAAGACGGCGGCGGGGACAGGCCAAACCCCGACGTACTGATGGCCACCATCGCATTCAAAAATCCTGACTGCCCGGCCATCGTCTCTTCGACTTCGCGGATCAGTTTGACGATCATGTCGCATTCGGACTGAACGGCCTTGGCGTTTCGCACGATCTTGTAGCGCGCATCGATCTGAAGGCGGATGAATTCGTCCACTTCGATGCGGCGTGTCTTACCTTTCTCGACGACCTCATAGGCCTCGTAATTGGCGATTACGTCGCGATAGCGGAAATATTTGGTGGCGCCTGCGTTCCAGGTTTTGTCGCCGGGTTCGATCACCCCGTTGATCTCATCCTTGGACAGCTTGCCTTTTGAGCCTTGGTAGGTGCGGATCCACTTGATCAACTGCGGGTTCATCTTGCCCTGCATCTGATAGGACGCCCCCTGTGCCATCATCCACATTTCGATGGTCGCGATATCCTTGGGCTTGTTGCCCGGCTTGGGGTCCTTGCACTTGGGATCCCCCACGGGGGCGGACAACTTGTTTTCCATTCAATACGCTCCAACAACAACCGGTCAAAATCCGGGATATTGACCCCGCACGCGGTTACCCTAAACGCAGATGTCGCGCGAAAAAAGGCATGATATACCTGACCTTGCCCTGAACGCTGATGTGGTCGCGAGCATCTGTGTCTGCTGGATGATTTTGGGCGCGTGTGCTCAGTTCACGCCACGTTTGCGCTGGCGTCGCGCCGCCGCAGCGCTAAGTCAACCGGCACACAAGGAAGCCTCCAAGACATGCTGAACGAACGCCTGCACGAAACCCTCACCGACGATGAAGTCGAAACCTCGCCGGATGAGGCGGGGCGCTTTGCCCGTCATCTGTGGGCGCTGATGTCTACCAAGGTGGCTGACGGGCTGATCGACCCCAAGCTGGTGCTGGCGTGGATCATGTCATCCATCGGGGCGCCGGGATACTTGATCGGGGCGCTGGTGCCGGTGCGCGAATCCGGCGCTTTGCTGCCTCAGATCATATTGGCCCAGTGGATACAGGCCCGCCGTTTGCGCAAGTATTTCTGGACCGTGGGCTCGTTTATGCAAGGCGTATCCGCGCTGGGTATCGCCGTTTTTGCGCTGTTTCTTGATGGGGACGCTGCGGCTTGGGCCATTCTGGGCTGCCTTGCGGTCCTGTCGCTGGCGCGCGCCTCGTGCTCGGCCAGCTACAAGGATGTGTTGGCACGCACCGTGGCATCGGGTGCGCGCGGCACGGTATCAGGGGCTGCCGGTACGGTGGCGGCAGCGGTGGTTTTCGCCTTTGCGCTGCTGCTTGCAACCGGGATTATTCCGCTCACCGTTTTCGCCGTGTCCATGGCTATCGCACTGGCCGGCCTTCTGTGGATCGCCGGTGCCCTGATCTTTGCCGGGCTCGACGAACCCACCGACCCGAGGGCCAAGGACAGTCTTTGGAGCATTGCGTCCATCTTCGCCCCGCTCCGCAAGGATGCCGAGCTGCGCACATATATCCTGGTTCGGGGACTCTTGACCGCGACCGCGCTGGCACCCCCCTTTCTTGTGATGTTGTCGCATATGGACAACGAGGAAAGCCTTGGAAACCTTGGGCTTTTGATGATCGCGTCGTCGCTGGCGGCGATTGCATCCTCTTACATCTGGGGGCGCTTGTCGGACACCTCCAGCCGCAAGACGCTGATGCTGTCCGGCGCACTGGCGGCAGCGGCACTTGGCGGGGCGGCTACGGTCGGGTTGATCACCGGGGGCCTGGGCGGGTTATGGCTGGCCCCGGCGTTCCTGTTTGTTGCGCAAATCGCTTACGAAGGGGTGCGCGCGGGGCGCAAGACCCATCTGGTTGATATGAAAACCGGTGGGCAAAAGGCGGTCTACACCGCCCTGTCAAACACGGTGATCGGGGCCTTGCTGCTGGCGGGCGGGGCCTTTGGCGTTATTGCAGAGGCATTTGGTCCCGCCGCCGTTCTTGTCATCTTTGCTGGCATGAGTGCGGCAGGCGCATTTGCGGCGCTTTGGCTCAGCGAAGTTCAAAAGGACGGCTGACAACAAAAAAGGCCGCCCCAAAAGGGACGGCCCGAAACTGAATGCCAGAACCACTTAGTTCTTGGCGTAGAATTCGACCACGAGGTTAGGTTCCATCATGACCGGGTAAGGCACATCGCCCAACGCCGGTGTGCGCACGAATGTCGCGGTCAGTTTCGAGTGATCGGCATCGATGTAATCGGGCACATCACGCTCGGGCAGTTGTGTTGCCTCCAGAATGGCCGCCATCTGCTTGGAACGATCACGGACCTCGACAACGTCGCCTTCTTTGACGCGGTAGGACGGGATATTGACCTTCTTGCCGTTCACACGCACGTGGCCGTGGTTCACGAACTGACGGGCGGCGAACACTGTGGGCACGAATTTCGCGCGGTAGACGACGGCGTCAAGACGACGCTCCAGCAGGCCGATCAGGTTTTCACCGGTGTCACCTTTGACACGCTCGGCTTCGGCATAGATGCGGCGGAATTGTTTTTCGGTCAGGTCGCCGTAGTAACCCTTCAGCTTCTGCTTGGCGCGCAGTTGGATACCGAAATCCGACAACTTACCCTTGCGGCGCTGACCGTGCTGGCCGGGGCCATACTCACGACGGTTTACGGGGGATTTGGGGCGACCCCAGATGTTTTCGCCCATACGGCGATCGAGTTTGTACTTGGCAGACGTGCGTTTTGTCACGGCTGATCTCCTTCTGTAAATCGAAGGCACCCTCCCGAACCGGGCCATGTGCCAACTATGAAGGGCGTTGTCCTCTTTCCGGGTTGGCCGGAACGACAGGAAACCCCTTGCGGGGTCCACCAACACCAATGAAGCGCCGCATATACGAGGGCATCGGTCAGAGTCAACGCCCCATCGCTGCGCAATCGGCATGGCGATGGCAGGTCGTGATGTGATCGTTGACCAGTCCTGTCGCCTCAAGAAACGCATAGACAATGGTGGGGCCGCAAAACTTGAACCCCCGCGCCTTGAGGTCTTTGGAAATCTGCGCCGAGAGCGGAGTGGATGCAGGCACCTGATCCTGACTGTGCCAATGGTTTTGCAGCGGGACACCGTCGAAATAATTCCACAAAAAGGTACCAAACCCCTCGCGCGCATTAACCTCTTGAAAGGCGCGGGCGTTGGTGATCGTCGCCTCGATCTTGCCGCGATGGCGGATGATGCCGGGGTCTGCCAGCAGTTGTTGTACGTGGGTCTCGCCCCAATCGGCGATGGTATCAGGATCGAACCCAGCAAAGGCCGCACGAAAATTATCGCGCTTTTTCAGAATGGTGATCCAGCTGAGGCCTGCCTGAAAACCGTCGAGGATCAGTTTTTCCCAAAGCGTGCGCGCATCATACTCCGGCACGCCCCATTCTGTATCGTGATATTCCACATAAATCTGTTCGGGCCCTGCCCAGCCGCACCGTCCGTCCATTTCCATCACCGTTTTGGTTAACCTATAAAATTAGAACAAAAAGCCAACATTAATACAGTTTTTACGCCCAATAGACCAAGGTGACCAGAGGATGTGACAAAGGGGTGGCTGCCAGCCCATGCCGAATTTTCGACCTATCGAGATGCCGATCGGCACCGACAGCCCGCTTAGCGCGGCGGTGACGAGCCGTGATCGCAACACGCTGTCCATGGTGGCAGAGGCGGTCAAGCACAACCAGACCCTGCTGGCCTTTCAGCCCGTGATGATCGCAGGGCAAGGCAACCGCGTCGGATTTTACGAAGGGCTGATCCGGGTGATGGACGATACCGGGCGGATAATCCCGGCCAAGGATTTCATGCCCGTGGTCGAACGCACCGAACTCGGACGCGAGATCGACGTGGTCGCGCTGAACATGGGCCTGCGCACATTGCACCAGAACCCGTCGCTGCGGCTGTCGATCAACATGTCAGCGCGCTCGATCGGGTATCAGCGTTGGATGCAGGCGCTCAATCGCTGGCTCAAGCGCGATGCCTCGGTCGGTGAACGTCTGATCCTCGAAATCACCGAAAGTTCAGCTATGGATCAGCCCGAGCTGGTGGTCGATTTCATGGACCGGCTTGGCGGGCGAGGCATTTGCTTTGCCTTGGACGATTTTGGCGCGGGCTATACTGCGCTGCGTTACCTCAAGGATTTCTTCTTTGACGTGCTCAAGATCGACATGCAGTTCTGCCACGGCATTGCGGACGACCCGGACACGCAGGTGCTGACGCAGGCCATGATCCATATCGGGCGCCATTTTGACATGCTTGTCGTCGCCGAAGGGGTCGAACGCGCTCAGGACGTCGATGTGTTGATGCAGATGGGGGTGGATTGTCTTCAGGGCTACTACTTCTCCGCTCCTGAAGTGCGCCCCGGCTGGCTGTTCAACCAAGCCCAAAAGTCCGGAATGCGTGCGTAACTGGCGCGGCCTCATCGTCTTTCTGCGTGCCCTGGGTGTTGCGGACCGTCCCAATACGCGTGACAGGCCACAAATCGCGGCACCGTACTCAGTTGATTTGCGCAAGGGCAGCGAATCCGGTATCGGATGCGCAACGCGGGGCAGTCTGGGGTCCGCACTACGTGCCAGTCTCGGGGTGCTGCTCGGACGGTCCTCACGGTAACTTAACTGAGGATTTGACCCCATGACCAATATCGTCATCGCTTCTGCCGCCCGCACTGCCGTTGGCAGTTTTGGCGGATCTTTCGCCAACACCCCTGCCCATGACCTTGGCGCCACCGTGCTCGAAGCCATCGTGGACCGCGCGGGCATCGACAAATCGGAAGTGTCCGAGACGATACTTGGTCAGGTCCTGACTGCCGCACAAGGCCAGAACCCGGCCCGTCAGGCCCATATCAACGCCGGTCTGCCGCAGGCCTCCGCCGCATGGTCGATCAACCAAGTCTGCGGTTCCGGCCTGCGCGCCGTCGCCCTCGGGGCCCAGCACATCCAGCTTGGCGATGCCGAGATCGTCGCTGCGGGTGGCCAGGAAAACATGACAATGTCCCCCCACGCCGCCAACCTGCGCGCAGGCCACAAGATGGGCGACATGAGCTATATCGATACCATGATCCGCGACGGGCTGTGGGATGCGTTCAACGGCTATCACATGGGTCAGACCGCTGAAAACGTCGCAAACCAGTGGCAGATCACCCGCGATATGCAGGACGAATTCGCCGTTGCCAGCCAAAACAAGGCCGAAGCGGCGCAAAAGGCCGGAAAGTTCGCTGACGAAATCACCGCTTTCACCGTCAAGACCCGCAAGGGCGACATCGTCGTGGACGCCGATGAATACATCCGCCACGGTGCCACAATTGAGGCGATGGCCAAGCTGCGCCCCGCCTTCACCAAGGACGGATCGGTTACCGCTGCCAACGCATCTGGCCTGAACGACGGCGCGGCTGGTGCCCTGCTGATGACGGCACAAAACGCCGAGAAACGCGGGATCGAGCCGCTGGCGCGAATCGTCAGCTATGCCACTGTCGGCCTTGACCCCTCGATCATGGGCGTCGGCCCGATCTATGCCTCGCGCAAGGCACTGGAAAAGGCCGGTTGGAAGCCTGAAGATCTCGACCTGGTCGAGGCCAACGAAGCTTTCGCCGCCCAGGCCTGTGCCGTGAACAAGGACATGGGCTGGGACCCGGCGGTCGTGAATGTGAACGGCGGCGCCATCGCGATCGGCCATCCCATCGGCGCATCGGGCGCGCGCATCCTGAATACGCTGCTGTTCGAGATGAAGCGGCGCGATGCGAAAAAAGGCCTCGCCACGCTGTGCATCGGGGGCGGCATGGGCGTTGCCATGTGTCTTGAACGCGACTGATGCCTGAGTAAGGTGGGCAATCTGCCCATCTCCCCCCAAAACGCAAGCCTCATGGCGCAATAATGTTGCGCCACCCTGCCATTGCGTGAAACAAAGACAACGAACTAACCCGGAGGAGAACCACCCATGTCCCGTGTCGCCCTAGTCACCGGAGGCAGCCGAGGAATCGGCGCCGCCATCTCGAAAGCCCTAAAGGATGCAGGCTACAGCGTCGCAGCGACCTATGCAGGCAACGACGAAGCCGCCGCAGCCTTTACCGATGAAACCGGGATCAAGACCTACAAATGGAACGTCGCTGACTATGACGAATCCGCTGCGGGTATCGCTAAAGTCGAAGGCGATCTGGGTCCCATCGACGTCATCGTCGCCAATGCGGGCATCACCCGCGATGCGCCGTTCCACAAGATGACCCCCGAGCAATGGCACCAAGTCATCGACACCAACCTCACCGGCGTCTTCAACACCGTGCATCCGGTCTGGCCGGGCATGCGCGAACGCAAATTCGGCCGCGTGATCGTGATCTCCTCCATTAACGGTCAGAAGGGGCAGTTTGCGCAAGTGAACTATGCCGCGACCAAGGCGGGCGACCTGGGCATCGTGAAATCGCTGGCCCAGGAAGGTGCGCGCGCAGGCATTACCGCCAACGCCATCTGCCCGGGCTATATCGGTACAGACATGGTGATGGCCGTCCCCGAAAAGGTGCGCGAATCTATCATTGCACAAATCCCGGCGGGCCGTCTGGGCGAACCCGAGGAAATCGCCCGCTGCGTGGTGTTCCTTGCGTCGGACGAGTCTGGCTTTATCAACGGCTCGACGATTTCCGCAAACGGCGCTCAGTTTTTCGTCTGACCTTCAGACCATCCCAAAAAAAAGGGCCGGTGCAGCGATGCATCGGCCCTTTTTCGATCCCGTGCGATGGTGGGCGCGTCAGCGGGAAGACTTGCCGCCGAACAGCCAGTGCCAGGCGTCCTGCATGGCTTTGGCGCGTTCCATATGTGCGTTCACCATGGCGTTGCGTGCGGCGGGGTTTGTTGTGGCTTCGATCATGTCGGTCTCCGGTTCTGAATGGCATTGCTTGTACTGTCTTGACTTTAATATGAGCTTTCCCCGCCTGTCCGACAAACGAGACTTTCCCTAGCTTCAGTTAAGGTATACTTGTCTGACCATGGCTGACCGTTTGCCCCCCCTGACCGCTTTGCGCGCTTTTGATGCGGCTGCGCGGCATATGTCATTTGCGAAGGCTGCGGATGAGTTGCACGTGACTCCCGCCGCTCTCAGCTTTCAGATCAAATCGCTTGAGGAGCATTTGGGCACGCAGGTCTTTCATCGCCTCAACCGTGCGGTGGCGCTGACCGAGGCGGGCAAGGCGCTCGCCCCCGGTGTGGCGGATGGGTTTCAGGCATTGGCCGCCGCCTGGCGCGCTGCTGAAAGAACTTTGGACACTCATACGCTTACAGTCACCGCTGGCCCTGCCTTTACCGCCAAATGGCTTGCACCTCGGCTGTACGAATTCGCGCAGGCCCATCCAGAGGTCGAGTTGCGCTTTTCCGCATCGCTCAAAATCATGGACTTTGGGCGTGACGCGATCGACGTGGCTATCCGCTTTGGCTACGGGCCCGATACCGGGCTATATTCTCTGCCCTTGGCCGAAGAATGGGTTTGTCCGGTGATGACGCCCAAGCTGGCAGAACGGTTTCCCACCCCACAAAGCCTTGTCGACGCCCCGCTAATTTTCGATGACAGCATCAGTTTTCTCGAACCGCGCAGCGATTGGGAGGTGTGGTTTCGCGCCATGGGTATCGACTTTGCCCCCACGCACGGACCGCGGTTCAGTCAGGCCGATCATGCCGTGGATGCAGCCCTTGCCGGGGTCGGCGTGGTGCTGGGCCGCCGGGCGCTAGTGGTCAAGGATCTGGACGATGGACGGCTGGTCGCCCCCTTTCCCACGGCACTCGACACTGGTGTTCGATTTCGCTTTCTCTGCACCGAAGGGGCCGAGACACGACCCCAGATCGCCGCGTTCCGCGACTGGATCGTGACTGAGATCGCGAAGACAGGCCACATTACCGACCGCATGACGCGCTTGCGGTCTTCGGACTTTCAAAGGGAATGAGCAAGGCAACAGCCACGCTGATCGGCTTTGTCGCCGTCCTGCTGTGGGGCGTTTTGGCTTTGCTGACTGTTGGGTCTGCCCCGACGCCGCCTTTCTTGTTGAACGCGATATGCTTTGCCATCGCGGGATCCGTTGGCCTGATCTGGGTTGCCGCAACGGGCGGCCTGCACCAACTGCGCACGGTGCCGTTGCATGTCTATACCTTCGGATCACTTGGGCTTTTTGGATACCATGCTCTGTATTTTTCGGCCCTGCGTCTCGCCCCTGCGGCTGAGGCGAGCCTGATCGCCTATCTCTGGCCTTTGCTGATCGTCATATTCTCGGGCCTTCTGCCGGGGGAGCGGTTGCGCGGCGGGCATGTCATGGGTGCAGCTATCGGATTTATGGGGGCGGCGTTGATCGTGACGAACGGGTCTAACGGCTTCCAATCGGATGCATTGGCTGGATATGCGCTGGCGACAGCCTGTGCGCTCACATGGTCCAGCTATTCCGTGATGTCGCGTGGTTTCGGCGTTGTACCGACAGCCTCTGTCGCGGTGTTCTGTCTGGTCAGCGCCTGCCTATCACTGCCCTTTCACCTCGCGTTTGAAACAACGGTATGGCCCAGAGGGACAACAGGGTGGATCAGCGCAACATTGTTGGGGCTTGGCCCGGTCGGCCTTGCCTTTTTCGTCTGGGACATCGGGGTCAAGCGGGGGGATATACAAATCCTTGGGACCGCTGCCTATGCAGCGCCGCTGTTATCCACGCTTGTTTTAATAGTGGCTGGCGTAGCAACGCCCAGCTGGTCACTGGTCGTCGCTGCAGTCTTGGTAACTGCCGGAGCCGTTTTGGCCGCCCGCGCCAGCCTGAATGCGGATTAGCCCGAAAGTCGAGTGATCTCTTCTTTCAGTTTGAGTTTCTGTTTCTTGAGGTGCGCGACCTCGATATGGTCAGCGCCCGGAGCACGTTGGGCCATATCGACCTTTTCGCTCAGGGTCTGATGCTTCTTTTTCAACTCTTCGAGATGGGCAGTGATGCTCATGCATTCCTCCTTGCTGATAAAGTGCAGGACCAGCCAAACACAGGTTTGCCCCCATGTCACGCTGCACCCGCAGCATGTGCATAAGTCAACAGCCAAAGGCTTAATGAAGCCTTAAAGCGCGAGCCGCGCACCATCTCTTAAAACCGCTTTGATTTCAGCGGTATAGCTGTCGGCGTCCTGATCGTGCCGCACACCTTTGTGTAAAATGATCGGCGCATTGAGGCGAAAATCCGCACGGCCGTCCTTGCGCGCCCGGAAAATGATCAGCTCTGCCGCTTTTCCAATCCGCGGGCAAATGGGCCAGACTTCCGGGCTTCCAAGCCGTCCGGCGGCAGCGGCCAGCAGATCGGGCATGCGTTCGGCGCGGTGAATCATGTGCAGGTGGCCCTTGTGGCGCAATCGGCGCGCCCCTGCGTCCACCCAAGCGGAAAGCGGTGTGCCCTGCCCCCTTGCGGCCTCGCGCCCTTCATCGCGCGCCTGTCGTCCAGCGGCCCGATCAAAGAACGGCGGGTTTGCCAGCACGTGATCAAAGCTGCGCGCGCGCAGGTCCTGGGGCATGTTGGTCAGGTCCGCCTCGACCACTTTCAGTCCGTTGCGCGCGGCCAGCGCGACGTAGTCCGCCTGCCGCTCGACCCCGGTTAGCTCCAATCCCGGTACGCGCGTGCCGAGACACAAGGCTGCCGCCCCCACCCCACACCCAAGGTCCAACACCGACTCTCCCGCCAAGGCAGGCACCGATGCGGCCAGCAATACTGGGTCCAAACCGGCACGATAGCCTGTACGCGGCTGCCACAGGTGCAGTCGACCGCCCAGAAAGGCGTCACATGTCAGGTCATTGTCCAAGGTCGATGTCATTGTCTTTCATCGCGCGCAGGGCCGCATCGTAGTCCGCTTCGCGGACCATCAGGCGGCGTGGGAAAATGCCGATACCGCCTTCGAGGATGCTCATGTTTACGTCCATTTGAAAGCAGTCTATATCCTCGCCTTCTAGAAGGGCCGAGGCAAAGGCGATGATCGTCGGGTCTGTGCTGCGCAAAAGTTCCTTCATATCATGGATGTAGGGGCATCCCGAACTAAATGTCGAGGGGGCAATGGGGCAACAACATGGACGCATCTGACATCGCCAAACCGCATGACCGACTGGCCGCATGGCTGGCCGACGACATGGAGGCCGTCAACGCCCTGATCCAGGACCGCATGGCGTCCCGTCACGCCCCCCGCATCCCGGAAGTCACGCGCCATCTGGTCGATGCCGGCGGCAAGCGGCTGCGCCCGATGCTCACTCTGGCTGCTGCGCACATGTGTGGTTATGGCGGTCCCTATCACATCCATTTGGCCGCGACCGTGGAATTTATCCACACGGCCACTTTGCTGCATGACGATGTGGTGGACGAAAGCGCACAGCGGCGCGGGCGGCCCACGGCGAACCTGCTTTGGGATAACAAGTCATCCGTGCTTGTAGGCGACTACCTGTTTTCGCGCAGCTTCCAGTTGATGACAGAAACCGGCAGCATGGACGTGCTGCGCATCCTGTCCGATGCCTCGGCCACCATCGCCGAGGGCGAGGTGCTGCAAATGACCGCCGCTCAGGATCTGGCCACTGACGAGGGCGTGTATCTGCAAGTGGTGCGCGGCAAGACAGCGGCGCTGTTTTCGGCAGCAACCGAAGTAGGCGGTGTGATTGCCGGGGCGGACGACGATGTGGTGCGCGCGCTGTTTGACTATGGCGACGCCCTTGGCATCGCTTTTCAGATTGTCGATGACCTGCTGGATTATCAGGGCCAGTCAGCTGCCACGGGCAAAAACGTGGGTGACGATTTCCGTGAGCGCAAGCTGACCTTGCCCGTGATCAAGGCAGTGGCGAAAGCGGACGCGGAAGAGCGCGCTTTCTGGTCGCGCACCATCGAAAAGGGCAGGCAGGAGGATGGCGATCTGGATCACGCGCTTGCGCTGCTGCATCGCCACGGCGCGCTTGAGGCGACCAAAAAAGATGCCATCGCGTGGGCCAACAAGGCCAAGGTTGCCCTTTCAGAAGTGCCCGACCACGACCTGCGCATCATGCTGGTCGATCTGGCCGATTACGTAGTCGAGCGGATCAACTGAGGCACCGATTGCCGCCCCCCATTCAAGCGGCCCGACTGCACCCACCAATCGGGGTGTGCGGCGCGGATTGTGTCGGCCGCCGCCTCTGCCATGTGCACCCGGTCAAACAGCCCGAAACACGTGGCACCGGAACCCGACATGCGCGCAAGGCGACAGGTGCCGGTCGCGTCCAGCGCCTCCAGCACGTCGCCGATCGCCGGGCATTCCCTGACCGCGCTGGCTTGCAGGTCGTTGCGCTGCGCGCCCAACCAGTCCAGCGCTGCGTCGCGGTCCTCAAAACTTGCGGGAAAGGGATCAAGGCCGGGATTGTCCTTGACCAGCAACTGGCGGAACACGGCAGGCGTTGACACCTGCACGCGCGGGTTGACCAGCACAACCGGATAGGGGTGCAGGTCGGCGATGGTTTCGATCTGCTCTCCGATACCACGAATGCGGGCCGGTTCGGACAGAACGCACATCGGCACATCCGCGCCGATGTCCAGCATGGCACGGGCGTCTTCGGACGTCGGGTCGCGCGGTGTGTCGCGCCCCTCGACGGCGGCACGCAACAACAGCAGGCCGCGATAGGTCGCCGCCACATCCGCCGACCCGCCACCGATGCCGCTGGCCATCGGCAGATGCTTTTCCAACTGCATGGACATCGGCATATCTGCTTTCCAGAACTTCGTTGCCGCGTGCCACATTATGTTGTGATCACTTTCCAGTTCGGGCACAGCTTCGGGGCCCGTTACCTCAAGACGTTTGGGAAGGAATTCCGCGTGTAGCGTAATCCAATCGCCGATATCAGCAAAGGCGACGACGGAATCGAGCAGGTGATAACCGTTGTCCAGTTGTCCGGTGACGTGCAGGGTCAGGTTGATCTTTGCCGGGGCAAAGACCCTAACCTTTGTCATCGGCCACCTTCAACGGCTCGGCACCTTCTTCTTGCAGAACGACATCCAAACCGACCTCGAGCTTGCGGCGCATCCGCTCCGGGTCGGCTTCGCCGTCCACGTCCTCGGGATCGACGAAAGACAGCGCGCGCATCCACTGGAAACGCGCCTCGCGGGTGCGGCCCACGGCCCAGTACACATCCCCCAAGTGGTCGTTGACCACCGGATCGACAGGCATCAGTTCGACCGCGCGTTCCATATGCTCGACCGCTTCTTCGTAGCGGCCAAGGCGGTAAAGCACCCAGCCAAGACTGTCGACGATATAGCCCGAATCCGGGCTGGCCGCGACGGCCTGCTCGATCATCTCAAGCGCCTCGTCCAGCTTGATCTGCTTTTCCACAAGCGAATAGCCAAGATAGTTCAGCACCTGCGGCTGACCGGGGTTCAGCTCAAGCGCGCGGCGAAAATCGGCCTCGGCGCGGGGCCACTCATCAAGCCGTTCCAGCGAAATCGCCCGGGCATAATGCAGGAACCACGCACTCGCCTCGCCCTCTTGGGTTAACTCGATCGCACGGTCATAGGCGGCGACAGCCTGTTCGAACTGATCCTGCTGGCGCAGCACGTCACCCAAAGTGGATTGCACAATTGCCAGGTCGCCAAAGCGCTTGGCCAGTTGCTCCAGCACCTCGATGGCCGCTTCGGGTTTGCCGGATCGACGCAGCGCGGCCGCGCGGCCCAGTTCGGCGGCGTGAAAGGCCGGATCGTCGGCTGGCACTTCCTTGTAGACCGCGTTGGCCAGTTCGTACTGCTCCAACTCTTCCAGCAGGTCGGCGACCAGCAACAACACGTCGATATGATCGGGGCGCAGGTGGTGAGCGATACGCGCGTAGATCAGCGTGTAATCCGCCCCCGCGTCCTGACGCAGCGCGCCAGCCACGGAATAGAACACCTCGGCAGCACCGTCGCGCGCGGACGTGATATGCGTGAACGGCAGCACCTCCCCCGCTTCAAGTGCGCGCACCTTTTGGTTCAATTCCGGGTCAGAGGAACTTCCGAAGGACGCGCCAAGCGCATCTATCGCGTCCGCATTCCGGCCCAGTTGCGACAACACCTCGGCACGTGCCATCACTCCGCGCCGGGTCTGTTGCAACGGACCGGCTTCGGCGGCAAACAGCGCTTCGGCGGCTTCGAATTCGCCCAGCGACGCCAGGCCCATAGCCTTGTGATACAAGGCGAAACCGCGCAGGCCCCGTTCATCGCTGATCTTGTCGAATTCGGCCATGGCGTCTTCGATGCGGCCCACACCGACCATCGCCCATGCCCCGAGCAGCCCATCGACCAGCGGGCCGACCCCGGAGGTTTCGACATCACGCTCAAGGTAGGTGTCGTAATTTTCGCGCGCGAACAGGTCGGCGATCACCGTCATATGCGCCGCCTGCGAACGGATACCGTCACTTTCAAGCAACTTCGCCACCGGCAATGCCCGATCCAAACGCCCGATTGCCAGCTGCGTGGCAATCACGTCTTCCATCAGCGCAACATTGGACGGATCGCGCGCCAGTGCAGAGGTGTAATAGCTCGCAGATGCCTCGAAATCGTTGCGAATGGCTGCGTGGCGCCCAGCCAGATAAGCCCCCGACAGCGATTCAGGCGTCGCCACGTGCGGAGCGAGGGCAATGGTTGCGGCCAGCACGGTGCGGGAAACAAAGCTGCGGATCACTTGAAGGACTGCCTTATAAGGAATGTGTTGCCGAACAGGCTAGCACGTCTGGCAACAGGCGCAATGAGACCTCGCAAAATGGTTAGATTTCCGCTGGTCTCAAGGGTCGCGTCATGCCTGAAACGGGAAAGCCGGGCTGTTTGACGCGCCCGGCCTTGATTTGTTGCGCCTGTGCGCGGATCACATGTTGGGATAGTTCGGCCCGTCCCCGCCCTGCGGCGTGGTCCAAGTGATGTTCTGGGCCGGGTCCTTGATGTCGCAGGTTTTGCAATGCACGCAGTTCTGGAAGTTGATGACAAAGCGGGTGTCCTTGCCCGCCTCTTCCACGAATTCGTAAACCCCTGCCGGACAATAGCGCGCTGAGGGGCCTGCATATTTGGCGAGGTTCACATTCACCGGCACCGAGTCATCCTTGAGCCGCAGGTGCGCGGGCTGGCTTTCCTCGTGATTGGTAAAGCTGAAGGCCACATTGGTCAGACGGTCGAAGGACAGCTTGCCATCGGGTTTGGGATAGTCAATTGGCGTATGCTTGCTTGCCTCTTCTGTCGCATCCGCGTCGTTCTTGCCGTGGGCTTGCGTGCCGAACAGCGAAAAGCCAAGCGTGTTGGTCCACATATCGAACCCTCCCAGCACCAGCGATGCCGTCAGGCCGTATTTGGACCACAACGGCTTGACATTGCGTACCTTTTTCAGGTCCGATCCGATGGGGCCGCTTCGCACTTCGGCCTCATAGCCGGTCAACTCGTCCGAACTGCGACCCGCCTTGATGGCACGGTGCGCAGCCTCGGCCGCCGCCTTGCCCGACAGCATGGCGTTATGGTTGCCCTTGATGCGCGGCACGTTAACCATACCCACGGAACAGCCCAGCAGGGCGACACCGGGCGCGACCATTTTGGGCATCGACTGATACCCCCCTTCCGAAATCGCGCGCGCGCCGTAAGCCACGCGTTTGCCGCCTTTCAGCAGTTCGGCCACCATCGGGTGATGTTTGAATCGCTGGAATTCCATGTAAGGGAAAAGGTGCGGGTTCTTGTAGTTCAGGTGCACCACGAACCCGACATAGACCTGATTGTTTTCAAGGTGATAGATGAACGAACCACCGCCTGCGTTCTTGCCCAGCGGCCAACCCATCGTGTGGGTCACGGACCCTTCCTTGTGCTTTGCTGGATCGATCTCCCAGATTTCCTTCATGCCGAGCCCGTATTTCTGCGGCTCCTTGCCCTTGGACAGGTCGTATTTGGCGATGACCTCCTTGGCGAGGCTGCCGCGCACGCCTTCGGACAGGAACACGTACTTGCCGTGCAACTCCATGCCCGGCTCGGTGTTTTCACCAATCGAGCCATCAGCCTCAAGGCCGAAGACACCGGCAACGACGCCTTTGACTTCACCCTTGTTGCCATAGACCAGTTCGGAACAGGCCATGCCGGGGAAAATCTCGACCCCCAGTTCCTCGGCCTGCTCAGCCATCCAGCGGCACACATTACCCATTGAAACGATGTAGTTACCGTGATTGTTCATCAGCGGCGGCATGGGGAAGTTTGGTATGCGCAATTGGCCCGCCTCACCCAGCATGTAGAAACTGTCATCCTTGACCGGCACGTTCAGCGGCGCGCCCTTTTCCTTCCAATCGGGAATCAGCGCGTCTAGGCCGGACGGGTCCAGCACCGCACCGGACAGGATATGCGCGCCCACTTCCGAGCCCTTCTCAAGGACGACCACGTTCAGGTCGGCATCAAGCTGTTTGAGACGAATGGCCGCTGACAGACCGGCAGGGCCTGCCCCTACGATCACAACATCATATTCCATGGTTTCGCGTTCAATCTCGGCCATGTCGTCACTCCCTTTGTCGCGGTCTCAACGGGTGTTTGTCCCCGCGCAATACATCCCGGATTGGCTAGCCCAGCCCCATCATCAATGCAATCGCGACACCGCGTAAAAACGGACTTCTGCTGCAATGGGTCACAGACCGCCTGATATACGTCGCGATCATGCTCATGCCTTGCTCACTATCGACAAGTCACCCGTTCGGGCGGTCCCCCATCAGATAGCGCGGTCCAGTCCCACGCTGTCCGGCTCGGTCGGCAGGGTTATAAAGCGCGCAGGACTCAAGGCTCAGGCACCCGCAGCCAATGCATCCGTCCAGCGTATCGCGCAACCGCTCAAGCCGCGCGATCCGAGTGTCGAGTTCGGTTCGAAAGGTCTGGCTGATCCGGGTCCAATCGGCCTTGGTCGGGGCGCGGTGGCGCGGCAAACGGTCCAGTTCGATCCGGATCTGAGGTAGAGTGAATCCGAATTGCTGGGCGACCATGACGAAGCTCAGCCGCCGGATGTCGGCGCGTTGAAACCTGCGCCGCCCGGCCGCGTTGCGCCACGGCGCGATCAAACCCTGTTCCTCGTAATAGCGGATGGCGGATACGGCCAGACCCGTGCGGGCAGCGATGTCACCGATACTTAGACCTTCGGACAAGTCCATGAAAAAACCTCTTGACCTCAAGTTGACTTGAGGTGGGACACTGACAGCGCAACCAAACGAAGGAAAGACGAAATGAGCACAGCAGCACAACTCGAACACACCAACTTCACCGTCTCTGATCCGGACGCGACCGCCAAATGGATGTGTGACCTGTTTGGCTGGCATGTGCGCTGGCAAGGCGACTCGCGTGACGTCGGCTATTCCGTACATGTCGGCACCCAGAACCATTATCTCGCGCTTTATGCACCAAAGTCCGGTGACCTCAGCGCGCGGGAAGACAACTACACCACGACAGGCGGCCTCAACCACATCGCCGTGGTTGTGGATGATATCTCCGCAATGCGCAGCCGTGTCGCCGACCTCGGCTTCACCCCCGGCGAACACTTCGACTACGAACCGGGTCAACGGTTCTACTTTCACGACTTCGACGGCATCGAATTCGAAGTGGTGCAATACGACTGAACGGGGCGCACGTCCCCCTTCTCTGATTTCAAAAAATCCCGGGGGCGGCGCGGCACGCGCCGGGGGCAGAGCCCCCCAAGGCAAATCCACTTGCATTCCCCCGCCCCATTGGGTCAGGTATTCCCCATCACACGTATCGGCGGCGCTATAACGGTGCCGCCGCTCCTTATCTGGACGATCGCAATGGAAAAGATCCCAATGACCCGCGCAGGGGCTCAAGCTCTGGAAACAGAGCTCAAGCACCTCAAATCCGTCGAACGGCCCGCCATCATCAAGGCGATCGCCGAGGCGCGTGAACACGGTGACCTGAGCGAGAACGCGGAATATCACTCCGCCAAGGAAAAGCAGTCCTTTATCGAAGGCCGCGTGAAAGAGCTTGAGAACGTGATTTCTCTGGCCGACGTGATTGATCCGGCCAAGATGTCGGGCGCGATCAAGTTCGGCGCGACCGTCACGCTGGTGGACGAGGACACGGACGAGGAAAAGACCTATCAGATCGTCGGCGAATACGAGGCCAACATCGAAAAGGGCCTTTTGAACATCAAGTCGCCCATCGCCCGCGCCCTTATCGGCAAGGAAGAGGGCGACAGCGTCGAGGTGCGCACACCGGGCGGTGAAAAGTCCTATGAAGTCCTGAAAATCAGCTATAGCTGAGGCCATGGCCGACAAGACCAACCCACAATCGCGTCCGACCCCGCTGGGGATCTACGACAAGCCACGGCACGGGGGCGTGACGGGTATCGAAATCGTGGCGCTGATCCTGTCGGCACTCTGGCTGTTGGGTGCGGCTGCGTTCTTCATGCTGTCGGACACAAGCGCTACGCCCACAGGGGCCGAAGGGCTGCGCTTTCTCATCACCATGTTGGCCGTATTCATGCCGGTCGCAATGATCTGGGTGGCGGCGACCGCTGCGCGGTCGTCCCGCGTAATGCGAGAGGAGAGCCAACGGCTGCAGGCGGCCATCGACGCCATACGCCAGGCTTATATCGCACAACAGCAGGGGCGCGGCATTTCCCAGGAACCCTCGGTGGCGCGCAAGCTGGACGAAATCGCGGCGGCGACCCGCAAGACAGAATCCGCTCTGGCCACGTTCCACACAAGGCGCGAAGCCGAAGGGACACCGCGTAGCGCCGTGTCCAAGGCCGCGCCTGCAGACAGCGGGGATCAACCCACGTTGGCGCTTGGCACAAGTTCCGAAGATATGGCGCCGCCGCTCGCGGTCGAGGATTTCATCCGCGCCCTCAATTTCCCCGAAACAGCCGAGGACGAGGAAGGGTTTGCAGCCCTGCGCAAGGCGATGCGGGATCGCGCGACCGCCCAGCTTGTGCAGGCCGCGCAAGACATCCTGACCCTGCTCAGCCAGGACGGCATCTATATGGACGATCTGCGCCCGGATCGGGCCCGCCCCGAAGTCTGGCGGCAATTCGCGGCTGGCGCGCGTGGGCGTGCCGTGGCGGCTCTGGGCGGTGTACGTGATCGCTCGTCTCTGGCCCTGACGGCAGGGCGGATGAAACAGGACCCGATTTTTCGGGATGCCGCGCACCATTTCCTGCGCCGCTTTGACAAGGCGATCTCGGCTTTTGCCGAAACTGCCAGCGACGCTGAAATCTCGGCTCTCGGTGATACGCGCACAGCGCGCGCCTTTATGCTGCTGGGCCGTGTCGCAGGAACGTTCGATTGAGGCCCGGAACAGATTTTTCTAAATAATTGCACTTTCGAACCGACTAGACCCCGAATCCACCCCATGGAATGAACCGCACAGGATCGCCCGGGCGCACATGCATGGCAGGTTCGGGCAGTTCCACCAGCCCCTCAGCCCATGACAGCCCGCTGATCCGTCCGGACCCTTCAGAGCCAAAAGCCTCGACCCGCCCGTCCCGAATGCGCGCCCGCACGTATTCGCGTCGGCCCGGTTTCTTGCGTTTCTCGAAGGCTGCTGGCACCAAGAAGCCTTGTGGGTCGCACCACTCCGCCCCCGCCATCTGCGACAGCGCGGGAACCGCAAATACCAGCGTACAGACCATGGCCGCCACCGGGTTGCCCGGCAGGCCAAAAACGGGCGTACCCCGCCAAATACCCAAAGCCAGCGGGCGGCCCGGTTTGATGGCAATGCGCCACAGTGCCATCGCCCCGGCTTCGTTCAGCAGGGCCGACACGTGGTCTGCATCTCCCGCGGACGCCCCACCGCTGGTCAGGATGACATCGACATGACCCGCCGCCTTATCGAATCGCGCGGACATCACAGCCCTGTCGTCCGGCACATGGCCCAGATCGACAGGCATGTGCCCCATCCTACGGACCAGTCCCAGCAGCATCGGACGATTGGCGTCGTGAATCTGCCCCGGCCCCGCCGCGCCTCCGGTGGGCACAAGTTCATCGCCCGTGGAAAGGACACCTACCCGCAACGGCCTGTGAACCTGCACCGCACCCACGCCCACCGCACTCAAAAGCGCCAGATCGGCGGGGGTCAACCGCCGCCCTGCCACGGCAACGACCGCAGCTTCCGCCACATCTTCGCCAGCGGCACGTGTGTTCGCGCCAGCCTTGATCGGGCCAGAAAAGCAAATGCTGTCACCGTCACGCGCCACGTCCTCTTGCAACACGACCGTATCCACACCTTCTGGCAGGGCCGCCCCGGTTAAAATGCGGATGGCTTGGCCCTTTGGCACGACGACATCCGGTGTCCGGCCCGCCGCCATCTGCGCCGCGACCAACCGCAAACGGTGCGGACCCTCCCCACGCCCACCGGCAAAGCCATAGCCATCCACCGCCGTGTTCGGCAGCGGCGGATGGGCCCGCTGGGCGGTGACATCGCGCGCAAGGATACGGTCCAGCGCCTGATCAACCGCCACAGTCTCCACCCCGACCACCGGACCAAGCCGCGTTTTCAGATCGTGCAGCGCCACGTCGACCGGTGTCCAGTCAATCCCCGGCGGCAACGCAAAACAGTCGTTTCTGAGCGGCGGAGGGACCGCGCCCGACATGTCCAAAGGGGCGGCGCGCGCCAGTGCTACCAACCGTTCGCGGTGACCCGCGCCCAAAATCCACGCTTCTTCAGCAGCCACATCAGGCACGTCCGTCATCAAGTTTAGCAGTTCATCCCCGGGCATCCTCGACAAAGCAAGGGCAAGCAGTCGCACCTGTTCGCGGTCGCGAATGGCATCCGAACCTAAATCGGACAACGCTTCTTTCACCGCCACTTCGATCAGACCGGGCCAGATTTCCGCCAACACCACCGGCACATCCTGCCATGGCTCCAGCGGCCAGACCGCGACACCTTGCAGGCTGCGCAGTCGCGCCAGCATCGGCAACCCCATCAGCATCTGTCCGCCGACCGTGGGCGGGTTGAACAGCTGAAAACAGCTCGACGCAGCTTTGGCTGCAACATCACACATTCGACGCTCAGCCATCGGAGCAAAACTGACCCCCTCTTTGCGAAAGGGCACGCCGGGCCAGTCCATCTTGTTCGGCTTGGCCCAGAACGGACCCAATCCGTCAAACAACGCGTTCAACGCTTCGGCCACCTCAAAGCGGTTGTTCACGCCCGTCTCAGTGTCGGTGATGCGCGCGGCCAGCCAGTCCCAGACGGCAAAAGGATCATCCGTCCCAGTCACATGGCGCGCAAATCCCCTGGGGTATCCAAAGGGGAAATCGAACGTTGCCAACAGCCGCCGCCCGGCGGCCTGTTCGGTGCGGATGAAGTCGGCAATCCACGCTTCCGCTTCGATCCGGGTGGGGTAGAATTGGGGCTCAAGCGATACGCCGTCGCGCACGACCCCGATCCAGATGGCGTCCTTGGTGGGTCCCGGTCTGCGCCCCTTGGCCGCCGACCAGTCCGCAACCATGAACGTGTCGAATCCGCTCAAAGCCCCACCTCTGCCAGTACGAAATCCGCAATCGCGACAGTGTCATCCAGATCGAACACCGGGCGGTCCAACGCAACCTTCGTGTCACTTGCCACCGCGCGGATGGTGGGATCGTTCGGGGCCAGCAACGCATTGCCAGTTGCTGCCCGGTGCGCTTCGATCTTGGGGTGTTGGTCGCGTTTGTACCCCTCGACGAGAACCAGATCGACCGGGGCGAGCTTGCTCAGCAACTCAACCAGCGTAGGCTCGGCTTCGCCCCGCACTTCGTGCATCAGGGCAAAGCGGACGCCCGACGCGAGCAGCACCTCCTGCGCACCGGCTGCGCGATGGCGATAGCTGTCCTTGCCGGGTTGATCCACGTCGAATGCGTGATGCGCATGCTTGACGGTCGATACGGAAAAGCCGCGCCCGGTGATCTCGCGCACCAATCGCTCCATCAGACCGGTCTTGCCCGCGTTCTTCCAGCCGACCACGCCGTAAAGCCTCATAGCATCGCCTCGGCCCGCGCCAGGTCGTCTGGCGTGTTGACGTTGAAAAAAGCGTCCTCGTCCGGGAACATCGCAGTGCGTGCATCATGGGGGTCGGTCCATGCAACGACCTTGCGCACGCCTGCGCCGAGGGCCGCGCGCAGATCGTCGCGCAAAGCCACGGGCCACAAGCCAAAGGTTGGGTGGCGCGCCTGCCCGCGCTCGGGGTCGGATGTCGCGGCAAGGGCCAACGGGTGCGCCATTCCTTCGCTGGCAAGCTGGAGGATGTGGACAAGGTCGCACGGGAAAAACGGCGTGTCGGCGGCGACGGTCACGATGTTTTCAGCGCCCTGCCCAGCCGCCCAGTCCATGCCAGCCAGTACCCCGGCCAAGGGGCCGACGAAGCCGTCGGTACTGTCCGGGATCACGGGCAGGTTCAGGTCCGAAAAGCGCGACGGATCACCATTGGCATTCAGCGCAAGGCCCGCGACCTGCGGTTCAAGGCGCGCGATCACAAGGTCGAGCAGGGTCTGCCCGCCCAGGGCGAGTAACCCCTTG
>CAYGPT010000034.1:0-35961 GCA_964351755.1 uncultured Rhodobacterales bacterium | reverse complement strand
ACGTCACCTATATCTTTCAGGACCCGCTGGCGACGCTGCACCCGCTGTACTGCGTCGGGGATCAGCTGGTCGAGGCGATCCGCGCCCACCGGCCCATCGGCCGCGAGGAAGGGCGCAGGAAGGCCATCGAGTTGCTCGAGTCCGTGCGCATCCCCAACGCCGCCAAGCGGATCAGCGACTATCCCCACGAGATGTCGGGGGGCATGCGCCAGCGCGTGGGCATCGCCATGGCCATGGCGAACGATCCCGACATCATCATCGCGGATGAACCCACGACCGCGCTGGACGTGACGGTGCAGGCGCAGATCCTCGCATTGCTGGACGACCTGCGCCGGTCGCGTGGCCTTGCCATCGTGTTCATCACCCATGACTTCGGTGTCGTCGCGCAGCTGTGCGACCGGGTGGCGGTGATGTATGCTGGGCGCATCGTGGAGGAGGGGCCGACCGCCGCCATCCTAGACACGCCGACGCACCCCTACACCGCGCGGCTGATGGCCTGCGTGCCGGAACTGGGCAAGGGCAAGCGGCGGCTCGAGGCGATTCCGGGCCTGCCGCCTGCCGTCGACAAGCTGCCTGCGGGCTGCGCCTTTGCCGACCGGTGTGACCGCGCGCAGGCGGGCTGCCGCGCGGGCGAGATCGACCTTGAGCGGCGCGGCGCGCGTGCCGTGCGCTGCCTGCACCCGGTCACCCCCCTGCAGGAGGCCGCCGAATGAGTGCCGCGTTGACCCTTACCGACCTGTCGAAAACCTTTCCGGTGGGGCGCACGCTGTTGGGGGCATCCAAGGCGTCGGTCAAGGCGGTGCATCCGATCACGCTGACGGTCGAACAGGGCGAAACCCTCGGGATCGTAGGCGAGTCGGGGTGCGGCAAGTCCACCCTTGCGCGCATGCTTGTCGGGCTTCTGGAACCCACGACCGGCTTGATCGAGATCGAGGGCGCAGCCCTCGACAATGCGGACCCCGCCGGCTTCGGCAAGCGCATCCAATATGTCTTTCAGGACCCGATTTCATCGCTGAATCCGCGCAAGACGATCCGCCAGATCATGGAAGCCCCGCTGAAGCACCTGCACCGCATGGACAGGCCCGCGCGCGACCTGCGCATCGCAGAGATATTCGACAGCGTGAACCTGCAGGCCGAGTTCCTCGACCGGTATCCACACGAGTTTTCCGGCGGACAGGCCCAGCGGATCGGCATCGCGCGCGCGCTCGCGGCGGCGGCGCGCATCCTGATCCTGGATGAACCCGTGTCGGCGCTGGATGTGTCGGTGCAGGCGCAGGTTCTGAACCTGCTGGCCGACCTGAAGGCCGAGTTCGACCTGACCTATCTGTTCATCAGCCACGATCTGGCGGTGGTGGAAGCGGTCAGTGACCGTATCGCGGTGCTTTATTTCGGATCGGTGGTCGAGCTTGGGCCTGCTGAGGAAGTGTTTCGCGCCCCGCGCCATCCCTATACAAGGCTGCTGGCCGACAGCGCCCCGGTCGTGGGCCGCCCCCTGAAGGCGCCCGAGGCGAAGGGGTCGGAACTGCCCGATCCGCTGAACCCGCCGCCGGGCTGTGCCTTTTCTGCGCGCTGTCCGCGCGCCTCCGAACGCTGCCGGGCAGAGGTTCCGGTGCTGTCGGCGGAGGCAACCGGCAATTCGGTTGCGTGTTTTCATCCCTTGTCGGGGGCATAGGGTCAGGGCCGGCCCACCGGCTTGAGGCTGTCGAAGGCAATGCCCGTCACCGCCTCGAACTCCGTCTCGTCCCAGAATCCGATCAGGATACCGGTTTCCGCCGCCTTCTTCTGGCTCTCCAGAACGGCTGGAGTCGCCGTGATGCGGGTGTGATGCCGTGTGGCCCAGTCAAGCAGGGCGGCCTCCATCCGGGCGCGCACCCGCACGTGCGCCTTGGCCCCGGAGGCCCCCAGATCGACCAGTTCGTGCGGGTCCGTTTCGAGGTCGAACAGGACGGGCCGGAAGCTCTGGCAGCGGATGTATTTCCAGCGCCCGTCGAAGATCATCGTGGTGTGGGCGTGTTCCTGCGGCTGGTCCAGGCTGCGCGCCATTTCGGACCAGTGGTAATCGTGCTGGCTGATCGCGTAGCGCCGTGAAAATCCGCCCGTGCCGTGCAGGATCGGGGTCAGGTCGCGCCCTTCGATCACGTGGGGTTTGGGTTTGCACCCGAGTGCGGTCATGAAGGTGGGGGCAAGGTCGATCATCTCGACCAGTGCATCGCTGATAGTGCCCCGGCTGGCATCCGCCGCGGGGCGTGGATCGGCGATGATCAGCGGCACCTTCACCGCGGGTTCGTGGTAGAAATCTTTGTCCCCCATCCAGTGATCGCCCATGTAATCGCCATGATCCGAGGTGAAGGCGACGATGGTGTTCTCGCTGAACCCTTCCGCGTCCATCCACGCGAACAGGCGGCCAAGGTGGTCGTCCAACTGCTTGATCAGCCCCATATAGGCCGGGATCACGTGCTCGCGCACTTCGTCGCGGGCAAAGCATTGGCACACCCGCGCCTTGAGATAGGCCTGCATCAGCGGATGATCGGTGTCTTTTTCCGCCTCCGACCGGATCGGCGGGACGATGTGCGTTTCGTCGTAAATGTCATGGTAGGGGGCAGGCACGATATAGGGCCAGTGCGGTTTGATATAGGACAGGTGGCACATCCATGGCCGCCCGTCCGCGCGCGCTTCAGTCATGAACGCCATGGCCCGGTTGGTCATGTAGGCGGTTTCGGAGTGTTCTTCGGGGACGTTGGCGGGCAGGCGCGAATTCTTGAGCAACCAGGCGGAAAGCAGTTCGCCATTCTCGCCCACGCCGGAATTGGCGAAGTCCCCCCACGGGTTGTTTGACCCGTATCCTTGTTCGACGAGGTAGTCGTCATAGGCCGACCACCTTTGCCGTGCAGTGTCGGGGTGCAGGCCGTCGTCCCGTTCGAACGGTTCGAACCCGCATTCGGACACGCGCACGCCGATCTCGCTGGCGGGATCTATGCCCAGCGACGCCATGCCTGCGGCATCGGCGGTCATGTGGGTCTTGCCCACCAGCACGGCGCGCGCTCCGACCTCGCGCAGATGATCGCCCAGGGTCGGTTCGCCCACGCGCAGGGGCATCCCGTTCCAGGTCGACCCATGGCTGCGCACGTAGCGCCCGGTATAGGCCGACATGCGCGACGGGCCGCAGACCGGGGATTGGACGTAGGTGTTGGTGAAACGCACTCCGCGCGCCGCCAGCGCGTCGATATGGGGGGTGTTCAGGTGCGGATGGCCGTAGCAGCTTAGGTAGTCGAAGCGAAGCTGGTCGGCCATGATCCACAGGACGTTGGGGCGGTCGGTCATTGAATGGAGTCCTTCTCATGGAAGTAGTCGACGGGCAGATGCAAAAACTCCTCCAACCGGTCGAGAAGGGACACGAACGTCGCGATGTCATCCGCAGAAAACGTGTCGCGCAGGGCGGTCCTGCGTCTGGCCATGATGGGAGCGGCAGCCGCATAGGCGTCGCGGCCCTCGTCAGTCAGCGCAACGATGGTCTGGCGCGCATCGCCTGCATCGCGATGCATACTGATATATCCTTTGCGCCGCATGTCCGGCAGCGCACGGCTGAGCAGGGAGTGGTCAGCCCGCTGGATATCTGCAAGGTCACGGATCGTCGCTGGTCCAGCTTCGTGCAAATCCCAAAGTGTGCGCCATTCGACAATCGACAAGCCGTTAACTTCAAGCAGCCGCTGTCCTTGCCGGCGCGAGGCCGCATAGACCGCAGGCAGGCGGGAAAACAGGTTGTGATCCTCGCGCTGCTTTCGCAGACGGATTTTTGCGGTATCGACGTCGATCACCTGCTCCATGAACGCCTCACTTTTTGCCCGAAGTTAAGGCTTAAGGACCAATCTGTGACAAGTCATATATCGGACTGCTTTCATTTTCTGACCGCCGTTGCATAGCACATGCGTTACTGGAGCCATTTGCATATATGGAATTTCCGTCAGAGGCGTTAGGTTCCCGGTATGAGGGCCATGTCTAGGAGATCACAGTGCTGCGTATCCTGAATATCTTGCTGTTCGCCTGCCTTGTGATGGTTGGATCAAATGGTGTGGCTCAACAAGGCCCGCCGCCAGTGACCGTTGCCAATCCAGTTGTGAAAACGATCGTGGAAGACGATGAATTCGTTGGACGTTTCGAGGCGCGCGCGGAGGTGATCGTGCGCGCGCGCGTATCGGGTTACCTGGAACAAGTGCACTTTTCCGATGGCAGCGTGGTGGAAAAGAATCAACTTCTTTTCTCGATTGACCGACGACAATTCGATACGGCACTTCGGCAGGCGCAGGCACAGATCGACGTTGCCGAAGCGACCTTTACCTTTGCCGATGAGCAGTTGGAGCGGGCGCAGAACCTGATCGGAAACGGCACTATCCCGCAAAGTACGTTGGATCAGCGACGTGAGGCATACCTGCAAGCCCAAGGTGCTTTGGAACAAGCCCGCGCAGCGCTGGAACTGGCCAGTCTGGATGTCGAATACGCGCAGGTCCGCGCGCCCATGGCCGGGCGCATCGACCGCGCGCGGGTTGATCCGGGCAACCTTGTCTCGGCGGATCAGACCATTTTGACATCCATCGTTTCGTCCGATCCAATCTATTTCTACTTTGACATCGACGAACGCTATTTCCTCGCCTATGCCCGCGACGCCCGCGCGCGGGGCGTGTCGTTGCAAGAGGGCGGCGGTGGACTTGAGGTCAAGGTGACTCTGTCGGACGAAAAGATTGCACCGGTGTCCGGCTATCTCGACTTTTCCGAAAACAGGATCGACGCGCAGACCGGCACGATGCGCATCCGCGCGGTGATCGAAAATCCCGACGATGTGCTGACACCGGGTCTGTTCGGGCGCGTCAACGTGCCGGGATCATTGCCGTACGAGGGCATCCTGCTGCCAGACGAAGCCATTGTTTCCGATCAGAACCGCAGGCTGGTCATGACTGTGGACAACGAGGGCAACGTTGTCCCGCGTGAGGTGCGCCCGGGGCCGCGCATTGACGGCTACCGCGTGATCCGCGAGGGGCTGGATGGGTCCGAAGTGATCGTCGTCAAAGGTGTCGTGCGGGCCAGACCTGGCAGCGTTGTGTCGCCCGAAATGGTCGAACTGCCCTTGATCGCGGACAACTGAGGTGGGCCGGTTCTTCGTAGATCGCCCGATCTTTGCCGTTGTCGTCTCGATCATTCTGACAATTGTGGGGATCATCTCCTACACGCAGTTGCCGATCGAACAATATCCCGAAATCGCCCCGCCTTCGATCGTGGTGCGTGCCGCCTATCCCGGCGCGGATGCCGCGACAGTGGCCGCCACCGTCGCCACTCCGCTTGAGCAGGAGATCAACGGCGTCGAGGATATGCTCTATATCTCCTCTTATTCGACTGCCGATGGCGCAATGAGCCTGACGATCACCTTCGAGTTGGGCACTGATCTGGATGCAGCACAAGTGCTGGTGCAGAACCGCGTTTCAATTGCCGAGCCGCGCCTGCCCCAGGAGGTGCGCGCGTTGGGGGTGACCACAACAAAATCATCGCCCGATCTGATGATGGTTGTACACATGCTGTCGCCAGATGCGACATTCGACCAGCTATATGTCTCCAACTATGCGCGGTCGCGGGTGCGCGACCGCCTCGTACGGTTGGGCGGCGTGGGCGCCCTGCAAATTTTCGGAGAACGCGAGTTTTCGGCCCGCGTGTGGCTGGACCCCGACAGGCTAGCGTCCCTCGGGCTGACTGCCGGCGACGTCGTGGGTGCGCTGCGCGAACAGAACGTGCAGGTCTCGGGTGGTTCGCTGGGTGCACCGCCCAACGCCAGCGACAGCGCATTTCAGGTGACGATCACAACCCAAGGACGACTGGAAACTCCCCGCCAATTTGGCGAGGTCATTGTCAGGGCCACGGATAACGGGCGCGTTGTGCGTGTTCGCGACGTGGCGCGCGTGGAAATCGGCGCGCGATCCTACACCAACAACTCTTATCTCGATAACAAGCCCGCCGTTGCCCTTGGGATATTCCAAAGGCCCGGATCGAATGCGCTGGCCACTGCGGACGAGATCATAGCGCTGATGGACGAATTGGCCGAGGATTTCCCCAAGGGGCTGGAGTATCAGGTCGTCTACAACCCGACCGAATTCATATCCTCTTCGGTCGAAGCGGTCTATGACACGATATTCGAGGCGGTTTTGCTGGTCACCATCGTGATCCTCGTTTTTCTGCAAAGCTGGCGTTCCGCCCTGATCCCGCTGATCGCGATCCCGGTGTCTTTGATCGGCACCTTCGCGGTCATGCTGGTGCTTGGGTACACGCTGAACCTGCTGACGCTGTTCGGGCTGATTCTGGCCATCGGAATCGTGGTCGATGACGCCATCGTCGTGGTCGAAAACGTCGAACGGAACATGGAAAACGGGATGAGCCCGCGCGACGCATCGGCCCGCACCATGGACGAAGTGCAAAGCGCAATCATCGGCACGTCGCTGGTTCTGATCGCGGTGTTTGTTCCGTCCGCCTTCGTGCCCGGGATCACAGGGCAGTTTTATACACAGTTTGCGGTGACCATTTCGGTGGCCACCGTCATCTCGACCTTGAACTCGCTCAGCCTGTCGCCAGCTTTGGCGGCACTGCTGCTGAAACCCAAATCAGATCAGCCAAGTCGCAATCCCCTGCGCTTTGTCACGGGCCCCCTGACGCGGGGGTTCAACCGGGGGTTTGATGCAATCACAGCGGGTTATGCGCGACTTGTTGGCTTCCTTGTCGGATCGCGCGTGATGTTGGGTCTGTGCCTTGTTGTGTTCGGCGGGCTTTTGGGTGCGACGTGGTGGGTCAACCAGAAGGTGCCCACCGGGTTCATCCCGGATGCCGATCAGGGCTATGCGATTGTCGTGGTGCAACTGCCCGACGGTGCCTCGCTTGAGCGCACGGATGCCGTCATCCGGCAAGCGACCGAAGTGGCGCTCGGCACGCCGGGCGTCACGAATGCGGTGGCTTTTGCCGGGTTTTCCGGCGCCACATTTACAAATGCGACCAATCAGGGCGTGATCTTTACCACCTTCGAAAGCTTCGAGGATCGGGTGGAAAGCGGGCTGACCGCGGGTGCAATCGTGGGTCAGTTGTTTGGCCGGATGCAGGCCCTGCAAGAGGCGTTTATCATTGCCATTGCCCCCCCTGCGGTGCGCGGTGTCGGCAATGGTGGCGGGTTCAAGCTGCAACTCAAGGACAACGAGTCCTCCGAAATCGGACGGGTGCTGGGAACCGCCTATGCAATAATGGGTGCGTCGGCCCAATCCGACAAGGTGCAGGGCGTGTTCACCACGTTCTCGGCCAGCGCGCCCCAGCTTTTCCTTGAGATCGACCGGGTGCGTGCGCAAATGCTGAACGTCCCCATTGGCTCGATATTCGAAACCTTGGCGATCAACCTCGGCTCCTCCTACGTGAATGACTTCAACGCATTCGGAAGCCTCTTTCAGGTCCGCGCGCAGGCGGATGAGCGGTTCCGGTTGGAGGAATCCGACATCTCGGCCCTGCGTGTGCGGTCGGCGACGGGCGATCTCGTGCCGCTGGGCACATTGGTCGCTATTCGTGACACCGCCGGTCCCACCTTGATCCAGCGCTATAATCAACAGGTGTCGGTACCTGTTCAAGGCTCAGCCGCGCAAGGCGTGTCGACGGGCGAAGCACTGATCGCGATGGAGGAACTGGCCGAGTCGCTGGTGCCGCCAGGTGTAGACTTTGAATGGACGGAACTGGCGCTGCAGGAACGCAATCAGGGCAACACGGCGGCCTACATTTTCGCCTTCTCGGTCCTGTTCGCCTTTCTGTTTCTGGCCGCACTGTATGAAAGCTGGGTCTTGCCCGTTGCCATCATCCTGATCGTTCCGATGTCGGTCCTGTCCGCGCTGGTCGGGGTCATGATCCGGGGCATGGACAACAACATCCTGACCCAAGTTGGTCTGATCGTGCTTGTGGGCTTGTCTGCCAAAAACGCGATCCTGATTGTCGAATTCGCCAAACAGGGGCAGCAAGAACGCGGGTTGAGCCCCGTCGATGCAGCGATCGAGGCGTGCCGCCTGCGTCTGCGCCCGATCCTGATGACGGCCTTTGCCTTCATCCTTGGGGTGGTGCCGCTGATGATCGCCACCGGTCCGGGATCAGAGATGCGGCAAGCGCTGGGAACAGCCGTATTCTTCGGCATGTCCGGTGTGACGTTTATCGGGCTTTTGCTGACCCCGGTCTTCTATGTCGTGCTCAGGTCGATGTTCGGCAAAACGAACCAGACATCCGGATCCGGGTAGGATCCATCGCGTTCGGGCTGATGACAACGACGCAATGAGGTGCTTGTCTCGGCGGTGATTTCAACCGCCCGTTGCGCATGCCGCAAGTTCTTGCGTCATCACCATAAAATTGAAACTGTGGGGCATGACCCAACTCGCCTTCACCATCGCCAAAGCAAGAAGCGGTGCGCACATGCTGCACGGGATGATAGCCGAGGCGTTCGATCTGCAAGACTTTGGCGAAGTGTTCACGCCATCCAGCATTTATGACCCCGAGATACGTAAATACCGGTCGTTCGAACGCTTCCTCAGATCGCGGCCTGACTTGACCGAGGTGATCCCCTTCGCCTTTCCGGATCAGGTCGACGCCGCACTCGATGCGTTCTTTGCCGACGCGCTTGGGGAAAGCTCGAAGGCAATGGCGCTTGCGAGCGTGAAATACGGGCATCTCAATTGTCTGAACCCTGCCATCTACGATCTTTTGTCGCCGCCCTACCTTGGCAAATGGTTGCGCGATGGCGGGCGTCCGGTGATACATCTGGTGCGCCGTAATCTTTTGAAGCAACATGCGTCACTCGAAAAATCCCTGACCACGCGTGAATGGGTCGACTATGATTCAGACAATGCCCGGCCAGACTCGCAGCAGATCAAGCTTGAGACGTCAACGCTGGTGGCAAGGCTGACGGCGGCCTACCGCGAAGTGCAGTTCGTGGACGGTCTGCTACAGGCGCGGCCCAATTCCTGCCTGATTTATTACGAAGATATTCTCGAAGACGGGCACCTGTCGCGAAACGTGGCCGACATGTTGGCGATGCTGCTTGGCCCCTATAAGAGCCTTCCGTCCCCTGTGACCCGCAAGATGTCCCCGTCCTTGTCAGCGCTTGTCTCAAACTACAGCGCTGTGTGCGATGTACTGCGAGGCACGGCCTTTGAAAGCATGCTGGAATGAGTCCCCGATTTCGCATCGTCGTTGCGACCTACAACCGCCCCGACGACCTAGATCTGTGCCTTGGGGCGCTACTGCGCGCCATCGACGGGGCGCAGGACTGCACGCTGGTGATCGTGAACGACGCCAGCCACTCTGCCGCCTATGACGCGGTGCTGCGCAAGCACACAGGTGAGTATGAGTATATCGTCCTGCCGGAAAACCTTGGCCCCGCCGGCGCGCGCAAGGCCGGCTTCGCTGATGCGGACGAGGATTACCTGATCTGCACGGATGATGATTGCATTGCGCCCCCATTCTGGCTGCCGTGGATCAGAGCCTATGTCGCCGCCTATCCGGAAGTCGATCTAATTGCCGGATCGACCCGGTCCGCGCTGACATCAGGAGGCAGTGCGTGGCAACGATTGCTGAACATCCCCACGACCTATCCACGCGCCCACAGCACCGGGTACGGGCTGTTGACAGCCGTGACCGCGTGTTCGGTCATGCGGCGCGATGCCTATGAGGCGGCGGGTGGATTTCCGGATCACCTCTCCGGCTCGGCCGAGGATTGTTATCTGACACAGGAAATCCTGAACGCCGGGGGAAGCTATGTCGTACCCGAAGATATCGAGACCTGCCACAAGGCCAATACGAGCCTCAGGGACATGCGCAGGCGGTTTCGTTGGTACGGGAAAGGCAGTGCGCAAACAGTCTATTCCCAGCAGAATTGGAAACTTGCGGCCACCGCATCGGATGGGTCACTGCGCGATGCGTTGCGCTCCGCACATGCGCGCGCGACGTCGATCAATAAACACCTCAATGCGAAGACCCCAGATCGATCATGGCTGACACGCGTCACGTCATGGGCTGTGAACTGGATCATTTCGCTCGAATATGAATGGGGATGGTACCGTGCCATACGCGTACATCGTCGGAATGGGCATGGACCACTTCCCGAAGAACCCAAGGGCTACGCGAAATTCTGATCAAGTGAGTTTGCGCACTGCGGTTGCAACGTGATGCTGCGGGTCGACCGGCAGCGGATGTTTGGCGATCTGGTGGGCGACGTCTTGGGCATTGCGGCTGAATGCCTCGACTTCGACCACTTGGCGCATGGCATCCTTTAACTTGTCGGCTTCTTTGATGAGGTTGACCTTGAGACCGCAGTTCAGATCGACAATGCGCTCTGCGTTCATGTCGCTTTCCATATGAATCGGCAGGCACAATTGCGCGCGCCCGGCCATCATCGCAGCCTGTGTCAGCCCGGCCCCTGCCGTGCTGACAATGACGCTTGATCGTTCAAGAACTGCGGAGAGGTCGGGAATCGTCTCGTGCACGGTCACCCCGAACCCTTTTAGCAATTGCCGTTCGGCACTTTGATAGGGACCTACATAGGCCTCAAGCGGACGGCCAAGGCTGACGGCTGCCTCGACCACTTTTCCAAGTCTGGGCGGGGCCATGCCGCAATACATGAAAACACTTCCGTCATCGCGCGGCACCAGCGGTGTGATCATCCCATTGTAACTGCCCAACAGTTGATCCTTGCGCAAACGGCCATAGGGGTCGGTTTCTGGTATCGCAAAGACGCCGCGAAATTCGGTGTCCAGCAGTGCAGGCATCGACGGAAGCGTCGGTTGGCCACGTTTGGACAGCAGTGCGTTAATCACGTCGCGCATTTGTCCGTGACCACGTGGGGCAGAAGTACCAAGGTGCAACGCCGGGAACGCGTCGAGATCGCAAGGTGGCATTGTAAAGCCACTACCGACAAGGGCCACTGGAATGCGCCTGCGCGCCGCAAGGCAAACGGTCGGGCTGTGATCGGCCAGAATGACATCGGGTTTCAGCACGCCAAGCAGTGTGTCCCAGGACGTCAGACTTGCAGCGAGGCGGTCCGGCCTTTGAAATCCGTACATGGCAAGAATTTCATAGTAACTTCCGGTGTTGGACAGACCGGTCCCCGAATAATCGACGTCGATCGGACAGGGCAAAATGGGAAAGCCCGCATCGCCGAACATGGCTTGGGCGAATTTCGGATTATGAACGGCAAAAGTGATGCGGACGGACGGATCGGACGCGCGGATAGCCCGTGCCACAGCCATCAGGGGAGCGATATGCCCGGCGCCCGCGCCGAGCTCCGAAATACAAAGAATATGAGCCACGGCTGCCGTCCTTCCCTGCCTCTAACAGGACACGGAAATACGTGCGAAACAAGACGTGGCACCGGGGGTCACGATTAAAACGTTGCGCTTTTGCATGCACGCTCGTGGCAATGGAAACCATGCGTGAGGATCACGTTAACATCACGCCTGTATTTCTGGATGGCATGCGTGCTGGTATTGCCCTGCACCCCGCCGAGTTCCTACTCGGAAGCAAAACCCTTTATCTCAAAACCCCCCATGCCGCCATAGGGATCGGGCGATACAATGACCCTTGGCGTCCCGTTGCCGAAGCTGTTGGGCCGTTGCCGGATCAGGTTGCGCACCACATTGTCCTTTGGATCATCAAAGCGATGCCGCCCGGCGAGCGTCGTACCCGAACCGCCGAAATACATGCGGAACCCGACGCCAAAGCTTTCGAAGTCGTCCGATCCGACAGATGCGTCAGCAAAGATGGACACGTTGTTGGCGGCGTTGAAAGCAGGCTGCCATTCGACCCCGAGTGTCGATATGAAATCCGTGTCCGGGTTGGACGAGAAATCAAGCGACAGTGCGAGGTTCTCTGTGGCGTACCAGCCAAGCCCAAGCGAGCCGTAAGTGCCTTCAAGCACGTTGTCGCCGGTCTGACGACCCAGAGAGGCATAGACCGTGAAATCGTCGATGTAATATTCCAGTTCGGCCCCGATCTGGCGCAGTTTCTGATCGGTCGCGGCACTGCCACGGTCGATATCGGCTACGCCAAATGTCAAGCCGACGAGCGCAACGCTGGGGTCACGCCAGAACAGGTGGCCGCCGATCCCGGCGACATCGTCACTGTTGTTGCTGCCCACTACGCCATCGAGTTGGAAACCGAACCGTTCACCCAAGGGCATGGTTACGGAGCCGGACAACAAGTTCGCGTCGTTGTTGCCAAGGACGTCGTCCGTGGTGGTCGAAGTCTCGAGGCTAAGCTTGCCGTTGAAACCGGACACTGCGGGCTCTGCTGCCAATGATGTCGCACCAAATGCCCCAATCAACGCAGCAACCGCGCCAAACTTCAGTCGCCCGTTCTTGGCTTTGGCGACATCGCCGAGATCGAAAAAGGAAGCCGTATCCACTGGTACAAGGGCACCCGCCGGCATTTCGAATGACAGCAGAATATGTCGCGCTATGCAGGCGTCATTTTCCAGATAGGTGGCAATCGCGTCCTTGGCCCGCGCCTCTGCGTCGATGATATCAGCGCCTTTGATCCGGGCGTCGGAAAAGAAGCATTTGGGATCAAGCACGATATAGGCGGTGCGTTCCTTAGCGTCCCAATATGTGCCGATCAGTTCGTCAACGGTGAACGCGCGGCGGATATCATGAGCAAAGCCGACAAGCGCAGCGGTGCGCGACACGACCTTGGTCGGATCAAAAACAATCTCGGCAGCACCGTAGCGTGCGATGAAATCTTCCAGCGTCCGCGCCCCTTCCAGTTTGCGTTGCTGGTGCTGTCTGAGGCGGCACTTCATCCCTGTATCCGCGCCGCGCAGCGCGGCTAAAACGGACCGGCGCTCCTTGGCCGAACCCACACCCGTGGTGACATGTGCCGTCAGGACAGGCTGGTTGAACATGCCCCGTTCGATGGTCACAAGGTGCGCGCGGCTTCCGGTTGTCTGTCCGGCGATGCGCGCGACGGTGTCTTGAAGAGTGTGCAATTGAAGTCTCCGCAGAATGATTTCGGGAAGCAAATCAAGTACGCACCTGTATGGCAACCGTATTTCCGTTTGCCGGGGCAAAAAAACGATGGCATAGCTTTCGGGTCACATACTCGCGTGACGGGTAATACGTTGCAAATCAAAGATAAGATTCGCACAGGCGAACATACGGGGGAGAGCATGTACACACAATTGATCGTTCTCGCCGGGGGGGCCGGTCTTCGTTTTGGCGGGGCTGGTGCAACCCCGAAACCCTTGGCGGAACTGCATGGATCCTTCATGATCGAACACGTCGTGCGCCCCTTTGTGGATGCTGGCGTGCGCGACATTCACGTAGCCGCCGGGTGCAACTTCGAGGTATTGCATGCGCATCTGTCCGGGCGTGAGTTTGCATGGCATGTGCACGATACCGGTGCGGATACGAATACGGGTGGACGGGTGAAACAGGTGGCAGCGAAACTGGATACCGACACGTTTTTCCTGTGCTACGCCGATGGGCTTGCCGATTTGGACGTCGCTGATCTGGCTGCGCAGCACCGTGACTTACAGTGTGCGGTGACTATGACAGTATGTCATCCGCATTCGAACTACGGCATCGCAACGCTCGATGGCCTGCGCGTGACCGACTTGCGTGAAAAGCCGCTGCTTCGAGACACCTGGGTCAACGGTGGTTTCTTCGTTTTGGACCGGGTTGCGATCGACGCGGTGAAAGGTGATGCAACGAGTTGGGAACGGGACACCCTGCCGCAACTGGCGCTGGGCGGGCAGGTCGCGGCCTATCGACATCACGGCGACTGGGTGACGGTGGATAGCCAGAAAGAGTTGCCCGATGCCGAAGCTTTCGTTCAGCGGCGGGATAGGGTGTGAAGGTTCTGGTCACAGGCCATCGCGGCTATCTGGGCACGGCGCTGGTCTGCGAATTGTTGGACCACGGGCACGATGTGGTCGGGCTGGACGTCGACCTTTACCAGGCGATCAAACCGATGCCCGGCCTTTCGGATACCGTCCCGCAACGGCGGGATGTCAAGTGGACCAAACGAGACATCCGCGATACAACGCCTGCTGATTTCGAAGGGGCGGATGCCGTCATCCACTTGGCGGGACTGTCCAACGACCCGCTGGGTGCGCTGGACCCGGCGACAACCGTGGCCGTCAATCACAAGGCCGCAGTCCATTGCGCACAGATGGCAAAACAGGCGGGTGTCGTCCGTTTTGTCCTTGCCTCTTCGTGTTCGGTCTATGGCGCAAGCGATCACAGCCTGCTGCACGAGGAGTCGACCCTTGCCCCTGTCACCGCTTATGCCGAAAGCAAAGCGCTGGCGGAACGTGACATCGCACACCTGCGGAACGACCGCTTCACCCCGGTGTTCCTGCGCAGCGGGACGGTTTACGGCGCGACGGCGATGATGCGTTTTGATCTGGTCGTCAACAACCTTGTCGCTTGGGCCGTGGCGTCCGGTGATATCCACCTTAAAAGCGACGGGCAGGCGTGGCGGCCGATCGTCCATGTGCAGGATGTGGCGCGCGCGTTTCGTCATGTGCTGAGTGTTCCGGCCGAACAGGTCTCGGGTCAAGCCTTCAACGTGGCGGTGCCCGATGGCAACATGCAGATCATCGAGATTGCAAAACGGATCGAGTCGGCGATGCCGCAGGCACGTATTGTCTTTTCCGGGCAGGCGGATGCGGACCGGCGCGACTATAAGGTCGACGGCGCAAAGCTGGATGCATTGCTGGGCGCGGACTGGTGGTCCTGTGATTTCGACGCATCATTAAACGATCTCGTCACGCTGCTTGGCAGCCTGAACTTGCCCTGCGATGTCTTTGAAGGACCGCGCTTTCAGCGCCTCGCCTACCTGAGGCAGGTGTTGCAGCGGAGTGAACTTGGCCGGGACTTGCGTTAGAGCAGAACGATGAAAGTCACGGACACGGATATCGAAGGGGTTCGCATCATTGACCTCAAGTCCCACAGGGACGCACGCGGCAGCTTTACCCGCGCCTTTTGCGCAGACAGCTTTGCCGCCCTTGGCCTGCCGTATGAACTGGTTCAGTGGAATCTGTCCGAAAATCCGACCCAAGGGACTTTGCGCGGGCTGCATTGGCAAGATGATACCGCGCCAGAAGAGAAGCTGGTGCATTGCATCAGCGGCGCAATCTGGGATGTGGCGGTGGATATGCGGGTGGGCTCTGCGACCTACGGCCGCCACGTGGGTATCCACCTTGCGGCGGGCGAGGCACGTGCGCTTCAGATCCCAGCGCGCTGCGCCCATGGCTTTGTGACACTCGCGCCGCACAGCACCGTTCTTTATGGCGTCAGCGGCCCTTACACTCCGACTGCCGAGCGCGGCGCGCGTTGGAACGATCCGGCATTGGGAATTTCTTGGCCTTGCACACCGCGAATGATCTCCGACAAGGATGCGGGCTGGGCGGATATTTCGCTATGATGCCGTTGGATGCAATTGCAAACGCCCATCGCGACCGGCCCCTGCGCGTGGGCATGGTCGGGGCCGGTTTCATGGCGCGCGGTATCGCAAACCAGATCCTGAATCATACAATCGGCCTCGACCTTGTCGCAGTTTCCGCACGTACCCATGACCGTGCGGTCGCACTGTTCAGGGATGCAGGGCTGGACAAGGGCGACGCAGTTGGACGCCTTTGGGATGACCCGTTTCACATGATCGCGAGGGCGGATCTGGACGCGGTGATAGACGCAACCGGCGCGGTAGACTTTGGCGCGCAGATCGCGATGGCCGCGATTGAAAACGGTGTCGCGCAAGTGTCGTTGAATGCCGAACTGGACGGCACGGTGGGCGCGCTGCTGGCACACAAGGCACGCGCGTCCGATGTGATCTATTCCGCAGCGGATGGCGATCAGCCCGCAGTACAGATGAACCTGATCCGCTGGCTGCGCGGCCTTGGCATGACGCCGCTGGTCGCAGGCAACATCAAAGGGCTGCACGATCCTTACCGCACGCCGGAAACCCAGGCCGGGTTTGCCAGACAATGGGGGCAGAACGTGCATATGGTGACCAGCTTTGCCGACGGCACCAAGATATCGTTTGAGCAAGCTATCGTGGCGAACGCCGCCGGACTGACAATTGCCGAACGCGGTCTGCGCGGGGCTGCCCATCGCCATCATGTGGATACGCTGGTCGATGCCTATGACATCGACGCTCTGCGCGAGGCGGGCGGGATCGTGGATTATGTGGTCGGCGCACAGCCCGCCCCGGGAGTCTTTGTTCTGGCCGAACAAACGGACAACACGCAGCGCCACCATCTGAACCTGTATAAGAAGGGGGAGGGGCCGCTTTACGCGTTCAACACGCCCCAACATCTGTGCCATTTCGAAGTGCCGCAAACCGTCTTTCGTGCCGTGGTATTCAAGGATGTTGCCCTGCAATGTGCCGCACAGCCAAAGGTCGGCGTGATGGCGGTGGCCAAGCAGGACCTGAAAGCGGGGCAGGTGCTGGACGGGCTGGGCGGTTTTGATACCTACGGCCTGTGCGAAACATATCCTATCATGCGCCATGGCACGCTTTTGCCGATCGGTTTGGCCGAAGGCTGTGTTCTGCTCCGGGATGTTGCCAAGGATACGCCGCTGCAAGATGGGGACGTAAAAAAACCCGAACACCGGCTGATCGACCGTCTGGTGGACGAACAGAACACTTTGTTCGGGACTTAGCCTCAGTGTGGGTCGATACGCGGCCAAAGCCGGGTGCAAAATGCGTGAAACCGTGGGTTCACCATGCTGATCCTGAAATCCACCGATAGCCAGACCAGCCGGGCAAGAGCACGAGCGAGCGGCCAACTTTTGGGAATGTCGGGATCACCCCAGATGGCCCATGCAACGGGCAGGTTCGATGCAAATCGCGTGAAAGCATTGCGCGACAACGAAGCGTTGAGGCGCACGTAGCTTTCGGCGGGCGTCTGGTCCCGCTCCATCAAGACCTCGTCGATTTCCAAGGTTGGACCGTGGCGCAGAATGCGCGCGACGGTGTGGAAATCCACGCCCGGCGTGACCGCTCGGGGCCACGCATTCGTAACGGCTGCGCTGCGAAAAACGGAAAACAGACGCGAGTTTTCGTGCGGATTGCTCAGATAGTTGCAGATGTTTTCCTCAATCGACCCATCAAGGCTCACGGTGCCTTTGGAAATGCCGGTGAATCGCCCCTCAAAGATAAAGGCCACGCGTGGGCAAACTCCGATCAGGTCGGGACGATCATCAAACGCCTTCAGCGTCTTTTCCAGAAAAAGCGCATAGTGGCGATCATCAGCAGCGGCAAACGCAAAGAACGGGCTGCGCGATGTCTCCAATGCGCGGATAAAGCTGTGAAAAACATTGACCCGAATGTCGAAGTGCCTGAGGTGGATACGGTCGTCCGTGCGCGCGAACTCTTCGACGATTGCCGCGGTGTCATCGTCTGATGCATTGTCGCAGACGACCACTTCCCAGTCCTGAAAGGTCTGCGCCTGAAAGTCACGTAAGGCTAGTGCGATGCTGCTTGCCCCATTCATAACTGGCATGCCGATGGTTATTGTGCGCTTGGTCTGTGTCATGCGGGGCAGGTTAGATCAGATTCTGGCGATTGCCCAACGCCGCTCTCGCTTCGGCCCTCAACTCTTTGCCTAACGCGAGTTTAGGCCTCGTGCCTTTTCTCGCACCGCACGTCTGGAGGCAATTCTGCGCGTGGGCTCCGAATCCTCCGCAGTCAAGCCGTCTCGGGGAACAAAGCAGGCTCGGAGCGATCAACTTTCAGACAGGACGCTGAATGGAATTGACTGTGCGCGTCTACAGACCGATTGCGCGCTGCACAGATGTCGCGACGTTCACTCACAGCGGGTTTGACAACAGATAAGCCAAGAGCCCCAGGGCATCGTGTAACTGGCGCCGGTCGATCTGACCGCCAAGGCATACACGAATGGCTTCCTTTGGATCACCCAGCACTGTGAACGCGTCCGACGGCATCAATCCAATTCCCGTCCCGGCCATTCGCCCGATGATATCTGCCCTGGTCAGACCGTCTGGCAGTTGGAGCCAGACGTTGAATGCATGGGGCGACGAAGCACAGTCGAACGTTGCTAGTGCTTGCGCCGCGATCGCCTGCCGCGCCTGTGTCTCTTCCCGGATAAAGCGGCGTATGCCGTCGGCGGTGCCATCTGTGATCCAGCGTGTCGCAAGGGCCATCATCAGCGGCGAGGGCATGACCGAGATCACCTTGAGCTGATGCGCCAATTCGCGCGCCGCCGGACTGTTGGGCGCGATGGTGTAGGCCAGGCGCAATCCAGCCCCGATGCACTTGGCCAGCCCCCCGATATGCCACGTCAGGTCGGGGACGAAACTGGCCAGCGGGGCAGGGGGATGTGGCGGGATGAAGCCATATGCGTCATCCTCGATTAGCGGCAGGCGATGCGCGGAGAGGACGTCGGCAATGGACTGACGCCGGGCCAGCGAAATGGTGCGTGTCGTTGGGTTGTTCAGGGTCGGGTTCAGATAGAGCGCCTTTGGCTCGTACGTGCGGATCGCCTCTGTCAGCGCGGTGGGGTCGATGCCCTCTGCATCGCCAGGCAATCCGATCAGCCGCAACCCCAGCCGCGCACAAATGCCGCGCACACCAGGATATGTCACGTCCTCGCACAGGATCACGTCGCCCGGTTTCGCCAGTCCCATCAGGATCGCGACAATCGTGGGATGTGCCCCCGGAGTGACCGCGATCCTGTCCAACGAGGGCACCAGCCCGCGCAAGGACAGCCAGGTCGAGGCCGCCTCTTTGTCGATCTGCCCGCCGGTCGAGGATTGATAGCGCAACAGGTCGATCAGGTTGGCAGACACCGTCTGCAACCCCGCCTCCATCCGAGCCAGAAGCGCGGGATCCTGCGGTTCGGGGGGCAGGTTCATCGTCAGATCGACGTCGGAATGGCGGCGAGGTTCGCGTTCGGGGTCCACGGGGGAATGTGCGATCACGAAAGTGCCGCGCCCGACATGACCATCCACCAATCCGCGTTTGCGGGCCTCGCCATAACCGCGCGATACTGTGGTAAAGTCGATGCCCAACCGGTCCGCAAGTTGCCGTTGCGGCGGCAGTCGGTCACCGTGACGCAAAGTGCCGTCCGCTATGCTGTCGCCAATCGCCTCAGCCAGCTGAATATAGCGCGCAGCCCCTTCGGTGCGCAGAATCGGAGTCCAGGTTGTCATTCGAGATCCATAGCCCTGCGGTGCGGAGTATTGAAGCACATTGTATGGATCGTGCTTTACAAATCCAGAAATTTGTTCATTTCAAGTGCTATTTTTAAGCTGTTTCGTCAATGCATGGGCGTATGGGGGCACCTTTCTGAAAATATTGTATGCAAAATTGAATTGCAAATTGATTGGATATCTCTTCACAGGGCACGGTTGAAGCACATCAAACGGCCAGATCTGGCCCGACAAAGCAGGGAGCAAGCATATGCCGGCAGTCACGCAGGAGATGCACAAGGACGGCGACTTTTTCGTCGATTACGAAGACAAGGTTTTTGAGGATGTCAAAGCTGAACCGGGCCAGAAGGCGCTGGTCACTTTTCACACGGTTGCCTTTGAAGGGTCAATCGGTCTGGTCAACATGCTGAACGCCATCCGTCTGGCGCGGAAAGGGTTCGAGACGTCAATCCTGCTTTACGGTCCGGGCGTGACGCTTGGCATCCAACGCGGCTTTCCGACTCTGGGCGATGCCGCCTTTCCGGGGCACCAGAATTTTGCCGATAACCTGAAAAAGTTCATGGCAGAGGGCAGCAAGATCTATGCCTGTCGCTTTGCACTGCAGGCGCTGTATGGCCATGGCGAGGCATCGTTGTTGCCCGGTATCATCCCGATCGCGCCGCAGGACGTGCTTGACCTCAAGCTGCTGCACGTGCGCGACAACGCGGTCATCGTAGACACCTGGACGCTGTAGGCGACACTGGTCCGGGGCAGGTGATGCCCCGGCCTTTGCTCATGGAGTTTTCGCATGTCCCGTATCGTCAAGGCAGCCGCCGTACAGATCGCGCCCGATCTGACCGCCCGTGAAAAAACGCTGGCGCGGGTGTTGGATGCAATTGACGAGGCAGCGGGAAACGGGGCCGATTTGATCGTTTTTCCCGAAACCTTCGTGCCATTTTACCCCTATTTCTCTTTCGTTCTGCCGCCGTGTCAACAGGGCAAACCGCACCTTCATCTGTATGAACAGGCGGTCATCGTCCCGTCCGAGGATACCCGCCGCGTGGCCGAACGCTGTGCGCATCACGGCGTCGTCGTGGTACTGGGCGTGAATGAGCGCGACCATGGATCGCTCTACAACGCGCAGCTGGTATTTGATGCCAACGGAACGCTTCTGCTCAAGCGGCGCAAGATCACGCCGACCTATCATGAACGGATGGTGTGGGGCCAGGGCGACGGTGCGGGCCTGCAAGTGGTTGAAACCCGTGTGGGCCGCGTCGGCGCACTGGCCTGTTGGGAGCATTACAACCCGCTTGCGCGCTACGCGCTGATGACCCAGCACGAGGAAATCCACGTGGCGCAGTTCCCCGGCTCGCTCGTGGGTCCGATCTTTGGCGAACAGATCGAGGTGACCCTGCGCCATCACGCGCTGGAATCTGGCTGTTTCGTCGTCAACGCTACCGGCTGGCTGACCGAAGACCAAATCGAAAGCATAACTCCCGACCCCGCCCTGCAAAAGGCGCTGCGCGACGGCTGCATGACCTGCATCATCACGCCCGAGGGTCGCCATCTGGTGCCGCCGCTGACGCAAGGCGAGGGTATTCTTTATGGTGATCTCGACATGGCGCTGGTGACCAAGCGAAAGCGAATGATGGATTCCGTCGGGCATTATGCGAGGCCCGAATTGCTCTCGCTTCATCACAACACGGATCTGACGCCGACGCGGCACATAACAGGTGCCGACACGAAATTTCAGCCGATCCCATTGGAGGACTGATATGAACACGGGCGACATAATCAACGATCTGCAAACGCGCGGCATGCGGCTGGTCGATCCAAAGGCCGGCGCGGATAGCCGCCGTGGTGGCGCAGGGCCGACCGACCACAAGGCGGTGACGATTGGCGGTATGACCGTGATGATCCCGGTGCACACAGCCAGCGCGTTTGACTCGCCCTATCTTGTCGAAGCGCCCGATGCCGACGGGCGGGCACGCGTGATGAAGGATGGCGCGTTTTTTGCGGATGTGGAATTCCCCCAGCGCGCGAAGTTCCTTGACCTGTGCACCGCAGACGGCGTGCCTTATGGTCATATCGCGCAACTGCATGCCAAGGACGTGCTGGCCACAACTGTGCTGCAAACCTGCATCCGCTATGAAAGCCGCAAGAAGACCTGCAAGTTCTGCGCCATCGGTCAAAGCCTTGCCGCAGGGCGCACCATCGCCCACAAAACGCCCGCGCAACTGGCCGAAGTGGCTCGCGCCGCCGTGCAACTGGACGGGGTCAAGCACATGGTGATGACGACCGGCACCCCCGCAGGCAAGGATCGCGGGGCCAAGGTGCTGGCCGAGAGTGCGCAAGCCATCCGCGCCGCCGTCGATCTGCCGCTGCAAGCGCAATGCGAACCACCCGAGGACGACGCATGGCACCGACGGATGAAAGACGCGGGGGTCGACAGCCTCGGCATGCATCTCGAAGTCGTGACGCCTGAATTGCGCGCCCAGATCATGCCCGGCAAGGCGCAGGTATCGCTTGAGAAGTATTTCGACAGCTTCGCATCCGCTGTAGAGGTCTTTGGCTGGGGGCAGGTGTCGACCTATATCCTCGCTGGTCTTGGCGATAGCGAAGAAGCGATCCTGTCCATGTGCGACCGTCTGACCGCCATCGGTGTCTATCCGTTCGTCGTGCCCTTTGTGCCCGTGTCCGGCACACCGCTGGAGAGCCACCCGGCGCCCACGTCAGCTTTCATGCATGCGGTGCTTGGGCCATTGGCGCAGATGATCGTCGATCAGGGCATGCGCGCCGAGAACATAAAGGCCGGGTGTGGCCGCTGCGGGGCCTGTTCGGCCCTGTCGGCTTTCGAGAAATTCAAACGCCCCGTATTGCAAGGTGCGCTGACATGATCATCGAAAAGCCGGACGCATTCGTGACGCCGGAATTCCTGATCCGTCAGGCGACCGAAGCGTGGGAAATCGGCGGAGCCGCATCTCTGCGCCACCGCACATTCGTGACCGAACAGCGCATCTTTGACGACCACGACCGCGACGTCATCGATCACCACGCCCTGCCGCTGGTCGCAGTCTCCACAATGGCCTCCGAGGCGGACGAGGTCGTGGGCACGGTGCGCATTCACGAGACCGACCCGGACGTCTGGTGGGGATCGCGGCTGGCTGTGGCGCCGGAATACCGGCGCGTCGGACGTCTTGGGGCAGAGTTGATCCGACTGGCGGTTGGCACGGCGCACGGGCGCGGCTGCAAACTGTTTCTGGCCTTTGTGCAGATGCAAAACGTTCCATTGTTCGAGAAACTGAACTGGAGACCGCTTGGCCAACGCGATTTGCACGGCTATCCGCACATGAAAATGCAGGCCGACCTTGCCAGCTATCCCCCGATCATGAACCCCGCGCGTGGCTGGATGACACTGACTGGTAAACGTGCGGCATGAGTGATGTGGCGGCCCTCGCAGCGGCCCTTGCGGCGCACGACCATGTGACGGGCAAGCGTGACATCGACGTGGCCTGCGCCGCCCTTGGTCTGACACAGAACAGCCCCGGACGGCCCGGCGACGATGCCGCCGCGATTCCGGACGGCGACGGTTGGCAGTTGCTGGCGACCGAAGGGTTCATGAATGATTTCGTCGCAAGCGCGCCCTGGTTTGCCGGCTGGTGTGCCGTGATGGTCAACATGTCCGACATACTCGCCATGGGCGGGCGGCCGACCGCGTTGACCAACGCGCTTTGGGCGCCCGATGCGGCGACGGCGGGCGAGATTTTGCGGGGCATGAAGGACGCCTCCGCCGCGTATGCCATTCCCATTGTCGGGGGTCACACCAACCTGCGCACCGACCAGCCGCAACTGGCCGCGTCGATCTGGGGTCGCGCGCGCGCGCTTATCACCAGTTTCGATGCGAACCCCGGGGACGTGGTGATCGCCTGTGCTGACCGGCGAGGGGCCTATGCGGGTGACACCAGCAATTTCCCGGCCTTTCTGGACGCGCCCCACGACCGCTTGCGCGGCGATATGGAGATTATGGCGGTACTGGCCGAGGCGGGCCTTGTCACCGCAGGCAAGGACATCAGCCAAGGCGGTATCGCGGGCACGGCGCTTATGCTGGCAGAATGCTCTGGTGTCGGCATGACCCTTGACCCCGGCGCGATCACTCCGCCCGACGGCGACCTTTTGCGTTGGATGACGGCCTTTCCCAGCTTTGGCTTTCTGCTGACAGCAACGCCCGCCAATACAGACGCCGTACTGGCGCGCTTTCACGCCCGTGATATCGCCGCTGACGTCATCGGCACAGTCACAAACGGGACGGCACTGACCCTGTCAGATGGACCAAAACAACACCTGATCTGGGACCACGTTGCGCACCCCTACCTTGGTCTGCACCCGACGCAGGAGCCTGCCCATGCCTGAAACAGTGTTCCGCATCCGATGGCCTGATGGGGCGGAGGAAGACTGCTATTCTCCCTCCACCGTCATTTACGATCATCTCAATGCGGGCGAAACCTATAGTGTGGACGACTTTCATGCGCGTAGCCGCACCGCACTTGACCTTGCTGCAAAACGGGTCGAGGCGAAGTTCGGGTTTCGCTGTTCCTCGGCGGATGCGCAGGCCGCGAAAATTGCCGCTGCCGTCACACGATATAAACCGCAGGAGGTCGTGACATGTCTGTCCATCCGCTGACTCATAACATACGCACCCATGTGACCGTGTTGATCGTAGGGGCAGGGCAGGCGGGGATGTCGGCGTCCTACTACCTGTGCCAAGCAGGGATCGACCACGTGGTTTTGGAACGCCACAAACGGTTCCATGCCTGGAAGGAAGACCGATGGGACAGCTTCTGCCTTGTAACCCCGAACTGGCAGTGCAAGCTGCCCGACTACGCTTACAGTGGCGACGACCCCGAAGGCTTCATGCTGAAGGACGAGATCGTCGATTATGTCGAAGGGTTCTGCAACAGCTTTGACGCCCCGCTGCGCGAAGGCGTGACCGTCACACGTGTCAAAAAGTCAGGTAGCGTTTTCGAGGTGGACACCGATCACGGGCTGTGGAGCGCGGATCACGTCATCATCGCCTCAGGCGGATATGACAGGCCGATCACGCCGCCTTTTGCAGGCAATCTGGATCCCTCAATCAGGCAAATCCATTCGAAATCCTACCGCCGCCCATCCGACATCCCCGATGGCACCTGTCTGGTCGTCGGTACCGGGCAGTCCGGCGTTCAGATGATGGAGGATCTGACCAAAGCAGGCCGCGACGTACGCCTGGCCGTTGGCCCGGCCCCACGCAGCCCGCGCTGGTACCGCGGCAAGGATGCGACCGACTGGCTGCATCAGATGGGCTATTATGAAATGACCATCGACCAGCAACCCGATCCGCAGGCGACCGAAGCCAAGACCAACCATTATATGTCGGGCCGTGACGGTGGGCACGAGATTGACCTGCGCCGCTTTGCGCTGGACGGGTTGCAGATGTATGGGTCGGTCGCGGATATGGAAGGCACCACGATCCGTTTCCTGCCCGATCTGGAACAAAACCTCGATGCCGCTGACAAAAGCTACGTGGGCATCCGCCAGATGATCGACGAATACATCGCTGACGAAGGCATTGATGCACCTATCGAGCCGCCTTTTGAAAAGGTCTGGCGCCCCGAAACGGAGATCACCGAGATAGATGCCACAGCCGAAGGCATTACATCGGTACTGTGGTGCATCGGGTTCCGTCCTAACTATGATTGGCTGCGGGTCGACTGCCTCGACGCGCGGGGCCGTCCGATCCACAATCGTGGGGTCTGCGATCAAACGGGCGTCTATTTTCTTGGTCTTGGTTGGCTACACACGTGGGGGTCGGGCCGGTTTCTTGGCGTGGCGGAGGATGCGTCGTATGTCGTCAGCACGATTCATGCACGGTTAAAGAGGAACTCCACCCTCTCGTCAGATCACCTTGAGGGGTCACTTCAAGTCAGGAATTGAACGTTTTTCTTCATGTATATTGACCAAGTGCAACTGCTGGAACGTTTTGTTTGCGGATGTCAGGATCGTTCGATGTCGGGTGCGCTCCGGGCGTCATGGCGCGGTTCAGTCGCCCTTGCGACCAAGCTGTCGGATCGTTTCGGAAAAAACCTGAGCCGTATCCTGCCATCGGGGCAAACCGGCGGCCTTGGCGAGCGAAAGGCGACTTAGCCGGTCGGCTTCCTTTGGGTGCACGATCACCCTGCGCAACGCATCGGCCAAGCTGACAGGGTCATCCGGCGGGACAAGCATCGCAGCCTCTCCCACCGTTGCGGGTACGGCGCCGACGCGACACGAGATAACGGGCAGTCCGAACATCATCGCCTCACTCAGCACAAGGCCGTAGCCCTCGTAGCGCGTGGCCAGCGCAAAGACCGAGGCTGCGTTGAAACGCGCCGTCAGCGCCCCCTGCTCAATCTCACCGGCGAAGGTGACTCGCGCTTTGATCTCCAGTCGGTGCGCTTGCGCGTTCAAGGCTTCGGCATAGGCATGATCATGCGTCTTGCCGACGATCTCGGCGTGCCAAGGCAGGTCCGCGATCCGCGCCAAAGCATCCAGTAACACGTCATGCCCCTTGCGCGGGGCCAGTAATCCAACCGACAGGATCAGGGGTGGATCAGCCGTTTGACGGTCGACCATGGGGCGGTCGAAACCCGGCGGCGCGATAGTGACCCTATCCGGGTCGGCGCCGAATTGATCACACAGGATACGCGCCGTTTCTGCGCTGGGCACGATGACATGCGCGACATGGGCAAGGGCAGCGGTCTCGTTTTGCAGCAGATAGGCGGCACGCGCGGCGGGTAGGCCCGTCTCGAAGCCCAGTGGATGATGCACCATGGCGATCACCGGGGCGCGGACCTGCGACAGGCCATCGGGATCAATCGCGCCAAAGACCAGACCATCAAGGATGATCGGCTGGTCCGCGGGAACGGCGCGCAAGGCCTTCAACGTCGTCGCCATATCCGCCGCTGTCGGGTCGGGAAAGCTGTCGGGCAGCTGTAAATGCGCCGTAGTGCATCCCAGCCGGTTCAGTTCAGCCAGCACGCGCGCCTCGTAGATGAACCCGCCGGTACGGCGATCCTTGTCGCCGGGAATAGCGAAAACGGCTTCGTTCATGCCACCTGCTCGCTGGCATAGATGCGCAGGACAGCCCGTTCGAGCGTGGCAACAACGGCATAAAACGCCACGGCCACCACCGCTAGAACCGCAACGCAGGACCACAGCATGTTGTAATTCGACGTGCTTGCTGTCATGGCCATCAAGACGCCCATACCCTTGCCCGTGGCCAGCCATTCCACAGTGGTGACGGCCAGAAGCGCGGCTGGCACGGCCATGCGGGCAGAAGCGAAAAAGGCAGGCAGCATCGCCGGGATCTGTGCGGCGCGCAACAGGTGCCAGCGCCCGGCATCGTAGGCCCTGAACAGATCGATCACCTGACCGGGCGTTTGCCGCAACCCCTGCTGGCAGGCTACGAAAGTCGGGAAAAAGATCATGACCGCAACCACGACCATCGTCCCGATCAAATCCCGCCCAAAAGCGAGCACCAGCAGCGGCGCCGTCGTGATGATCGGCACGGCGCGAAAAGCGACTGCGACAGGCATCGTGGCGCGGGCAAGGCCCGGCGACAGAACCAATAAAGCGGCCAGCCCCGCACCCAAACCAAGCCCGGCCAGATAGCCCGGCGCCGCAAAGGACAGGGTTTCGCCAAGTGCAGCCAATAGCGTGTTGCGGTTGTCCGCTTGACCCAGGAACATCCAGATGTCGCCGGGGCGTTTGGCAAAGAACCGGTTCAGGTCGAACGCGTCCATCGACACTTGCCACAGGATCAGCACAAGGGCGGCGATGACACACGCTTCAAGCGCCCGTCTCCACGGGTGCAGGCGGGCAGGGGCGCCGGGTGCGGAAAGCAAGATCACCGGCGCATAGCCGACCAGACGCCGCCCCAGCCCTCCGATCAGTATATAAGCCGTCATGGCGATGCCTGCGGCAAGGATCGCAAGGGTCCATGTCGCGTCCGTCTCAAGCCCGCGCATGGCGCGCAGGGTCAGCACGCCCAATCCCCGCTCTGCACCAGTGAATTCCCCGATCATCGCCCCAAGGAAGGCAGCGGGTGCACTGATCTGCAGACCGACGAACAGATAGGGCAGGCTGGCGCGCGCCCGCACCCGGAAAAGGGTAGACACTGGCCCTCGCCCATAGATGCGCATCAGGTCCGTCCACGCCTGCGACACTGCCCGCAGACCGACGAGCAGAGCCAGCAAAGTGGTGTAATAGACGGCAAGGGCCGCCAGCATGATCTGCGGCCCGGCACCGGGGCCGAACAGCACGCGCAGGATCGGCCCGCTGGCGATCAGCGGGATGCAAAACACAAGCAGCGCAAGCGCCGACAAGGTACGCTCGCTTCGGGGAAAAACTGTGATCAGCGTGGCCAGCGCAATTGCCGCACCGTTGCCCAGCACAAAACCCCACCCCGCATTTGCCGAGGTTTCAAGGGTCGCGCGAGTCAGTAGGGCAGCGTTTTCCCCAAGGTATCGACCAATGTCCGAGGGGCTGGCGATCAGCACGTTGCCGTGCGCGGCGCGTGCACAGACCTCCCACAACCCGAGGGCCAGGCATGCCCAAACACATGCGCGCAGCGCGCTCATGCAACCTCTTCCAGCGCGGCAAAAACGGCTTGGGACAGGGTGGCAAAGTCTGCGGTCTCTACAAGCCGGGTGTCGCGCGCACCGCGCAACTCGATCGGAATGTCTGCGACCACGGACGCAGGCCGGGGCGAAAGCACCAGCACGCGATCCGACAGCAACACGGCCTCTTGGACCGAGTGGGTGACAAGCACCACGGTCGTCCCGCGCGACCGCCACAGGGGCGGCAGATCGACGTTCAAACGCCTGCGCGTCATCGCGTCCACAGCCCCGAAAGGTTCATCCAGCAGCAACACCTCAGGTGCCGAGATCAGGCTGCGCGCAATCGCGGCGCGTTGGCGCATGCCACCTGACAATTCAGCCGGGCGGTGGTCAGCAAACCCGGCCAGCCCGACAAGGTCAATCAGCGCGTCGGTCCCTTCCGCCGATTTGCGCGCCAGTTCGGCGCCAAGAGAGATGTTTGCGCGCACAGTGCGCCAGGGCAGCAGGGACGGGTCCTGAAAGGCCATCGACAAGCCGCCCCGTTGCGCCACTATGCGCGGCGCGTCGGGCCCAAGCGTGATCGTCCCGCTGTCTGGTTCGTCAAGCCCCGCGATCATGCGCAGGATGGTGGACTTGCCACAGCCCGACGGACCGACCAGCGCGGTGGTGTGACCGGCGGCCAGCGTCACAGAAAAGGGCGCAACGGCTTGGGTCGCACCAAACCGTTTCGTGATCCCGTCGCAATGGATGTCGACGCCGGTAACGCCCTGAAAGGCGGCTGGTTTGTTCAACCATGCACCTCCTCAAGCAGCGAACGGTCCCACAGGTCCGCCGAAACGTCCCGGTCCAGCAGAGCCAGCGTTTCGATGTTTGCTGCGACCGTATCCTTGGTGAACCAGCCAAAGCCGTTTTCCGCCGTGAGGTCAGAGAACATCAGCGGCACCTGTCGCGCGGCTTGCAACTGTTGCACTTCAAGGTTCAGGCCTGCGTCCGGAAACATCTCGACCGCGAGTGCGGCGGCCGCATCTGTGTTGGCGTAATAGTCGTTCCAGCCCATCACTTCGCCCTTCAGCAGGGACACAAGCTGAGCCCGCCGGCTGGCAATCGAGTCCTCGGTGGCGATGTAGGTTTGTGAGTGCACCGCATAGCCATGGTCGGCCATCAACATGGTGGTGTTTTCGACCCCTTGGACAGTCATCGCTACAGGCAGGTCGGTTTCCCAGCATAGCAGGCAGTCCACTTGCCCCGCGACCAGCGGAGCGGGGTCGTATTGGGTCGGCACGATCTCGATCTGGTTGATATCCACATCGTTCAGCGTGCACAGCGCTTGCAGTACAGGTGTGTTGGCCACAGCCATGCCGATGCGCTTGCCCACCAGATCGGCGGGTGTGTTCACCGGGTTGCCCGGCAGCGAGGCGATGGCGAACGGGTTTTTCTGCATCGCTACGGCGATGATCTTGAATGGTGCCCCTTGGGCGACGGCGGCGGCGGTGTAGTCAGCAGCCGAGATGCCGACCAGCGCTGTGCCGGATACGACTGGGGGTTCGACGGGTGCATTGGGGCCACCTTGGCTGAGGGAGACGTCAAGGCCCTGATCGGCCCAGTAGCCTTGATTGGCGGCGATATAGCTACCGCCGAATTGCACGGAATGCAGCCAGGACAGTTGGAAGTTCACTGACGTTGCGGCAAAGGCGGGCACGCCGGCGGCGGCAGCGGCCACACCGGCCCCGCTCGTCTGAAGAAAGAAACGGCGGGTGAGATGTGCAGGTTGTGTCATGGCAGGTTTGGTCCTTCTTTGGTCGAAAGGGTTTCGTTAAGGCTCTGAACGAGCAGAATGGCCCCGGCGGGCAACACGGCGACCAAAAGGACGCCGCCGTAGGTAATTCCGGTTGCGATCCCAGCGCTTGCGGGGGCGCCGAAGATAGGAAACAGCGCAGCCGCCGCCCCTTCGCGCCAGCCCCAGCCGCCGATGGACAGCGGGATCAGCATGGCGCACAGGACGAGCGGGATCAGGGTCGCCCACGCCGCGACCGGCAGGACGATGCCGGTTGCGCGTGCACAGGCGTAAAAAGCGAATATCAGGCACACTGCCGTTGCAATGCCAAGCAACTGCATGGGCGGACTGCGCAAGAGGCCGAAGAACATGGCGATGAAACGACCGGTCCCGGTGTCGCGCCGCGCAAGAACCAACGCGACCGTTGCGCCGGCTGTCAACGTCGCAAGGACGGCCCAGCCAGTTTCTGCCCAATCGGGCCCACCGGGCACCACCTGAGCGACAGCGAACCCTGCGAACATCAGACCCAGGATGGCGGTCTGACCAAGTAGCCGTTCGGCCATCACCGATTGCGCGGCCCGCGTCAGGTCCGCCCCTGCTCGGGCGCGCACGGCCCGCGTGACGTCGCCCGCGACTCCGCCCGGCAGGACGGTGTTAATCAATTGCGCAAGGTAGTATTCGCGCAAGGCCACCGGGTAACTCAGGCGGATGTCGAATGCCGCTGCGGCCATTTTCCAACGGATCGCCATCGAGAACGTGGCCGCCGTGACGGCCAGCACCGACAGGGCGATCCAGGTCAGATCCGCACCGCGCAGCCGGTCCAGCACCTCGGCGCTGTCGACCCACCAGAACAGGAAGGCAAGGCACAGGGCCGAGGCAGTCACCTGTATCCAGGCCCTCACCGCGCCACCACCTGCGCTACCTGCGCATGTGTGAAGGCATCCAGAAAGGCGTTGCGAAAACTGTCCATCCGCCGCACCGGGCTGTCTGGCGCAGGAACAAGGCCATCGGTCCAGTTCCAATCGGCAATGCGGTCCAGAACTTCGGGCGGGGCGATCATGTGCACGGCGACGTCCTTGTTGTCGCTGCCAGCCACGAAGCCCGCGGCCTGATGGTCGCCTGCAACAATGACCAGCGGTGCGGCGTCGCCAAGTTGCGCCACATGCGAAAACGTGGCCCGCAAACTGTAGTCGATAGAACGGCGATAGGCGTCACGCACCGCGTCCCGGTCGCGCCACAGCGCCTTGGGGGTCGGCCCCCGCGCTGCCATCTCGTTAAAGACCGTGCCATCGCCGACGTCCTCCCAACGGACCATGTCGGCGATCGGCGTCCACGGTGCGTGGGAAGAGATCAGCGCGATCTGCACGAAATCCGGGCGCGGGTCGGGAGGCAAGAGTGAACGGTAGGTTGCCAGCGTGAATTGGTCCGGCATCGTCACCCAGCGAAACCGGTCGCCCTTGTAGGGGATGTCTGCCGCCGGAAAGACCAGATCGAACCCCATCAGCAGGCTTTCGGGCCAGCCCACCGTGATCGCGGGCATGATGGCAGAGGTGCGATACCCGGCCTCTTGCGCAAAGTGGAACAGCCATTTGTGACCGCTGGCCAGCATCGCGTTGTAGCGCCCGTTGTCCGAGGTCCAGAGGCCGCTCGACAGCGTTCCGTGCGCCAGCCAGCTTTGACCGCCCGAGGTGGGTGAAGTCAGCCAGCCGCTTTTCATCGCCAAACCGGTCTGCGCGATGTCGGCCTGCGCGGCGCGCAGTGTGCTCAGATGCGTCGGAGCATAAAGCGGGTTGTCAAAGCTGGCACGCCCGTAGCTTTCGATCCAGATCACGATCACGTCGCGCCCCTCAAGCGCGTCCAGAAGCCCGGGGGCGTCTGCGTAGGCATCCTTCTGGGCATCGTCGACAAAGCGGGCGAAATCAGCAGCCGTCTGCTGCACTTCGATCCCACGTTTGACCGTCAGGCGCGTGGTCCATGCCGTGCCGGGCGGGCTTTTGTCGAATGTCCAATATTCAAGGTGATGCCCCGCATCCGCCGCCGCCCAGCCCGCACTGACAAGCGCCAAACCCGCCGCAGTGGTGCGCAGTTGTCGCACAGGCGCAAGGTTGGCCCAGATGCGCAGACTGCGCTCAAGCGCAATGACAAGCATGGCAAGCCCGGCGGCAACGCTCAGGACGGTGACGCCTGTCAGCACAATCCCGATGCTGTCGCGCAGCAGCGACAGGCCGGCCCCGATCAGGAAAGTGTCGAGGATCGGATTGAACGTCCGGTTGAAGGCGCTGAACATGGCGATATCGGCCAGTTTGATCACCACAGCCATGACCAGCAAAAGGGCAACGGCATATGTGACCCGGAACCGCCGCCCTACCGCCACCATACCCAGCAGGATCGCAGGCAGTTCCAGTGGCCAGCGGTTCAGCGCGCTCCATTTCAGGGTTCCGGGATGGTTGGGCAGCACCAGCACGCCAAAGATCACGGCCGCCGCGAGAGCCAGCATCGCCGCCTGTCTCATGTTGCGCGCCTTGCCAGCCAAAGGATGTCGATCAGGAAGGACCAGCTGAGCAACAGGGCCGCCGCGATTCCGGCGGGCATCACGACGGCATGAGGTGTCAGTGGACACATCAACAGGATCAGCGCGCCGATCTGCACCACGCAGATGGCCTTGCGTCTGAACGCCTGCGGCAGTGGCGCTTGCAGTTTGGGCCAGACCAAGGAGGCCACGACAAAGACATAACGCATGAACCCCAGAATCAGGACTTCGGGGCCTGTCGTCCCGCTGGCCAACAGCCACAGCGACAGGATTGCACCAAGGCCTGCGTCCACCTCCATATCGAAACGCGCGCCGAAATCGGACGCGAGGCCCGTACGTCGCGCCAGCCACCCGTCAACGCCGTCCAGCGCAAAGGCAAGGACGGCCACGCAGAACATCGCCCACGCGCTTGTTGCCGGCAACAGCACGGCTCCGGCAATGAAGGCCACCATCGCGGCGCGCGACAGGGTTACAATGTTGCACAGGCCCAGCCGCATGTGCGCGTAGCTGTGCACCAGACCGTAGCCCGCAGCCATCACCGTGGCGGCAAACACCAGCAGTGGCACAGTCGGCGCGCCGAAGGTAAAGAACGACCCCAGCGCCAGCAGCAGCCCCAGCGCGACCGCGACACGCAGAAATGCGGCCAGTGGCGCGCGGTGTGCGATCACTTGGGTAACGGGTTGGGGCGCGGTTCGAAACATATGTTTTTCCATGACTTCGCCCGTTACCTAGGTCTACAAGCGGGATCGGACAGACAGAACAACACCCCGGCGGGCGGAATAATCGACCTTGTCACGGAACTGTGACAATTGCCTCCAGCGGCAAGTGGTCAGATGCCATAGCCACCCTGGCGCCGTTCACCGCGCGCAGGCCCTGCACCTCGCCCGGCGCATCGGTCAGAATGCGGTCCAAAGGCAAGAGTGGTCGGCCGCTTGGAAAGGTGCGCCGGACGGGTCCGCGCAATGTCGTGCCAACGAGCGCGCCGCTGAACATCAACCCGCCCCAGGGGCGCCATTCGTTCAGATCGCCCAGCAGGATGGTCTGCATGCGCGGACGACGTTGCAGGTATTGGCCAAGGATGCGCATCTGCACGATGCGCAGCGGCTGAAACAGCGACAGATGCGTGCTGATGATGCGCACCGGACGTGCTGCGTGCATTACCTCGACCGATACGGCGCCGCGGTGGCAATGGCCGGGCAGGTCGATCACGTCGGCGTGCATGCGGTCCAGGGCGGGCGACAGAAACAGGATGGTGCCCAGAAACCCATCGCTTTGTGGTCCCCAACGCAATGCGGGATCGTGGACATAGTCCAGCCCCGCACACCCCGCGATCTTATCCACATCCAGGATGCGCGCGTGTGGCCGAGATTCCCCGTCCGCCTCCTGCAAGGCCAGCACCTGCAGATCGAGCGGCGCAAGCACTTCTTCAATGGCCCTGACAACGCGCGTTGGATCAACCTGCCCATCGCGGGCGCGGGCGCGGTGCACGTTCCATGTCGCGCAGCGAAGCTGCCGGGCCGTCATGCGATTTCACCTGCCTTTTTTTCCAGCCACGCTATGTAATCCCATAAGGAAATTCAACCGCACAGGGCTTTGGGGCGATCCCTCGTGACGCCAAAAATCCATGTGCCAGAACATAGCAGGAGACATGAAATGCTGCGCACCTTCATCGCCGCAACCGCGCTTGCCACATCGCTGGCCGGAACTGTCGAGGCAGAAATGGCCCGATACGAACTCGATCCCGAACACACGGCGGTCTACTTCACGGTCGGCCATGTGGGCTTTTCCAACGTTCTGGGCATTTTCACCGAGCTCGACGGCAGCTTCATGTATGACGCGGACACTCAGGATCTGCGAGACGTCGCAGTCACGATAAATACAGGTTCGGTCGACACGTTCAACGAAGCGCGCGACCGTCATGTGCGCAGCGGTGATTTCCTTGACGTGTCGGACCATCCCGAAATCACCTTTGCTGCCAGCGGCGGCACGCCCAGTGGGGCGACGACCGGCAAGGTATCAGGCGACCTTACCATCCTTGGCGTCACACGGCCCGTCACATTGGACGTGACACTTAACAAGGCCGCAGTCTATCCGTTCGGCCACCAGCGCGAAACGCTTGGCCTGTCTATGAGCACGACAATCCTGCGCAGCGAATTCGGTATGACCTATGGCGTGGCAAACGGTCTTGTCGGGGACGAGGTCACTATCAATATCGAAACCGAAGCTCTGAAGATGGAGTGACCATGCCGGACCTTGGCCGGGTTGGTGAGGCAGAGATGGCCGGTTCGGCGAGGGACCACCTCTGAGCGCGATCGAATATTTGCAAACCGCGATGCATTGAAAACAAATGTTTGTCCTACCGCGCATGGTGCGTCACTCTGTGCCTGACCCGCGAGCGGGAAATCAACGCCTCACATGACGCCATTCACGTCATGCCGAATATGGGCTAAATCACGCCATCTGGCGCAGTCAGAGGTGGTCAAACCGCGCAGATTGCGGAGCGAATTTTGGACACCCGCTGTTCAACCCAGCCTCGCCTTACACGCTCTGCATCATGCCGGACGGCTGCCATCGGGCGTCAGTTTTTGGACGAGCTCTGCGGTGGTGTGTATTGCATGCGCATAGGTCGGGCCGTTGATGTCGTGGGCGGCATGCATGGCGTCCGCCGACATGGCTGCCGTTGCATCGCGCACCAAGGTCACATGGTAACCCAGTTCCGCCGCATGCCGCGCTGAGGTCTCGATGCAGGTGTTCGCAATCAGGCCGATAAAAATGACATGGGTAATCCCATGCTGGCGCAATTGCACATCAAGGTCCGTGTTGGCAAAGCTGGACGCGCCCCAATGTTCCTTGACGACGATGTCACCCTCTTCGGGCCCGAATCCTTCGTACCATTCACCGCCCCAGCTATCGACGGCGAACAGTTGGTAGTCATGCGCTGCGCGTTGCGAAGGCGTTAGGTGTGCCCATCCCTCGAAATCCATCGACTTGTGCCGGTGGTGCGGAAGGATAAAGATCGGCATACCCGCGTCACGCGCCGCTGTGCGCATCCGCGCAAGGTTGGCATGCAAGTCGACCGACGTTGCGACCTCGCTTAGGGCGGGCCACATCTTGCCCTTTTCGGCGAGAAAATCGTTGTAGGGGTCAATGAACAGCAACGCGGTGGTGCCCTTCGGATATGTAGTGTCGGTCATTGATTTTTCCTTTTGGATCGTGTCAGGCGGGGCTGTGCCGCGCGTTGGTGTGATCGATATCGCCGTCCAGACGTCGGTACCGGGTTTTATGCGCCCGAGGTCAGTCGGTTGGACACGGCATACCCGCCGCCGTCCATGTCGCCATATCCTCAAGATGCGCCTGCAGGCTGCCGGGTGCCGGTTCGCGCCCCGACCCGGGATCGAAGCTCCACGTGATAAAGCCGATCACTTCGGCGTCGTGCGTGATGTGCTCGATCAGGTCCGCAGCATCGCGACCGCCGTTCCGGTCAGGATCGCGCAATTGCGCGCAGATTTCAGCGCTGCTGCGCCCCACCCACTGAAATTCGACCGGAGCGAGTTGCCAATCCATGCCGGTATGCGGGGCTGCGTGCGGCACGGCGTTGGGTCGAGTCGAGGTTTGGTGGCAGGTCTTGCAGGGCAGCGTCTCGACCCCGATCCGGCTGTCGCCCGCGTTGATGTGCATCCCGTGGATCCGGGTCGGGGCGGATGTGGTCGTGGTCCAAAGTGGAATGTTATCCGGGCCGACATGGCAGTTCAGGCACCGGGGGTGTGACAGGACCGTGTGGATGCGGGTCCACGCCGCATCCCCTTCGTCGGTTGTGGCGGTCAGCGC
>CAYGPT010000033.1:6459-37018 GCA_964351755.1 uncultured Rhodobacterales bacterium | reverse complement strand
ATGGCTGCGGAAGGGTTCGGGGAACCCCTCCACCGCGTCTGCGGCCATGGCGGCGAAGGCATCGAGGTCCGGCGCCGCCATGGGATGGTCAGAGCATCAACTGGTAGCTGTGTGCGACGTAGCGATAGCCACCGTCACCGTTGGTTTCGACGTAACCGATTCCGGGCCACGGCATGTGGTAGCCGATGAACGCGGTGCGATCTGTTGCCATCATGTCCAGAATGCGCTTGCGCGTTGCCGCTGCGGCCTCTTTGTCCATGTCAAAGCGGACTTCCCAATCGGGGTGGGCCAGTGACCAGACATAGTGGTTGGCGAAATCCGCGCCGATCACCAACTGTGTACCGCCATCTTCGACCATATAGGTCATGTGGCCGGGGGTGTGGCCAAAGGCGGCCATGGCGGTGATGCCCGATGCGGGCGAGCCGCCATCGTCCAGCATGGTGAACTGTTCGGCCAGCGGTGCGATCTTGCCATCGAAGTTTTCGTTTCCAGTGCCGGACCATGCGTCGAACTCGGTCGCGCCGGTCATATAGGCTGCATTGGCGAATGTCGGCGTGCCGTCGGTCGAGATCCCGCCGATGTGGTCCCCGTGCATGTGGGTGATCACCACTTTGTCGACCTGATCCGCCGTGTAGCCTGCGGATTCGATGGCCTGCACCGTGGCGGCTCCTTGCAACCCTGTATCGAACAGGATCAACTCGCTGCCGTTGTTCACCAGCGTCGGGGTGAAAAAGAATTGCGCGGCGTCAGTCGAAAGCCCGGCGGCGGCGGAAACGGTGTTGAATGTCTCGTCATCGACATTGAGGCCGAAGATTTCATGCGGGTTCTCGACCGGGCGGGTGCCAGCGAGCAGTGTCGTCACTTCGAAGTTGCCGACTTTCACGCGGCGGAAGTTTTCCTGTGCCACACCCAGCATCGGAGCCTCGGCGCGGGCGCGGGTCGTCGCAGCGGCCAGCGGAAGAGATGCTGCACCCAACAAAGCAGTGCGGCGCGAAAATTTCGGAGAAAAATTGGTCATGAGTGGTTACCCCTGTTGTTGTATGGCGTGACATAGTGCGCCTGCGACATAGTCACGCGATGTCACGCAAATATTATCCGTTTCTGAAAGGGGGCCGGGCATGTCAGGTCAAAAAACCGCTATGTTGGATATTCCTTTTGATGAATGGGTGGGGTCGGTCACGCCGGAGCGAAGGCAGGACGAGGCGGTGCGGCTGCACGATATATTCTTCAATGCAACCGGGTATGCGCCGCGTGTCTGGACCGGCGGCATCGTCGGGTATGGGCTCTATGACTATACCTATGCTTCTGGGCACAGCGGCACGTGGATGGCGACCGGGTTCGCTCCCCGCAAGGCTCGGCTGAGCATCTACATCATGCCCGGGTACTCTGATTTCGGCCAGATCCTCGATCGGCTTGGGCCGCATTCCAAGGGCAAATCCTGCCTCCACATCACTCGGCTGGATCGTGTGGACACGGATGTGCTGTCCGAGTTGATCATTGCGGGTCTGACCGATCTGCGAACCCTTTGGCCGGTCCGTGAGCTGCCTTAGAGCCGGCGAAACTGGACAAGGCGGTGCCCCTGTGACAAGGCAAGGCCAAGGTTTCGGAGAGCATATATGACCACCACCCGTTTCGCCCCGTCCCCCACGGGATACATCCATGTCGGCAACCTGCGCACGGCGCTGATGAACTACATGATCGCGCGCAAGGCGGGCGGGACGTTCATCCTGCGCATCGACGACACAGACCCCGGGCGGTCCAAGGAGCATTACGTCGACGGGTTGAAGGCGGACCTTGAATGGCTGGGTTTGCATTGGGATCGGGTCGAACGGCAATCCGAGCGGCTTGATCGTTATCACGCCGCCGCCGACGAGCTGCGTGCGGCGGGGCGGTTTTACGAGGCTTTCGAGACACCGACCGAACTGGACCTGAAGCGCAAGAAACAGCTGAATATGGGCAAGCCGCCGGTTTACGACCGCGCCGCCCTGTCGCTGAGCGATGCCGAAAAGGATGCGCTGCGGGCCGACCGGGGAACGGGCGTGTGGCGGTTCAAACTGGACCAGCAGCGGATCGAGTGGGAAGACGGTATTCTCGGGGATATCAGCATCGACGCGGCCTCGGTATCCGACCCGGTACTGATCCGTCAGGACGGTCAGGTTCTTTATACCATCGCCTCCGTCGTCGATGACGTCGAAATGGGCGTGACGGACGTGGTCCGCGGGTCGGACCACGTTACAAATACGGCCACCCAAATCCAGATCATCGAAGCACTTGGCGGCACCGCGCCACGCTTTGCCCACCATTCCCTGCTGACCGGCCCGCAAGGCGAGGCGCTGTCCAAGCGTCTGGGTACGCTGGCACTGCGCGACCTGCGCGAACGCGGGGTGGAGCCCATGGCGCTGCTGTCGCTGATGGCGCGCCTTGGCTCGTCTGACCCGATCGAGTTGCGCACCGACATGGCGCAGCTGATCGACGGGTTCGATATCGCGCGCTTTGGTTCTGCCCCGACCAAGTTCGACGAGGCAGACCTTTTCCCGCTGACGGGCCGCTATCTGCAATCCCTGCCTTTGGAGGCGGTTGCGGGTCGCATCGAGGACTTGGGCGTGCCTGCGGACAAGGCCGAAGCCTTCTGGACTGTGATGCGCGAGAATATCGAGACGTTGAACGATCTTGAAGGCTGGTGGACGTTGTGCCGTGACGGGGCTGACCCGGTGATAGAGGACGAGGACCGGGAATTCGTGGCCGAGGCCATTGCCATGCTGCCCGATGCGCCGTTTGGCCCGGATACGTGGTCAAGCTGGACGGGTGCTGTGAAAGAGGCCACCGGACGCAAGGGTCGCGGTCTGTTCATGCCGCTGCGCAAGGCGCTGACGGGGCAGGCGCACGGGCCGGACATGGCCGCGCTTATGCCGTTGTTGCAGGTGGTCAAGGCGCGGTGATGATCCTTCCCGTCGGCTCTGGTTCTGATCGACCCTCCGGGGGGGATTTTTTGAAATCAGAGAAAGGACGGGCCTATGGCTGATGGGCGCGCCAAGTTTGTGACCGGATCGCTGTTGCGCCATGTGACGGTGATGTCTTTGACCTCGGCGCTGGGTATCTCGGCCGTTTTTCTGGTTGATTTCATCGACATGGTGTTCATCGCGATGCTGGGCAGCGCGGAACTGGCAGCGGCCGTTGGCTATGCCGGGTCGATCCTGTTTTTTACAACATCCTTTTCCATCGGCATGGCGATTGCGGTGGGTGCGCTTGTCGCCCTTTCGCTTGGGGCCGGGAACGAGGAAGAAGCCCGGACGCGAAGTACCCACGGGTTGATCTATGGCATTGGCTTCGGGGTGCTGTTTGCGGCGTTCGTGTGGTTCAACGTGCCACTGTTCGTGTCATGGATCGGGGCGGAAGGTGAGACGGCGGCGATGGCGGAGGGCTATCTGCGCATTATTGTCCCGTCCCTGCCGTTCCTTGTGGTGGGGATGATGGGTGGCGGCATATTGCGCGCTCACGGCGATGCGCGGCGCGCGATGATGGCCACGATCTATGGCGGGGGTGTGAATGCGGTTCTGGACCCGATCCTGATCTTTGCGCTTGGTCTGGACCTGACGGGTGCAGCGCTTGCCTCGGTCGCCGCGCGTGTCGTTATCGGGTTGACGGCGGTTCTGCCGATCCTGCGCCATCACGGCGGGCTGCCGCGCCCCGAGATGGGCGGCATGGTTCGGGATTTCGCACCGCTTGTGGCTATCGGGTTTCCGTCGATCCTGACCCAGCTTGCCACCCCCGTGGGACAGGCCATCGTCACACGGTCCATGGCCCAGTATGGGATGGAGGCGGTGGCGGGCATGGCCATCGTGGGGCGCTTGATGCCTGTGTCCTTTGCTGTGATTTTTGGGTTGTCGGGCGCAGTGGGGCCGATACTGGGGCAGAATTTCGGGGCGCGGAATTTTGACCGGGTGCGCGAGGGGTTCAATGCCGCGTTGATCTTTGCCGCGACGGTGATCGTGGTGATTGCCGCAGGGCTGTTTGTGCTGAGAGGCCCGATTGCGGACCTGTTTTCGGCAAGCGGAATCACCCGCGATCTTGTTTTCCTGTTCTGCGGGCCGCTGGCGCTTTTGTTTTTTTTCAACGGGGTTTTATTCATCAGTAACGCAGCCTTCAACAACCTTGGGCACCCGTTCTATTCCACCGGCATGAACTGGGGCCGCAATACGGTCGCGATGGTGCCAATGGTCTGGCTGGGCTCCGTGCTGTTTGGCGCCCCTGGCGTGCTGATCGGGCAGGCCCTTGCCGGGCTGCTGTTTGGCAGCATCGCCTGGGTTCTGGCGCTGCGGGTCATTGCGGCGGGTGGAACGGTGGAGGCAAAGCAAGACCGCTTTGCCCGCGAGGGGCGGCTATTGTCCCTGCTGCACCTGCGCAAGTAGGCGGTTGGTCAGTGCCGTTTCCCGCGCCGACAGACGTTGGGCGCGCGGATATAGCGGCGCGGCGCGATCGTCCCGAACGGGTGTGTCCCAGCCGTCGGTGGTGGCAAAGAACGCTTCGACCCCCGCCTCTCCGAACTCGCGCAGAAAGCCCTGTACCACCACGTCGAGGTAGCTGAGCAGGATATGGTGTTTGCTGCCCGTGGGCGGACTGACGGTCTGAACCTGATAGGCGGCGATGCTGGCTGCGCCGACGCTTTGGGTCACGTTCGGCGTCGCATCGATGCGGGCATAGCCGCTTTCGCGCAGGTCGAGCGCGGACCAGTCCGCATGCGGTACCTCGGCGATCAGTCCGTCGATGCTGTGCTCCGGTGCGGCGTGAATGGACAGGAACACCGCGTCGCGGTGTTGCGTGCGCACCCATGTGCGCCGCCATCCGTGCAAAGTCGCTGCATGGGCGCACGGATAGCTGTGCGTGGCACGGTTGACGAGGCTACCATAGCCAAAGAACCAAGGCGTCATGAATCCGACAGCAGCCCCGCGAAGTGGGTGGCGACTTCGCTCCAGACTTCTTCTGACGATGCGCACAGCAGATAGCCAGAGGTCATGGCCGCGTTATAGTCCGTCCCGTCCAGCATTGCGGCCTTGCCTCCTGCCTGCTGGCACAGCAGAACGCCTGCGGCGTGATCCCAGCAGTTGAGGTGCCCCGACAGCAGGAAGTCAGCTGCGCCCGTAGCGAGCAGCCGGTATTCGTGGGCCGAACAGCGCAGGGTGCCCACATAGCCGAGCGCACCAACCTTGGACCACATCAGCGCCCGGTCTTCAGGCGGCATGAGGCGAATATGCATATAGCCTGCCATCTCGCTCAGCGGTTTCGGGGTAGCCGTGTGGATCGGCCGGTGCCGTCCCGACCGGGTGCGCCATTGCGCGGATGAGGTATTGTCGGTCACGATCAGGTCGTTGCCGACGGGGTCATAGATCAGCCCCAGCACCGGCTTGCCGAACCGGCACACCGCGATGATGGTGCCGAACAGTGGCATGCCCTTGGCGAAATTCCAGGTGCCGTCGACGGGGTCGATGATAAAGCACAGCTCGGCCTCGGCGATGCCTTTGAGCAGGTCGGGGGCTTTGGCCACTGCCTCTTCACCGACGACCAACGCGTGGGGGAATGCGATCTGCAGGCCGCGTGTGATCATCGCCTCGGCCGCAGTGTCGGCAGCGGTCACAAGGTCGTTTTCGTCTTTCTTGGTGTCGATGTCGCCTGCATCCAGCGTCCGAAAGCGCGGCATGATCTCAGCCTTGGCGGCGCGGCGGACCAGATTGATCAACTGGGTTTTCTGGGCGGGTGTCAGTGGTGCAGTCACTGCCATGGGCAACTGGTCGGTCATGGGCGGCCTTTCATGATTCCAATGCTTCTATCGAACGTCGCACGGGGCAAGGATCGAGGCAACGCGGCTTATTCGCGCCCCCGCAGCACTTGGGCGGGCCGCGCGGCCAGTGGACCCCATGCAAAGGCAAGGCCCGCGATCAGGGTCGCGGTCACGCCGCCGATCACTATGGCAAGGGCCGAGGGCCAGATGATGGTGAAATCGGTGTCCATCACGTAGTGGCTGACGGCCCAGCCCCCTGTTATGCCCGCGGCCAGCGCAACGGCCCCCGCACCAAGGCCAAGAAGGACGGCACGGGTGGCGAAGCTGAGCAGGATGCGCGCGCGGGTAGCCCCGAGCGTTTTTAGCACCGCCGCTTCGTATGTGCGGGCTTGAGTGCCCGCCGCCGCCGCGCCGATCAGCACGAGGAATCCGGTCAACAGGGTCGCGCCCGCGCCATAGGATGTGGCTGCTGCCAACCCGGCCAGCACTTCGCTGACCCGATCGATGGCATCGCGCACACGGATCGCGGTAATGTTGGGATAGGCATTGGCGATGTCGCGCAGGATCTGCGCCTCGGCCTCTTCCTGTGCATAGACAGTCGAGATGAACGTGTGCGGTGCCCCTTGCAGCGCGGCGGGGTTCATCGTCAGGATGAAACCGATCCCGGCCGTGGAAAAGTCGACCTCGCGGAAGGATGTGATCGTGCCGGTGATGTCGCGCCCAAGGATGTTCATGGTCAGCGTGTCGCCCAACTCGATTCCCATTTCCTCGGCTTCTTCGGCGGCGAAACTGATCTGGGGCGGTCCGGTATAGCCCTCGGGCCACCATTCCCCTGCGGTGATACGGGTGTCAGCGCCGGGCTTTTCGGCATAGGTCAGGCCGCGATCGCCCCTCACCACCCAGTGATCGCCTGCCACATCCTTGGCTGGTCTGCCGTTGATCTGTGTGACCACACCGCGCAACATCGGCGCACTGTCGATCCGGCTGACGGCGGGGTCGTTTTCCAGCCGCTCGGTATAGCCCGCCATCTGGTCGCGTTGGATGTCGACAAAGAAATAGCTGGGAGCCACATCCGGCAGGTTGCCCGAGATGGCATTTCGCAGGTTGCCGTCGATCTGGCCCACGGCGGCCAGAACAGAAAGGCCAAGCCCCAGGGACAGGACCACCGATGCCGCCCCTTCGCGGGTGCCCGAGATACTGCCAAGCGCCCATCGCAGGGCAGGCCGTCCCTTTGCGCGCGGTGCCGCTCGGCGCGACAACCAGCGGATACCGACAGCGGCCAGCGTCAATAAGCCAAGGGCAAAGGCGATCCCACCTGAGGTCCACAGCGTTAGCTCCCAAGTGCCGGAAAACAGGCCAGCAAGACCGATCAGCGCGACCAAGCCAATGGCTATGAAAACAAGGTATCGTGGTGCCGGCAGAAGGCGCGAAGTCCCGAGCGCGTCGCGGAACAGGGTGGCCGCGCGCACATCCTCGGCGCGGGCAAGGGGCCAGAGGGTGAAGACAAAGGCCGTCAGAAGACCGTAAATCGCGGATTCGAACAGGGGCGCTGGGTAGATGGCAAAGTTGGCCGGGATCGGCAGGCGCGCCTCGATGATGGGCGCGAGGGCCAGCGGTATCAGCGCACCAAGCGCGAGGCCAATGGCGATACCCAACAGGGACAGCGCACCGATCTGGATGAAATAGGTCTGAAAGATCGTGCTGCGTTCCGCGCCCAAGGTGCGCAGAGTCGCGATCACGCTGGTCTTGTCCGCAAGGTAGGCGCGCACGGCCGCCGACACCCCTACACCGCCCACGGCAAGGCCTGAAAGACCGACCAGCACCAGAAACGCGCCCAGTCGTTCGACGAATTGCGACACGCCCGGTGCACCGTTGCGCGCATCCCGCCAGCGCATACCTGTGTTTTCAAACCGTTCGCGGGCCGCGGCTTCAAGCGCTTCAAGGTCGGTGCCTTCGGGCAGCAGCAGGCGGTATTCCGAGGAAAACAGCGTACCCGCACCCAGCAATTGCGCGTTTTCAAGGCTGGTGCGAAGCACAATGGTGCGCGGCCCGAGCGCAAAGCCGCCTGCAGCGCCATCGGGCTTGCGCGTCAACTCGGCGCTTAGGGTCAGCTCTTGGGTGCCAAGCCGGAAGGTATCGCCAACGCTCAGTCCCAGGCGGTCGATCAAGGCGCGTTCCATCACTGCGCCGGGCAGGCCGCTTTGTGTCCCCAAGGCGACGTCCAGCGGCATGTCGGGCGTCAGTTGCACCTCGCCGATCAGGGGATAGGCGTCGTCGACAGCATTGACCTGCGTCAGGCCGCGCTCTGTCCCGTCGGGGCCATCCACCACGGCCATCGACCGGAAATCGGCGATTTCCGAGACGGCGGTGGCGACGCCTTCCATCCACGCCCGCTCTTCTGGTTCCGCAAAACGATAGGTAAAATCGAGTTCTGCGTCGCCACCCAACAGCGCCGCCCCTTCGCGCGCCAATCCGGCCTCGATTGCCGACCGCACCGAACCAACACCGGCGATAGCGGCGACGCCAAGGGCAAGGCAGGCAAGAAATATCCGAAAACCTTTCAGCCCCCCGCGCAATTCGCGCCGGGCAAACCGGGCCGAGGTAGCGAGGGTCATTCGGCAGCGGCCTTTACGTTCTCGGCCAAACGACCATCAGCCAATTGGATCACCCTGTCACAGCGGCTGGCAAGCTCGGGCGCGTGGGTAACCAGCACCAGTGTCGCGCCGTGCCGGTCCCGCAGGGAAAACAGCAGGTCCATGATCGCCTCACCATTGGCGCCGTCCAGATTGCCGGTGGGTTCGTCGGCCAACAAGATCTCGGGCCGTGTGACCGAGGCCCGTGCGAGCGCGACGCGCTGCTGTTCTCCCCCCGACATCTGACTGGGGTAGTGGCCCGCGCGGTGGGACAGGCCAACGGCCGTCAACTCGGCCTCGGCGCGCTCGAACGCATCGCGGGCGCCTGCCAGTTCCAGCGGTGTAGCGACGTTTTCCAGCGCGGTCATGGTCGGGATAAGGTGAAAGGATTGGAACACAACGCCCATGTGCCCGCGCCGGAAGCGCGCAAGCGCATCCTCGTTCATGACCGTCAGGTCCTTACCCAACGCATGGATGCTGCCGCCGGAGGCGCGCTCCAAACCGCCCATGATCATGAGGAGCGACGATTTGCCCGACCCGGACGGTCCGACCAGGCCCACGGTCTCTCCGCGCGCGATGTCGAGGCTGATATCGTGCAGGATATCGACCCGCCCGGCATTGCCATCCAGGCTGAGCGCCGCATTTTTAAGGGACAGGACTGGATCGGACATGGGGGCGTGCCTTTATTGTCTGTAGGGGACATATGGAGGTCGGATCGGCATGAGCAAGGTGATTGGCGCGATTGTTATGGTTTTTTGGCCCGGCTTTGTTTTGGCCGAGGGGCTGACCATCGCTGCATTGGGCGACAGTCTGACCCAAGGCTACGGCTTGACTGCCGAGGACGGCTTTGTCCCCCGGCTTGAGGTGTGGTTGCGGGACCAGGGGCAGGATGTCACGCTGATCAATGCGGGCGTTTCGGGTGACACGACCGCCGGGGGCCTGTCTCGCGTGGACTGGACGCTGACCACGGACGTGGATGCGCTGATCGTGGCCCTTGGCGGCAACGACCTGTTGCGCGGGATCGACCCCGAGGTGAGCCGGGCCAATCTTGACGGCATCCTGAAAGCTGCCGATGCGGCAGGGGTCGAGGTTTTGCTGGTGGGCATGCAGGCGCCGGGCAATTACGGGCCCGAGTACAAGGCGGTGTTCGATGCGATCTATCCCGAACTGGCCGCGTCCCATGACACTGGGTATGCCGAGAGTTTCTTTGAAGGGCTGGGCGGTGCGGGCACCGATCCGGCCTCGGTCGGGCATTTCATGCAGGCCGACGGGATTCACCCCAACGCCGCCGGTGTGGCGCGGATCGTCGAGGGGTTGGGGCCGTACGTGCTGGACCTGATCGCGCGCGTCGAGTGACATGCCGGGGCGGTTGTTCCTGACCGATCCGGTTGCCGGTCTGGGCGAGGCCCTTGGCGTGTCGACTGCCGCAGTCGCGGACGAGCCGCCGCGTCAGAACATCGCGCCGGGCCAGGATATCGTGGTGTTCGACGGGCAGGTGTCGCGGATGCGCTGGGGCATCGTCCCGGTGGGCCGGGTCAATGCGCGCGGGCGGCCCGTGATGGAGCAGATCATCAACGCCCGGTCCGAAACCGTATTCGACAAGTCCGCCTTTCACGGTGTCGGGCGGGCTGTCATTCCGGTGAACGGCTGGTACGAATGGACCGGGGAGAAGCGGCGCAAGACGGCGTGGCGGATCGCGCCCAAAGGTGGGGGCCTGTTGTACTTTGCCGCCATCACCGACATTTGGACCGCACCCGGTGGGCGGTTGTTGCCTCAGGTCGCAGCGGTGACCTGTGCGCCGAACGGAGACGTCGCGCCGATCCATCACCGCATGGGCGTGTTGCTGGAGCGCGATGCGATCGACATCTGGTTGGGGGACGATCTGGGGGCCGCGAAGGCGTTGATGGTGCCCTGGCCCGAGGGGCGATTGGATATTTCCCACGCCGGTAGCGTCAACTGGGACGGCCCATGATCCTATGGACGCGCTGAAGCGCGACGCCACATTTCAGGGGGCTTTGTCCCCGTCCTGCGGACTCCCCCACAGTATTTCCGGCCAAGAGAAAGGAAGGCGTTCCTTCTGTTCCTTCTGGCTCGAACTACTGCCGCCGGAGGCTCCGGCATAAGTACTGTAGACAGGCGGTGCCCTGTGGGTGCACCGCCCGTTGTAAATGGTTTCGAAGGGCAGGTTTTCAGGCCAGCGAGATGTTCACAGCACTCTCGCGCCCATCGCGGCCCGATTCCAGATCGTATGTGACTTTCTGATTGTCAGCCAAACCGGTCAAGCCCGACCGTTCAACCGCTGAGATGTGAACAAAGATGTCCTTGCCGCCGCTTTCGGGCGCAATGAAGCCGTAGCCTTTGGTGGTGTTGAACCATTTGACGGTGCCGTTGGCCATCGTCGGTACTCCTAAGTCTTGGTCTGCCCGCGACATGCGGCAGCGTGGCGTCGTCATGAGATCGAGTGACTGAGCCGATAGGAGCAGTGGGTCGATAGATGAGGTAGCAATTTTGATATTGGGTCGTTTTTGAACCAATGCAAGCATTTCGCGAAGCGTCCGGGGGTTCTGGCAAGTTGCCGCTAGTTTAGGCAGCATCACAGTTTTCAACGTTCCAGAATAATTTTACCAGTTGATAAAAATAATGTGTTGTGAAAGCCTTTTTCCAAAGAACATTTGTTGCGATGGAGCGGACATGACGCAATCTCCTTTCACGCCCGGTGTGGCGGCGGGTCGGCTGGATGGTGCAGCCTATGCGGACAACTTTTCCGACTTGCACCCGGCACTGGACCCGCACGAGGCATTGGTTGCGGCGGATCGTTGCTATTTTTGTCACGATGCACCCTGCATCACCGCCTGCCCCACGGATATCGACATTCCGTTGTTCATTCGCCAGATCGCCACGGGCACGCCGGATGCTGCGGCCAAGACCATTCTGAGCCAGAACATCATGGGCGGCATGTGCGCCCGCGTGTGCCCGACCGAGACCCTGTGCGAACAGGCCTGCGTGCGCGAGAAGGCAGAGGGCAAGCCGGTCTTGATCGGCCAGTTGCAGCGCTATGCGACTGATCATTTGCAGGCGCAGGGCGTGCACCCCTTCGAGCGGGCCGAGGCGACGGGCAAATCCGTGGCTGTTGTCGGTGCGGGCCCTGCCGGGCTGTCCTGTGCGCACCGCCTGGCGATGCTGGGCCATGATGTCACCGTCTTCGATGCCCGCCCGAAAGCAGGTGGGCTGAACGAATACGGCATCGCCGCCTACAAAACCCCCCATGGATTCGCCCAGACCGAAGTGGACTGGCTGCTGGAAATTGGCGGTATCACGATGCAATACGGCTCGGCGCTGGGCCGCGATGTGACCCTGAATGGTTTGAAAGCCGACTTCGACGCCGTGTTCCTTGGCATGGGTCTGGGCGGTGTGAATGGCCTTGCCGTCGATGGCGCGGACAAGGATGGCGTGCTTGATGCCGTCGATTTCATTGCTGATCTGCGGCAGGCATCCGATCTGTCCGCCCTGCCTGTGGGACGAGACGTCGTCGTGATCGGCGGCGGGATGACGGCGGTGGATGCCGCCGTGCAGGCCAAGTTGCTAGGAGCCCTGAACGTGACGCTGGCCTATCGTCGCGGGCGGGACCGGATGAACGCCAGCGTGTTCGAACAGGATCTGGCGGCGTCGAAAGGCGTGCGGATCATGACCCACGTGGTGCCGGTCGCGGTTCACGGCAACGGTACCGTGCGCGAGATCGAGTTAGAATATGTGAATGACGACATGAGCGGAACTGGAGAGACCGTGCGCGTACCGGCCGATCAGGTGCTGCGCGCCATTGGGCAGACGCTGCAGGGCGAGAACTTGCCTGCCCTCGAAGGCGGCAAGATTGCGGTGACCGGGCCCGGGCGCACCAGCGTCGATGGTGTCTGGGCCGGGGGCGATTGCGCAAGCGGCGGCGACGACCTGACCGTGACCGCCGTGGCCGAGGGGCGCGATGCGGCGATGGATATCCACGCGCGTTTGATGGGCTGATATGCTATGCTGATGGCATCTTTTGCATATTGGGAGGCTGCCATGTCGCTGGAAACAGACGTCGCGCGCCACTACGGGGCAGGGGATCTGCTGGCCCGTATTGATGGTGCTTTGGAAAAGGCGGGGTTCGACCCGCACCACCTGACCATAGATAATCTGAAACCCGTGGACGAATTCCACACCGGCGGAATCGAGGCGACGACCGCCCTGCTGGACCAGTTGACGATCGACCCTGCCATGCGCGTTCTGGATGTCGGTTGCGGACTGGGCGGCACCGCGCGTCATATCCTGCACCGCTACGGGGCGCATGTGGTTGGTGTGGACCTGACACCGGATTATGTCGCGGTCGCGCGCGCCTTGAACGAACGCATCCAGTTGAGCGCGGGCATTGACCTGCACGAAGGTTCCGCGCTGGAACTGCCGCTGGATGAGGACGATTTCGACCTTGTCACCATGTTTCACGTGGGTATGAACATTTCCGACAAGTCGCGGCTGTTTGCCGAAGTCGCGCGCGTGCTGAAGCCCGGCGGGCAGTTCGCCCTGTTCGATGTCATGGGTGGCGAGGCAGCGGAGGATTCGCTGGTCTTTCCGCTGCCATGGGCCCGAACGGCGGACTTGAGCCACGTCGCTTTGCCTGCCGTCTATCGCCGTGCCGCCCAAGCCGCAGGGTTCGAGCAGGTGGCGGAACGCGACCGCACCGTGTTCGCGCAGGACTATTTCGACCGCGTTAAACGCAAGATCGCATCCGAAGGCCAGCCGCCCCTTGGGATACACATCCTGATGGGTGAGACCGCCGGGGACAAGATCGCCAACTACCTCACCAACCTCGCCGCCGCACGCCTTGCGCCGACCGAGATGATATTCCGACGGACCTGAAAGGGTTCGCATACCGACAACACTGGAGGCCCGATATGGCAAATCTGCAAAGCGACTTCCTCGGGATCAAATCCCCCAATCCGTTCTGGCTGGCCTCTGCCCCGCCGACGGACAAGGAATACAACGTCCGACGTGCATTCGAGGCGGGCTGGGGGGGCGTGGTTTGGAAGACTTTGGGTGAGGCGGGGCCGCCAGTCGTGAACGTGAACGGGCCCCGGTACGGCGCGATCTACGGGGCCGACCGTCGCCTGTTGGGTCTGAACAATATCGAGCTCATCACCGACCGCCCGCTGGAGGTGAACCTGCAGGAGATCAAGGCGGTCAAACGCGACTACCCCGACCGCGCCATGGTCGTGAGCTTGATGGTTCCATGCGAGGAAGACCCCTGGGCCCGCATCCTGCCGCTGGTGGAAGAAACCGGCGCGGATGGAGTCGAGTTGAATTTCGGCTGCCCGCACGGGATGTCCGAACGCGGCATGGGGTCTGCCGTGGGGCAAGTGCCTGAATACATCGAAATGGTCACGCGCTGGGTCAAGAAACACACGCGCATGCCCGTAATCGTGAAGCTGACACCCAACATCACCGATGTGCGCAAACCGGCGCAGGCGGCCAAGGATGGCGGGGCGGATGCGGTGTCGCTGATCAACACGATCAACTCGATCACCACGGTCGATCTGGATCTGTTCGCGCCAGAGCCGACCATCGACGGCAAGGGCGCGCATGGCGGCTATTGTGGGCCTGCAGTCAAACCCATCGCGCTGAACATGGTCGCCGAGATCGCGCGCGATTCCGATCTGCGCGGCCTGCCGATCAGCGGCATCGGCGGGGTGACGACGTGGAAGGACGCCGCCGAATTCCTCGCCCTCGGAGCAGGCAATGTGCAGGTGTGCACGGCTGCCATGACCTACGGGTTCAAGATCGTGCAGGAGATGATTTCGGGTCTGTCGGAGTATCTGGATGACAAGCAGATGGGGCTTGATGACCTTATCGGGCGCGCTGTGCCCAACGTGACGGACTGGAACCAGTTGAACCTGAACTACGTGAGCAAGGCCCGCATCAATCAGGACCTCTGCATCTCGTGTGGGCGGTGCTATGCGGCCTGTGAGGACACTTCGCACCAGGCCATTTCGATGTCCCCCGACCGGGTGTTCGAAGTGATCGACGGCGAGTGCGTGGCATGCAACCTGTGCGTCAATGTCTGTCCGGTCGAGGACTGTATCACGATGGAGGCGATGGCGCCCGGCACGGTCGATCCGCGCACCGGCAAGGTGGTCGAACCGGACTATGCCAACTGGACGACGCATCCCAACAACCCGACGGCCACGGCGGCAGAGTGAGGTGACGCGCAACACCCTCGGGGGGTTTTCGCGACTAGAGGTGTTGATGCCATGAAGACAACTGGGTGGGGATGCCCCATACACTCCCACGTGCATTTTCCGGCGCAATTCGGGGTTTAATGGGTCGTGCGCTGGTGATTATTTATAGGGGATTAATGGCTGGTTTGCGGGACAAAGCCGCCATTTTTTTCGCACTTCGCTGACCCTGCATCATTTTGCGCTTGCAGCATGTCTGTCGCTCCGTTGCACCTCGCATCGCCAATGTTCTGACTCAACTTGGAAATATGGCATCAAATCCAAACCAATTTTTCGCTGCGCGGCGTCAAAATTATCGAGACGAAGGACAATTCGGACCTTTGCAACATCTTTCGCCGAACAGTTCGTTCAAGCTGGTCGATATTGGCAGATTTGAAACTGGCCTTTCGGGGCGGCTCTCTCTGAAAGTCTCGGCGCGGGACATGGCGATATACCGTTGCACCTGCACAAACGTCTGGTTTGCTGCGACTTGCAGCCGCAAGCGCAGAATGAATCCGATCAATCGCGCCTTTTTGGCGGCCGGGACCTTTGCCCGGCATGACGTCCGTCAATTGCGCGTGTGATCTTCAACAGCCGCGCCATGGCCCGCCCGTCGTCCGAAGACCGCGCCGGATGTCAGCCCGGACCCGCCGGGATAACCGTTGTAAAAGACGCCGCCGACCATTTCGCCGCACGCGAACAAGTTGCTCACGATAGTTTCATCATCGCGTAGAACTTCTCCATTTGGACCGACTTTCAATCCACCATAGGTGAATGTAATGCCGCCCGTTACGGGATAGGCGCGAAACGGAGGTGTATCCAGACGTTGCGCCCAGTTTGACTTAGGCAACGACAAACCCGAGGTGCCTTTGCCGTCCAGAATGGTCGGATCAAACGGTGTTTCGTCATCCACTGCAGCATTGAATGCTGTAAGTGTCGCAAAAGCGTTTTTCTTATCCACACCCTCCAATTTTGCGCACAAGTCTTCCAAGGTGTCCGCTTCTACGAAATGTGCATCATGGAAGCGGTACTCGGCATAAAGCAGGTCGCTGACCTTAGCGTCGAATATCTGCCAAGCGAAATGTCCGGGTTGCTCCAACACGGCGCGGCCAAACTGGGCGTAGGTATAGTTGCGGAAATTCTCGCCCTCGTCGACAAATCGCTCGCCCACAGTGTTCACCATCACACCGAGGAAATAGCTGATCTTGCGGTAATTCTTGCGCTCTCCCGGGGGGAGGTGAAGCCCGCCGAAATCGGCCATATGCAAATCCATTGGCGTAGCATGGCAGCCCGCATACAACCCATATTGGCGTGCACCCACGCCAAATGCCATGCGGTGCCCGTCGCCAGTGTTATGCGGTGTGCCTCTGACCTTGGCCTTGGCCCAATCCTTGCCGATAAATTCAACGCGCATATCGTCATTCGATTCGAAACCACCACAAGCTAGGATAACGGCATCTGCTGTGATTTCTTCCTCGCCGACCCGAACACCTGTAACCGCATCGTCTTTCACCAAGAGATCTGTGACGCCGCTGTTGTAGCGCACCTTGCCGCCAAGGCGTCGATACGCTTCCATCTCCATGTCCCAAAGGCCTACGCCTTCGTTTTCGGCGGCGAGCGTCAGGCCACCCCAGAACACAAACCGCCCGTCTTTTTCGAAACTTTGGCGGCTGTAGATTGGCTCAAATTGCACTCCATGGCGGGATAGCCACTGCATTGTTTGCAGCCCTTCACCAACAAGGATGTTCTGTTCGGGTGACATGGGCCGCCCGTCATTGAAGCCCAAAAGATCAGCAGTCATTTTCTCTTTTGTGTAGCTGCCAAAGTCAGTGTTGGGCAGTCGTTGGTCATCGGGATTTCGCAGTAGCGGCAAGAGGTCCTCGCCGCTGTCGTAGGGAAATCGCATGGCGCCTGCGGTGTATTTGGTATTGCCACCTGCCAAGGCTTCGTCGGCCTTTTCAAGCATCAATACCTGTGCGCCGTGTTCCAGCGCTGCAATCCCAGCACACAGGGCGGCGTTCCCTGATCCGACAACGATGATCTTCTTTGACATGGCGCGATTCCTTCTTTAAGTAATTTGTATCCAAGCGTATACAAAATTGAAAGACCCAAATGTCAGAGCCGGAACCATCAGATATGTCGCAAGGCGGCATTGCCTATGCCCAGTTGCTGGATGCGATCAGATCAGGGGTATTCCAGCCGCACGACCGTCTGCGCGAAGAAGATGTCGCGGCGCGGCTATCCTTGTCACGCACGCCTGTCCGCGAGGCTCTGCGCAAGCTCGAAGCCGACGGGATCATTGAACATCGCCCGCGTCTCGGCGCTGTTGTGCGCGCGCTCAGCCGGACCGAGGTTGTGGAGCTTTATGAAATGCGGTTGGTACTTGAACGCACAGCGGCAGAACTGGCGGCCAAGCACGCTATTGCAGCAGAGATTGATGAACTTGAAGACCTGAATGCAGAGATTGGAAAAGCATTGGACGCGCCAGCAAAGGCGGCGTCGGTCAACCAGCAGTTTCATCGCTGCATTTATCTTGCAACGCGCAACCGGTTCCTGCTTGAATCAGCGCGCGCGTTGAACAACGCCTTGATGTTGCTTGGGCCCACCACGCTGGCCGACGAAGAGCGAATTTCAACGGTCTGTCGGCAGCACCAGGACATTATCGATGCTATCCGCAGCGGAGATTCAGAAGCTGCTGGCGCAAGTGCCGAAGCGCATTTGCAAACCTCGCTGCGCCATCGCCTTGCGGTGATGCGCGGATGATGCGTCTGGCTTTGACATATGCCGTGGCCGCCTTGGGCGTTCGTCCTTCAAGGCTACTGTGGCGCCGATCTGTCTAGTCCACCTGGCGAACCTGCAACGTCAATCGCGCCGTCCCACCATTGCACGTTCATGCCCAAAGCTTTGGCATATCCGGCAACCTCTCCGGCGATCCGGCCATAGCCATATAGCCCAAGCGTGCGTCCCTGCAGCCTGCGACCAACCCCCATCTTCCAATCACCCGACTGCAAAGACGCGGATTGCTGCGGAATCTGGCGATAACTGGCAAGGATCAGACCAATGGTCATTTCTGCGGCGGCGTAGCATGGCGTATCCCTATGCATGTTCGAACTCAGCAGCACATTGTTGTCGGAGCAGGCGGACACACCCACATGCCGGTAGACAGAGCCTTGACTGATCAACTTCAGATTTGGAAAACGCGTTAGAAGATCCGCGCCAATCTTGGTCCTCTAACGAAACAGGACAAGGCAGTCCGCAACCGGAACGCGCGCGGCCAGCCTTTCCGGGTCAGGCTCGTGGTCTGTTCAGACGGTGACTATGTAACCGTCAAGTTTCTTGAAGAACGGCAGTTTTCGCAACGTGTCGAACCAGTCATCCGGTAGGTGAACCTGCATCGCTACCACGCCAAATAGTGCGCGGTACCATGACATCACCACGCGCCAACAGCCGCGCAGTGCGTACAAGCCCTGCGGATTTCAGTTCAATACCGCCTGCGCTGATTTCGTAGTCTACCAGCACGTCAATTAAACCGGACGCGTGTTCAAGCGTGATTTTGGCTGGGGTATCGTTCGGTAAGTCCGCCAACCCTGACGCCACACTTCCGGCGGTGAGGACGCAAGACGCAAGACATTGTGCTCCGGTTACGGCCATCGTTGGATGCGCCGAAGGCATGAAATAGCGTGCAGCAACCGTCCCTCCCTCGCGAGCAGGTGCCAAAAGACCGAATTTCGGCGTCACGGAGTTTGCAACATCCTTGATACCCATCGCTTCGCCTGCCTGAATACGCACCGATTCCATTTCGGCAAAGAAATCGCGATTTTCGTTCAGTTCAGCGACCGTTTCATATCCCGTCAGACCAAAAGCATCCGCGCGCGCAATCACCATCGGCATCGCCACGTCCATGCACGTCACCTCGATTCCGTCAAAGGTATCGCGCAAGTTGCCCGTGGGCAAAAATGCACCTGTCGCACCACCAACCGTGTCCATGAATTGCAGTCCGACGGGAGCAGCCGTTCCGGGGACTCCGTCAATGGCCGCGTCTCCTTCGTAGACCACTCCCTCGGGGCCGGTCTGGACTGTCGCTACGACCCGGGCGCCTGTGTTGACGGCCAGAATGTTCACGGTCGTCATGTCGCCTGTGGCTGCCACAAGACCCATTTCGATCGCGGCGGGGCCAACCCCGGTCAGGATATTCCCGCACGTCGGTTTGAAATCCACTTGGCCGTCCTCAACGCTCACCTGAGCAAAGAAGTAATCGACATCGGCCCACGCGTCCTGTGATGGCGATAGCATCGCGACCTTTGTCGTGACCGCGTTGCCGCCGCCAATTCCATCAATATTAAGCACGTGACCGGACCCGACTACAGCGACCAGAACATCAGACAATGTGGCGGGGTCCGCAGGTAAATCGGTGCGGTTGAAGTAAGGCCCGCGGGACGTGCCGCCACGCATGAACAGGAACGGAATAGCTGTCTGTGTCATGACAATGGCCAAGGCAAACGAACGACCTCTTGCAGTAGCCCGGGAGGAAAATCACGGTTCAACGTCCATGCCATCGCACAGATAAACGCGATACCGACGGCAGCATAGAGCACCGCATAGACCCAGCTTTTGCCAGCTCTGATCCGGATGAAGGAAACAAGGAAGACGCTGAGGGCAAGGATAAATCCGACCAAAGCCGTTCCCGCCAAAAGAGCCGCAAACCAGCCAAGCGTCGACCAAAGCCCGTGGGTGTTTATGTCTTCGTCCTGTTTTTCGCGGTCCGCAAACAATGCGTGGGTGTCGGGGAGAAAACGCATCTGGACCAGCAAAATCGCGAGGCAAACCAATGTCACGGTCGCCACGAAGACAGGAAAGACGCGGTCCATGCGGGCAAAATCGGGGATCAACGATGCGTTGAAATAGGCCAGCGCGACATAAGCAGTGATTGCGAGCAGGAAAATCAGCGGTGCGCGTTTTGTCCCTGCTTTTACATCGCCTTCGGCCATAATGGATTTGGCGTTCTTCAGGCCCACGTAGACAGAGATGACCGTGATGAGGATCAGAATGATCACAATCGGGCTAAAGATATAATCAATACCTTCTTCAAAGCTGCGGCGGAACCGAGATGCAGCGATTTGATAGGCTTGGTTGGTGTAACGTTCGGCCGGGGAGGCCAGAACAAACCCGATCAGGAATGCAGGGCGCGACCAGTCAAAGCGGCGCAGCATTATCCCGAGCAAACCGATCCCGAAGAGCGCGACCAGATCCATGATCGACTGGCGTGACTGGAACGCCGCAAAAGCAATTATCATGAACAGGAACGGTGCCAGAAGTGCAAAACGAATGTTGGTGAGCCGCGCGATCGGACCGGAGGCCGCGATGCACACAAGGGTGCCCACAACATTCGCGAGGGCCAGAAGCCAAACGATGGAATATGTGATGTCGAGGTTGTTTTTCAGCATCGATGGCCCGACTTCGATGTTTCCGCTGCCCAATAGCGCAATGCCGGAAATGAAGATCGCCATCGAGCCGGACCCCGGAATGCCGAACAAGAGCGTTGGCACCAGCCCGCCGCCTTCCTTGGCGTTGTTCGAACTTTCTGGGCCGATAACGCCGCGCACATCGCCTGAGCCGAACTGGGTTTTGTCTTTGGCCGTCTGGACCGTGTGGCCATAGGCGATCCAATCGACAACCGACCCCCCAAGCCCAGGGATCACCCCAACCGTCACGCCAATCAACGAGCACCGCACAGAGAGCCAGATGTTAGCCCACCAGTCTTTCACGCCATCAAGCCAGCCACCGCCAATCGCGTTGCGGTCAGAAATCGCCTTGTCCTGCCGCAGCAGTGCTACGATCTCGGGGATCGCAAAGATCGCCAGACCGACGATGACCAGTTTCAGGCCATCCATCAAATAAGGTGTGTCAAACGTTGACATGCGAAGTGCACCAGCACTTGACCCTTGACCAATCGTTCCGATCAAAAGGCCGAGGCCCGCGGCGGCAATCCCTTTAATGGCAACACGGCCAGCGAGGATGCCGACCATCGACAGACCAAAGATCGTGATCATCAGGAGTTCTGGCGTCTGGAATAAAAGGACGATCGGACGTGCAATCAAAATGAAGATCGACAGAAACGCCGCCCCCAACAGCCCGCCAAAGAGCGAGGACGCAAATGCGGCAGACAATGCCCGCGCCGCCTGACCTTTCTTGGCCATCGGAAAGCCATCAAGAACTGTCGCCTGTGACGCAGACGATCCGGGGATGCCCATCAAAACGGAAGAGAAAGTATCAGAGGTTGGAACCACCGCAACCATGCCGACCATCAGCGCCAGACCAGTCAAAGGCTCCATGCCGAACATGAACGGCAGCAAGAGTGACAAGCCCGCGATACCGCCCAATCCAGGGAAAACGCCGATGCAGAGCCCCATGAGGACACCAAGAACCAAATAGCCCATGACATGTGGCTGCAAGATCATGGCAAAAGCATCGCCAAGCGCAGGAAGTGCCGTCGCTAAAACGTCCATTGGAAGCCCCCAGAATTGTATCAAAAATGTATTGGCCCCCACGATCAGGTGGGGGCCAAGTCAGAAACGATTCTATTCCAGAACGATGCCGTAGCTTTCCTGAAGCCAGGACTTCACAAAATCGCGCGCCTCAGCGGGCACGCTTGTTGCATCCGCCATGGCGCGCTGTGCACCTTGGCCTGTCAACTGCGGGTAAAGGCCAAGCGCCGACTCGGAGATTTCTGCGTAATCGGGACGCTCCTTGATGGAAGCGAACGCCTCTGTGAACGTCGCAACGGCTTCTTCAGGTGCGCCATTTGCAAGGAAAACCATCTTTTGTGCCGGGAACCCGGCCACAAAGAATGCTTTCCAGGCGTCCCAAGTCGTGCCGCTGGTTTCGCAAACTGGATTTGCTTCGCAGACTTCTTTGAAGCTTGGCATATCGGGGAATGTCGGGTCACGGACGATGTTGCCATCGTCGTCAAGTGCGCCAAAGCTGAACCAAGGTGTTGCTGTACCGGCTTCGACCAATGGTGCGACACCTGACAAATACGAAGAGGACGTCTGATAATCAATGTTGGCTTCGCCACGCTCAAACATCAAACGCCCGTCGCCGCGGCCTTCGATGCCAAACACAGGCTCCACGTTGAGCCCGAGCATCTCCCAAGCAAGCAGCGGCACAAGATCAAGGCCGGTTGCCGACTGAGCGCCGTAAATGAAATTCTCGTCGTTCAGGGACGCCGGATCAGCGGCATAGGCTTCTGCAAGGGCGGGCGGCAGATAGGCAACGCCACCTGTGCCGGATGCCAAGACTACGTTCCAATCGCTGTATTCGTAACGTACCCGCGGATCATTAAGCAAATAAGGGAACTGCGTCGACCCGGACGAACCAAAGAGAGTTGTGCCATCTTCATAGCTCAGGCCCTGAAAGTGGTTGGCTCCAGTTGTTGAACCTGCGCCCGGCATGAATGTTACTACGACAGTCGGATTTCCTGGAAGCGCTTCGCTCAGCAAAGGTGCATAGAAGTTTGCCCAGCGGGCAGATCCACCAGTTTCAGAGAATGGTATGATCCATTCAATCGTTTCGCCGGACAAATCTAAACGATGCCCGTCTGCCAACGCAGATGTAGACGAAAGCGCAACCGCGCCGATTGCGCTGGCGCGCAGGAATGATTTCAATGTCATGTTGTCCTCCCAGACAGTTTTGCTCTTGTCTCAGAGCAGGCAATACGAATCAGGACAGCCCTCCAAGCCGCCTTGATGTTCGCACCATCACGCGCCAACCTTTCACCAAGCTTGCATCGGCGAAATCTGGAAGGGACAGGAATTTGCGCATCGTCATTGTGGAAGACAACAAGAGCGTGGCCAATGGCATCGCATATGTTCTGCGGGACGAAGGGCATGCCGTCGATCTGATATTTGACGGGGCCGAAGCGGATCAGTTTTTGAAAGACGACGGTGCCGACGCGATAGTGCTTGATTACAACCTCCCCCAGATGAGTGGGATCGACGTGCTCAAAGCGATGCGCGCTCGGGGTGACCTGCGACCTGTCTTGATGCTGACTGCCCGCACAGCACTTGAGGATAAGTTGTCTGGCCTAAACTCAGGCGCGGATGACTATCTGGCAAAACCGTTTGAAATGGCTGAATTGACAGCGCGTCTCAACGTCCTCATGCGCCGTGCCGCGGCAAAACCTGTTGCGACACACACATTGGGCCCGCTGACTTTCGATCTGGCCGCCCGCCAAGTCGTTAGTCCCAACGGGCAACTGGACTTGCCACGCCGGGAGATGGCGATTTTTGAGGCGTTGCTGATGGCACAATCGCGGATGCTGTCCAAACAAGCGCTTTTGGACAAGGTTTATGGTACCGGTGCAGAGGTCGACGAGCAGGTCGTCGAAGTTTACGTCTCGCGTCTGCGCAAGAGGCTCAAGCCTCATGATATCGAAATCAAAGTACAACGCGGGCTGGGCTATGCAATGCATTATGGTGGAGCATGACGCGGGCGATGTCGCTTCGAGCGCGGCTCATTCTCATTATTCTTGCGCCTTTGATGCTGATTTCGTGGGGGCTTGGTATACTCACGCTGCGGGATGCAAATGACCGAGCGAATGAACGGTTTGACCGCTCACTCCTGTCGATCGCGCTGGCCATCTCGCGAGATACAGCCTTGTCCGGTGGCGATGCGCTGAGCCCGAAAACACTGTCCTTGCTTAGTGATACCTCGGGAGGGCCGGTGTTTTACCACGTATACGCCCCGAATGGTGCCTATGTGACTGGGTATGCCACACCGCCTGTTTTGCCTGTAGCGATGGTTGCGCGCGAGCAGGCACAGAACTACTACGATGCAATCTATCGCCAGCGCCCGGTGCGTGCCTTGCGCTATGTAGATGCGATGTCGATTGAGGGCCTCAGCGGTGACTTTACATTTACCGTCTGGCAAGACACGGCGTTGCGCGACAGTTTCGTGCGCGACATCACGCAGCGCACCTTTGGCATGATCGCTACCATCATCGTGGCTCTGACCTTGATTGTGTGGTTCGGCGTGCGGGTTGGGCTGCGGCCTTTGAGTGATCTTCAAGATGCGATTTCGCAGCGCTCCCCGCGCGAGCTGGACGAAATCCAGCGCTCCGTTCCGGTTGAAGTCCAAGGGATCGTCCAGACGCTGAATGGCCTTCTGTCAGAACTACGCACGACGTTTCATGCCAAGGACGAGTTCATCTCGAATGCGGCGCACCAATTACGAAATCCCATCGCGGGGGTTCTTGCAATGGCAGAGGCCGTTCGCTCGGCGAAAAACCCGTCTGATGTGCGGGAACGCAGCGAGGATCTGGTACTTGCAGCACAAGACGCGTCAGACCTTGCAAATAGCCTGCTTGCATTTGAACGTGCGAATTCCACAAAACAGATCGCAGACCTTCCGGTCGTAACGATTGACGATTTGATTGGTGAGTTGGAAAGCGCCGTTCTGGCGCGCGCGGCCTTGCGTCACGTTACGCTTGATTTTGATCTTGATGCGCACGGCGCCGTTTTGCAGGCGGACCCCATACTATTGCAGCAGGGCATTTTGAATCTCATCGACAACGCGCTTTGCCACGGCGGCCCCGACCTTAAGAACATCAAAGTCCAGACCCGTTCCAGCCGTCATGAAATCATAGTGACGGTGTCTGATGATGGTAAAGGCATTCCGTTCGATAAACAGGAAGTGGCCAAAGCCCGTTTCGGTCAGGTGTCCCTTTCGGGCGGTAGTGGGCTTGGTCTGCCTATCTCGATCGCTGTCGCCGAAAGGCTGGGAGGGACCCTGTCGTTGCATTCCAAAGGGGAGGGCCTGACAGTGGTCATGACCCTGCCGACCAACGCCGCAACCTTGCTTTAGTTTACAAGTTCCTGTGCGACGAACCCACTCTCGATCGCGTCTGCGACAAAGGCATCAAGCGCAGCGATCAGGGGATTTTCCGCCCCCACAAGGGCCATGGCCTGTGCGACTTGCGTGAGGTAACCCGGCATAATCCGAAAATCATCATCGTCGCCGAAATACCCCTCCAACGATGCACGCACACCGGCGACTAGATCACCACGACCCCCGCGAAATTCTTCAAAACTCTCGGACGGTGTGCCGGAATGCACCAATTGCGCCTTCGTCAGGGTCTCAGACAAGTACATATCATAGGCAGACCCGGTCGCGGTCAAGATTTCCAGCCCTTCGCGATCTGCGTCCGCGATTTGGTGAATGTCCGAAGTCGCGCGCACGGCATAAGTGGCCTCGATGAGGTGATAGGGCCTTGTGAAGCAAACCTTGCGCGCCCGGGTTTCGTCAATTGCAAGAAAGGCAACATCCCACTGATCTGCTTGCGCATCAGCGAATACCTTACCTGCACCTGAATACATCACGGGTTCAAACGTCACTCCTAACCGATCGGCCAAACGCCGGGCAAGTGCGGGGCTCACGCCCATGAGCTGGCCGTCCTTCTGTTGGACCAAGGCCCTATTGCCTGTGTTGATAGCAACTCGCAAAACGGTGTTGCGCGCGATCAGGCCCAGTTCGTCTTGCATTGCTTTTCCTCTGATGATTAGGAACGAAACTAATGAGTTTGATACCCATAAGCCAGCCAGGCAATTGGCAGCTTCGTATTTACTTTGACCTTCCAACCCAAAGGCTAACCGACCCTTACGCAACAAGTAGGCTGATCCAAATACCGGGCGAGAAACCTAAGTATTTTTTAAATCGGTTGAATTAACCTACACAGTTTTAGACGTCCAGAAGGTGCCAGAACGTTCTTACTCTTCATTTCCGTACAGCGTCCACGATGCAGCGAAGGCCGTATCATTCACTAGATTGTGCTCTGTTATTCTAGCTTGGTCTTTTGGTTGGACGACCGGTTCGTCCGCCGCACTGCGCCACCAAGCCCCGGGCACATGCGGTATTTTCCTCGCTTCGAGTGCACACAGCACGAAACGCTAATTCACGCGTTCGGCGCATTGCCATCAACCAACCCAAAAAAATAATTCAGCGCTCTGCGTGGCATTCGGTCCCATCCTGCAATCCTTCCTGCCCCCCTCACACACTCAACACTCGCCGAAACAGTGTCTCAAGATAGCGCCGCGCCCCCTCCATCGGGTCCGATTCCGACAACACCTGCACCTGTGCGTCGAAGTCAGCGTAGTGCTGAGTTGTCGACCAGATGGAAAAGATCAGGTGGCGGGGGTCGACGGGCGCAATCTTGCCCGCGTCGACCCAGCTTTGGATCAAGGCGCATTTGTCATCGAAGAGCGGTTTGAGGTCCGTCACCAGATGCGGGTGCATACGGGGTGCGCCTTGCAGGATTTCACCGGCGAACAGGCGACTTTCGCGGGGCAACTCGCGCGCCATGTCGAGCTTGCGCCGCACATAACCCAGCAGTTCGGTCATCGGGTCACCTTCGGGGTTCATGGCCACCAGCGGGTCCAGCCATGTTTCCATAAGTTGCGACAGGAGGGTGACGTGGATCTCCTCCTTGCCCGCGAAGTAATAGAGGATGTTGGGTTTGGAGAGACCCGCCGCCTCGGCGATCTGGTCCAGCGTGGCCCCGCGATAGCCGTGAGCCGAGAATACGTCGAGCGCGGCTTCGAGGATCAGTGACCGGTTGCGCTGCTGAATGCGGCTTGGTTTCTTGGTCGTGCCATCGGGCATCTGCTGTCCTTCGAAGTGATGTGCTGCAAGTCTAGGCAGAGGCACAGGGTCTAGGCAATTCGCTCCAAAGCAGTTCTTGACACAAATGCGCGCCTTGGCAATCGTGGCTTTACCAATTGGTCAAAAAGTGACCGTTTGAGTGGATGAATGGGGATGATATGGCGAACCTTGGCGAGAATCTGCGCATCAACGGGGATCGGCTGTGGGACAGCCTGATGGAGATGGCACAGGTCGGCCCCGGCGTTGCCGGTGGCAACAACCGCCAGACGTTGACGGACGCCGATGCCGAAGGCCGCGCGTTGTTCCGGTCCTGGTGCGAGGCGACTGGCTGCTCCATGGGGCTGGACCAGATGGGCAACATGTTCGCGCGCCGCGAGGGGACAGACCCGGACGCATTGCCGGTCTATGTCGGCTCTCACCTTGATACCCAGCCCACGGGCGGGAAGTATGACGGCGTGCTGGGGGTGCTGGGGGGGCTGGAGATCATCCGTACACTGAACGATCTGGACATTAAGACGAAGCATCCGATCGTGGTGACCAATTTCACCAACGAGGAAGGCACCCGCTATGCCCCGGCGATGCTGTCTTCGGGTGTGTTCGCGGGGATCCACACGCAGGATTGGGCCTATGGGCGCGTCGATGCCGAGGGCAAGGCCTTTGGTGACGAATTGCAGCGTATCGGCTGGCGTGGCGAGGAAGAGGTCGGCGCGCGCAAGATGCATGCGTTTTTCGAGCTACACATCGAACAGGGGCCCATTCTGGAGGCTGAGGGCAAGGATATCGGTGTTGTGACCCATGGGCAGGGCTTGTCCTGGACCCAAGTGACCATTTTGGGCAAGGACAGCCATACCGGGTCGACCCCGATGCCCATGCGCAAGAACGCAGGGCTGGGCATGGCGCAGGTGCTGAAAAAGGTGGACGAGATCGCCTGGAGCCATGCGCCCCATGCCGTGGGGGCGGCAGGCCATATCGACGTCTATCCCAATTCGCGCAACGTGATCCCGGGCAAGGTCGTGTTCACCGTCGATTTCCGGTCGCCCGAGTTGAGCGTAATCGAGGATATGGAGGCGCGTTTGCGCAGCGAGGGGCAGAGGATCGCCGACGAGATGGGGCTGGAGATCGCCTTTGAGAAAGTCGGCGGGTTCGATCCGGTCGCCTTTGACGAGGGCTGCGTTGCGGCGGTGCGTAAGGCGGCGGAACGGTTGGGCTATAGCCATATGAACCTGATCTCCGGTGCGGGGCATGATGCCTGCTGGATCAACCGTGTGGCGCCAACGGCGATGGTGATGTGCCCCTGCGTGGACGGGCTGAGCCATAACGAGGCGGAAGAGATTTCGCGCGAATGGGCGACGGCGGGCACGGATGTGTTGATGCATGCGGTGGTCGAAACAGCGGAGATCGTGGGATGAGGGCCCCGTATTCCGACACGGAAAACGGTCGGAATTCGTGTCGAATTCCGGTGTGCGGGGTGTGAAGTGATTGACCCGGATCTGAGTGTAAGCGAGCGGGTGGCGGCAATGGTTGCCTTGGAGGTTGGCGCAGCGCCTGTGCAGACTGGGGCAGAGCGGGCACTGTTGGCAGCCTTTCAGGACGCGCTTGTTGATCCATTTGAAACCTCCGTTCAATTCAGCGGTGGTATCACCCAGCGGTGCTGGACGGTGACGCGCGCGGATGGAAGCTATCGGGTCGTGTATCTGCCCCATGCGGGCTACTTCTCGCTGTGTGTGGAGAGCGATTTCGGACCACTGGACATTGGAGTGCATGGGCCGGCGCTGGGGTGTTTCGGGTCGGTGTGATATGGGGGCTCTGCCCCCGACGCTATGCGCCTCCCCCGAGATTTTTTGGAACAGAGAAGATAGACGCGGCAAGGAGAGATGACATGAGCAAGGTGATCAAAGGCGGACTGGTCTGCACGGCGGACCGCACATGGAAGGCGGATGTGCTGATCGAGGACGAGGTGATCAAGGCCATTGGCGAGGACTTGTCGGGCGACGAGTATATCGACGCCGAAGGCGCCTATGTAATCCCCGGTGGCATCGACCCGCATACCCATCTTGAAATGCCCTTTATGGGCACCACCGCCGCCGAGACCTTCGAATCCGGCACATGGGCCGCGGCCACCGGTGGCACCACCATGATCGTGGATTTCTGTCTGCCCGGTGCCGATGGCAGCATCAAGAACGCCATAAACGAGTGGCACCGCAAGTCTGCCCCGCAGATTTGTTCTGATGTGGGCTATCACATGGCCATCACCGGCTGGAACGAAGATGTGTTCAACGAGATGAAGGATGCCGTCGACATGGGCGTCAATTCCTTCAAGCATTTCATGGCCTACAAGGGCGCGCTGATGATCGAGGATGACGAGATGTTCGCCTCGTTCAAGCGCTGTGCCGAGTTGGGCGCGCTGCCCATGGTGCATGCCGAGAACGGCGATCTGGTCGCCGAGATGCAGCAGAAGTATTTCGATCAGGGGATCACGGGCCCGGAGGGCCATGCGTATAGCCGCCCGCCGGAATTCGAGGGGGAGGCCGCCAATCGCGCCATCACCATCGCCGATGCTGCCGGTGTGCCCTTGTACATCGTGCACGTGTCCTGCGAGCAGGCGCATGAGGCGATCCGCCGGGCCCGTCAGAAGGGAATGCGGGTCTATGGTGAGCCGCTGATCCAGTTTCTGACGCTGGACGAGTCCGAGTATTTCAACAAGGACTGGGACCATGCCGCGCGCCGCGTGATGTCGCCGCCGTTCCGGTCCAAGGATCATCAGGATTCGCTTTGGGCCGGTTTGCAGGCGGGATCGTTGCAGGTTGTGGCGACGGATCATGCCGCGTTCAACACCGAGCAGAAGCGCGCCGGGCGTGACGATTTCCGCATCATCCCGAACGGATCGAACGGGCTGGAGGAGCGTCTGGCCGTGTTGTGGACCGAAGGGGTGGAGACGGGGCGGCTGACGCCCAACGAGTTCGTCGCCTGCACCTCGTCCAACGTGGCGAAAATCCTGAACATCTATCCCAAGAAAGGGGCCATCGTCGAAGGCGCGGATGCGGATATCGTGGTGTGGGACCCGAAGATCACCAAAACGATATCGCCCAGCAACCACCATTCGGTGCTGGATTACAACGTGTTCGAAGGGTTCGAGGTCAAGGCGCAGTCACGATTCACCCTGTCGCGCGGTGAGATAATCTGGGCTTGGGGTCAGAATTCGCAACCCAACCCCGGTCGCGGCAAGTTCGTACCACGCCCTGCGTTCTCGTCCGCGAGCCAGGCGCTGAGCAAGTGGAAGGCGCTGACGGCGCCGAAGATGATCCAGCGCGATCCGTTGAATATTCCGGCGGGGATTTGATGGAGTCAGCCTCTGACAATTGGACGCACCAAAGATGTGTGCGACGTGAGGACAGTCTTCAGTGAGGGATCAAGTGATTTCCGCCCAGAACCTCGACCTGACCTTTCAGACCAATGACGGGCCGGTCCATGCGCTTCGCGATGTGTCGCTGGATATTGCCAAGGGCGATTTCGTGTCCTTCATTGGCCCCTCGGGCTGTGGCAAGACGACGTTCCTGCGCGTGATGGCGGACCTTGAGCAGCCCACGGGTGGCTCCGTGACCGTCAATGGTGTTTCGCCGCGGGAGGCACGGATGGCGCGCGCCTATGGCTACGTGTTTCAGGCGGCGGGGCTTTATCCATGGCGCACCATAGGCAAGAACGTTTCCTTGCCGCTGGAGATCATGGGCTATTCCCGGGCCGACATCGACGAGCGGGTCGCGCGCACGTTGGAGCTGGTCGAGTTGTCGGGGTTCGAGAAGAAGTTTCCGTGGCAGTTGTCGGGTGGGATGCAGCAGCGTGCGTCCATCGCGCGGGCCCTGGCCTTTGATGCCGACATTCTGTTGATGGACGAACCCTTCGGTGCCTTGGACGAGATCGTGCGGGACCATTTGAACGAGCAGTTGCTGAAGCTGTGGGCGCGCACGGAGAAAACCATCGCCTTTGTCACCCATTCGATTCCGGAGGCTGTTTACCTGTCCACCCGCATCGTGGTGATGTCCCCGCGGCCCGGGCGCATCACGGATGTGATCGAAAGCACGTTGCCGCGCGAACGCCCGCTCGACATTCGTGAGAGTCCCGAGTTCCTCGAGATCGCGCATCGGGTGCGCGAAGGGTTGCGTGCGGGGCATGCCTATGACTGAGGGGTGCGCTTGCTTTGGCCGCGGGAGGGGGGGGGGCCCCCCCCCCCCCCCCCCCCCGGGTTTTTTTGCCCA
>CAYGPT010000033.1:0-6449 GCA_964351755.1 uncultured Rhodobacterales bacterium | reverse complement strand
GCCAGCCCCTCGCGCTCCCCGAGGTATTTTTGACCCAAAGACGGGGGCGGGGCATGCGTAACCTGGTTCCTGTGCTGACTGTTTTGGCCGTGATCGTGGGCATTTGGTATCTGGCCGTGGCACCCATGAACATTCGTGTCGCGCTGGATCAGGCCGAGCGGGCCGGTGAACCGGTGGTGCCGGAAGGGTCCGTGCCCCGGCGGGATGTGCCAGTGTGGACGCTGATGACGACAAATTCCGAACATGTCGCACTGGGCTATTCGCTTGATCGCCCGCGACTGCCGACGCCCGCGCAGGTGGGGCAGGAGTTGTGGAAGACCACCGGTGCGATGATCGCCAAGGGGCGAACGTGGTCCAAGCGGGGACTGATTTATCACGGGTGGATCACGTTGCGTTCGACCTTGTGGGGGTTTGTGCTGGGGACCGTCGTGGGGATTGCGGGGGCGGTGGCCATTGTCTATTCGCGCACTGCTCGGTTGAGCCTTATGCCATGGGCAATCATAAGCCAGACCATTCCCATCGTGGCACTGGCCCCGATGATCATTGTGCTGTCCTCTCAGATCGGGGTCGAGGGGCGAGGGCTGCCCAAGGCTGTGATTTCGGCCTATTTGTGCTTTTTCCCCGTCCTTGTCGGCATGGTGAAGGGGCTGCGTGCACCGGACGCCGCGCAGTTGGATTTGCTGCGGACGTATAATGCATCTGGCCTGCAAAGCTTTCTGTGTCTGCGGTTGCCTGCGTCGGTGCCTTATCTATTTACCTCGCTCAAGATCGGGATTGCGGCCGCGTTGGTCGGGACAATCGTGGGGGAGTTGCCAACAGGAGCCATTTCCGGGCTCGGTGCGCGCATTCTGATCGGGGATCAGTTCGGTACGCCGCTGGCCATCTGGTCGGCACTGTTCGCCGCTGCCGTACTGGCGGGGGCGCTTGTGACCTTGCTTGATGCAGTGCAGCGGGTGACGCTGAAACGGATGGGCATGGCATGATCTGGATCGGTGCGGCTCTTGTCGTCTGGATTGCGGGCTGGGCGCTGAACGCTCTGTTGTCCCGACATGATCAAAGCCGCTTGGTCCGCGTCGCTGTGCCCGTGATCTTTGGCATGACAGTGCTGGCGATGTGGGAGCTGCTGGTGCGTGGATTTGGAATTTCGCCCGTGATCCTGCCCGCGCCTTCGACGGTGGCACAGACCTTTGCCGCGTCGACAGACATCCTGTGGGTAGACGTGCGTCAGACCGTGTTGAAGGGAGCCTTGCGTGGCTTTGTCATCGGGTGCGGTGCGGCTTTCGTCGCGGCGATCCTGATCGACCGGTCCACCTTTCTGACCCGCGGCTTACTGCCCATCGGGAATTTCGTCGCCGCCCTGCCCATCGTGGGGATCGCGCCGATCCTTGTGGGTTGGTTCGGGTTCGACTGGCAGTCCAAGGCGGCGGTGGTCGTGGTGATGGTGTTCTTTCCGATGCTTGTGAACACGGTGCAGGGGTTGAGAGAGGCGAGTGCCATGCAACGCGACCTGATGCGCACCTACGGGGCCGGCTACTGGCAGACACTGTGGCGGCTGCGTCTGCCTGCGGCGATGCCCTTCGTCTTCAATGGGCTCAAGATCGCATCGACTCTTGCTTTGATCGGGGCCATCGTTGCCGAATATTTCGGCTCTCCCACGCGTGGGATGGGCTTTCGCATTTCCACGGGGGTCGGCAGCTTGTCCATCGACCTCGTTTGGGCTGAAATCGCCGTGGCCGCTTTGGCGGGGACGGCTTTCTACGGTACGGTGACGTTCATCGAGCGCATCGTGACGTTCTGGCACCCGTCGCAACGGGGATAACAACAATACCAAGGAGGGTATCATGAAGATCAAGGCAACACTGGCCGCGCTGTCGCTCACAGCCACCGGCGCATGGGCGGCGGACGATGTCACGCTGCAGCTGAAATGGGTCACGCAGGCCCAGTTCGCAGGCTATTACGTGGCGCTGGAAAAAGGGTTCTACGGGGAAGAGGACCTGAACGTCACCATCAAACCCGGCGGTCCGGACATCGCACCGACGCAGGTGCTTGCGGGCGGCGGGGCCGATGTGACAGTCGAATGGATGCCTGCCGCACTTGCGGCCAGGGAAAAGGGTCTGCCGATGGTCAACATCGCACAACCCTTCAAATCGTCGGGCATGATGCTGACCTGCCGCAAGGATGCGGGCGTCGAGACGACAGAGGATCTGCCCGGCAAGACGCTGGGTGTCTGGTTCTTTGGCAACGAGTTCCCATTCCTGTCGTGGATGTCGCAGCTTGAGATTCCCACGGATGGTTCTGAGGCTGGCGTCGAGGTCCTGAAACAAGGTTTCAACGTCGATCCGATCCTGAACGGACAGGCGGCGTGTGTGTCGACCATGACTTATAACGAGTACTGGCAGGTGATCGACGCGGGGCTGACGCCAGAGGACCTGACCGTCTTCAAGTACGAGGATCAGGGCGTGGCGACACTGGAAGACGGGCTTTATGCGCTGGAAGAGAACCTGGCGGACCCGGAGTTCGAAGATAAGATGGTCCGATTTGTCCGGGCGTCGATGAAAGGCTGGAAATATGCCGAGGCGAACCCGGATGAAGCCGCCGATATCGTTCTGGAATATGACGAGACCGGTGCTCAGACCGAAATGCATCAGAAGCGGATGATGGGCGAAGTCGCCAAGCTGACCGCCGGAAGCAACGGCGCGCTGGACCCTGCGGATTACGAGCGCACAGTTGCGTCCCTGCTGTCAGGCGGGTCGGATCCAGTGATTTCCAAGGCCCCGGAGGGTGCATGGACACATGATATCACGGACAAGGCATTGAACTGACACGCTTTCACCGCTAAAGAAGAGGGCCAGTCACGGTACTGGCCCTTTTTTTTCGCAAATGCTGGATTTGAACGAGGCGCGCCCCATCTCTTGACCGTACACGGGAGGGCGCCACATGACACGGATGGAAAACTTGCAACCAGACCTTGATGAACAGGCCCGTCAGGATGCGGTCTATGAGGCGGCGATGTCGTCGATAAACGCGACCCGGCGCGATACGGAGCGCAATGGTTACATGGTGATCGGGGGTGCGATGTCCTACGGCGAGGGTGCGCTGGGCAATGGCCTTTTCGGCAAGATCAGCCATGCAGCCAAGCTGTTCTGCATAGCCTTTGCCTGTGCGGTGCCGCCGTTTCTGGTCTGGCACGTGCTGCTGTAAGCCTGCCCCACTGGGGACAGGCTGGTCGGCATGTCTGAGGCGCTGACCTATTTGGTGGTGAAAACCTTGCCATCCTTGGGTTTGGGTAACTTGGAGCCACCGCCCTGCTGTATGACGTGGGTCAGTTCATGGGCGAGGAAATTGCTGTCCTTGGCAAACCCGGCCTTGCTGACATAGATGTCGGTTCCGAAGGTAAAGGCCTTGGCTCCGACCTGTTTGCACATGTCGGCAGCATTCCCGCCGGAGTGCACACGTACCTTGTTCAACTTGGCGCCAAAGACCTCCTGGAGGCCCTTTTCGACGTCCTTGGGGAGCTTGATCTCCTTGGTGCCTTCGGGTTTGACATCCAGTTTCTTGATCTTGGCTTTTTTGCCCTTGAGGCCTTCTGCTGTCGATTTAACGTCTTCTGCCATAACGGCTCTCCAAAGAATATGAGTGCAATGTGTGGCAGCGTAGCATGGCAATGGCTTGTGCGGATAGTAGGATAAACCGGACCCGTATTCTCACACGCAGGCTGTGCTGCCGCGCGTGCGCTCAGTGTGTTGCGTGGGTATTTCGGCAGGTACGGTGGTGTATGGCGACTTAGAGAACAGTCACCACGGTGCCGATGGGTACGCGGTTGTAAAGGTCGGCAACGTGTTCGTTCAGCATTCGGATGCAGCCGTTCGATACGGACGTGCCGATGGTTTGCGGCTGCGTGGTGCCATGGATGCGGAAATATGTGTCGACCCCGTTCTGGAACAGGTACAGCGCCCGCGCGCCCAGCGGGTTACCGGGGCCGCCGGGCATGATGTAGTCGTTGTCGATGAACTTCGTATACAGGTGCGGGTCGCGTTCGATCATCTCTTCGGTCGGACGCCATGTCGGCCATTCTTTCTTGACGTCGATGGTGGCGGTCCCGGTGAATTCCAGCCCCGCCCGCCCGACGCCCACGCCGTAGCGGATCGCCTTGCGCGGTTCGGTCACCCAATAAAGGTAGTAGGAACGGGGCAGCACGAGGATCTCGCCGGGCAGGAAGTCCTTCTTGATCCGCACCTCTTGCGGGGTGGGGTCAAAGACGACGGACTCCTGTGCCTCGATAAGGGTGGGGACGAGGGCGGAAGCAGCGGCAGCGCTGAGAAAATGGCGGCGGTGCATGGCAGGCTCTTGTACTGGGGCGTATGTGTGACAGGATGCGGGTTCGGCGGGGGGCGTCAAGAAATTTCTGGACCATGGGCGTCCCATCGTGGGACGCGAGCCCGCTCGTGTGAAATCAACGGCTTACAAGGGCCGATTTACCGCTTGTTAAGGATTGGCCCCGTCAGGCGGCGGGGTGTTCAACACTTTGTGAACCAGGCGGATGCGGTGAAGATGGCTGGGCTTTCGGCAAGGGGACTCCATCCGTTCGGGCGGGGCGTAGGGCGGGCTTCAGCCCGCCGCCGTTTTTGGGTCCGCTTTGTCCGTTCGAGGACGCCCTTCACCCCGCGATCCATTTCAATCCATTTTGCTGAAATGAGAAGGTACTGAAGTGCTTACTCCATTCACGATTTTCGTTCTTCTTCTACGTATTTTTCCTCTCTGTTAGACCCACTAGGAATTTGTGAGAAACACTCCAAAGCAGGCGCATGGTTCAATGCAGGAGTTTATTCCTTGACTCTCTTGGCAACTGCCAGAACCCAGCGCTCAAATGTGGCTTGGCTGTAGCTATTTTTCCCAATATTGACAGATTTGCATACAAGCTGGCAATTTGAGGCATTGTAACCATGGCCAGGATTGATTTGGTCCAGCGAAGGTTGCCAAGGATAGGAATTCTTTCTCACATAACGATCAGCAATTGGACCTGTATCCAGCTCGTCAGAAAAGGGCAGGTTGGAAAGTTCGCAATTGCCTTCGGCGCGATTCCAAATTTCCAGGAACTCGATTTTAGATAGGATATCTAACTCATTCTTTTTAGCACTTTGTTTCGCGCGTTGATAAGCGTGGCGCGCTGATTTGGGCATTTCTTCAAAAGTTTTGGCTGGTTCAAACATGGCGCTGAACTCCAATTTTGTCGTATGCCACTACGCGCGTTTGCTGCGCAAACACTCTTTCGCGCACTGCTTGAACCCAAACGTAAGCACAACAAAACCGCCCACATCCGTCGCACCCTATTCTCATCTGAGTGCGAACGCGCCCGCCAAGGCGGGCGCTGCCTCGCACCCGTTGAGTTTTGCTATGCAAAACTCAACGTGCAAACTTCTTATGCTTCAACCGTTTGGGTTCAAGCGCGTCTGCCCCCAGCCGCCGCTTCTTATCCTCTTCGTAATCCTCGAAGTTCCCCTCAAACCACTCCACATGCGCCTCGCCTTCGAAGGCCAGCATGTGCGTGCAGATGCGGTCGAGGAAGAAGCGGTCGTGGGAGATGACCACGGCGCAGCCGCCGAAATCGACCAGGGCGTCTTCCAAAGCGCGCAGGGTTTCGACGTCGAGGTCGTTGGTCGGCTCGTCCAGAAGCAGGACGTTGCCGCCCTCTTTCAGCAGGCGGGCCATGTGGACGCGGTTGCGTTCCCCGCCCGACAGCAATCCGACCTTTTTCTGCTGGTCGCCGCCCTTGAAGTTGAACGAGCCGCAATAGGCGCGCGAGTTGACTTCGGCATCGCCAAGCGCGATCAGTTCGGCGCCGCCCGAGATCGCCTCCCACACGTTGTGGTCGGGGTTCAGGTCGTCGCGGGACTGGTCCACGTAGGACAGTTGCACCGTGTCGCCGATTTCGACCGTGCCCGCGTCGGGTTTTTCCTGCCCGGTGATCATCTTGAACAGGGTCGATTTGCCCGCGCCGTTGGGGCCGATGACGCCGACGATGGCCCCGGGCGGGATCGAGAAGGTGAGGTTTTCCATCAACAGCTTGTCGCCCATGCCCTTGGTCAGGCCCTCGACGTCGATCACCTTGTTCCCGAGGCGCTGGCCGTTGGGGATGACGATCTGGGCATAGGACAGGCGTTCACGCTCGGACGTCTCCAGCATGTCGTTGTAGTTGTTGATCCGCGCCTTGGACTTGGCCTGACGCGCCTTGGCCCCCTGCCGCATCCATTTGAGCTCGCGTTCCAGCGTCTTCTGGCGGCTCTTGTCCTCGCGGGCTTCCTGTTCGAGGCGTTTTGCCTTCTGTTCGACCCAGGAGGAATAGTTGCCTTCCCACGGCACGCCCTTTCCGCGATCCAACTCAAGAATCCAGCCAGTGATGCTGTCGAGGAAATAGCGGTCGTGGGTGACGATCAGGATCGTGCCCTTGT
>CAYGPT010000032.1:0-37741 GCA_964351755.1 uncultured Rhodobacterales bacterium | reverse complement strand
GCCACCTCTGCCATAACCGGCGGTGTCTGAATCCCGACCACCTGACCATTGGAGACCGGCGAGATAACCTGCATGACGACCGAGAGTTGCGGGCGAACGGGGTAGACTGGCGCGTCCTGTAGCCCGTGGCTATGTGCAATCGGCCCTTCCCACACGCTGGGTGGGGCTACCCGCAGCACCCGCTAGAGTTGAGTGGCGACTGGGGCGGCAACTGGGGCGGTTCTCTCAGCAACGGGTGTCCCGGGTGCTTGAAAATCTCAATCAAAGTGAAGTGGCTGGGATGGTAGGAAACCTTGCGTGTCGTTCAACCCTATCAGCTTTTTCCAACGCCCGGCCTAACTGGGGCGAAAACTGGGGCGGTCGGGTGACGTCGGTGCTGGCGAACTAACCGGGCGCCGGGGTGGCTAACGGTTGGTGAGGTAGGGCCGCTCATCCGCGACAGGGGCTATCTTTCCCGTCTACCACCAGTGAGAGACGGCCCATTGCAGCTTCTCATGAGCGGACGTTCGATCTGCACTCAGGACAGTTGCCACTGCTGTACGCATCACTAATCTGGTTGTGCGGAAATCTTGATTATTTGATATTTTTTAGGGGGACAGGCGGCCATGGTCTTAGTTGAACAAATGCAGAGCGAACCCGAACCAGAAATCATTGAGATCGGTGAAGTTCGTCTTGTATTCGAAGGAGATGTAAGAGACCCGAGGACTCGTGGACGGGTTGATAAATATCTGGCGCTTTTTCAAGACGCGGTGTCATCCGAAAGTAGCGGGTACTCCTTTTACTATGGCGATCGGGCCGTACAAATCTCAGAACTGTCATTAGAACTTGATGAGATCGTAGATGGCAGTGTTATCGCAAAGGCGAAATTAGTTGGTGGCTTTGTCCTCGGTACATACGGTGCGATTGCGGCTTATCCCTCATTTAAGGAGGCTATTCCCATGATTGCTCAAGACCTGATCTCGGCATTTGAGTATGTCATCGAGCACGCTCCTGAGCAGAACGAAGACATGCCGCCACCCACAAACGTCGAAATCTACTTTAAGGATGAAGAAGAGATGGAGGAACTCTTAGAGCAAAAGCTCTATTGATCGGCCCTTAGCGGACTTCGGAGAGGGCGCAGAGCTGCCCAAAAGCATTCGCCAGAACTGCCATTCGTCTGTTGTGCAGAAATTTTGAATCGCATGTACCTGCGATGCGAACGGAGGAGCCGATTTTCTTGTGATAACGAGCGGTGAGATTTTTTAATTCCCAAGGGAAGGACTCGAACTGCAGATTGCCGTCAGCTATTCTTATCACGTGCAGAAATACGAGATGGACAGCCGGGAGACGAAATGAATCAAGCCAACCAGCAAGCACCGCGTGACATCCATCTACTAACTACGGACGTGCTCCTTTCGGATCTGGTGGATGGCCGCGAAGTGATGGTGGCAGCAGGAGCCGCCTTTTCTCTGGGGACCGATGATAGCCGTTCGGTTCTCGAATGGTACCGGAAAAATGCTTCAAAATGGGCCAGAAACCTCAATGGCGATGATATTGAGGCAATCATAGATGCTGCCGGTGAAAAGCCGCCCGCTATCAATAATGACGGAACCATTTCCAGAGAGACGCATGTCAAGCGTTCCTTGCGGCTGGTGAGGCTGACCGCACATCGATTTGCTGGTCTTCACGCATACGGATCATCCACAGAAGCACCTGAGACTTTCACTTTTGTTACATCCAAAGACGCAACGTTGTTTGAAGGCGCGAACGGATCGGGAAAGACCTCGATCTTGAACGCGATTGTGTGGTGTCTTACGGGCGAAATAATCCGCTCTCAACGAGCTCCCGAGCCTGGTTCAACCGAATTCGCCTGCGAGATAACTCGCCCGGATGGTAGTGTATCCACTCACCAGATGTCCTCTGTAACGCCAATGCCGAACGGCAACAGCGAGTTGCCAGTTGATGGCCAACCAATTCCAGCAGATACGTGGGTTGAGCTGATTTTTGCAGATGCCGATGGCACCATTCTCCCGCCGGTGCGTCGGGCCCAGACGCGGAACTCTCGTGGTAAACTGCAAGAAATCGGGCCAGATTTAGATGCGGCAGGTGTCGATCCGATTGCGTGGCGCATCGCCACTTCCATGCCTGCCATACTACCGTTTCTTTCAGTTGGCTCGACATCGCATTTGGGCCAGGCGGTTGCGCGTCTAACAGGGTTGGCCGATCTGGTTGATCTGGCAAAGCACGCAACGAAAGCTGCCGAACGGATATCGAAACGGTCCGTAAATGAGATCGAACAAGAAATCGATGGGATCGCCAACCGATACGGAGAAGCGCGTGAGGACCTTGAAGCGGTAATTTCCGAATACAACGAAATCGGGTTTCCCGGTGAGTTGCCGAGTATTCTGGCAGATGATGGGCGGGAACGATTGGCTTCCATTGCGAAGCACTTTGTAGACGCTAAAGCTGAGGCATTGACCGAAGCACGAACTGTACTTGGTGACGGGTTTAACCCAGAAGATAAGTCGTCACGGGACGATCTTGAGGGCAATATCCAACCAGCTATCGCCGAGCTTCAGCATATTCAAAAATTGCCCTCATTCGCGCGTTTTCTGGCGCTGTCAGCTGATGCGGAAGAGCAGAAAAAAGTGAACGACCTTCTTGAGACAGTGGGTCGTGAGGCCGAAGTGCTCGCGGAGCTCGCTGCGGCGCCGGACCGTGCAGCGCGGGCGCGGCTGTATGCTTTGGTTTCGGTATGGATACACGAACATGAACATTCGCATCGTGATCATTGCCCATTGTGTGCTGGAGATCTGCGAGACGCGTGCGATCCGATTACCGGTGTGCCCGTTACCACGCATCTCGCTGAAGCGGAGCGTGACCGCGACCTTGTCGCGCAAACCGTCGCTCAGTGGGCCTCGGGATGGCATGCCAGACTTACGAAAGAGCTACCTGATGCCATAGCGAACGAAGTTCGGCAGGAACTTCCTGATCGGCCGGCCGATCTTTTGATCACCGCGATGACGACAGAACTCTTTGCGACTGAGAGCTTTAAGGGCTCTTTGTCGGCGCTTGCAGATGATGCCGCCCTGCTGGTGAAAGAACGAGCTGCTCAGCTGCCCGAGTTTCAAGAACCAACAGAACGGTCGATGCCTCCAAATATCGTGGAACTCGTGCGTGAGCTCCTGATGTTAATGCAGCGTATCGACCGTGCGATATCGTTCGCAAGGTGGCGTGCCGAGAATAGGGTGACATTGCAAAAATTCATTGTCGCCCTGCGGCACGGCGAGGACGGTGCAGCCGACGCAGATCGGGCAATTGGGCGTCGTCTTTCGCGACTGCTTTCTATCGTTGAGAGTGTTGCTCCGCTGAATAAAGCGGCGACGCTTGTCAACCGAATGGAAGCGCGTCGCGGAGAGCGCGAAATGAAGCGCAAACGCATAGCGCTTTGCCGCAGGGCAGCAACGGCGCTTGAGCTACTGATGCCACTTGGAGCCCTGGCTCAGACGCAGGTTGATGATCTGCGGACTAAGCTGGAGACGCGCACCGACTTCTGGCGACGGGCGATATTTTTGAACGCCACCACATATGCTCCTGACCTTACTGGCACTGTCATGGATGCGAAGGGCACCTTGGGACTTCAGGTGGGGAGAGATGGGGTAAACGCACCTGCGCAGCATATTTCCAATGCGTCGGCGTTGCGTGGTGCTTTGTTCGGCTTTTTTCTGGCTTTTCGCGAGCATGTCCTTACACAACGCGGGGGCGTACAGACCTTGGTTCTCGACGATCCTCAAGAGCTCCTGGACAACGACAATCGCGAACGGCTGGCTCGTGGCCTTTGTCAAGTTGCCGGAGATGCGCAATTGATTGTCACGTCACATGACCGAAAATTTGCGCGTTGTCTGGTAGCCGAGCATCGCGAGAAAGTTGAACATTTGTCGGTTCATCCGGTGAACGGCGTTCATCCGACTGTATTTGTCGCGCCCGCTCAGGAAGAGATAGTCCGCAAGCGCAAAGCATTTCTGGATAACCCGGACAATCACGCTTTAGCGCAAGACTATGCCTCTGACATGCGCGTGTATATAGAAGGCCGACTGGGCGATCTGTTCGACAATATTGCCCACCCAGCATATGCATCACCAACGAAGGCGCCAACATTGATCCCGCTCGTTGACCGTTTGCGTGCATTGGTCAACGCTGGTACGGACGAGCTTTTCAAACATCCACTGGTCAAGCAGTTCGTTGACGATCACGCTCTTGCAGAGGGTGCAGATGCGAGACGTGTGCTGAACCAGTCTCATCATGACAAAGCATCTATCAAATACATGGATGTGAAGAACCTCGACGAGACTTTTTCTCGCATTCGGTCCCGTGTCGATAAGCTGCATGAGCAATTTCGCCTGCACCGCTGGCGGGAACCGCTCGCACCGGCTGTTCAGGAAAATGTTGCGGTGGTTGCGCTTCGACCGATGGCGTCACCAAAAATAAATGTGCCGATCTTTCAAGACATCGCAGCTTTTGTAAAATCAGGCGTATCAGACGCCTCACAGGACATGTCGTGCGAGACGCTGGATGATGGCTGGTTCGAAGGAAAATCGCTCTATTACATTCGCGGGGAAACACTTGGCTTCGCGATTCCTTCAGGCTCGGTCGCTGTGGTGGAGGCTGAGCCTTACCCGGGAAGGGACCAGAACCTTGTGATTGCGCGTGATCGCAATCAGGTTTTTGCCCGACGGCTGTCGCGCTCACCTGGCTCGATCGATATTTCGTTGGCGGCGCTGATGCCCGATCCTCGCCAGAGCAGGCCGACAATGACCTATGATGAAAGCAAAATTCGTTTGCACCGCATCGTCGGGGCCATTTTTACGGATATGCCACCACCGACCGGAAAAGGTGAAGCGACCCCTGTTGACGAGGTGACTGAACTCCAGACCGTGAAGGTAGCCTATCGAGTGAAGGAAGAAAGCGCAATTCCGCTTGCGTTGCCTGGACAAATCGTTCTGGGCGGAGAACAGCTTACAGCTGCTCAGTTAAATAGTTTGGAGGGCGCACTGGTCGCGGTAACTTTGGGAGACGGGGCTTGCGTTTTCAAACGTCTCGGGTCTCGTCTTCCCGGGCGATTTTCCCAACTTCTACAACTTGAGACAATCGGAGGTCTGGGATCGTCAGTTGTTGTTGCAACCGAAGTTTCTGAACAAGCCCATGACGTGCCGATCGCGCTCTCGGTCAGAAGGGTGGTTGGGGTTCTATATTGATTGAGAAAATCGTGTCGATCAAACCTTGCGTTTGACTGCTTTCCACCCTCGGTGTCGACCACCGGCGATCTGACCGGATCGGCTTCACGGAATGTCCGCTTCCACGGTGGGACCGGGGTGCGCTCGCGCTTGCGGCGAACTTCCGGAATCCGCCAAAACATTAAAAAAACAAAGTGGTTCCCCGGCCAGCCTAAGCCAGCCGAGGTTCGCTTTATGGGTAATGGCGTCGCACCACGTAGTCAGCCAGCCACTGCCAGTAGGCGCTGGCATCGCGGTAGCCCTGAGCTCGTGCAGCCACGTCTTCAGCCGTCGCGCGGGTCGACCCACCGTCAAACTCGACGATCGCTGCCCGCTCCTCGAACGCTTCTATGTCCGGCGGAACCATCATGCCGGAAGCCTGATCTGGTCCACGATGGAGCGTTTCTGCTCGTCGCTGATCCCGGCAGAATAGATACCGTAGGTAATGCCATTCTCCGAGCGCGCCGACTTGTGCCCGACCAACGTCGCCGTCCAGTGCTCTGGAACACCAGTTCGTTCGCATTGGGTGATGAACCATTTCCGGGTCGAGTGGAACACGAGGTTCTCCGCATCCACCATTCGTCTCAGCCGGGCAAACCTCTTGGTCACTGCATCAACGGACAAGTCAGGAAACAACGGCCCATCGCTCGGCAGTTGATCGAATACGGGTGCCAGCGCTGAGTGCATGGGCACCAACCGTTCCGCAGCATCCGTCTTAAGCAACCGCAACGTGTTGGGTCGTATGTGAACGAAGGAGCCCAGGTTGCCCTTGGTCACCAGATCACCCCGCTGCAGCCCAACCGCTTCACCCGCTCGCATTCCGGTCAGAAGACAGGTGAGCAACACTGGCTGGAGAACGCGATCACGCTGTCCGAGCAGCAGCGTCACCTCCGCATCGGTTGGAACGGCGTAAGGAGAAGCGCGAACCTTCTGATCGAAACGAACCGATCGAAACGGGTTCACCTCGATGTGCCCTTCGTAAACGCACCAGTCGATAAAGTGGTTTACCTGCGACCAGATGCGCCGCTGGGTTCTGGGTGTGATTGAACGGCACCCCTGCTTTGAGAAGCGAACCAAGTGATCCAGCGACAGCCCTCGGGTCGTTTCCGACTTTCCGATGACCGGAGACAACTGAGCGGTGAGGCTCAGGAACTCCTTTCCCTGTACCCGCGTGACTTCCGTGATCGGCATATCTCCATACTTGCTCAGGAACAGACCAACGGAGTAGCGAACACTCTTGAAGCCGCTGGGTCGCAACGCGTTGCTCCGGTGGTTCAGGTAGTCCCGCCCGAGCTGTTGAACGGGTGGCACGGGTGCGCGAACGGTGGTTCTGAACCGGACCCCACCAGAGGCCTCCAGAGCGGTGCGCAGGTTGGCAATTGAGTCCACCGATGGCTGTGCCCATGGAAGATTCGACCCGGTGCTCTCCGGGCCAGCCTGGAAGGGCTCTGCAGCAGTTTTTGCGCGCGACACCGTCTTTTCAAAGTGCGCGTTCAGTTCCGCTGCCCGTACCCGGGCCGTAGCTGGGTCACCTGTTTTCAACGACTGCTTGAGGACTGACTGGCCAACGACCAGAGCGACGTCCTTGGGGTAGTGGCGGCGGTACAGCCAAGTGTGGCCCTTGATGTACGCATATTTAATGGAAGCAGACATGCGTCTCCTCCTTTCCGGTTTGATTGTGTTTGGGGTTAGTTTGGGCTGGTGGCCCGGTAGGCGATTGAGAGGATCAGCTCCATCCCGGGTTCGCCGTAGATCCCGGCCAGAGGGCCGGTGATCGCGTGACCGCTCACGCAGTCTTCATGGGTGGCTTCTACCTGAAACAGGTGCTCGGGCAGGTCGTCGAAGGCTTTAACGATGACGACATCGCCTGCCTTCAGATCATCCACGATCGTCCCTCCACGCATGAAACAGCGCAAGGGCGACGAGGCACGTGACAACCGGGTGTGACCGCGCTCCGAGCCAGATCATTGTGGTGATGGCCGCTCTGGGGGGTGGTTTCATAAGAAAACCCCCAGCCATCGAGCCGAGGGTGCAAAGCGTCTTCATGACTAAACTCCTGTGTTTGTTTCTTTATTTAGATACAGGAGGTTCCTCGGTTTGGAGGGGAGCGAGTGCAGCCTTCTGCGGCCCACTCCCGTCTGCGGCGATCGTTCTACTTTCGTTCAACATACGGGAAACGGAGCGACTAGCTTGTTCTTAGTTTTCTTTCGCGGAAAAGAATGAGCGCCGACTTGGATTTTTTTTAATTTAGAACAAGGCCACTTTAGCGGACGATATGAGCCAGGGTCGCAGATGTTGAGAACGTTGGTCTTTTTGGACAGCTATCCAAAAGGATGGAGGAGACACTGTTGGGTTGGCACCGGCCAAACATATTTTACTTGCTGTAAAATTCCATTTTTATATCTTGAAATAGTATATAATCATGTGAATTGGATTGGAGGCATTAATTATGAGTGAAAAGAAAGGTTTGGCAGGCTCAAGTGCAAAAAGTAGTAAGCTGGACGTCAATGGCGATGGCAAGGTCAATTACAAAGACGTAGTTTCTGCTGCTCGGAAAGTATCAGGCAAGCTCACCCCGTCAAAATCTATGTTCGATGCCAATGGCGATGGTGTTATAGATCACAAAGATTTACTTACTGCGGCTAAGATTACGGGCGCGGCGGTAGTAGGAGCGGGCGCAACGCTGGCGGCAGGAGCTTACGGTGGCGCTCTTATAGTATCTGGCACAGCCACCGCGATTTCTACGGGTATCGTTTCCGCTGCTGGCGCGACAGTTGGGGCATTTGCCGGGGTCGTACTTGGTACCGCAACAACCACATCCTTCCTCGCCCTGAAAACCGCTAGTGGCGCGGTGATCATAGTGTCGGAATATGCGGCTGTAGTTAGTCCTGGCCTTGTTGCTGCCTTTTCGGCTGTTGGTTCATCCACTAGCGCAATGAACAGTGCCGTGGTTGCCAAGATAGCTGGTCTTCCGGTGGTGGAGGCGATCGCTGTCAGCTCTGGAGTGTCTAAAGGCTCGCTAGTTGTTATCGCTGGAGTTCCGGTTGCGCGAGAGGTCGCGATCGCTGTCGGTCTGCTCTCGGTGGTCATCGTGGGCGCGTATGCCTACTTCTTGCTGAACCGAGAAGTGGACCGAGAGGAAGTGGTAGATCTAGCAGCCACCCCGGCGCCCGGTTAGTTCGGCAGCACCGACGTCACCCGACCGCCCCAGTTTTCGCCCCAGTTAGGCCGGGCGTTGGAAAAAGCTGATAGGGTTGAACGACACGCAAGGTTTCCTACCATCCCAGCCACACACTTCTCTGATTTCAGATTGTACGAAGGTCACTCTGGATAGTGACCGTTTCTGCGCGGTTTTCGAGAAGCTGTGCGAACCGCACACGCTCCGCACAGCATCATATGCGCAAAAAATTGACAGCTGCGATCGTGCCGAAAACCGTCAAGCCATCCATGAGCAGCAACACATCTTGAAACACTTTCCCCAATCGGGGTGAGCCGCCAGCGAAACCAAGCGGCAAACGGCGCTTCAGATTTTGCCCGACATGCTTTCGGATCGGGTGGCAACATCAAGCGCGAGGTTCACGTGAGCATTGGACAGAAGCGCCTCCATCAGCACACCCTCGTTGCCGCGCATCCGACGGCCATTCGCCAGCCTTACAGTGCCGCCGCCGGCCCGGTGCAAGGCCACAACCTGCCAAGCCTCGTCAAAGACAGGCGCGCCACTCGATCCTGCCAGCGTGTCGGTCATGTAAACCAGACGGGATCCTTCCACCGCGATAACTTCGTTTGAGGTAACAGCGATCTGTTTCTCTCCTCCCATCGGATGCTGGATGATCGACACCGGATCGCCGATGGCGGGTCGTGGGCCGTTGGCCAGCGCGACGGCGGGAAAGGTACCGTCCGCTCCGGGCACGTAGATTACCGAGCAATCGAGAGGTTGAGGTGCCGTGGAAAAGCCATCTGCCTGCACTGGCAAGAGTACTGATTGCTCCATCTGGCCGTCAGCGCCGCGCTGAAAGTTGAACTCCACACGGCTGGACGCCGCCGTGGCTGCGTCCGGGATGACGTGGTTGTTCGTGATGATCCAACCACCGCCGATGTGAAACCCTGTGCCCGAGGCTCGACCAGCCTGAATCCGGCACACCGCACGGCTGGCTTGCAATCCCTGAGCAAGCCAGGCGATACTTTTGAGATTGTCCCTCCCGATGATCTTTTCGGGATGGCCCTCTATGTCGGCCATGGGCAGGGGTTCGAGCGGCGACACCTGTGACGGTGCGGGCTGCGCCGCGCGGCGCAACTTGCGCTCTACCTCGTCGATCAGTTCAAGAAGGGCGGCCGCGGTGCGCGTTTCCGCCACACCGGCCTCTTCGCGGGTGGCGAGGCCCCGGCGGGCCTGCCGGCGGTCGCTGGCCGCGCCGCGGGCGTGCAGGATGATCTCGTTGCGCAGGTCGAGCCATTTGCGCCCGCCATCCTGCGCCAGACCGGACAGCAGCGGCAAAAGCATGTCGAGCGCTGACGCGGTATCGCCTTCGGCAATCCACTCGCGCGCCTCGTCGAACGCGGCAAGGGGCGGCGCGTCAGTCATTTGCAGGGGCCGTGGCGATCTCTTGTAGCCGGTTGAAAAGCGGGAAAAGGCACACCGCCATGAGGACGAAAACCAAGTTGAGCGTCAGCGCTGTAAAATTGTCTGGAAGAGAATCCCTAAGATACTCGCTCATCAACACCAACACGCCCAGGTTGGACCATAGGAATGCGTAAGTCACAAGCACAACCGCACCTGCCCTTTTGATACTGTCAAGCTTGCCCAACCAACCGACAATGCACACAATTAACAGTGCGCCGACTCCGATATGCGACACGATGGTTATCTCGTCATTCTTTAACGATGCGACCATTAAGACAAAGAGCGCAAAGCCCGACATAGCCGCAAAAACCGCTGCCAGAACAATCGCTCTGCGCAGGCCCAAAAAGGTCTGAGACCAAGAAAACGTGGTCGCCAGATATGCGCAGATCGCGGCGGCATACCACACGACACCATGGCCCGTTTGTTCGTCACCAATTTCCATGACGGTTATCAGTGACCCAATCAAAGAAGCGGCAAGTACGGGAAAGAACAAGGCGAGAAAAAATTGCGCCCCTGCCCGGTGTCGTCTGAGGTCCAGTTGAAAGTACCGCCTTTGCACCTGCATCAGCGCGATGACAAGAGTCACCAAAAAAATCAGCAACCCAACAATCAGGATGATCGCTGCAAGTTCTTTGCCGATGTAGCCGTACAATCGGTCTTCCAGCAGGTCATTGATCCACTCCACAAGGGCAACTGCAAACCAGCCGGACAGCAGAACCAGAACCATAAGCGTGATGGCGCCGGGCAAGCGCAATTGCCACAGAACAGGACGTGTCTTGATGAAACGCGCGTTGATCCGGCTGATCAGCCCGGGACCCGACCCGCGGCTATCGCGGAAACGCTCGAACGGATTCAGAATTGCGTCAAGCCAGCGCCGCCCCTTCACCTCCAGCGTCAGAAGCACCAGCGCCAGGACCGCAGCAAAAATTGCCGTGCCCGGCTGCAAGATGCTCTTGGCATAGCGCATGTGATGCTTTTTGGAGGTGGTGAAATGGGCCAATTGAACAGAACGCAGCCGGGAATCGAGTTGGGCGTCTTGAACGACCCGGTCTTCGTCAAAGAACCGATCTTCCGCGACGGAATGATAATAACTTCGCACCTCGTAGAAGTATTCGCGGAATCTCCCCTCGAACTCTTCGGAGCGGTAATTGGACCAGTCGCCGTAGATTTCCTGAAGCAGAGTTGTCAGGGGAAGACGTGCGGGTTCGTGAGTATCCTGCCATGGTGCGCGCAAGTCTTGGCAATAGAATTCGCTGACCGCGAACAGTGCGTCCACCATATTGTACAGTATATAGTGGTCCGGGTGACCGGCGTGCAACCGCCGCACGGCATCGCGCGGGTCGGCAGGATTTTGGTGCGGATCGACGAAATCGGATTGGGCGCAGACTCGCGCCAGAGGATCGGCGAGCGCGGCCGCATCTTCGTCCATGTATCTTGGATCATACAGTCCAGCCACCTTGACGGACACAGGCGCAAAATACGCCTGCGTTGTCGTGGCCAGACCATAGATAAAAGCCGCATAGACACCCCATGTCAACAGCATGGTCCCGAAGGTTCGCTTGATCAGCGGCGTTTGCCAAACCGACACGAACCAGCCAAAACCAATCAGGAAGGCCAGCGCCGTGATCACGCCGCTGAAGCTCAGAATTTCGCCGGAGGTCGGAATGATCGTAAACGATTGCGATACCAACCAGCCGGCCAACCACAAAGCCAGATGCGCAATAAATAGATACCATATGATTTTGAGAATGGCGGTGCGCCAGAGCGTCGGGTAGTTCCGCAGCATGTACCCCGCACCAGAAGCAAGCGGGTTGAGGCGATCAACCTGACGCAACGGCCAGGTGATGATCTCGCGAAATGTCACCGTTCCCCCTCCCGCTGCGTCTCAAAGAGCCGTTTGACCGACCGGCTGATATCGCGGAAGTAGCTGGGCGGGCAGCCGATATCCATCATCGCCTGTAGCATCTCAGCCGCTCCAAATCCGACATCTGTGACAACCACATGGGACATGCCGTCGAACATGACCGACCGCACGCCATTCCCGATATAGGGCCGCAAGGCATGTTGCAGCGGGAGCTCACAGATCACTTCAAATGCGTTTTCGCTGCGGGTTTCACCGATGTCGCCCCGTGGCCCGTTGAACACGACTTTGCCCGCGCGCAGAAAGAGGATGTTGTCGGCCAAAGCCTCGATCTCATGCAGGTGCTGGCTTGAGATGATCACGGCGATCGGATCGGTGTAAGAGCGCGACATGCGCCGGATATCACGCAACACCGTCCACTGCGCGCGAAAATCGAGATTGGCAAGTGGTTCGTCCAGCACGAGGATCTTGGGCGACCAGATCAATGCCTTGGCCAGATCAAAACGCAACCGGAACCCGCCCGACAGGATTTTCCAGGGCTTGTTGAGATGTTCGCGAAGGTTCATCCGCTCAACGATATACTCAAAGGCGCGGTCGTTGGCTTGGCCCAGAATACCGCGCGAGGCAGCGGCAAACCGCAGGTTGTCCTCCAGCGATCCGGGCCAGGGCGTCAGCGTTTGCGGCACGTAAGCGAGCCCGCTGTGGACGGCGGCCCAGTCGATCCGATCAGGATTGGTCTGGCCCAGTTCGGGAAAGGTCATCGCGCCCACAGACGGCTGCTTTTCCCCGACCATAAGCCGAAAGAGCGTCGTCTTGCCGTTGGCGTTTTCGCCCACAACTCCAGTGATTTCACCTAATTTCAGATCAAGGTCTATGCCTTCAAGTTTGAAATCGGGATATGTTTTGCCAAGGCCGGAGCAGTGGAAAGCGGTGCGTTTTTCAATTTGGCGGCCCCGCAGATTTTCCCGCGCTTTCAGTCTCTGTATGACAAGTTCAGTGGCGCTTTCCGGACGAGATTCTATTCGCTTCTCGGCTTCTTTCAGCAAACGGTTCAGCACGTCTTTCAGAACACTTGTGTCCTGAGTGGCACCGCGCAGAGATTTCAGTTCCATCACACCGTTGAAGTGCAGGTTTTCAGTGCGGGGCTGGCCCTCGACGACAGTGTGATCGCGCAGAAAGGCAAGCACCTCGTCCTTAGCTTCGCGCGGATTCTGATCGACGTGGTGGCGCAATTCAGCCAGGTTCTTGGCTTGCTCGCTTGGGCTGATCATGCTGCTTTCCGCCCAAAAAGCGTCAGGACCTGTTCTTTGAGTTCCATGGCGCGCCAGATGCAATCGTTCTGGCTGACTTCGAAATCCTCGGCAGACATGCGGCCTTGGCGATGCTTGTCCTTGACCGCGCGGTACTTGCGGCACAGCATTACGGACTCAATTCCAAGACTGGTTTTGCGCAATTCACGGCCAAACTCCTGGCAGTATTGCAGCAGGCCCTCGAAGAACTCGTCAAGTTCGTTTTCGACGACCAACTCGTCAAGCATGCTTGAGCGTGCGAACGCGTCCCCGGGTTCAACCATGTACAAAACCTTGCGCACAGGTGCACGCAGTCCGCAGCGCCGTCTGACACGCAATCGAACCGGATAGTGCGGACATGTCGATATTGCTCGTCAAATGTGAATCCCGTCAGTCAAACACTTGAGATATCAAATGAACCACTTAATCTATGGTTGATTTTCGACATGCTCGGGTGTGCTGTCAACTCTAGAGTTTTCCACCAGAGCGGGAGCGCATTTTCTGGACAGGGTCAAAAGGGCGCCGTACTGTTGTGATGTTTTTACCCGCGATAAGGCAAATCATTGTTGCCAGTTTGCTATCAAAATACTTCCCAAGATCCCCGTGTGGCATCAGACGCGCTGGCGCTTGCAGGCGTGATCAGGGCCCGAGATGGGCAGATTTACGACGCGGTCGACCAACTTAGCAGAATTATCCTGAACTCTGAGCACCGCAGTTTGCTGTGGCGTTTTCCCACTGAGATGGGCAGCAGCTTCGAAGCCGGGCTGGTTGATGCGGACCTGTCCGCGATCTGGCGGGATGTGACCGAAGAATACCTGACGGGCGGAGGCTGCCGGTTGCGGGTGTTGCCCGATGACCTGTCTTCGGATCAATGCATGGGTGTTGTAAAGCAGTTGCTGCAGTCGGGTGAAGCTGTCTATGGCGCAGCTGATACGCGGTATCGTGGCAATCCTGATTGGAGAGTTGTGCCAGCCTCAACCGTTTCATCCGTCACGATATATGTAAGCCGGGCATGTATTGAGCACACGTGGCAATGGCCGATGGGCGTTCTGCGCGAGAACATGCCGGTGATCGACGAGGCGCAGGAACCGTTCACACGGGGCCTGGCCACATTGGTGAACGACCCTTTCGCGCCTACGTCCCCTGATCTGTTCATCTGCAACAACATCTTGCCGGACAGAGTGTCCCCCAGCCCAAGTCGGAGCGGGCTCAACGTAAACGTATCAGAGCTTGACGCATCTGACCCAACATTCCCACCTTCAAGGGTGGCGGAGGTGCTAGATCGGAAGACGTTTCTACCGCTTCTGCCCGAGGCTTTCCTGAGAGCCCCGCAGGATGCCATGCCGGATTTTCTGCGTCATTATGTTTACGCGATGTCACATGATGCGCCGCCCGATGTGGCGCTTTTTGATGCATGGTTCCGGATACAGCCGCGGCCAGAGAGCCCACTGATCCTGATGGGCCCGGCTATCGGATTTGATGCATATATGGAAAATGCGCGGCTGAGACATCGCCTCGCGGAGACAGTTGGCCAGCTTGGTCAATTGTTGTCGTGGAACCAGCGGATGAACGATCCGTTGGAAATCGACATCACGTCGACCATGGCGCAGGCTTTCAACTTGCCGGACACTGCGACGACCGTGCCGCTCGCCGAAGTTTACCCCCTGCTTTTTGAGAACCTGCTGACCGGACGTATTCGGTTCGACCATGAATCCGACACTGGTGAAAATCTAAACGCGCTCAAGGCCGAGGCAGATCGGCTGCACTATAAAATCCAAGATTGGATGACAAGATTCAGCGGGGGCGGAATGATTTATTCCGCCCCGGCGAAGCCGAGGGCGGTCGATGTTATGGAAGAGTTATCGCCGGAGCTTTTCGAGGAAGAAGCCTATGTCGCGTCGGTCGAAGACTTTGACGATTTACTTGATCTCGACTTCGGGACACAAAGAGTTGGGAAAGCTGCGACGGCGTCTGGTGTGGAGGCCGATCGGTACATTGATCCCGTCCTTTATTTTGGCCACTACGCCGCCGGGGATGAACCGGATAACGCAGATGTCGTGCCAGATAACGAGTCGCTTGATGAGGAAAGCCCATATACGCTGGAAATTGCGATACGAGCGGAGCGGATCGGGATCGACCGTGACGCCGATGCGCCTGCAACACTAAAGCCGCCGCGGGAGGCGCAAGAAGAAGTCACGGTTTATGTGCGTGTCGAGTCACTTGATGAAGAGCTTCTGACATTCGAGGACGGTTTTCTGCCGCTCACTTGGCCGTTCGACGGAGACAGCACGCGCGCCTTCTTCCGCTGCGAGACCGGGCGAGGGCCGCGCGGGCGCAACTCGGTCGATGTGGAGGTGCTGATATATAGCGAAGAACTGCATTTGCTGGAGGTGATGACGATCCGCGATGTGGTGATCGGCGACAATCCCGAGGGGCGGTCACGGCACAAACACTGGCCGCAGGACCGTCCAACAGTGCTGTCCCCATCGATCGGCGAAGAACCGGTCAGCCTGTCGCTGCGGATCAAAGGTGCGCCTATGGGATATACGGCGGAGGCTATCTTTCGTGTGGGGCCGAAACGGTTGCGGCCCATCCCACTGGGCCGCACGATCCTTGCCGACGATATCCGCGCACTGCTGGTTCAGGTGCGCGATTTCTGGACTGACCTGGTGGTGGGTGATCTGAGCGTTAAGGAAAACCTCTTTAACTACCAGTACAAGCAATGCCTCGATCAGATGTGGAGTTTTGGTGGCAGTGCCTGGAGGCTTTTCTTCGGCAACGACCGCGACAATGGTGCGTCAGCTCTCGGCAATCTGGTCCGCGCTGCCGATCTGCCTAAAGACAGTGTAATACAAATCTCTTGCCGCGAGGACGCGCGCCATTTCGTCTTTCCCTGGGCGCTGATGCGTCCCGATCCCGCGCCCGAAGGAGATCCGGATCCCGAAGCTATTTGGGGTTTGCGTTTTTTGGTGGAGCAGATCAATCGCAAGGGCGCACGCAACTTGGGCCTTTCTGATGCGCCGGTGCGGGTCGCCTCTGTCGTCGACCCTGGGTTTTCCGGGGTTGTGCCGCATCAGGATACGCTCAACCGCGCCGTGGTAACGAACAACTGGGCCACCCTTCACCCCCTGAAAACGCAAGCGGATCTGCAAGCTAGCCTGTCCGGAGCGCAGCCTGCTCAGCTTTATTATTTCTTCTGTCAGGGCTTTACACCGGGCGAAAACCCTCATCTTGCCGCCGACCATATCAAGACGCTGCGCGATCTGGCGGCGACATCGAACGCGGGTCAGGTCTGGGACACCCTACTGAACCGTCTGAGCACCCCGCCCGGTGAGGCCAAGATGTTCTTTGGAACTGCTTCCATCACAGAAACGGAACTGAATGACATCGACTTTTTCCAAGGGCGCAGCCGCCCCATCGTCTTTCTCAACATGTGCCATTCTGCCGATCTTCTGCCCGCCATGGGCCACGGAATGACAAGGCGGTTCATCGAGCGGAACGCCTCGGCAGTGGTGGGAACGGAATGTCCCATGACAGCCGTTTTTGCCGATCTCTTCGCGGGCAAGGTGCTTGCGGCATTGGCCGCGCAAAAGACCATCGGCCAGGCCGTTCTTGCCGCCCGGAGGCATTTTCACGAGGCCCGCAACCCTCTGGGCTTTGCCTACACGCTCTATGGCCGTTCCGATGCGCGGCTGGGACCCGAGATTGAAACTGAGGATGTACCGGCTTTTCAGCACCGCCAAGCACACTGACGACCCTTACTCCATTTGAAAGGACAGATCATGGGAATTGAAGACAAGACAATTGCTGCCGCACAGTCTTATAATGAATACGACGAGGACGCGCTGCTTGTGATCCTCGGCAAGCAGGAATTCGCAATCAACAAGGATTATTCGCTGGCAGCCGATCCAAAGTTCGACCCAGAATACGACTCCACCCATATGGGCTTGATTGACGACCTCAAGGGCATTGGCGCCCGGATCGCTAATCGCTGGAACAAGGAACTGTACAAGCTGGTTTGTGGCAGCGGCGACGACGAAGAACGCAAGCAGCTGCTCGATGCACTTAACATGAGCGAGGCGGCGGCCATAGGCGTTGTGGCAAGTCTACTTTTGGCGATCGCACCGGCGGCGGTGGCGGCTCCACTGGCAGCACTTCTGGTCAAAACCTTTTTGATGCCAGCCAAGGATGAGCTTTGTGAGGCTTGGGCCGAAGCCGTCAAAACCTGAGCATACCCTATCTTCGCAGCCAGCATGTTTGACGTGCACCAACGGTTGTGTTGAGCGGAACCGAGTGTTTTCTGTTGACGCGGAAGCATGCCGCAAGCCATCCGATGCGATCTACTCGCCGCAAAATGAAACAACCAACCATTATCAGCGGGCCAAAAGAGTAGCTTATGTTGTGCCAGATACTGTCCAACTCATCGCCAGCAGCTCAACCCTGACTGGGACCCAAAGCTTTTCGCGTTGTCAAACTGAGAACGCCGCGCGAAAAGCTTCCAGCGCGGCCTCTGGATCACCGACGGCAAACGCTTCCATGCCGACTGCTCCGGTATACCCCATATCCCGTAGCGCGCGCGCGACGGCCGAATAATTGATCTCTCCTGTCCCCGGCTCAAAGCGTCCGGGGTTGTCGGCGACTTGTACTTCGGCGATCCATGGCAGGCACTTCTGGCACCAACGGATCAGGTCGCCGTCGCCGATCTGTGTGTGGTAAAAGTCGAGGTTGATACGCAATTCGGGGCGGTCGATCGCGGAGACCAGGGCCAGAACGTCGGCGGTCGCACCGAATGGGCAACCGGGGTGATCCAGAAGATTGAGGTTTTCAAGGGTAAAGACCACGCCCTCCTCTTCCCCCAGATCGCAGACCCGTTGCAGCGTGTCGTGCGCCTTGAGCCACATCGGGCCCGTCACCACCTGATGTTGCCAGATCGGAATACCGCCATCGCCAAGGCCAGTGCCGTGCAGGTTCAGCCGGTCCACGCCCAACCGTTTGCCGACCTGTACCGTCTCACGTGCGGATTTCAGCAACATGTCGGCGCCTTCGTCATCGGCAAGCCGACCTTCGAGATAGCCGTTCATGATGGTGTAGTTGGCACCGACCGCCTCAAGCTTGGCCAGATCATGTTCCGGCCAGTTCCATAGGCCGACGCCAAACCCCATCTCGGTCAGGCGGGCAGCACGCCAGTCGATGGGCTTGTCCTGCCACAGCATTTCCGCGCAGGCGGCCAGTTGAAAAGTTTGTGTCCTGGTGTTCTGCATTATGCGTCCCGTTCCATGATCCATTCGACCTCGGGGGCCGGGACAAAGCGCCAGTTGCGTCGCGGGCCGGCCATGACGTTGAGGTAATACATCTCGAACCCGTGGGGCGCGCCGCAGGGGTGGTGGCCGCGCGGGACACAGACCACGTCGCCGTCACTGACCGCCATCGTCTCGTCAAGGCTCCCGTCATCGGTATAGACGCGCTGGACACCAAAGCCGGAGGCAGGGTTGAGGCGGTGGTAATAGGTTTCTTCCAGATAGGTGATACGGGGAAAATCGTCTTCGTCGTGGCGGTGGCTGGGGTAGGACGACCAATGGCCTGCGGGGGTGAACACCTCGGTCACCAGCAGGCTGTCGGCATAATCCTCGTGCTCCATCGCGATGTTGTTGATGTGGCGGGTGTTCGTGCCCTTCCCGCGTTCGGTCAGGGTGATGCCATCTGGTCCGATCCGGCGTGCGACGTGGCCGCCTTTGCCGGGGGCGGTGCAGACGGCAAGCACGCAATCGGTTTCCGCGATCGCGCTCCATTCGGTTCCGTTTGGAATGTAAAGGCAGTGGGGCGGCGTCTTTTCGAATACGTCCATCCGGTCACCCAAAGTCCCCCAGTCCCGACCTGCCCCGGAGATGGCGGCCTTGCCTTCGACCACGACCAGAATGACCTCTCTCTCGCCGGTTGCCTCGGCGGCAGTATCCCCAGCCTTGAGCCGGTAAAGCGAGAAGCCGACATAGCGCCAGCCGGCGCTTTCTGGTGTGATCTGGTGCACCTTGCCGCGCGTGCCAAAGGGTTTCTTGAGAAGGTCGGGCATTACTGTCTCCTGTGGTGCAGCTTACGGCGTTTGGCGTTTTGACAGCGCCGCAAGGGCCGCGTCGAAGTCTGACGGGGATGTGCCTGCGGCCAGCGCATCCCGCATCAGGTCCGCCTGACTGGGCGGCGCGTTGCCGCCCACGGGCGGGTCGGTGTCGAGGTTGGTAGGGAATGGATAGCCCTCGGCGCTGGCCGCGATCACAGCATCGATCTGCGCTGCCTCCTGCCGCCCGGACTGTGCCAAGTCGCCCAGCACCGGGAACAGCGCGCGCACCATGGCCGTGCGATCCAACGCTTCCATTGCGCGCCCAAAGGCCGAGGAGACCTGCAACAGGTTCACCATCCGCGCGATATCCGCGCTACGGTTGTCGCCCGCCGCGTGGAACAGCGCGGGGTTGAAGAATACGGCGTCCCCTTTGGACAGGGGCAGTTGAACAAAGGACTCTTCGAACGCGGCGCGATGGTCCGGGTCGTGAAAGGCGATATAGCCCGCATCGTAGAGTTGCGAGAACGGCAGCAGCTTGGTTGGCCCGCTGATCACCGGCATGTCGCAATGGGCAATCGCGCCTTGCAGGGTCAGGGTCGCCGTCAAGGCGTGGGCGTGAGCGGGGTACTTCGCGGCCATTTCAGCGCTTTGAAACCCAAGGTGATAGTCGCGGTGCGCCGCTTGCGCCTTGCCGCCGGGGCGCACCTGATTGACCTGTGCGGTCATCTGGTAATTCGGGCCCAGCCACGCCTCTGCGGCCGCCGCGACGGCGGGATTGCCCATGTAAAGCGCAAAGCCTTCGGGGTCGCGCAGACAGTGCTTTTGAAGCGCATTCCAGATGCGGTCATTGGCGCCCGAGGCGGCGAAATGGTCGCCCTTGCCTGCGCCGCTTTCGCGCTCCTCGGCGATGATCGCGTCGAACACTTGCGTGGCACGATCAATGGGCGCGGTGTCCGCATAAGCCGATTTCAGGACGATTACCCCGGCGGACGCGCGCAACACACGCGCCCATTCGCCCATCAGGGCCAGCCGTTGCTGCGGGTCCAGCAATGCAGCAGTAAGCGCGATCATGTCGTAGACGGGGATATTGCGCACAACCTCTGCCGCAAGCGGCACCGAGGCCGGGTCGAGTGTGCGCCCGATCAGCGCCTTGAACGCAGCAAGATCACCGGACCGGGCAGTGAAATACCCCGTAGTCTCGTTGATGTTGTCCCGCATCTTCGTCCCCCCTGATTACTGTGGCATGGCGGTCGCCGGGTTCCGGCCGGCCACAGCCAGACCCGAACGCGCGCAGATATCGATAATATGGTCGTAACCGAGCTTGGAATACGCATAGGGCGGTGCCTTGACCGGGTCCTGTTCGGCCTCGACCACGATCCAGCCCTGATAGTCCATCGTCTTGAGACGGTCCGTGATCGCCTGAAAGTCGATGCAGCCCTCGGGATCGCCGGGTACCGAATAGACGCCTGCAGCCACCCCGTCGAGAAAGCTTTTGTCCTCAGCGTGCACCCAGTCCAGCACTGGCTGGCGCACGTCCTTGAAATGCACATGGTGCACACGATGGCCCCATTTGTTCAGGACGCCAAGCGGATCGGCCCCCGCGAAATGCAAGTGCCCCGTATCGTAAAGCAGCGTTACATCGTCCGAGGATCCCTCCATCAGCCAGTCGATATCCTCGGCGTCCTGCACCATCGCGCCCATGTGATGGTGATAGGCCAGAACGGTGCCGTGATCCGCCGACCATTTGGCGAGTTCCGACAGCTTTGCCGCGTACCCCATGACCTCGTCCCGACTCAGTTTGGGGCGGCGGCTGACGGGAGTGTCGATCTGTCCCTGGATGGTGTTGGAGCATTCGGCATAGACGATGCATGGGGCATTGAGCGCCGCGAACTGTTCGACCTGCTGGGCAATCGCCGCCGCCTCTTCCGTGACCGAAGCCTGCATCAGGTTGCCTGAACACCACCCCCCGCACAGTGCCACGCCGTAGCGGTCCAGATAGGCGCGCAGACCGCTCGTGTCGGCGGGCATGCGGCGGCCACGTTCAACCCCTTGATAGCCGATGCGGCCTGCATCCTCCATCGCTCCTTCGGTGGTGAAGGCAGCCGTCAGATCGGGCAGATCATCGTTTTGCCATGCGATCAGGGAGATGCCGATTTTGACTGTCATCAGTCGACCCTTTGCTTTGATTTGTTGGTCTCATAGGCGACCCGCGCCGCGTTGACCTCTGCGCGCTCGGACACTTCGGGCACACCCACCTCCCACCATGTCCCGCCCGCTTCGGTGCTTGGATAGGGGTCGGTGTCGATCACGATGACATAAGGTCCGGCGACCTCGTTCCGCTTGGCCAGCGCCGTCTCCAGTTCGGCGATCGAGCCGACCTTGACGCTGGTTGCGCCCATCGCCTCGGCATGTTTGGCAAAGTCGATGGCCGAGGGCTGGTCGTGCAGCGTGTGGTCCAGCAGGTTGTTGAACTCAGCCCCGCCGGTGCCCATTTGCAAGCGGTTGATGCAGCCAAAGCCGCGATTGTCCGTCACGACCACGGTAAAGCTGATGCCCATCATCGCCGCTGTCGCCATTTCCGAATTCGCCATCATGTAAGTGCCGTCGCCGGTGAAACAGATCACATCGCGTTGAGGCTGGGCCATCTTGATGCCCATGGCCCCTGCGATCTCGTAGCCCATACAGGAGAACCCGTATTCCATGTGATAGGACATCGGGCGGTTTGATTTCCACAATTTGTGTAACTCGCCCGGCATGGTGCCAGCGGCGCACATCACCACGGTGTCGTCCGTGGCTGCACGCTGGACCGCGCCGATCACCTGCATGTCGGTGGCCAATTCGTTGCCTTTGGGCGCGTCCGTCAGGGGATCGACGGCAGCGAACCAGTCCGCCTTAAGCCCCTCAACACCAGCAGCAACCTTGTGCGCGCCCAGAGCCGCCGACAGTTCCTGCAGCCCCGCCTGTGCGTCCGCCAGCAAGGGCAGCGCATTGTGTTTGGCCGCGTCATAGGCGGCCACGTTCAGGCAGGCGATGCGGCGGCCGGGGTGCGCGAACAGACCCCAAGACCCGGTGGTAAAGTCCTGAAACCGAGTGCCGATGCCCAGCACCAGGTCGGCCTCGGCGCAGACGGCGTTGGCGGGCGCGCCACCGGTCACGCCGATGGGACCAAGGTTCAGCGGATGATCCCATGGCAGCGTGGATTTGCCGGCCTGAGTTTCAGTTACGGGAATGTTGTGCGCTTCGGCAAAGCTGCGCAGGGCCGCGCAAGCATCCGAATAATGCACCCCGCCCCCGGCCACGATCACGGGCCGCTTGGCCGACTTGATCGCCCGTGTCATGGCCGCCAGTTCGCCCTCATCCGGGCGGATACGACGCTGGGTCCACACGTTGGGTTCAAAGAAGCTTTCGGGGTAATCATGAGCTTCGGCCTGCACGTCCTGACAGAAGGCCAGCGTGACGGGGCCGCACTCGGCCGGGTCAGTCATCACCCTGAAGGCGCGGGGCAAGGCGGTCAGCAGATGTTCGGGGCGACTGATCCGGTCGAAGTAGCGGCTGACGGGCTTGAACACGTCATTGGCCGACACGGTGCCGTCGCCGAAATCCTCGACCTGTTGCAGGACCGGGTCGGGGCCGCGATTGGCAAACACGTCACCCGGCACCAGCAGCACCGGCAAACGGTTCACATGTGCCAGTGCGGCGGCGGTGACCATGTTGGTGGCGCCGGGGCCGATGGACGAGGATACCATCATCGCCCTTTTGCGTCCCAACTGCTTGGCATAGGCGATGGCGCAATGGGCCATGGTCTGTTCGTTGTGCCCGCGCCATGTCGGGAAGTGGTTCTTGGCGCCATGCAGCGCCTCGCCCAGACCGGCCACGTTGCCGTGGCCAAAGATCGCCCAGCAGCCCGCGATGATCGAATCGTCATCCGCGTTCCGCTGGGCCGCAATATAGCGCACCATCGCTTGTGCCGCTGTCAGTCGGATTGTTTTGCTCATCTCAAATCTCTCCCGCGGTTTTGCGCGCATCGCTCCAGATTTCGCACAGGTCGCCATAGCGCCGTGCCATCTGCGCGACGGCCTCGTCATCGCTCATTTTGCCGGTCATCCAAGCCCGTGCCGCATCGCCAAAGATCGTGCGGCCCACGGCAAATCCTTTGACCAACGGTTGCTTGGCAGCAATGGCAAAACTTGCCGCCAGATCATCCGTAGGTGCATCCAGCCCCAGCACCACGATCCCGCGGGTGCGTGGATCGTTACGTTCAATCGCGCCCACCGCATTGGTCCATGCCGCATCCGTCCTGAACGGTTCCAGCTTCCACCAGTCGGGATAGATCCCGGCATCATAGAAGGTCTGGATCAGGATCGCGGTCGTGTCATCTGTCACGGGGGCGACCTTGGACGGGATCACCTCAAGCAGAAATTCCAGCCCGTTGCGCCGTGCGGCGGTGAACAGCCGTTTGACGCGAGCGACCTGCATGGCCGCCGTCTTTTCATCGTCATCGGGGTGGCAAAACACCAGCAGCTTGACGACATTCTCTGCCGCCCATTCGCTCAGTTGTCCCAGATCCTCGCCCAGTTCCGGCTCAAACGCGATCGGGCGCGAGCCGGGCAATTCGGTCGGGCGCCCGATCCACAGGCCCGTCCCGCTGGCACGGTGCAGCGCGGTTCTGCCGATCCGGTTGTCACAAAGGATGCCATAGCCCCGCCGGCCATCCTGCACCTGTAGCGCCGCCTTCAGGCACAGCTCCTTGAACGTTCCCCCTTTGGCGAGGGTGTACCCCTCCATCTCTTCCAGCTGGCTTCGGTGATCAAAGGCAAAGGTCATGACCGAGGACCAGTCGCCCGCCCGGTTCGTCGCCCAGTGGACTTGTTCCAACTCTGAATCGTTGCGCAGGTCGGGGCGCGTGATGCCGCGCTTGAAAAAGAATTGCAGCTCTTCCCAGCTTGGGTAGGCGGGCGTGCAGCCATGTCGCGACACGGCAAAGGCTCCGCAGGCATTGGCGTATTTGAGAGCCGTGGGCCAATCCGCGCCGTCCAGCCACCCCTTGAGCAGGCCGGACATGAAGCCGTCGCCGGCCCCCAGCACATTGAACACCTCGATGGGGAAACCGGGGCCGGCTTGCCCATCATCAAGGCTATCCGGGATCGCATCGACGAAAGCGACGGCACCCGCCGCCCCGCGTTTGCATACCAACGTCGCCGCCGACACCGCACGCACCGCACGCAGGGCCGCGATGGTGTCGATCGAGCCACCTGCGATATGGAACTCTTCCTCGGTGCCGACGATCAGGTCGAACAGGTGCAGCGTCGATTGCAGCTTGGCCGTTACGGCCGCGCTTTCCACAAATCGGCTTTCGCCGTCACCATGCCCCGCTACACCCCACAGGTTGGGGCGATAGTCGATATCGAGCGCGGTTTGAATGTCATTTGCCCGCGCAATCTCGAGCGCCTTGAGCGTCGCAGCCTCGACCTGTGGATTGCTCAGATGCGTGCCCGTAGCGACGACCGCGCGGGCCGAGGTGATGAATCGCTCGTCGACATCGTCCACCGTCAGGCCCATGTCGGCGCAGTGTTCGCGGTAGAAGATCAGCGGAAAACTGTCGGAGTCGCGGATGCCCAACAGCACAAGCGCTGTCAGCCGGTCCGGGTCGACCTTGACCCCGTCCGTATTGACGCCCTCACGGGCCAACTGTTCAATGATGAAGCGGCCCATATGTTCATCGCCAACGCCGGTGATGACGGCCGACTTCAACCCCAGCCGCGCCGTGCCGCAGGCGATATTTGTGGGACTGCCGCCGATATACTTGTCAAACGACCGCATGTCCTCAAGCCGCCCGCCGACTTGCGTGCCATAAAGGTCCACGGAACTGCGGCCTATCGTGATCAGGTCGAGCGTTTTGGTCATGCGGCCTCCTGCGGTGAAGGCGAGCACCGATCGCGCCCTGCCAACCTGTTTTTCACGTCTGTCATGCTCGTATCTTCACTTTTTTTGAACCTCAGGGCGTCTACCTAAAATCAGACCGTCCCGCCCAAGGACCCTTCTAGCTGCGCCATCTCTTGGCCACCGGCCATCAGGTCCTGCAATTGCTCCGGCGTGATCTCGCCCCGTTTTGCAGTGCCAAGTGTCTTGCCCCGGTTCAGCACGGTAAAGCGGTCGCCCACGGCCAGAGCATGGCGCACGTTGTGGCTGATGAACACCACTCCGATACCCTGATTGCGCACCTTGTCGATGGTTGCCAGTACGTTCGAGGTCTGGCGCACGCCGAGGGCCGAGGTTGGTTCGTCCAGGATCAGAACTTTCGCACCGAAGTGGACGGCGCGGGCGATGGCGACTGTCTGACGTTCGCCGCCGGAAAGCGTACCGACCGCCTGATCGGGACCTCGCAGGTTGATGCCCATCTTGCGCATCTTGCTCATCGTGATGTCGTTGGCGTAATCCACGTCGAAGCGTTTCAGCATTCCCCTGCCCTTGGTCGGTTCGCGCCCCATGAAAAAGTTGCGCGCCACGCTCATCAGCGGGATCATCGCAAGGTCCTGGAACACTGTGGCGATCCCCGCCTCCATCGCATCGCGCGGGGTGTCGAAGTGCATCGGCTTGCCTTCGAACAGGATCTCGCCCTTGGTCGGTTTGTGCACGCCCGACATCGTTTTGATAAAGGTCGACTTGCCCGCGCCGTTGTCGCCCAGCAGGCAGTGGCATTCGCCGGGCCGCACATCAAAACTGACCCCGGCCAAGGCGATGATGTTGCCGAAATGCTTTTCGATATCCTTCATCTCGACGATGGGCGCGGCGGCAGAAGCCTCACCGTGATGGAATGTGCTGTCGGCAGTCATCTCAACGCTCCCCCGTGACGCGTTTGCGGATCGCATTGTTAAACAGAACGGCGATCAACAACATGCCGCCCAGAAACACCTGGAACCAGTCCTGATCGAAATCCGTGTATGTCAGACCGATGACGACCATGCCAAAGATGATCGCGCCAAAGAAGGCACCAATGGCGGAGCCGTAGCCACCGGTCAGCAGGCAGCCGCCGATAACCGCGGCGATGATGGCTTCGAATTCCTTTTGGAACCCACGACGCGCATCGGTCGAGCCGGCGTCGATCACCGTGATGATCGCGACAAGTGCGGCGCAGCATGCCGTGATCATGAAAAGGGAAATCTTGACGCGCGCCACCGGCACGCCCGAGTTCGAAGCGGAATTGGCGTCTCCGCCAGATGCGAAAATCCAGTTTCCGGCAGGTGTGCGCAACAGAACATAAGTCGCCAGAAGTGCGATGATGACGAACCAGATGATCTCGACCGGGATGCCCGGCACCTTGGGTGATCCATTCTTGAAGGTTTCGACCAGACCGATTTCGGCCAACCAGGCGAACAGGGTCGGAAAAGCCTCACCTGAAAAGAAAGGCGTCAGAAAATCGCCTTCGGTGGCTTCGCGCACGCCGCGCAGTTGGGTCGATCCTCCGGTCGCCCACTTCAGGCCGACAAGCGACAGACCGCGCAGCATGAATAGGAACGCAAGAGTCACGATAAAGGACGGCAGACCCGACCGGATCACAATCGACCCGTTCAAAGCGCCGACCAGACCGGCAAAGACAAAGGTTAGCGGTATGGAAACGACAAGCGGCAAACCCCAATTCACCACACAAACGGAAAAGAAGAGGCCGGCGAAGGCGACCATCGACCCGATGGACAGGTCAAATTCACCCCCGATCATCAACAGGGCGGCCCCGATGGCCAGAATACCCAGTTGAGAGGCGGGCGACATGAAGTTCATGAAGCCGGACAGGGTGAACATGGACCCGTCGGCAGTAATCGAAAAAAAGATCACGACCAGAATAACGCCGGCGATCGCGCCCAATTCGGGCCGCCGCATCAGTCGTGACAAAAATGGGTCTGCTTTTATCCGCTCGTCGGCGGCGGCATCGCGTGCTGCGGTCATCATCGTCCTCCCGGTGTAAGCCGGAGCGGCACGTATGTGCGCCGCCCCGCGTTTGTTCGCTCAGTCCGCTGGGATCAACGGATGCCCTTGGAGGACAGCTCGATGACTTGAGCGGCCTTGTCGGCGGTGATCAGGTTCGGACCAGACGGCACGTTGCCACCGGGCATCAGGCCGTATTTGGCGTGCAAACCCAGGAAGTTGACCGACAGGTAGCCTTGCAGGAACTGCTGCTGGTCGATTGCAAAGGCCGCATCGCCATCAACGATAGACTGCAGGAAGCTGGCCGACAGGTCGAACGAGGCGACGTTGATATCGCGCCCGGACGCCTTTGCCGCAGCAACCGAAGGCTCTCCGGCCGTGGATGCGCCCAGCGCCATGACGGTGTCGATGGTTTCATCGGACGACAGTGCAGCAGTGACTTTGGATTCGATCTCGGTCGGGTCGTTGGTGGTTGGCAGGACGGTTACGTTGCCGCCAAAACCTTCCGCGAACCCTTCGCAGCGCAGATCAAGCGAGACGTTGCCGACTTCCTGGTTCACGCAGATCGCATTGCTGCCACCCATACTGGCCAGTTGTTCACCGGCTGCCTTACCCGCATCGTACTCGTCCTGACCAACGTGCAGCAGCGCGCCAAGACCCTTGGAGACATCAGAGCCGGAGTTGATCGAAATTACCGGGATACCTGCGGCCACGGCACGTTCGATCGACGGGCCAAGCGCATCGGCGTCGGGAATGGACACGATCAGCCCATCGGGCTCTTGGTTCACGGCAGCGTCGATCAGCTGAGCCATGGCAACCATGTCGAACGTCTCGGGCGAGCGGTAGTCGACGTTGACACCGGTGTCACGACCGGCTTCCTCGACGCCGTTTTTTACGACCGACCAGAACGGATCGTTCGCTTGGCCGTGCGCCACGACAACGATGTCCTGAGCGAAAGCAGGGGCCGCGATTGCCAGAGCACCGGCAGCCAGCGCGCCTTTCAGAAGATTGAGCATTGGGTTCCTCCCTAATGGTTTCCTGTGGTGCCAGAGTTTCTGGTCACCGGTTCATTCGGACTATGCCGAATACCCTTTTGCCAGCCGCGAAGGCCCAGCATGTTCATCGAGGGCTGAATGGAGCGCATCCAGCCCAAATCGCTACATTACGTCAGCCAGCTTGACCGGGGCGCCTGACCTGTGTGACAGCGTGGCCGCCTCGGCCATGGCCAAGGCAGCAACTCCGTCCTCGAGCGTGACCGGCACGGGCGTACCGGTGCTGATCGCTTCAACAAAAGCGGCCCATTCCGCCTTGTAGGCGGGCATGTATCGTTCAAGGAAAAAGTACGTCGGCTTCGCGCCCGTGACACCGGCGGTCGTCGATTTCACCAACGTGTTTTCCAGCACGTTCTGGGCCTGAAGCAACCCTTCGGAGCCCAGCAGTTCGACCCGCTGGTCATATCCATAGACCGCCCTGCGCGAATTCTTGATGACCGCAATCCGCCCATCGGCGTAGGTCAGCGTAACCACGGCCGTATCGACATCACCTGCGGCGCCAATCGCTGGATCGACAATCGAAGTGGCGGCGGCAACGACCGACACGGGCGCCTCGCCCATGATGAAATTGGCCATGTCGAAGTCGTGGATCATCATGTCACGGAACAACCCGCCCGACACCTTGATGTAGCTTACCGGTGGGGGCGATGGATCGAAGGACGTGATTGACAGTAGCTCGGCCTTGCCGATTTCGCCCGCATTCAGAGCAGCCTTGAGGGCTCCAAAACCGGGATCGAAACGACGATTGAAGCCGATCATGACCGGCTGTCCGGAGCCTGCAACCGCTTTTTGACAGTCACGGGCGCGCGCCAGGCTCAGATCAACCGGCTTTTCGCACAGAACTGCCTTGCCTGCTGCGGTGGCCGCTTCGATCAGGTCGGAATGGGTATCTGTGGAGGTCGCGATCAATACAGCATGAATGGACGGATCGGCGATGATGTCTGTCGAGGTCCGTGCCGCTGCCCCGTATTCCGCCGCGAGTTTGGTCGCGTTCGCTTCGATCACGTCGGACACCGCGACCAGCTGACTGCCCGGATGCGACGTGATGGCCTGCGCATGCACGTTACCGATGCGCCCTGCGCCAAGAAGCCCGATGTTGAGCATGATTCCTCCCCGAATCTATGTGTTGCACGCAGCAGTAGCGCGCTTCTGCACGCGGGTGCAACATTTTTCTGCACGCGGGTGCAGAAGCGTAGCTTTCCAATTTTTTTCCGCTATGTTGATTCCGGAGGAACGTTGGGAATGACATTGGACCGAGCACCCGAAAGCATCACGGCCGACGACGTTGCCGTTCTGGCAGGTGTGTCGCGATGGACTGTCAATCGCGCCTTCAAGAAAGACGCTTACATTTCCGCGCAAGCTCGCAAGAAGGTTATGGAAGCAGCGGAGCAACTTGGCTACGCTCCCGATCTGCTGGCCGCCAGCCTAGCATCGGACCGCAGCAACCTTGTGGCCCTGCTGGTCGATGATTTCGCCAATCCGCACAAACTGATCATGATGGAACGGCTTACCCGTATCCTGCGCAAGCACGGATGGGACACCTTGTTGGTCAATACGCTGGACCGTAACGACGCCTCTGCTGCGCTGATGAACGCGAGCCAGCGGCGTGTAGATGCGGCTGTGCTGATCGGTGTGAATTTCGACGATCAGGAACTGGAGACAGCCCTTGGCGCCCGACGCATCCGGAAGCTGATTGTCTTCGCCCGGTTTTCCGAGAATCCCAACACGATCTCGATCTGCTGCGATGACCGGATCGCGATGGCGGAAATCACCGATCATGTGATCGCGAAAGGCTACAGGCGACCACTTTTTCTTGCCGGTCCACAAACCTTGTCGGCCCACCTTTTGCGCAAGGAAACTTTCCTGACCCAATGGAAGGCATCACTGGGTTACGTTCCCGATTTCATTTCCGTCGACCGGTACGATCCCTCTCTGGCCTATGATCGGGTCACACAGTATTTGTCGCAACTGGCGCCGTCCGACAGGCCAGAAATAATCGTCTGTGAAAACGACGCGCTAGCGATGGGTACGATTGATGCTATACGCTATGAATTCGGCCTGCGCACACCAGAAGACATTGCCGTCACCGGCTTCGACGACGTGCCACAAGCATCGAGTCCGAACTATCGACTGACGACCTATCGACAGCCGATCTCGGCGATGGTTGAGGGTTTGGTCCGCGTCCTCAAAGGCGAAACGGAAACAACAGACCTTGATGTTTTTTCCGGGCAGATGGTCGTCCGAGACAGCGCATAGGCTATCGGTGCCAGAAGCAAATCGCGTTGGGGTGTGCTGTAACCTTGTTGGCTGCGTCGCCGCAGGACGATCTCAAGTTACGTGCCGTTGCACACATGTATCGCATAGAGTGGCATCGGCTCGGGACTGGCCCAGGCCACAGCGAAATTGCGGCGACGCAGGTCACGTGGCAGTCCTCCTCAGATCAAAACTGTGATTAGGTGACCCGAATGTCCAAGATTTCCTTTGCAATGCAGATGGGGTAGGAAAGAAGATCAATGCGCGTCACTGCGCCGTAAATAGACGCCCCGTAAAGAACTGGGAGGCTCTGATGCTCGGAAAAATGGCATTTGCAGCGTTTGCCTTGGTAATCTTCAGCCAGTGTGTTGCGGCGCAGGAAAAAATAGAAAGTGTCCGGTATGCCACCGCCGAGTGGCTGAATTTCACCAATCGTGACGGGACGGGTCTATACCACGAGTTGCTGAACGAAATCTTCGGCTCTGCCGGTGTCACGGTCGATGCGACCTATATGCCGCTGAACCGTGCAGTGAACATGGTCGAAAGCGGTGCCATGGACATGACCGGTGGATTTACGCGCGACGACCGGCTGTTTGCCGTCCACCCTGTGTTCGAGACAATCTATACGATCATTTACCGGGCTGACCTGGACGTTGATTGGGACGACCCGAACGTGTTCGACACGTTGCGCATCGTCGGGCCGCCCGCGATTCAGGCCGAAGTCGATTTTGACATGATCGAACTCGACAGTCGCAGTCAGGCCGGCAAAATGCTTATGACAGGCCGAGCGGATGGCTACATTGATCTGATTCAATTGATCGAGACGTTCCGCGCCACCGGCAAAACCACCGACGTCGACGATGTGACTTCCGGAACGAATGAGGTGTTCGACATCAAGCCGGACGAGTGGAAGCTGCGCAACATCAAATCGTCGCGGCTATACATGCTGTTTTCAGATACGGATCGCGGCCACCAGCTGCGGGACATGTACGATGATGGAACAGAACGGCTGTTTGCATCCGGGCGATTAGCCGAAATCTACGAAAAGTTTGACCTGAGGGCGCCACTGATCGAGCCGCGCTGACATACCGGTCAACCCAGTGTGAAATAAAGGGTTCGGCCCCTGCTTTGGAAGAATCGCAAACCCCATTTGCGCCCGGTCGAGTAGTATTCCTGAAGTTTCATCGTTTGGGTCTGCACATCAATCCAGCCCGAATATGACACTGCCGTCTGCAGTAGTGTCTGTGGGTCGAGAAAGACCGCGTTGAAAGCGATCGCCTGATAACTGTCTGGCTGTGCGACATATTTGACATTGCCAGTCCCGATCAGTTCTGCGGATATTTTGGAGCCCTTTTCGAACCGCCCCATAAACGCGGAACTGGTCATCGGATAGTTGAACGTCAAAACGAGATCGGGATCTTCTGCGGTGGTCCATCGGGACTGTGTGGCGCTGTCGAGTTTGTCCATGTCGGGCGGGTCCAGACTTGGGGCCGCGCCCGTGCCGGTGGTGTTTGGCAAGTATTCCAACCGGTCGACATAGGCACCGGGCAGAATGTCCGGTTCGAAGGCTTCGGATGCGATCAGCGCGTGGTTCAATTGCAGTGTCAGGTCACCGTCATCGTTGCAAATGATCTGGCCAGACATTCCGGAAACGTAATTCCAGCTGGGGTCGGGCTTGCTGTTGGGGTCGATGGACCGCCAGTTGATCATCAGGCCGAGGGGCTGGCCGTCCTGTTTCGGTGCGACCGCCGGCAGGGTCGGATCCATAAGGCCGTAGGTCAAATACTTGCCCGCTGACCCTGCGGTGGACTGATACACCCCGAACAACACGCCGCTGGGCAGCGCCTGAATCTGAACTTCGGAGCCATATGGATTGCTCCATAGACCAACGATCTGCGCAAGCGCCGTTCCGGTTTGCGCGGTCATGGGGTTGACCCTTTTTCCGCGCGCTCAAGATTTTCGGCCAACAACGTTTTCATATCGGCAGAAGCGACGATGGAATTCTGGATGATCTTCGGACCGCCCGGTTTGTTGGTGATGAACATGCCAAGCGGTGACAGCATCCAGCCATCGGTGTTCGGGTTTGGCATGACGCGGTATTGGTGGATCGTATACAGGTGATCCATCAGGATCGACCCAGCCAGGAACAATCCCGTGACACTTGCCAGTTCATGAAACTGCGGCGCCGTTTTTCCGGTGCCGGTGCCTTTTTCGATTGTGTGTTCGTAAACGGACGAGGGCACCACGATCTGCCCCGGTTGGCCGTTGAGGTCTTGGCCAACCGTGATATGCAGACTGCCTGCGGACTGACTGGCAAGGCTCAGGATTGCGTTCATATAGGAGCCGTCGCCCTTGAACCGGGACGAACCTGTATCAAGGCAGAACGTGGCATTGCGGCATATTTCAGTGCCATCGAACAAAACCTGCGCCAGCGGCGTTGACCAGATGTATGGGATGCTTGCGGCGGGCTGGGTGCCCGGGATCGTGTAGAGTTCATATGGCAGGTAAAGGATGGAGCTGGTGTCCATTCGGCCCTCATCAAAGCCGCCGAATATGCATTTGCCCGTACCTGTGGACGGATCCGTATCAAACCCGAAAAAGGGCGTGCTTGTGTCGATCTGATCAGTGTTGATCATCTCTTCGAACAGAAAGGTCATATCGTCTTGCATCTTGCTGACTGCCGGCAATGCGATACAGCCGTCCCAGTCGACCTCGATGAATTTTTCGCCCTCGTAGTCGACGGCAAGGCCCATCGTGATGTCAGCGGTTGACCCGTCCGGAAGCCCGATCTGATCCCGGCCGGTATTGGCTTTCAATGTGCCCCACGGGCCGTAATCAAGATCGACGGTTTTAGCATCGACCCAACGGAAAGTGTCAGAACTTTTGGGATCGAACTGCACTCGTCCCGGCATGGTGCAGGCGTAGGTTTGGCATTGTGTCGATGTGACCCAATCCATGTTGGTGCCCGTATCCAGCGCAAGTTTCATGACCAGCTTCTTCGAGCCAACCGGGATCGGAGAGTACCAGGGTGAGGCTCCGTTGTTTTGATAGGCGCCTCGCGCAAGCGGCAAATTGTATTCAGGCATTGCTGTTCCCCAAAGACCCGCCTTGCATACCCCGGGCACCGGCCCGGACCTTATTGCGAAAACGCTGGGTTGAGCATAGTCTCGCCTCATACGAGTACAAAGCCATTTTTTTGAACGAATAGCAGACAGAAGGCGGAAACACCCATCTGGGAGCGGCTATCACTTAGGGGCAAATTCCTTGCTCTTGTTGTCCCGCTTACCTGTGCGGCGACCCTTATATTCTTTCTGGTTGCAGAAAACCGTCTCAGCTCATTGGCGCGGGCTGACCTAAATAACCGTATGGAAGAATTGGCTAAAATCCAGAGCGGATCAATTTCCGGCCCACTCTGGAGCTTCAACCAACGGCAGATAGAACTGGTTATCGCGTCGATGATCAACGATCCCGATCTGGTCGGTGTGGAAGTGTTCGATGAACGCGGCAACGCCCTTGCATTCAGCGGCGTGCTTGAGGCTTCGGATCTGCCGAACGCAGAACAGGTCGAAGTCCCCGTTTACTTCAACAACGACGGTCAGCAACTTGAAGTTGGGCGTCTCAGACTGATTTTTACCGATGAGCGGTTGGCCGAAGCCACGATTGCGCGCCGTTTCGCGGCGTTGGTGGCGACGGTATTCCTGATCATCGGCCTGATCGTCAGTGCGTTCATTGGCCTTTACTACACCGTGTCCGTACCGCTTGGCCGCTTTGCGACCGCTATCGCGCAGGCGGGCGATTCAACTGAACCGGTTCCGGTTGACTGGAACACCTCGGACGAGATGGGGCATCTGGCAAGCGCATACAACGACCTGCAGTTCAGGCAGAAATCGGACGCAACAGAACTGCGAAGAGTCCAAGACAACCTAGAAGATTTGGTTGCAAAACGGACCGAGGCGCTGGAACGGCGCGAGGCCGAGCTTGTCAAAGCCCGTGACGAGGCGCAGCACGCCTTGTCCGAACTTCAGCGCGCGCAGGACCGTCTGGTACAGTCGCAAAAAATGGCGTCGTTGGGTCAATTGTCTGCCGGGATTGCGCATGAAATCAAAAACCCGCTCAATTTCGTCAATAACTTTGCCCAGATGTCGGGTGAATTGCTGCGCGAGTTGCAGGATGAAACCAAAGAGTACGGGCGCGATCCGAAACCGGAAAAACGCGAAGAGATCGACGCGCTGGTGGACATGGTTGTCGGCAACCTTGAGAAAATCAATCGTCACGGAAAACGGGCGGACGGAATTGTGCGCAACATGCTGCTGCATTCACGGCACGGCCCGGGTGTCGCCCGCAATGCCAACATCAACGCCATCGCTCTGGAAGCGGTCAATCTGGCTTTTCACAGTGCGCGTGCCGAAATCGACGATTTCAATATCCGGATTGATCGGGATCTGGATGAAAGCGTTGAAAAAATTGGATGTTTCCCCCAAGACCTGTCCCGCGTCTTTATCAATCTGGCGTCGAATGCGATGTATTCGACGCATCAGCGCGCACAGGGCGGCGAAGTCGGATACGAACCCTTCATCAAGGTGAAGACATCCGAACAGGACGGGGTGGTGCGCGTGGATTTTGTCGACAATGGTGAAGGTGTGCCCGAAGCGGATCAGGCTTCGATCTTTGAACCCTTCTTTACCTCAAAGCCTGCTGGAGAGGGGACGGGGCTTGGACTGTCGATTTCGTACGATATCATCACCAAGACCCACGCAGGCGAAGTCATGCTGGAGAGCAAGGTCGGGGTCGGCTCGACTTTCAGCGTGCTTATCCCAAGAACGGCAAACCCCGTTCTTGAAGCGAAGGAGTAACAGCGAATGGCACGCCGGATTTTGGTGGTGGACGACGAGGTCGATGTTGAATCGCTTTTTCGTCAGGGCCTGAGAAAAGAAATACGTGAGGGTGAGCTTGAAGTGGAATTCGCGCAAAGCGGCACTGCGGCTCTTGACCGGATGCGTCGTGTGGGCGCAGCCCCGTTCGACATGGTCATCAGCGATCTGAACATGCCCGGAATGAATGGGCTGGAACTGATGCAGGTCATCCGCGAGAAAGAGCCTGACATGCCCCTTGCCGTTGTCACCGCCTATGCGGACCCGACAACAAACGCTCAGGTGGTGTCAGCCGGCGCAGAGTATTTTTTCCCTAAACCAGTGAACTTTACCGACATCCGCGCCTGCCTTGCGTCGCTGAAGGATTGAAAGGGTAAGTCACATGTCGATCAATCTGTTGTTTGTAGACGACGAACCCGACGTTGAGGATCTGGTAAGGCAAAGTTTCCGCGCCGACGTCAAATCCGGAAAATTCAAACTCAGTTTTGCGTCAGACGGTGTGGATGCCCTGTCCAAGATCAAGGCGGCGCCGGACATCAGGCTGGTGTTCACCGACATCAACATGCCCCGTATGGACGGGCTGACGTTGCTGAAAAAAATTGGTGAATTGACAACCGCCCCCACGACAATCGTTGTGTCGGCCTATGGGGACATGAAAAACATCCGCACCGCAATGAATACCGGGGCTTTCGACTTTCTGACCAAGCCGCTGGATTTTTCGGATTTCCGCACAACCCTCGACAAGGCGCTGGCCCATGTTCAGCGCATGAACGATCTGGAAAACGAAAAGGCAGAGGCGCTGAAATCACAAGCCATGTTGCTGCGCCATTTTTCACCGGCCATCGTGCAGCATCTGTCCGATGACGTGACCAAACCCGGGACCGCGCATCGGCGCGAAGCAAGTTTTCTGTTTTCTGACATCGAAGGTTTTCTGACCCTGCTTGAAAAGCTGGAACCGGAGCAGGTCATTTCCGTTCTGAACGAGTATATCGAGAATGTGGTCAACATCGTTTTCGAACATTCCGGCACCGTCATGAAGATCATCGGCGACAGTGTGCACGCCACATTCGGCGCGCCAACGGCGACTTTGGGGCATGCCAACGACGCGGTTGCGGCGGCAACCGAAATTGACAGATTTGCCCGGCAGTTCAGTCAGGAAAATTTGAGTGCGGGCATAACTGTCGGCAAAACAAGGATCGGTGTCCACACGGGCGAAGCCATTTTCGGCAATTTCGGTTCCACCCGGTATTTTGATTACTCCGCCTATGGAGATGCGGTGAATATTGCGTCCCGGCTTGAACAGGCCAACAAGGTGTTCGGCACCAATATCTGCATCAGCGGTGACACCGTCGACAAGCTTGACAGGTTTCGCGGCCGGCCGGTCGGTGAACTCCTGCTGCGTGGCAAAAGCAATCCCATTCAGGGTTTCGAAGCGGTTTCGGATGAACTGATGACGGATGAGGAACTTGCCGCCTATTGCGCAGCATACGCGTTCATCAAAGACGACAAGGCCCAAGCACGCGCTGCCTTTGCGGGGCTGATTTCCACGACGGAACACGATCCGCTTGTCGCGTTTCATCTGGGCCGCTTGCTTGACGGCGCGATGGATCCGCGGATCGAAGTCTAGCGCCGCACTCAACGCGTTCGACTTTTTCGCGCTTTGGCCCTGCCGGTCGAAATCTGGACGCCGCCCTGCGACGTTGGCGGGTAAACCGACGCAATGTCCTGTCACCATTTTGAAATCAGAGACTGAACGTGTTGGTCATTTGACCTTGCGCACCGAAAGTCTTGACCTGAGCGTGCGCCGCTGGCAACTTCAAGCCTCATCCGATTTGCTTTTTTGAATACGGGTACCCCGAATTTTATCGTCATCATTTGGACAAAGATTATGGCCCGCACCCCGGAAATCGACCCTAAGGTAGTTGCTGCAGAACTGCAGGACGCGATAAAAACAGCGCGAAAGAAGGAACTGAATTTCGCGCTGTTGATGGCAAAAGATGGTATGGTGCTTGAAGCCCATCCCACCAAAGGGTCAAATGTCATGCGGCGACAGGCGAAGGCCAAGGGGGGTGGGCCCAAGGGTGCCGAAGGCATCATGAGCGTGACCGGCAAAATTCTCAACCTCAAGGTTGCGGATGATGATTTTCCGGGCACTTTGCCCAAAGCGACCAAAAAATGGCTCGCCAGTTTGGGCGTGTCGATGAAAGTCATCATCACCCTCCCCGACGGCAAGACACTCGACGACGGCGAGGACGACGGGGACACCGCAGATGACCAGTTGACGCCCACGGATGAGGGTGCGCCCGATGTGCCGCGCGGCCCGTCGGATACGCAAGTCGAGGATGTTCTGGCCGAACGCCGCGCCTTGCTGGAAGGCAAGATCAAGGAACTGATCGGCCGCACCATGGCCCTTAAAGTCAAAGTGCCCACGGTTGCCGCCAAACTGGCCGAAGGGCTGAAAACCGCCTCGAAAAGCTTGTCCACGGACAAACTGGATGCCGTCGCGACCCTATTGCAAAAGGTCGAAACCGGTCTTGTAAAAGCCGAGGCCATCCCCGACGCCCCCGCAC
>CAYGPT010000031.1:0-38097 GCA_964351755.1 uncultured Rhodobacterales bacterium | reverse complement strand
CTTTCGATCAGAGGCCGGAAATCGCCGTCGCCGGAGAACAAAACAATGTGATCGACCCGGGGGGCCAGTTCCATCGCGTCCACGGCCAGTTCGATGTCCATGTTGCCTTTGACCTTACGCCGACCCATGCTGTCGGTGTATTCCTTGGCCGGTTTGGTGACCATGGTGAAGCCGTTGTAATTCAGCCAATCCACGAGTGGACGGATCGGCGAATATTCGTCGTTTTCCAGCAAAGCGGTGTAGTAGAACGCTCTGAGCAATTTGCCGCGACGCATGAATTCCTGACGCAACAATTTGTAGTCTATATCGAACCCAAGCGCTTTGGCTGCGGCATATAGATTCGATCCATCAATGAACAGCGCAAGCCGTTCGTCTTTGTAAAACATAAAATGTCCTTCCGAAAATTCGGTTACCGCTCGTGATTTCCGTGAGTGAGTGAGAAAAATCTCGTACAAGCGATTTGACGAAAATAGGTGTTTTTAAGTATGTCGCAAGACGCAGATCAGGTCAAAGAGGGCGGAAAACCGCTGCAATCCCGGTCAAAAATGCTGATTGCCCTAGGGTCAAACATGTCTTCTGACGCTGGGTCACCTGCTGAGACGTTGAAAATCGCCATGCGGGAACTGGAAAGTGCGGGGGCAGTGATTCGGGCTCAAAGTCGGTTTTACAGCACGCCCGCGATGCCGATCGGCAACGGTCCGGACTTTGTAAATGCCGTCGTCGCCGTGCAGACCAATTGGGCCCCGGGCGAGGCGATCGCCAAATTGCACGAGATCGAGGCACAGCTTGGCCGCCGCCGCAAAGTGCGCTGGGAACAGCGTGTGGTTGATCTGGATCTGCTTTCAATCGGTGACAGCATCATGCCCGATGTCGCGACATTGCGTGCCTGGATGGACCTATCCCCCGAACTTCAGCAGCAAAAAGCGCCGGGTCAGTTGATCCTGCCCCACCCGCGAATGCATCAGCGCGGTTTCGTTCTGGTCCCGCTGGCCGACATCGCCCCGGACTGGGTGCACCCGGTAACGCGAAGAACCGTCGTGCAGATGCGCGATGCTTTGCCGTCCGGTGAACTGGAGTCGATCATTGCCCTTCAATAGCGGCTTGTCATTTGGCCCAATCACCCCTAGATAAGCCCCTTCTAATTCTGACTGCTGATCTGGAGCATATCTATGGCCCGCGTGACTGTTGAAGACTGCGTTGACAAGGTTCCGAACCGTTTCGAGCTGGTAATGCTGGCCGCCCACCGCGCACGCGAGATTTCTGCCGGTGCTCCGGTCACTGTGGACCGGGACAACGACAAGAATCCGGTCGTGTCCCTGCGGGAAATCGCGGACGAAACCCAAAGCGCCGACGAACTGCGTGAGCGTCTGATCGAAAGCAATCAGAACCAGATCGAAGTCGACGAGGCCGAAGAAGACGCAATGGCGCTTCTTATGGGGGCCGAGCAGGACAAGCCCGAAGAAGACAGCATGTCCGAAGAGATGCTTTTGCGTCAGCTCATGGCGGCACAGGGCCAGGGTTAACCCTCTTACTTCTAGGTTTTGGACCGCATGATCTCTGCTGACGATCTGATCGCACTGGTCCGAAACTACAACCCCAAGACGAACGAGGCGCTGATCCGTGCCGCCTATGATTTTGGCGGCCAGATGCACGAGGGGCAGTTCCGCCACTCGGGCGAAACCTATTTCACCCATCCCGTGGCCGTTGCTGCAATCCTGACTGAACAGCAACTGGATGATGCCACTATCATCACCGCCCTGCTGCACGACACGATCGAGGATACCAAGGCCAGCTACCGCATCGTCTCCGAAAAGTTCGGAGACGAGGTCGCCAAGCTGGTCGATGGCGTCACCAAGCTAACCAATTTGCAGCTGAGCAGTGTCGAAACCAAACAGGCCGAGAATTTCCGCAAGCTGTTCATGGCCATGTCCAAGGACATGCGCGTCATCCTGGTCAAGCTGGCCGACCGTTTGCACAACATGCGCACCATCCGCTCCATGCGCCCCGACAAGCAGGTGCAGAAGGCGCGCGAGACGATGGATATATTTGCCCCCCTCGCGGGACGCATGGGGATGCAGTGGATGCGCGAGGAGCTTGAGGATCTTGCCTTCAAGGTTCTGAACCCCGAGGCGCGGTCGTCCATCATCCGTCGTTTCATCACCATGCAACGCGAAACCGGCGACGTGATCCAGCGCATCACGGGCGACATGCGCAAGGAACTGGAAAAGGCCGGGATCGAGGCCGAAGTGTTTGGCCGGGCCAAGAAACCCTATTCGATCTGGCGCAAGATGCAGGAAAAGGATCAGTCTTTTTCGCGGCTCTCCGACATCTACGGTTTCCGCGTGATCACGGGGACCGAGGAAGACTGCTATCGCACACTCGGAGCCATCCACCAGCGTTGGCGTGCCGTACCGGGCCGGTTCAAGGATTACATCAGCCAGCCCAAGACCAACGGGTATCGCAGCATCCACACCACCGTGTCGGGCCGTGATGGCAAGCGGGTTGAGGTGCAGATCAGAACCAGCCCGATGCACGACGTGGCCGAAACCGGCGTTGCAGCCCATTGGTCTTATCGGGATGGTGTGCGGGGCAAGAACCCGTTTGCCGTCGATCCGGCCAAGTGGATTGCGCAACTGACCGAACAGTTCGACGGCGAGGACGATCACGAGGACTTCCTCGAAGCCGTCAAGCTTGAGATGTATTCGGACCAGGTGTTCTGCTTTACCCCCAAGGGCGAGGTGGTCAAGCTGCCGCGCGGGGCGACGCCTATCGATTTCGCTTATGCCATCCATACCCGGATCGGCAATGCCTGCGTTGGGGCCAAGGTCGACAACATGCGGGTGCCGCTGTGGACGCGGGTGAAAAACGGCCAATCCGTTGAAATCATCACCGCTGAAGGGCAGACCCCTCAGACCACGTGGCTGGAGATCGCAACCACCGGTAAGGCCAAGGCGGCCATCCGTCGATCTTTGCGAGAAGCGGATCGCGAACGGTTCATCACGCTGGGGCGTGAATTGGCTCGCTCGGCCTTTGCCCACGTGCGAAAAAAGGCGACGGACAAGGCGCTTGAGGCGGCGGCCAAGCAGTTGCGCCTTGGCAGTGCGGATGAAGTGCTGGCACGCCTTGGGTCCGCCGAATTGACGGGGCGCGAGGTCGTGCAGGCGATCTATCCCGACCTGCAACCCAAGCCAGGCAAGGTCGTGGATGCACGCCGCGCGGTGATTGGCCTACTTCCGGGCCAGAAATTCCAGCGCGCCACCTGCTGCGAACCGCTGCCTGGCGAGCGGATCGTGGGTATCACCTTTCGCGGTGAAGGGGTCACGGTGCACGCCATCGACTGCGTGCGACTGGTCGATTACGAAAGCCAGCCTGAGCGCTGGTTGGACCTGCACTGGCACGATGGCAGCCACGCCGCAGTCTATGGCGCAACTTTGGATGTGACCATCGGCAATGACGCTGGTGTTCTGGGACGAATTTGCACATTGATTGGAGAGACGCAGGCCAATATCTCGGACCTGGAGTTTATGGATCGCAAACCTGACTTTTACCGTTTGCTGATCTATGTGGAATTGCGAGACGCGCAGCATCTGCACACGTTGATGAATGCGCTGGAAGCAGAAAGTGACGTTGCAGCGATCAAGCGCCATCGTCGGTCCTTGCCACCTGCGGCATTGCCCGCGTCGGCGTCCCAGACTGCATAGGAAGGCAAGACATTGGTGTTCAAGCGCCGCGACCCCAAGCCGTTTCTGCGCGCGCTGCTGGAGCTTATCTGGCCGCGTGGGGGCTGGGCACGCGCCTTTCAGTATGTCAAACACCGGGTGCGCCGCCTGCCCGACACGCCAGAAAAGATCGCGCGTGGTATCTGGGCGGGGGTGTTCACGACCTTTACCCCGTTCTACGGCGTCCACTTTGTCGTAGCGGGCGTTCTGGCGACAATCATGCGCGGCAATATCCTCGCCTCGCTCATGGCGACTTTCTTTGGCAATCCGCTGACTTATGTGCCCATTGGCCTTGTGTCCCTGCAGACCGGGCACTGGCTGTTGGGCACCGAAATGAAGGAAGAGACAGAGCGGTCATTTGGCGGCAAGTTCGTCGACGCGGGCGAGGACCTGTGGCTGAACTTCAAGAACGTGATTCTGGGGGAGCCGCGCGACTGGACGGGCCTCAGCACCTTTTATCACGAGATTTTCTTTCCCTATCTCGTCGGCGGGATCATTCCGGGCATCATCGTGGCCACGATTTGTTACTACCTGTCTGTGCCTGTCATCCGTGCCTACCAGAAGCGCCGAAAGGGTGCGATCAAGGCCAAGTTCGAAGCGATCAAGGCCAAGGCGGCGGCCAAGGCCATGGACCGCAAGAAAAAGGCTGACTAACGCGGCACTCGATTGGTACAATTTTACTCCTTTGTCCGGATTTTCAGACCGCCAATGGCGGACTAGGTTGGGATAGGGAAAAAGAAGGGATCAGGCATGAAAGCTCCGGTGGGCAAATTGCGCCTTGGCGTGAACATCGACCACGTGGCCACGGTGCGGAATGCGCGCGGTGGCGACACGCCTGACCCATTGCGTGCGGCCCGCATCGCCGAAACCGCCGGGGCCGATGGTATCACTGCGCATTTGCGCGAAGACCGCCGCCATATCTCGGACGCCGACATCGAAGAGCTGATGGACATGCTGTCCGTGCCCCTCAACTTCGAAATGGCGGCCACGGATGAAATGCAGGCAATCGCCCTGCGCCACAAACCCCACGCCGTGTGTATCGTCCCCGAAAAGCGCGAAGAACGCACAACCGAAGGCGGTCTTGAAGTCGCGCGCGAGGAAAACCGGCTGGCCCATTTCATCGCCCCTTTGCGCGATGCAGGCTGCCGCGTGTCGATCTTTATCGCCGCCGACAAACGCCAGGTCGAGGCCGCCCACCGCATCGGTGCGCAGGTGATCGAACTGCATTCCGGGGCCTATTGCGATGCCCATCACGAGGGTCGCTTTGAGGATCGTGATCGCGAGTTGGATGCGCTGCGCGAGATGTCCGCCTTTGCCCACGACCTTGGACTTGAGGTGCATGTGGGCCACGGGCTGACCTATGAAACCGTGCAGCCTGTCGCCGCATTTCCCGAGGCGATGGAATTGAACATCGGTCATTTTCTGATTGGCGAGGCGATTTTTCGCGGGCTTGATCCCGCCATCCGCGAAATGCGCCGCCTGATGGACGAGGCGCGCGAGGGGGCCGCATGACGCGGCTTATTGCCTGCCTTCTGTGCGTTGCCGCATTGGTCAGACCCTTGGCAGCGCAAGAATCATGGCCCAATCTGGACGTCCTGCTGGGGACCACGCTGGCACCGGGGGCACAGTTTGAACGCGCATTCTGGTTGCCTGACAATGTCGATCCTGCGCAAGCCACCCAAGCCATTGGAGTCATCTATCCCATCATTCAGGGCGCGGCAGGCAATACCGGAATTTCCGTCGGCCACTTTCACCGTGTTCAAGGGGGCTGGGCGCTTGGCGGTATCGTGCGCGATGTGTTCGGGTTTGATCCGCGGGATGTGGCGTTCTCTCAGGGTTTTGTGTCCCTGACCACGACCACTCTCGGCCCCGGCGAGCCGCGTTGCTGCCCGACCAAGCCCGTGCGATGGCGCATTGACCTCGCGACCCTTGTGGCCCAGCGTCTGAATTGAAAAGGTGCACCATGCCAAGAGAGACAGATAAATGATCCGCCATTGTGTGATGCTGCGCCTTTTGCCGGATACAGATTCCAACGATCTGGATCGCGTGATGCTGGATCTGGCCGAATTGGTCACGCGTCTGGACGGATGCAGCGGCTTTGTCGCTGGCCCCAATCGGGATTTCGAAGACAAAAGTCCCGACTTTCCCTATGGCTTTACTCTGGATGCAGCCGATGCAGATGCTTTGGCACGGTATGCGGGAAATCCTGAACATCAGGCGCTGGGTGCGCGACTTGTGCAGATGTGCCAAGGCGGCGGCGATGGCATCGTCGTGTTTGACATTCAGGTTGGGCCGTGATCCTCGGGATCGGCACTGATCTGGCCAATATTGAGCGGATCGAGAAGACCCTTGAGCGTTTCGGGGACCGCTTTCGCAACCGGGTTTTCACCGACATTGAACAGGCCAAGGCCGAGCGGCGCGCCGACACACCCGGCACCTATGCCAAACGCTGGGCCGCAAAAGAGGCGTGCTCGAAAGCGCTGGGTACCGGCCTGCGCATGGGCATCGCATGGAAGGACATGGCCGTCAGCAACTTGCGCTCCGGCCAGCCGGTGATGCATCTGACTGGCTGGGCCGCCGAACGGCTGGCGGACATGACCCCCAATGGGCACGAGGCGATCATCCATGTCACTCTGACCGACGATCATCCGTGGGCGCAGGCCTTTGTGGTGATCGAGGCGCGACCCAAGTCCGACGCGGGGCCATGACGCTGCGCTCGCTTGCCTTGACAGTCATGCACCGCACCCGCATGTACCCATGAAAATCTGATCCGAGCAGGAGCGCCCGATGGCCGCCAAGGAAAAGTCGCAAAACAGCGTGATCGAGACGATCAAGACAATCGTCTATGCCCTGCTGATCGCCGGTGTGTTCCGCACCCTGTTCTTTCAGCCGTTCTGGATTCCCTCCGGTTCCATGAAGGAAACGCTGCTGATCGGAGATTTCCTGTTCGTGAACAAGATGGCCTATGGCTATTCCTATGCCTCCTGCCCGTCGATTCCGTTCATCGGGCTGGATGCCAAGGACTTGTGCGGGTTCCTTGACGGGGACAATACCCGCATTCTGGCCGGAGAGCCCGAACGCGGCGACGTGGTCGTGTTCCGCCACCCGGTGTCCGGGTCGGATTACATCAAGCGGTTGGTCGGGCTGCCCGGCGATACGGTGCAGGTGACAGACGGTATCGTGATCCTGAACGGAGAGCCCTTGCCGCAGGAACCGGCAGGCACATTTACCGAAACATTCGAGGCCCAAGGGCCCCAACGTCTCAGTCCACGCTGTGAAACAGGCGCTGTGGGGCAGGGAGCCCAGTGCACCAAGTCGCGTTTTAACGAGACCTTTCCCGATGGTTCGACCCATGTCGTGCTGAATGTGACGACCCAAGGCTCTGACAACACCTCGGTGTTCCGGGTACCCGAGGGGCAGTATTTCTTTATGGGCGACAACCGCGACAATTCCTCGGACAGCCGTTTGGCGCAATTGGCGGGTGGTGTGGGTTTTGTTCCATACGAAAACCTGATCGGCCGCGCCGACCGGATTGTTTTCTCGTCTGCAGGCAAGTCGATGCTGTTCTTCTGGACGTGGCGCGGTGACAGGTTCTTCAAGGGGATCGAATAGCCTTGGCATCTATGTGCACCTTGATGCGCGCCACGTGCGCCGATCCGTTGGGTGCGAAGGTGTTGCCATGAAGCTGGGCGCGGAATTGCAGGCATTCGAGACGCGGATCGGGCATCGGTTCACTAAGCCCGATCTGCTGATCGAGGCGGTGACACATGCCTCCATGTCTTCGGCCACGCGCAGTGACAACCAGCGGCTGGAATTTCTGGGTGACCGGGTGCTGGGGCTGGTGATGGCAGAGGCGCTGTTGGCCGCTGACGTGCAAGCCCCCGAAGGCACATTGGCCCCGCGTTTCAATGCGCTGGTGCGCAAGGAAACCTGCGCGGATGTGGCCCGCGACATAGGACTTGGCGAGGTACTCCGGCTTGGCCGGTCCGAGATGATGTCGGGTGGGCGCCGCAAGCAAGCCTTGCTGGGCGACGCGGTCGAGGCAGTGATTGCCGCAGTCTACCTCGATGCCGGATTCGATGCCGCGCGCGCGATGATCGTGCGCCTGTGGGGCGGGCGGATTGCGCGGGTCGAGGAAGATGCGCGCGATGCCAAGACCGCGTTGCAGGAATGGGCGCAGGGTCGTGGCCTTGCCCCGCCGGACTATGTCGAAACGGCGCGTACGGGCCCGGACCACGCGCCCGTATTTACTATCGCCGCACGTCTGGACACAGGGGCCGAGGCCGTCGCCACGGCCAATTCGAAACGCGAGGCGCAGCAAGCCGCCGCCAAGGCCCTTTTGGCCCGATTGGAGCAAGACACATGAACACCCGCGCCGGTTTCGTCGCCCTGATCGGAGAGCCCAACGCGGGCAAGTCCACCCTGCTCAACCGCATGGTCGGGGCCAAGGTCAGCATTGTGACCCACAAGGTCCAGACCACCCGCGCCCGTATTCGCGGGGTCGCGATGGAAGGGGACAGCCAGATCGTGTTCGTGGACACGCCCGGCCTGTTCCAGCCCCGTCGCCGTCTGGACCGCGCAATGGTGGCCGCCGCCTGGGGCGGCGCTGCGGATGCGGATGTGGTCGTGCTGATGATCGAGGCGCATCGCGGCCTGAGCGAAGGGGTCGAGCGGATCCTTGAAGGCCTGGTCGACATCGGCAAGGGGCGCGCCGTCGCGCTGGCGATCAACAAGATCGACCGTGTCGAGGCCCCCGTTCTGCTCGGCCTTACCGAAAAGCTGAACGCGGCCTATGACTTTGCAGAGACGTTCATGATCTCTGCCGAGAAGGGTCATGGCGTTGACACTTTGCGCAAGTGGCTTGCCGGGCAGGTGCCCGAGGGCGCATGGCTGTACCCCGAGGATCAGATCGCCGATCTGCCCATGCGCATGATCGCGGCCGAAATGACCCGCGAAAAGCTGACACTGCGCTTGCATCAGGAGTTGCCCTATCAACTGACCGTCGAAACCGAGCATTGGGAAGAGCGCAAGGACGGATCGGCCCGCGTCGATCAGATCATCTATGTCTCCCGCGATGGTCACAAAGGCATTGTTCTTGGCAATAAGGGCGAGACGATCAAGTCCGTCAGCCAGGCGTCCCGCGCTGAGTTGACCGAATTTCTGGGCCGCAAGGTGCATTTGTTCCTGCAGGTCAAGGTGCGTGAGAAGTGGCAGGACGAGGCAGAGCGCTATTCCGAGATGGGGCTGAATTTCAAAGATGGAAATGTTTGAGACATTGGGTGGTCGACCCTCCGGGGGGGATTGGGATTGTTCTAAGTCAGGGAAGTGGGGGGCGTTGTGCCCCGACTAACCTCGCGGTTCTGGGTGGATGCGTATCTGGCACGGCTGCGGTTTGCCGACATTCCGGGTTTTGTCGTTTCGCACGGGGATGACACGGGCGGGGCGGTTCTGGTCAAGCTGAATACGCTTGATGGGCGTGCGGTGCTGTTTCAGCGGTCATTTGACCTGATGGCCGATACCCGTGTCTGGGCCGAACTGGCGGGCGGAGAGGAGGCTGAGGTCGATGCCGCGATTACCCGTCAGCGCAGATTTGATCCCGACCTGTGGGTGATTGAGGTCGAGGACCGGCAGGGTCGCCATCTGCTGGACCAAGACGGATTGGCCTGAGATGGACTGGCGCGGCACGGGCATATTGCTGAGTGTGCGCCGCCACGGCGAGACCAGCAGCATCATCGACGTGTTTACCAAGGAAAAAGGTCGTCATGCCGGTGTTGTACGCGGGGGGACAAGCCGCAAGATCGCCCCGATCCTGCAACCGGGCGCGCAACTGGACGTGGCATGGCGCGCACGGCTTGAGGATCATATCGGCACCTTCGCCGTCGAGCCTGTGCGCAGTCGGGCCGCCCTTGTGATGGGGGATCGCCTTGCGCTTGCCGGTTTGAACGCCGTGACGGGTCTGCTGAGTTTCTGTTTGCCCGAGCGCGAGGCGCACTCAGCCCTGTACAAACGCACCGAGCAATTGTTGGACCTGCTTGGGCAGAACGAAATCTGGCCTCTGGCGTATCTGCGGTGGGAAGTGGCGCTGCTGGAGGACATGGGGTTCGGGCTGGACTTGAGCGTCTGCGCGGTGACAGGAGCACGCGACGATCTGGCTTACGTCTCGCCAAAGACCGGGCGGGCGGTGTCGCGCGCGGGGGCGGGGGACTGGGCCGCGCGGCTGCTGCCTTTGCCGCCTGTCTTGCGTGGTGACGGCGCTGCGCCGGATGCGGAGATTGCGCAAGCTTTAGAGACGACTGGCTATTTCCTCAGCGCACATTTGGCCCCGGATTTGGGCAATCGCCCCGTGCCGGACGCGCGGTCGCGGTTCGTGGCCGCCTTTACTCGAACACTTTGAATACCATTTCTGCGCCTCTTTCATTGCGCAAGGTCAGAGTGTCCTGAAGGATTTCGGCATGCGTCATGGCGCTGAGCGTTTTGAAGAATGCGGATTCGGCCTGCAAGTCCGGGCAGGCCATTCTGGTGGCCAAGATCGGACCGGGTGCGAACCGTGGATAGCTTGCCAAGTTGGTCGTTGAAAACCGGTTGCACGGAGCCTGACCCGAGATTCGACCGTCTTGCCCGATAGTAAGGGTCGCGCGCGCCATAAACGGTGTGCCGTCCCTCTCGATCAGTGTCCAGACTTTGTCCGACGTGTCATTGCCCGCCGCCAATCCATTCCACTGGCAGGCTGAGATCAGCCCGACCAGTGCCAGCACCAACGCCCGCATCACTTCAGTGCCATGACCAGATCGACAAGTGCTGCAAAGGCTACAAGCGCGTCGCCGTCCTTGTCGCCCATCTGCTTGAGCCCGACGAGGGCACCATAGGCGGCCTTGGCGAAGTCTTCGTTGCTGACACCAATATCAGTCATGAGACCGATCAATTGTTTCATCCTTGCAGCGTCAACGGCTGCGATGGTTTTGGCCACTGACTTGTCGCCCTGCGCCCATGCCCGCAGCGCCGGGCCAGCTTTGTCTGCCTGCACGCTTTGGCCAAAACGGATCATCTTGTCGGTGTCGGACCCACCCAATGTGGCATCATGGGCCAGTTGTGCCATTGCACGCTCTTTCCACTGCGCCAGCAGGGCGGCCTGAAAGGCCGGGACATCCTTGAAATGCCAATAAAACGATCCCTTGGATGTCTTGAGATGGCGTGACAGGGGTTCTGCCCGCAAGGCCATCGGACCTGAGGCTGTCAATTGCGCAAGACCGGCTTCGATCCACGCGGCGGGGGAGAGGGGTGCTTTGGCCATAACATCGCGATACGCACTGGTATGCTGCAGTGCAACACAAAGCGTATCAGTCCGGAATTTTGAGCGCTTTGTCGCACATCGGTGGCGTTTGGTTGCCTACGGAGCGGGCGGATGCGTATCCCAGACTGCACGCACTTTATTGTGGATGCGGCTTTGACAGTGGACAAGCGTATGCGCAAGGCACGGTTCTCGCTGACGGCAAGGCTGCCTTCATGACGACTGACTCACGCCCCGTGATTGCGTGACCTCAAGCTGCGAGTTCCGACCAGACGGCAAGCCCCACCACCAGCAGCATTGAGGCCGCCATGGCAAAGTTGATTAGCCGCTGGCGCGCTGGCGCAAGTTCAAGCGCCTTGAGCCGGACGCCGAACCATACCCAGATCACATGAATAGGCACCCAGATTGCATTGGCGATCAACAATTTCCAGATCACCTCGGCCATTAAGGCGTCGGGCATGATGGCAAAGCCTGAAAACAGAGCCGTATTCACGGCATAGGCCTTTGGGTTGATGGGCTGCAGCAGGATGCCTGCCAGCACGCCGGGCTCGCTTTGGGCCGGAACAAACGCCAGATTGGAACCCGCCAGTGCGATCCGCAGCGCGAGGTACAGCAGGTAGGCCGTAGAGAGTGCAAACAGCACCGTTCGCACAATCGGGTTTGCCAGTACAAGTGCTGCAAGGCCCGAGACCACTGCGAGGATCACAAGGTTGTTGCCGATGAACAGACCTAGCACATAGCGCAGGCCCGACCGCATCCCATAGGCGGCCCCCACACCTGCTGCGGACAGGACGCCGGGGCCGGGCGTGATGATCAGGAAAAAGACGGCAGCGGCAAAGGTCAGCATCCCGCCACCATCAGGGTTTTGCACGCCGCGTCAATTGGAGCGGGCGGAAACTGACACAGTTTCCGCGTCATTTCCTGTTTCAGAAAATGCCCCGCTCAGCCCAGAAGCCTGCGCGCGATGACCTGTGCCTGAATCTCGGCTGCACCTTCAAATATATTGAGGATGCGCGCATCGCACAGAACCCGGGAAATCTTGTATTCCAGCGCAAAGCCGTTGCCGCCGTGGATTTGCAGCCCGTTGTCCGCCGCCGCCCATGCCACCCGCGCGCCAAGTAGTTTGGCCATACCCGCCTCGACATCGCAGCGTCGTCCCTCGTCCTTTTCGAATGCCGAGAAATAGGTGAGTTGCCGCGCCACCATGATCTCAACCGCCATCATCGCCAATTTGTTGGCGACGCGGGGGAATTCGATCAGGGATTTGCCGAACTGCTTGCGATCCTGCGCGTATTGCATCGAGATATCGAGCGCCGATTGCGCCACGCCGATGGCGCGGGCCGCTGTCTGGATACGCGCGGACTCGAACGTTTCCATCAGCTGCTTGAAACCCTTTCCTTCTTCGCCGCCCAGCAAGTTCTCGCCCTTCACCGCGAAGCCGTCAAAGGCCAGCTCGTATTCCTTCATGCCTCTATATCCGAGAACCTCGATTTCGCCGCCGGTCATGCCGTCCGTCGGAAAAGGGTTTGCATCATCGCCCGGCGTCTTTTCGGCGAGGAACATCGACAGGCCCTTGTAGTCGGTCGTGTCTGGATCCGTGCGCGCCAGCAAGGTCATGACGTGCGTGCGCGCGGCATGGGTGATCCATGTCTTGTTGCCGGTAATGGTGTAGTCGCCGTCAGCCCCTTTGACCGCGCGAGTCCGAAGGGAGCCGAGGTCAGACCCGGTATTGGGTTCCGTAAATACGGCGGTGGGCAGTGTTTCCGCGCTTGCCAGTTGGGGCAGCCACTTGGCCTTTTGCGCTTCGGTGCCACCCGCGATGATCAATTCGGCTGCAATTTCGCTGCGCGTGCCAAGCGACCCAACCCCGATATAACCGCGAGACAACTCCTCGGACACAACGCACATCGACGCCTTGGACAGGCCAAAGCCGCCGTACTCTTCGGGGATGGTCAGACCGAATACACCCATATCAGCCAGTTCCTCGATCACCTCCATCGGGATCAGTTGGTCATTGAGATGCCAGTCGTGGGCAAAGGGTTCGACCTTTTCCACAGCATAGCGGCGGAATTGTTCGCGGATCATTTCCAATTCTTCATCAAGGCCGCTGGCGCCAACAGTGATTTCTGCACTGCGTTCCTGCATCAGCGCAACCAACCGGACACGGGCCGCTTGCGTATTGCCGCCTTGCGTCAGGGCCATGACCGCCGGGTCCATCATCCCGCGCATGTCGTCCTGGGACAGGCCCAAATCCTGAAGGCGCAGCACTTCGCCTTGGTTCATCTGGATGCCGCCATAAATCTGCCAGAGGTATTCTCCGAACGCGATTTGCAGGATCAGCGCCTCGACCTCGCCGAACTTGGACTGGACATCGAGTTTTGTGGCCCAAGTGTGCATCTGACGCAGGGACTGGGCATAGGTCGCAAGCCACGCAAGCCCGTGGGCGGCGGTTTGGTGCTTTTCGACAAGGGAAGAGGACACGCGCCCGTCCACACTAAACTGGTCGCGCAAGCGAGTTCGGGCCAGTTCGGTGATTGCTTGGACAGGGGCAAGTGCTGCACCGGTCAACGCCAGCAAGTCATCCAGCAAAACGGGCGTTGCGTTGCCAATATCCTGACCGTCATGTGCCATGGTTCAATCCTCATCTCAGGTTCGGCGTCTGCCTATCCACTTTGCAGGTGCAGCGCAACAAATATTCATTTGAGCGCGGCAATTTGTTCTAATCTTGCGCGTTGATATTTTGCAGTGCAGCACAGACAGGCGTAAGAGGACGGAATGGATACATTTTTCAGCCTCCTTTCCCCACATCTCTGGCTTGTAGCGATCAGCATCGCGGTGGTTGGAGGCCTCGTCAAAGGGGTTGTCGGATTCGCTATGCCGATGGTGGTGATTTCGGGTCTATCTTCCTTTATCGAGCCCGAACTGGCGCTGGCCGGGCTGATCTTGCCAACGCTGGTGGCAAACGGCACGCAGGCCCTGCGTCAGGGACTTGCGCCAGCATGGGCATCGGCGCAGCGGTTCTGGGTTTACCTGACGGTAGGGGGGCTGGTCCTGATTGCAAGCGCGCAATTGGTGCGGGTGCTGCCGATCAGCGTGCTTTTGGGCATCATCGGTGTGCCGGTCATGCTGTTCGCCGTGCTACAACTGGCGGGCTTGCGGTTCATGCTGAAGCGCCAGCGCAGGGATGTCGAGGCCGGGATCGGAGCGTTTGCCGGATTTCTGGGCGGTCTGTCGGGGATCTGGGGGCCGCCGACCGTGCTGTACCTCACTGCGCTCAATACCGAGAAACAGGAACAGATGCGTGCACAGGGCGTCATCTACGGCCTGGGGTCGGTTGCCCTTGTGGGTGCGCATGTCGGTTCGGGTGTGCTGCGGGCGGAAACTCTTCCGCTCAGCCTTGCGCTGATCGCGCCGGCCCTTCTGGGCCAATGGCTGGGCGGTAAGATTCTGGATCGGATTGATCAAGCGGCTTTCAAAAAGGCCACGCTGTTCGTTCTTTTGATCGTCGGGATGAACCTGATCCGACGATCCTTCGTGGCTTAGGACGCGCGGCGCGCCACTGTCAGACCAGACACGTCTTCGATGAAGGTCACGATGCGCGACTTGATCTTTTCATCTTCGATCGCGGCAAGCGCGTTCACGATATCCATACCGTTATCACGATTGGCCGGGACATTGTCGTCCGACAGACCCTCAAAGAAATAGGATGTCGGGACATCAAGGATGCGAGACAGTTCGAACAGTCGGCTAGCCGCAACGCGATTCGATCCGATTTCGTATTTCTGGATTTGCTGGAAGGACAGGTTCAGACGTTTGGCTACATCCGTCTGCGACATGCGGCGCAAGGTGCGAATTTGTTTAAGCCGTTTGCCAACGTGAACATCTACGGGATGTGACATGCAATAATTACCTCCGGTTGTTTGAGCCAGAGTGATCCTTGATCCGGGACATTGGATCAATTGACTAGATTTTTACTTTACCCACACGTAAATGTAGCGTTATTGTATTATACACTTAACTTAAAAGTATGATCCATCACCCATTAGGGAATGCTGTGAATCAACAGGTGACCAAAGTCTCGGAAGTGAATCAGCCTCTCTTGTTTGAGATGATCCGCTCCTTCACGACCTTGGCTCGGACGTTGAATCTATCCCACGCCGTGGCGGAAATGAACACCACGCGCCAGACGGTGCGGCGCCATATCTCGATGCTGGAAGAGATGCGCGGCGAAGCATTGTTCGAAGTGGTGAACCGCCGATACGAGTTGACTGAAGCGGGCCGCGCGGCATTGCCATCCGCACTGCTGCTGCTCGGCCATGGCAAATTGTGGTTGCATGGCCGGATCAAGGATGTCGAAGGGTTGATGGGCATGTCCCATTTCGACGATGAGGGATGGTACTTTCATCAACAACAACAACCTATTAGCGTGGCATGGAGCAATTCGTCGCCCTTGCTGCGTACGGCTATCCAGTGCTGGTCCGCAGCCTCGGGCGGGCTTGAGCATGAAGAGATGCAGCGCGTCCGTCCCTATGCGCTTGTCTATCGCGACACGTCTGCTGGTTGGATCTGCATCGAGGTCGGCGAGAAATCGTTCTATTCCAAGTGGTGGGGATGGGCCGTCGCGCGCAGCAGCGTGGGCCGATCGCTTGATCAGTTCCCATTCGGTCCCGAACTTGCCCGCGTGATGGACATCCCACTGCGCGAAGTACAGACCACCAATGGGATGCGCATTGATCAGGTTGTCACGCTTGTGCCGCGTGAAAATGGTCTGCCGCCGCGCCACCTGGTGTTTGAACGGCTGCTCTTGGGCTGCCAGATGCCTGACGGAAGTTTTGCCCTGATGGTGGTGGTCGACAGGCCAGATCGCATTCGAGTCGCCGGGCTTTCACAATCCCCGCTAGAAGCAATGGATCAGGATGTTTTCGTGAATTTCGAAGAAGATTAAGCAATATTGGGCGTTTTGTACAATTTGAGCTAAAGTCGACTCACCTCATGCGAGAAGGAGAGAGTCGGTTGTCATTTCATAATATCCAGTTTGGGGAACGTTTTGTTGCGTCGAGTCTTGCGTTGTTTGCAGCTTCCGGGCTGAATTTGCGCGTTGGCTACGACTTCCATCAATACCGCGAACTGATCCAGGAGGCCCGCGAGGGCCACGTTGTCGGGCGTCCGTTCGATCCGGATTTGCACGACTTCAGCGATGGATCGGCGTTCTGGATTCTTGCCGCGGACAAGGCGGGTAAAGTGGTTCATAGTCAGGCATTGCGCATGCTTGATCTGACGGGCCGCAGCCTTGCCGACCACCTTAACGGGCATTTCACCGACTTTCCGCCGCCCTCCATCGAATTGGATTTGTCCAAGTCGAATTACCGCGCCGGACCGGGTGCCAGTCGCATGACAGGGCGAATTGCCTATCACGGTGAATTCTGGATCGGTGGGGAAGAGGGCCAGTTCCGCGGCGGCAATGCTTCAAGCCTTTTGGCGCGTTACGGCTTCTGGATGGCCACGCAGCATTGGGACATTTCCTATATTTTTGCCTTTATTTTGAACCAGGTACACTACAAGGGGCTGGCCGCACGCACCGGCTGGATGCATACCGACCCGGCCGCGTTGCAATGGTATCCCAAGGACGGACGCGGGCCGATCGAAACGGTTATGGCGTATCTGAGCAAAGGAGACGTGGAGTTTCTTTTGGACCTGCCGTTGCTGCAGCCCAAGACTATTCGTCACAGACAGGCCGCTTAAAGGGCCCGTCGGTTTCTTCGATTGTGGGTGCGTCGTGCGCTAGCCGATTGCGGCGGCGCGCACGTCATCGTCGATGTGTGGCAGGTACTGTTCGAAATTGTTCGAGAACATTTCGACCAGCTTGGTCGCCTGGCGGTCATAAGACTCTGCATTGTCCCATGTGCGACGTGGGTCCAACAGGATGTCTGGCACGCCGGGAACAGACACAGGCACGTCGAACCCGAAATTTGGGTCCTTGCGGAATTCGCCTGCAGCAAGCGTGCCATCCAGCGCCGCAGTCAGCAGTGCACGCGTGGCGCGAATCGGCATCCGGCTGCCGGTGCCATATGCCCCCCCAGTCCAGCCCGTGTTCACCAGCCAGCAGGATGCGCCATGTTTGGCGATCTTGTCCTGCAGTAGCTTGCCGTATTCTTCGGGGCGGCGCGGCATAAAGGGCGCACCAAAGCAGGTCGAGAACGTGGGCTGTGGTTCGGTCACGCCACGCTCTGTCCCGGCAACCTTGGCGGTAAAGCCCGACAGGAAGTGGTACATGGCCTGCGCTGGTGACAGCCGCGCGATCGGTGGAAGGACACCGAAGGCATCGCAGGTCAGCATGATGATGTTCTTGGGGTGCCCGCCAAGCGCCGAAGCCGACGCATTCGAGATATAGTGCAGCGGATAAGCGCAGCGCATGTTCGCGGTCAGGCTGTCATCCTCGAAATCCAGTTCCTTGGTGTCCGGGTCGAACTCGATTTTTTCGATCAGGGTACCGAATTTTTCGGTCGTGTGGTTGATCTGCGGCTCGGCCTCGCGGCTGAGGTTGATCGTCTTGGCGTAACAGCCCCCTTCAAAGTTGAAGGTGCCGCGATCCGACCAGCCATGTTCATCATCCCCGATCAGCGTGCGCCCGGGATCGGCGGACAGGGTGGTCTTGCCCGTGCCCGACAAGCCAAAGAACACGGCTGTGTCGACAGGGTTGCCGTGCGCGTGGTTCGCGGAACAGTGCATCGGCATCACACCGCGTTCGGGCAGCAGGTAGTTGAGCAGGGTAAACACCGACTTCTTGTTCTCGCCAGCATATTCCGTCCCGCCGATCAGGATCAGCTTGCGGTCGAAATTCATCGCTATGACGGTTTCGGACCGGCAATCGTGGCGCTTCGGGTCCGCCTGAAAGGACGGGCAGTTGATAACGGTGAAATCAGCTATGAAGTCTGCGATATCCTCGGCATCGGGACGGCGCAGAAGGTGGCGGATGAACAGGCCGTGCCATGCCATTTCGGTGACCATGCGCACGTTGATCGCGTAAGATGGATCTGCCCCGCCGACGAGGTCCTGCACAAAGTAATCTCGCCCCTTCATGTGCGCGAGCATGTCGTTATAGAGCGCGTCAAATCCGTCGGGCGACATTGAAGCGTTGTTTTCCCACCAGATGTGGTCGGCCACACTGGGCGTGTTGACCACATGCTTGTCCTTGGGCGAGCGGCCCGTGAATTTGCCCGTGGTCACAAGGAACGTACCGCCCTTGCCGATCGTGCCTTCCTTGCGCGCCAACGCACATTCGATAAGCGCGGGTTCGATCAGGTTGTAATAGACATCTCCAAGCCCTGTGATCCCTTGATCCTCAAGGCGGAACTGCGGGTTTACCCGTCCAAATGTCATATGAGTTCTCCTGATGCCGCGCGGCGGCGTTTTCATATCAGATGCTTTGCAAGATCGGCGGACGACCACTGCAAACCGATCCTGTCGTCATAACATGCGGATTCCGGAGGTGAATAGCCAAGCGCACTTCGTTAGCGCCATCATGGCGCAAGGTTGCGCAAACAGTTCGGCCTGAACATGCAGCCCAGACGCGAATGTGCGGCAATTTAGCCATTCCTAACCATTTTCTGGCGACAGTGTGGGGTCAATCGACTCGTGATTCGCACTTATTGATTGATTCGAAAGGCCAAAAGCTAAAGAATGACGGAAAAATCAATAATACGAGCAGCACAAGGAAAACAGGCAATGTCAAAAATTGCATTGGTGGACGACGACAGGAACATCCTGACGTCGGTGTCCATGACGCTTGAGGCCGAAGGGTTTGAGGTAGAAACATATAATGACGGCCAGGCGGCGCTGGATGCGTTCAACAAACGCCTGCCCGACATGGCGGTACTTGATATCAAGATGCCGCGCATGGATGGAATGGACCTGTTGCAGCGTCTGCGCCAGAAAACATCCATGCCGGTGATCTTTCTCACCTCCAAGGATGATGAGATCGACGAAGTTCTGGGCTTGCGAATGGGCGCGGACGACTACGTCAAAAAGCCGTTTTCGCAACGGCTTCTGGTCGAACGCATACGCGCGCTGTTGCGTCGGCAGGATGCGGTGGCGGGTGATGTCGTGGGCGATACCGAAGAAACCAAGGTGATGGAACGGGGAGATCTTCGGATGGATCCGCTACGCCACTCTGTGGCCTGGAAGGGGAAGGATGTGTCGCTGACCGTGACAGAATTCCTGCTGCTGCAAGCGCTCGCGCAACGCCCCGGTTTCGTCAAATCGCGGGACCAGCTGATGGACGTGGCCTATGACGATCAGGTCTATGTCGACGACCGCACGATCGACAGCCACATCAAACGCCTGCGCAAAAAGATGCGCAGCGCAGACGATAATTTCTCGGCGATTGAGACGCTGTATGGCATCGGATATCGTTATAACGAAGAGTAAGAGCGGCGATTTTTGGCTCTGGCCGAGGGGACAACCGTGCGAGACATGAGTACCCCACCATCGCATGACGGCGACGTCGTGCTTGGGGAAGACTGGGTTGCGCCGGAAACGGCCACCTCGTCCGAGCTGCGGGATGACCGCGCCCGGCGCGGTCTGTTCTCGCTGCGCGGTTCCCCTCTGGCACGCAAGATCATCACGTTCAACCTGATCGCGTTGAACGTGCTTGTCGCGGGTATCCTCTATCTCAACTCGACTCGCGACAGCCTTGCCGTTCAACGCATCTCTGCCCTGGTGTCACAGGCGGAACTGATTGCCGACGTGATCGAGGCGCAGTTGCCTGCCGGCGCCCCCGTCAATCTGGCAACCGGCGACGGCGTGGATGTCGCCACGACCTTGTCCGAACTGGATTTGAGGCAAGGCCACGAAGTGTTCGTGTTTGACACTGCAAACACTCTGGTCGCCAAGAACAAGGGCAATCTCGTGCCATTGCAACCCGAGAAATCGTCGGGTGACGATCTGGCGATTTTGACGGACGGACTGAGCTGGTTGTGGAGCATCATCTACAGCCCCTTTGCGTCCGACCCCAAGACACCGCCTGAGATCGAAGAACAGTTGCGCCCGTTGGTTGCACGCTCGCTCGACGGTGAAACACAAGTGAGCGAAGGGTTGGATGGCGCTGGCGGCGCGCTTTTCAGCGTGGTCACTCCGATCCAGCAAGCGGGCAACGCCGTGGGCGTCGTTGCCCTGACGAGCGCATCCGGTGAAATCGATGCCATGGTGCGGGGCGAGCGCGAGCGGGTGTTGCAGATGTTCGTCATTGCCACACTCGTGTCTATAGGCCTAAGCCTTGTGCTGGCCTCTACCATCGCCAATCCGCTCGCCGACTTGGCTGCTGCTGCTGAACTGGGCCGTGACAAGAATGCGCGCAAGGTCAATCCGGGGCGCATCCGCATTCCCGACCTGACCGCGCGACCGGACGAGATCGGTCGCTTGTCCGGTGCGCTGCGCGGGATGATCGCGGCCCTCTACAACCGCATTGACGGCAACGAACAGTTCGCCGCTGATGTGGCCCACGAGATCAAGAACCCGCTTGCGTCGCTCCGTTCGGCTGTTGGTACACTGCGGATGGTAAAACGTGACGACCAGCGCGAGAAATTGCTGGACGTGATCGACCATGATGTGCGCCGTCTGGACCGACTGGTGAGCGACATTTCCAACGCTTCGCGGCTGGACAGCGAGCTGGTCAAGGAAGAAGAAGAGCCGTTCAACCTTCTGCATATGCTTGGAAATCTCAGCCAGTATCTTGGCGAGGACGCACGCGGCAAAGGGATCGAGTTCATCTCGGACCTGCCGGACCAGCCCATTGAGGTACAGGGCCTTGAGGCGCGTTTGGCGCAGGTCTTCGTTAACCTGATCACCAATGCGATTTCGTTTTGCGAAGACGGCGACGCCATACGCATTTGGGCGCGCAAACGTGAAAACCGGGTGCTGGTTGTGGTTGAAGACACTGGCCCCGGCATCCCCGATCAGGCTCTGACCAAGATCTTCAAGCGTTTTTACTCGCAACGCCCGGATGAGCATTTCGGCAACAATTCCGGCCTTGGCCTTGCCATCTCCAAACAGATTGTCGAAGCCCACGGCGGCGTCATCTGGGCTGAGAATATCCGACCGACGGATGCGGACATCACGTCTGAACCACTTGGCGCGCGTTTTGTCGTGGGTTTGCCGGTCTGATCGGTGATGACCGAACAGAAGCTTGTACATGCCACGTCCGTCGCTTTCCAAAGCGACGGCGTTTTGATTTTGGGCGCGGCGGGCAGCGGCAAATCCACGCTTGCACTGCAGCTCATGGCACTCGGTTGCAAGTTGGTGGCGGACGACCAGACACAGTTGACGCGACACGACGATGCTATCTGGGCGACCGCACCTGCCTCCATCAAGGGCCTGATCGAAGCGCGCGGTGTTGGAATTTTGAACGCTGAATCGGTCGACGCGCGCATCGTCTTGATGATTGATCTGGACCTTGTCGAAACAGAGCGGCTTCCGCACCGACACGCGGCGGACTGCCTTGGCCTGAAGTTGCCCTGCCTGCGAAAAGTCGACGCTCCATCTTGGCCATCCGCCATTTTGCAATATCTGAGGGACGGAAGAAGGGAGCCACAATGACCGCCGTCCAATCAACTTCTGATGCACGCCGCTTTGTGCTGGTGACCGGACCGTCCGGCGCTGGACGGTCCAGTGCGATCCGCGCGCTTGAGGATCTGGGTTATGAGGCAATCGACAACATGCCCCTGCGTCTGATTGCCGACTTGCTGGAAAACCCTATCCCCGACAAGCCCGTCGCCATGGGTATCGACCCGCGCAACCGCGACTTTTCCATTGCGACGGTGATGGAAGCGCTGGGCATGATCGCAGCGGTGCAGGGGCTGATGCCGGAACTGCTTTACCTTGATTGCCGCACGGACGTCCTGCTGAACCGTTTTTCCGAAACCCGCCGCCGTCATCCGATGGCCGAAGCGGACCGGGTCGAGGCCGGAATCCAGCGTGAGCTTGAGCTGCTCAAGCCCCTGAGGTCCTGCGCCGATATCCTGATCGACACGTCTGATCTGAACGTGCACCAACTGCGGGCTGAGGTTGAACACTGGTTTTCCAAGGGCGATCACAGCCAATTGGCGGTGTCCGTACAAAGTTTCAGCTACAAGCGGGGACTGCCGCGATCTGTCGACATGGTCTTTGACTGCCGCTTCCTCAAGAACCCGTTCTGGGAGCCATCGCTGCGCAGCAAGACGGGCCAGGACGTAGACGTGCGCGACCACATTCGCACCGATCCGCGCGCAGGCGAATTCGAAACCAAGTTGCGCGACATGATGCTCTGGCTGCTGCCCGCCTATCTGGCTGAAGGCAAATCGCACCTGTCGGTTGCACTGGGCTGTACCGGGGGGCAACATCGGTCGGTCGCGATGGCTGAAACCTTGGGTGCCGCCCTTGCGGAAGCAGGCTGGCACGTGTCTATTCGCCATCGCGAACTGGACCGCCATAAACGCGAAGAGGCTTGAGCTTGATCGGCATTGTGATCGTAGCCCACGGAGGGCTGGCTGGCGAATACATGCGTGCCATCGAACATGTCGTTGGCCGCCAATCGGGAATGCGCGCAATCGCGATCGAGGCGGACCATAACCGCAAGGACAAGGAAATCGAAATCTGTGAGGCCGCTGATGCAGTCGATACAGGCGATGGCGTGATCGTCGTGACCGATCTGTTCGGCGGTTCGCCATCGAATCTGAGCATGCTGGCCTGCCGTCCGCAGGATCGGCGCATCCTTTACGGCGCAAACCTGCCCATGCTCATCAAACTCGCCAAAAGCCGCCACATGGACGTGACCGACGCCGTGCGCTTGGCACTGGATGCGGGCAAGAAGTATATAGACAGTCAAAATATTAGTGCAGACGGATAATCATGCCTCATAACAAACTGGAAATCGTCAATATCAAGGGCTTGCATGCGCGTGCTTCGGCTAAACTGGTCGAAGTGGTCGAAGCTTTTGACGCGCGCGCGACGATCAGCCAGAATGGCATGTCTGCATCAGGCGATAGCATTATGGGCCTTTTGATGTTGGCAGCGCCGATGGGAAGTTTTATTGACGTTGAAACCTCGGGTCCGGATGCAGATGCACTGGCCGAGGCGCTTGCGGCCTTGGTAGCCGACAAGTTCGGGGAGGAGGCCTAGGTCGGCCATCGTGGCGCAGCTGGGCGAAAGAGGTGGTAACCCTTGGTCGATAGTACTCAGGATATGACCAAAGTGGCAGAACCGCGTACTGTCAACTTTGCCAAATATGACAGGCGCAGCTTGTCTTATGCCTCGACGTTCGAGGATCCGTGGAAAGCGACCTTTATCCGCGTGATGGAGGCCCTGACGGGTAAGTTGACCATCCTGCGCCTGATCCGCAAGTTCGAACGGCAAGAGGCCCCGACCGGTCAGGCGTTCTGGCGTGCAGCGTTGGACGTGATGGGCATCGACCTGACCACGCCGCAGGAACAGCTGGATCGTATCCCGAAAAAAGGACCCGTGATTGTCGTCGCCAATCACCCCCACGGCATGGTCGATGGCATGATCTTTGCCGATCTGATCGGGCGGGTGCGCCCGGATTATCGCATTCTCACGCGTTCGCTTTTGACCGCGATCGACGAGGTCGCGGGCGGTTACATGATCCCCGTGCCCTTCCCGCACGACCCGGAGGCACAGCGCAAAGGCGTCGAAATGCGCGCCAAGGCTATGAAGCATCTGAAAGAAGGCGGGGTGGTTGCACTGTTTCCTGCTGGGGGTGTCGCTGCATCCGAGACGTGGTGGGGTGACGCTGTCGAGAATGAATGGTCCGTGTTCACGGCCCAATTGATACGCCGATCCGGCGCGACCGTGGTGCCGATGAGGTTTCTGGGTCAGAACAGCCGCGCCTATCAGATCGCAAATCAGGTCTCTCCCATGCTGCGTCAGGGTCTGTTGCTGCACGAGATTGTGCATTCGCTGAACAAACCGCAAGGCCCCATCGTCGGACACCCCTTGCCGCAGGAAGACGTGGACAAGTGGAGCGGCGACCCGCGCGGCTTTATGGCGTGGCTGCGCGAACACACGCTATCGCTCAAGCCTTAGGTCAGCGGGTCGGCACCGGCGTTTCCCCACGATAGTCGTAAAAACCGCGTTGGGTCTTGCGTCCCAGCCAACCGGCCTCGACATATTTGGTCAGCAGCGGGCAGGGGCGGTATTTGGTGTCCGCCAGCCCGTCATGCAGCACGTTCATGATCGCAAGACACGTGTCCAGACCGATGAAATCCGCCAGTTCCAGCGGCCCCATCGGATGGTTCGCCCCAAGCTTGAGCGAGGAATCGATCGACGCCACCGACCCGACACCTTCGTACAGCGTGTAGACGGCCTCGTTGATCATCGGCATCAGGATGCGGTTGACGATAAAGGCGGGGAAGTCTTCGGCGGTGGCCGCCGTCTTGCCCAGCTTGTCCACGACGGCCTTGCACGCTTGAAACGTTTCCGCGTCTGTCGCGATGCCGCGGATCAGTTCCACCAGTTGCATCACGGGCACCGGGTTCATGAAATGGAATCCCATGAATTTCTCGGGGCGGTCCGTGCGGCTCGCCAGCCGCGTAATCGAAATCGAGGACGTGTTCGAGGTCAGGATCGTGTCGGATTTCAGATGCGGCAGCAGGTCCTCGAAAATCGCCTGTTTCACCGTTTCGCGTTCGGTTGCCGCTTCGATGATGAGATCGCTCTGGCCAAGCTCACTCAGTGTTTGGGTGGTCGTGATCCGACTCATCGCCGTTGCTTTTTCATCCGCACTGATCTTTTCGCGGCTGACTTGCCGTTCGAGGTTATGATCAATCGTTTCAAGCGCAGCTTTCAGGGTGTCACCCGAGATGTCGTTCAGTATCACATCGTACCCCGCCAGCGACATCACATGCGCTATGCCATTGCCCATTTGCCCGGCACCTACGATTCCAACGGTCTTGATATCCATGTTCGCCCCTATCACAGCCGCTGCACAATAGGGGCAGCGCGCGGGCAGGGGCAAGGCCAACCGGACCTCTGCCCGACCGCGTGGCGCCAGCGCCCCAAAATGGTCATTTTTCATTAGGGTTATGGCAAGCCCGACGTGCGAATTTGACAGCGGGTAATACAAGAGAGTGGGTAATATGAGCTTTGAAGCATTGAGTCCGGGGGGGCTCGACTACTTGCCGTGCAGATACGGCAATTCCAAGGTGTTGTTCCGCGGGCCGCGAAGGTCATTGGACGCGCCATTCATCGCCTTTTTTGGCGGCACGACCACATACGGGAAATTCATCCCCAAACCGTTTCCCGACTGTGTCGAGGATGATCTTGGCGTGACCTGTGTGAATTTCGGCAGCGTCAACGGGGGGGTGGATGTCTTTGCGACGGACCCTTTCCTGCGTGATATAACCTCGAAAGCCAAGGCGACGGTTTTGCAGATCACAAGCCCGCGCAACATGTCCAATCGGTTTTACCGGGTGCATCCGCGCCGCAACGACCGCTTTGTCGAGGCGTCGCCGCTGTTGCGCGCCATCTTCCGCGATGTGGACTTTGCCGAGTTCAACTTTACCAACCACATGCTGAAACGGCTTGCGACCACGTCGCCTGACCGGTTCGAGCCGGTGCTGGAAGAGTTGCGCACCGCATGGGTTGCCCGCATGCGTCTGGTCCTCAGCCAAATTCCGGGAAAATCGATTCTGCTGTGGGCCAGTGCGCATGCACCGGACGACATCGGGGACGATATTGACGCTGATCCCGCCTTTATCACCAATGCGATGATCGAAGCGGTGAAACCCTTTGCCACAAGTTATGTCGAAGCCGTCGCCACTGACGAGGTCAAGTCGGAAGGCACTGGGGGCATGGTCCACTCGGAACTGGAAGCCCCCGCTGCGCGTATGATGTTGGGGCCAAGAATGCACGAGCAGATTGCGGCGATCCTTGCCCCCGCGTTGCGCGCGGTGATGTAGGATGCAAAAGGCCCGCCGCATCGCTGCAGCGGGCCTTTTGTCGACGTCTGCTCGACGATCAGAGCTTTTCGATCAACTCGGGCACGGCTGTGAACAGGTCAGCGACCAGTCCGTAATCGGCCACCTGAAAGATTGGCGCTTCTTCGTCCTTGTTGATGGCCACGATGATCTTGCTGTCTTTCATACCCGCAAGGTGTTGGATTGCGCCCGAGATGCCGACGGCGACATAAAGATCGGGGGCTACAACCTTGCCGGTTTGACCGACTTGCCAGTCGTTCGGGGCATAGCCAGAATCGACCGCAGCACGTGACGCACCCACGGCTGCGCCCAGCTTGTCCGCCAGTTTTTCGATAAGCGCAAAGTCATCTTCGGACCCCACACCGCGCCCGCCGGATACGACGACACCAGCCGATGTCAGTTCGGGCCGGTCGCTTGCTGCAACCTTGTCCTCGACCCAGGACGACAGGCCCGGGTTCGCTGCCGCACCTATGTTTTCGACTGATGCCGAGCCGCCCGTGGGGGCCGCATCAAAGGTCGATGTGCGGAAAGTGATGACTTTTTTGCCGTCGCTCGATTTGACCGTCTGGATCGCGTTGCCTGCGTATATGGGCCGTTCGAACGTATTGGCGTCGATCACGGCGGTCGCATCGGAAATCACCATTGCGTCCAGCAGGGCCGCCACGCGAGGCATGACATTCTTGGCGTCTGTCGTCGCAGGGGCCACGATATGTTCGTAGTCACCGGCGAGTGACACGATCAGGTCGGCCACGGGCTCCGCAAGGCGTTTACCGTAGAGCGCGTCTTCGGCGCACAGCACCTTGGACACGCCTGTGATCGTTGCGGCCTCTTTGGCGGCATCGGCGCAGGTCGCGCCTGCTGCAAGTACAGTCACATCGCCAAGTGCGGCGCATGCGGTTACGGCCTTGGCCGTGGCGTCCATCGCCAGTTCACCGTCATTGATTTCTGCCAGAAGTAGTACAGCCATTACACCGCCCCCGCTTCTTTGAGTTTCGCCACGAGTTCGTCCACCGAACCCACCTTGATCCCTGCCGCGCGTGCCTCAGGCTCTGTCGTTTTCACGATTTCCAGCCGGGGTGTCGCGTCGACGCCGTAGTCGGCAGCCGTCTTTTCATCCAGCGGCTTTTTCTTTGCCTTCATGATGTTGGGCAGCGACGCATAGCGGGGTTCGTTCAGACGCAAATCCACGGTGATGACCGTTGGCATGGTCACTTCGATGGTTTGCAAGCCGCCGTCCACTTCGCGTGTGACCTTGGCCTTGTCGCCTTCGATCTCGACCTTGGAGGCGAAGGTGGCCTGGCTCCAGCCCATCAGCGCAGCGAGCATCTGGCCCGTCGCGTTCATGTCGTTGTCGATCGCCTGCTTGCCGCACAGCACGAGGCCGGGCTGTTCTTCGTCGATCACGCCTTTTAGGATCTTGGCAACTGTCAGCGGCTCGATGTCGGTGTGCACGTCGTCAGCGGCGATGACCAGAATGGCGCGGTCCGCACCCATGGCCAGCGCTGTGCGCAGGGTTTCCTGCGCCTGCTTGACGCCGACGGACACGGCGATGATCTCCTCGGCCTGACCAGCCTCTTTGAGGCGGATCGCCTGTTCGACGGCAATCTCGTCGAACGGGTTCATCGACATTTTTACATTGGCGAGATCGACACCCGATCCGTCCGCTTTGACGCGCACTTTCACGTTGTAGTCAATCACGCGTTTGACGGGCACAAGCACCTTCATGAGCGTTCCTCTCTTCAAAAATTACGACTCGTCCTTGGACAAGCGACATAGTTGGTCCCGTCCGGTTTACCCAACCCGTCGCTGCGGAAACAGGTCTAAATCGTCACGTCACATGTCTGCGACGCCGCGTTTGATGTCCTTTCGCAGCGAAAGGTTCCAAACAGGGCGGAAACGCCGGAATATCCTGACTTTCAAACGGTTGCCTCTAATCGCGGTTCGCACCCGGAATCCACAGAACATCATCCTTGCCGCCATTGTTGGCGATCCGCGCAGCCACGAAAAACCAATCGCTCAGTCGATTGAGGTATTTGACAGCCGCCGCGTTCACTGCCTCCATCGTCGCCAGTTCGACACTCAGCCGTTCGGCGCGCCGTGCGACGGTGCGGCAGACATGCAAATGCGCGGAAAGGGCGGATCCACCGGGCAGAATAAAGCTGCGCAACGGTTCAAGTGCTGCGTTCATCGCGTCGATTTCCGACTCCAGCCGGGTCACTTGAGCCTCGGTCATGCGCAGGGGCGGGTATTCGGCGTCCGCGTCCCTTTCCATATCCGGACGGCACAGGTCCGCGCCCAGATCGAACAGATCGTTCTGGATGCGCCCAAGGGCGGTATCCACATCGCCTGTCGCTTCAAGTCGGGCGACGCCGACAAAGCAGTTGAGTTCGTCCGAGGTGCCGTAGGCCGTCACCCGCATCGCGTGTTTGGCCACGCGCGCGCCGTTCCCAAGGGCAGTTTCCCCGTGATCACCGGTCTTTGTGTAAATCTTGTTCAGAACAACCATGGTTTATTCTCCTCCGGTCTGGCGCAACAGGACGTAGAGCACGATCAGCACCACGGCCACGAATTGCGCCCCGATCCGGTATCGCATCAGCTTGTTCGAATTCTTCTGCGCCCAGCCCGACCCCTTTGCAAAGCCACCAAGGCCCAGCATCAGCACCACAACGACCGCAAGGCAGGCCAGCACGATCAGAATGAAAAACGGGTCCTGTGACATATATTTGGGTCCTTTTGCTTGTCCGGGTGATGTAGCCGCCCCTGCGGCAAAAGCGAACATGTCGTTCTGTCACGCCTTGGACAATACCCAATCCAGTGCGCGCGTGGGCAACAGCCTGCGCAGCGTGGCCATGACATAGGTGGGCGTGGTCACGAAATATCGCGGGCGCGGGCGTGGTGATTCCAGCGCGTGGCGCAGTTTCTTAACCACCGCTTCGGCGGGCAGTTCAAAACGGTCGGGGCCGCTGTCTTCGTACAGCCGCTTGCGCAGACGCACGCGGTATTGTTCGGCGCGGGGCGAGGATTCCCAATCGATCCAGCGTTCGAAATGCGGGATCGAATTGGCCCGGATGCGGCTGGTCACCGGCCCCGGTTCGATCAGAATGATATGGATCGGCGTGTCGCGCATTTCGATGCGCATCGTATCCGTCAGACCCTCAAGCGCGAATTTGGTGCTGTTATAGGCCGCCCGCCACGGCATCGTCACGAAGCCAAGAACCGAGGAACATTGCACAATCCGCCCGTGCCCTTGGGCGCGCATTACCGGGATCACGCGGCGGGTCAAATCGTGCCAGCCAAAGAAATTGGCTTCGAAAATGGCGCGCAGGGCGTCTGTCGGCAGATCCTCGACCGCGCCGGGCGTGCCGAACGCGCCATTGTTGAACAGGGCGTGCAGTTGCCCGCCCGTTGCTTCCAGAACTTCGGCCACACCAGCGGCGATTGTCGCGGTGTCGGCGTAGTCGATGCGCGGGCTTTCAAAGCCTGCGCTGATCAGTCGCGCGCAATCCTCGGACTTGCGGCACGCGGCAAAGACGCGCCAACCGGCATCGCGCAACCCATGGGCCGCTGCATAGCCGATGCCTGATGAACATCCGGTGATGAGAATTGATTTCCGGTCCATGCGCAACACCCCAAATGGTCAGGGGCGAGACATAGCCCTGCTTGGTCGCACGATTCAACTGCTGGCGGTTCGATCAGCCTTCGCTGAGCAGGAATTCTGCCATCCAGCCCACCGTTCCACCGCCGACGGGGCGCAGTTGGACCCAGCCGTCGCCGGGGTTTTGGAGGATTTCGACCTTGTCACCGCGGGTCAACCGGTTGACGACAGAGTATCCCGTTCCAGGACCGCCGCGCACATTCACGCTGTTCCCGATGACGGCGCGGACGGCGAAGCCGCCAGTGGGAACGGGTACGGGTTGGGCTTGTTCCTCAGCCTCCCGCGCCTGACTACCGAACAGGACGGGGGTGATCGCAGAGCTGTCCACGATCAGACTGGGCAGGATGATCACAGGCTCTTCTTCGCTCACCGCTTCGGGGGTTTCGGGCGCTTGGATTCGCTTGGCTTGCCGCGTGCGCAGATTGGTCGGACGCAGGACATCGTTGACCGACGTGAGGCTGAGTGCGACGCGGGTTACATTTTCAGGGATGACAGGCGCGACTTGCGCTTGGGCTACCGGGTCAAGTTTTTCGGTTTCGACAGCGACAGGCGCGTCGACCCGCGCCAAAAGGGTTTCCTGCGCGTCAAAATCCGCGCCACCGCTCATTTGATAAAAAGCAAATGCCAAAAAGGCGAACGTGACCAAGATAAAGCGCGTCAAAACGGACATCCCCCCAAACATACCCTGTTGTGCCATCCCAAGCAGCTTTTTTGATGGCAAATCTTTCATAACAGATGTGTCGATTCCCGGCACTGGTAAAAAGCCGAAAACTTTCCCCGTTGCACGGCATTGTTGTGTCAAGGCAACTTCACGGGCGGCGCATTCGTTCCCGGTGCCACGTAAGTTCAGTTGAACGCTTGTCCGTTCAAACTGTGCCCGTTACACAGCATCTATGTCAGATCAGGCCGACGCCCCCAACATGGACCTTTCCGAACCGCTGCGCCGTGCGCTGGGCGATCGCTATCTGACCTATGCGCTGTCCACGATCATGCACCGCGCCTTGCCTGATGCGCGCGACGGGCTGAAACCGGTGCATCGCCGCATTCTGTTCGCGATGCGGGAACTACGCCTGTCTTCGACCGGCGGATTCCGCAAGTCGGCCAAGATTTCCGGTGATGTGATGGGCAACTATCACCCGCATGGCGATGCTGCGATTTATGACGCGATGGCGCGACTGGCGCAGGATTTCAACGTTCGTTACCCGCTGGTCGACGGACAGGGCAATTTCGGCAATATCGACGGCGATAACCCCGCCGCGTCCCGCTATACCGAGGCGCGGATGACGGCAGTGGCCGAGGCGTTGCTTGAGGGGCTGAACGAGAACGCCGTTGATTTTCGTGACAATTATGACGGGACCCTGACCGAACCCGTCGTGCTGCCCGCCCAGTTTCCGAACCTTTTGGCCAATGGCTCAAGCGGCATCGCGGTGGGAATGGCCACCAACATCCCGCCCCACAACATCGCCGAGCTGTGCGATGCTTGCCTGCATCTGATCAAGACGCCGGATGCGCGCGACGACACGTTGCTGAACTACGTGCCCGGCCCCGATTTTCCGACAGGCGGAATCATCGTCGAACCCGCCGACCAGATCGCCATGGCCTATCGCACGGGCAAGGGTGGTTTCCGCCTGCGCTGCCGGTACGAGGTCGAGGATCTCGGGAGGGGGCAGTGGCAGATCGTCGTCACCGAAATCCCCTATCAGGTCCAGAAATCCAAGCTGATCGAAAAGCTTGCGGAACTGATCCAGACCAAGAAGATTCCCATCCTGGGTGATGTGCGTGACGAATCCGCCGACGACATCCGCCTGATTCTCGAACCCCGGTCCAAGAACGTGGATCCGGATGTGCTGATGGGGATGCTCTATCGCAATTGCGATCTTGAAGTACGGTTTTCGCTGAACCTGAACGTGCTGATCGACGGCGTGACGCCCAAGGTTTGTTCGCTCAAGGAGGTGCTGCGCGCCTTCCTCGATTTCCGCCGCGAGGTGCTGGTGCGCCGCAGCACACACCGGATGGAAAAGATCGACCACCGTCTAGAAGTGCTCGAAGGGCTGATCGTCGCATTTCTGAACCTCGACCGCGTGATCGACATCATCCGCTATGACGAGGACCCCAAGGCGGCCCTGATGCGCGAGGACTGGTCGCTGGACCACCCCCGCGCGATGAACGAAGCCGATTATGTCGGCCCCGGTCATAGCGATGGCGAGTTGAGCGACGTACAGGCCGAAGCGATCCTCAACATGCGCCTGCGTTCTTTGCGCCGTCTGGAAGAGGTCGAGTTGCTGCGTGAACAGTCCGCCCTGATGGAAGAACGTGCAGGGCTTGAGGACTTGCTGGAAAGCGAGGACCTGCAATGGGACGCCATCGCGGATCAGTTGAAGTCCACCAAAAAGCAATTCGGTAAGGACTGGGAAGGTGGCGCGCGCCGCACAACCTTTGCCGAGGCGGGCGCGATCGAGGATGTGCCGCTGGAGGCGATGATCGACCGCGAACCGATCACCGTTGTCTGTTCGCAGATGGGCTGGATCCGTGCGATGACCGGCCATATCGACCTGACCAGAGAATTGAAGTTCAAGGATGGCGATGGCCCCCGTTTCACCTTCCATGCAGAAACCACTGACCGGCTGGTGGTGGTGGGCAGCAATGGCCGGTTCTACACACTGTCAGCCTCGAACCTGCCGGGCGGGCGCGGCATGGGCGAACCCTTGCGCCTGATGGTGGATCTGCCGAACGAGGCACGGATACACGCGATCCTGATTCACAAGCCGGGTCGCAAACTGCTTATCGCCTCAAGTGCTGGCGACGGGTTCATCGTTCCCGAGGACGAGGTGATCGCCCAGACCCGCAGCGGCAAACAGGTGTTGAACGTACGCGGTGACGTCGCCGTGGCCGTATGCAAGCCAGTCAACGGCGACAGCGTCGCCGTTGTCGGCGAAAACCGCAAAGTGCTGGTCTTTGGCCTTGACGAGTTGCCCGAGATGGCGCGCGGTAAAGGAGTGCGGCTCCAGAGGTACAAGGACGGAGGCCTTAGCGACGCGACAACATTCAACGTGTCAGAAGGCCTAAGCTGGAGCGATCCAGCCGGGCGCACCCGCACCGAAACCGAACTGACCGAATGGCGCGGCAAACGTGCGGGGTCGGGTCGCATGGCCCCACGCGGATTTCCCCGAGACAACCGGTTCAACTGACGCTAGGGTCCGGCCGAGGAAATGCAGGCAGCCGTTCAAACCGGCATCGACAGTGAGGAAAGAGTAATCATGAGTACACAGATTCAAGGCCGCTATTTCGGCAAGGGCGCACCGCTTTTCCGCCTTTACCTTATCACCTCACTTTTGACGCTGATCACCGTTGGCATCTATCGTTTTTGGGCCAAGACGCGCATCCGTAAATATATCTGGTCTGCAACCACCGGCGACGACGACAGCTTTGAATATACAGGTACGGGGCTTGAGAAATTCCTCGGCTTTCTGGTCGCCATCGTGATCCTTGCGATCTACCTGGGCATCGTGCAGATGGCCTTGTTCTTCTTTGGCCTGAACCTGTTCACGGAACCCACGACGCAGGCGCAGGCACTGGCACAGATCGGGGCTATCTACATCACGTTGCTTGCGGTTTTGCCGCTGCTGTTGTTTGCGCAGTACCGTGCGCGGCGCTACAAGATGGCGCGGTCGCGCTGGCGCGGTATCCGCTTTGGGATGGAAAACGGCGCTTGGGGCTATGCGGGCCGCGCGCTGGGCTACTATCTGTTGAATGCGCTGACGATTGGCCTGCTGAACCCGCTGGTCACCTTCCGGCTCGAAAAATACATGGCGGATCGCAGTTGGTATGGGGACGCCAAATTTGAACAGACTGGCCGCTGGCAGGATCTGTATGCGGGCATGAAGCATGTGTTCATCGGGCTTGGGATCCTCATTGTTGGTGGCATTGTCGCCGCATTGATGGGGGCTGCTGTGCTGGGTGTGATTGCCGGAGTTGTCGGTTATATCTGGCTGCTGATCGGGCTGATCTACTACCGCGTCTTTGCTTTCAACTACCTTACCCGTAACAAGGTACTGGACAATCAGGTGACGTTCGACGCGAGGCTTGAAACAAGGCGTGTCGTGTCCATCCTGATCTTTGGCACGATTATCATCGGCATTCTTTTGGCCGTCATTTTCGGGGTCATCGGTGCCATCTTCGCGTCCAGCATGGAGGTGTTTGTTGGCGGCGAACTGTCCCAACCTGGTGCTGCGCCCTCTGCAGTGGCATTGGTTGTCAATGCGGTGCTGTATATCGCGGCGTTGATGGTGGCCGGTGGCCTGAGCATTGTGATGATCACCCAGCCGATCATTGAGCATGCTGTCAACAATGTCACCGTCCACAACGCGGACCACCTCGACACCATTCAACAGCGCGCCGCGGATGCTGGTGCGGATGCCGAAGGCTTTGCAGATGCGCTTGACGTGGGTGGTGCCATCTGATGATGGCGACGGGCCGCTTCTTTGATGGCGAAAGCGGCCAGCGGCTTGAGGTGGAACTGGCCGTGGATACCTCCGCTGAGACGCTGCGGTTGACGCACCCGGACCTGCCAATGGGTTCGCAATACTGGCCGCTGGATGCGGTCCGGGCACTGTCGGACCATGCGCGTGACGATCAGCTCGTCCTGTCCTTGCGCGCGGATGCGTCACTGGACAGTGCGCTGATCCGCACCGCGCGCCTGACGTTGGATGATGCGGATATGATCAGCATCCTGACCCGGCTATGCCCAGACCTGAAACGCCGCGATGTCGCTGCAGGAACGGGCCGCAAGGTCGTGACTCGAATCGGGCTGGCCGTGGGCGCCGTCGCTCTCATGATCTTTGTTATCCTTCCGGCTCTTGCCAGCACCCTCGCCATCCTGATCCCTATCGAGCGCGAAGTGGCCTATGGCAAGACCGTCGTAAACCAGATGGAGCGGTTTCTGGGTAGTAAGACCATTGGTGGGTTGGCCTGCACCAACCCCGACGGGGTCGCCGCACTTGGGGCTATGACGGATCGTCTGACCTCGGCTGCGGAGCTCAACTACGACCTCAGCATCGGCGTGTTCGACCACAAGATGATAAACGCCTTTGCCGCCCCCGGCGGGCAGATCGTGATCATGCGCGGCCTGATCGAAAAGGCCAAGACCCCGGACGAAGTCGCGGCCGTCCTCGCCCACGAAATCGGCCATGTCGAGGCGCGCGATACGACCCGCAACGCTTTGCGTGCCGCTGGGTCGGCGGGCCTTTTGGCGCTGGTGCTGGGGGATTTTGCCGGTGGCTCTGCCGTGGTGGTGGTCGCCGAATACACGCTCAACGCCTCTTATACCCGCGAGGCGGAAGCGGCGGCAGATGTTTTTGCGCTGAACATGCTGGAAGCGTCCCAAACGGATGCAGAGGCGCTGGCGACATTCTTTGACAGTCTTGCCGGCGTCGAACGCACATTGCCTGACCTGCCCGTCTATCTGTCCAGCCATCCTGAAACCATCGACAGGGCTTCCGCTGCACGCGAATTCGCCCAATCGCAGGGCCGCACCACCCCGATCCTGACTGATGCGCAATGGGCGGATTTGCAGGATATCTGCGACGACTAGGCGGGTTCTGCCGTCAGCCAAACACCACCATTCGGGCGCAGGGTCAGGATCATCACTGGGTCCGGGTCCCGCCCCGGCACTGGCTTGACCTTGAAACGGGACAACATCGTGGCAAGGATGATCACCGCTTCTTGCAGCGCGAACGAGGCCCCGATACAGATGCGCGGACCGTCGCCAAAGGGTAGATAGGCATAGCGATCCACCGCCTTGCGGTCGGCAAAGCGGGCAGGTCGGAACGCATCCGGATCGTCCCACAGCAGTTTCGAGCGGTGTAGCGCATAGATCGGCAACATCACTGTATCGCCTTTGCGGATTTCGCGCCCGCACAGAACGTCGTCGGCCATGGCGGTGCGAGACACGATGCCAGCTGGGGGGTAAAGGCGCAGTGCCTCATCGATGATCTGGCGGATCAGGGGCAGGTGTTCGACATCGTCTCCGGTCGCGGCGCGGCCTTGCAGAACGGCTTGGGCTTCGGAACGGGCAGCCTCCTGAATGTCCTGATCGAAGGCGACAAGGTACATGGACCAAGCCAAGGTGAGTGCCGTGGTTTCGTGACCCGCAACAATAAAGGTCAACAAGTTGTCCCGCATCTCGGCGGTGTTCATCTTGCGTCCAGACTTGGGGTCCTCACCCGCCAGCAGCAGGTCGAGCAGATCAGGTACATCGCCTTGACCGCGCTCTGCCCGTTCCTCGATGGCGCGGTCGGCAACGGATTTCATGTCGCGCATCGCCTTGCCTGACACGACCCGCCCGGGGCGGGGCACCCAATCGGGCGCACCCAGTATGTCGAACAGGGAAATCTTGCCCGCCTCGGAAATGTAGTCGTCGATGGCATTGTGCACCGCATCGCGATCAAATGCGTCGCCCCCGGAAAAGGTCACATCGGCGATGACATCAAAGGTGGTCGTGACCATCTCGTCCAGAAAGTTGACGGCTTTGGGTCCGGCGGCGGCCACCCGTTCCGTCGCGCGTGTTGCGGCGGCGGTCATGATGGGGGCCAGGTTCATCACATTGCGATGCGAAAACACGGGGGCCGCAGTGCGCCGTTGCCAGCGCCAATTCGCCCCTTCGGCGATGAACAGCGACTCTCCGATGGCAGGTTTGAGCAGGTTTTTGGTCACCAACGATTTCGGGTAGTCATCCAGCTTGTCCAGCAGCATCTCGCGGATGGCGGTGGGGTCCATGACCATATGCCATCGCTTGCCGGTCCGGCCCGAGACCATCGGTTGCGTCGTGGCGATTTCGGGAATGATGCTCAGTACGTTCTTGCGCGCCATCGCAAGGCTTTTCCAGATGCCCCATGGTTCGTTGACCAGTGGAACGCGCACCGGCTGGCGCTGTGGCAGGGCGGTATCGGGCATCATGCTCTCCTGTGCTTGAAGTACATATAAGTCGACAACCGACCTGTGCAATTGCGCTGGCCGCTTGCCTGCGCTATCCCGCGCTGAGACTGATAGGGGAGTGCAGTGATGATGCGTTTGGTTCTTGGCATGGTGATGATTGCGCTGGTGACTGCGTGCAGCAGCAGTGCGGACCTGCAGGATGCGCCTGTGCCACTTGGCGATTTCCGGCTTGTCCACAACATCGTCATCGCCAGCAAGGCACAGCGCGGACCGCTGAGCCGCAAGGCCAGCGAAGAGCAACTGAGCGCGGCGGTGCGCGACGCCATGGCGGAACGGTTCGGACGCTATGATGGTGCCAGCATTTATCATTTCGGCATTTCGGTCGAAGGCTACGTGCTGGCCCAGCCGGGCATTCCGCTGGTACTGGCCCCAAAATCCGCGCTGATCCTCAATGTCACGGTCTATGACGACGCTGCGAACAGAAAGCTAAACGAAAAGCCAGAACAGATCACCGTACTGGAAACATTCGGCACGGCACCTATCATTGGTACAGGCTATACGATGAGCGCTGAAGAGCAGCTGAAAGAACTGAGCCAGAACGCGGCCAAAGCGGTCGAACGGTATCTGGTCCGCCAGAACAACGAAAATGGCTGGTTTAGGCCGGACACCCCTGCGGCACCAGTCGCCACGAACTGATCCAATCCAAAAAAGGATGACCCCGATGCGTGACGTCCCCATGACCTTGGACACAAATGTGGGCGGGCGTTTTGGCCGCGCCCTTCGGATGGTGCTGGCAGGGCTTGCATTCTGCACGCTTGCCGCGTGCGAAGTGCCTTCGATCCGTACCGAAGGGGACGCCTCTGCCCTCAATGTGCGGTCCGTATCTGTCGAGACTGCTGGAATGGCTGTGGCTGTCGAAGGACGCACATCGACCGTCACTCGCGAACAGCTTGATGCCGATCTGACGGCTGCGATCAACGCCGCGCTTGCGTCGGAAAGTGATCCGAACGGGAGGCCCGTCATGGTCAACGTCACCATGGAGACTTTGCGGCTCTCACCGCCCATCGAACGGGTCGCGGCGGGCACAAGCACGGCGACAGGCGTGATTTCTGTGACCGAAGTCGGCACAGGAGCAGTGGTTGTTCCGCCGACACGTCTGACCGGGAATACTGAAAACTTTCGTGGCGCCTGGGTTCTTGGCCTTGCCACGACGCGTACGGTCGACAAGGATTATCGCGGCACAGTGAATGGCTTTGCCAATACGGTACGGCTTGCCCTCTTCGGTCCCGATGAGGACGTCGGAACCTAGGACAAGATCCTTGTCGTATGGCCCTGCGACCCGTTCAGGTCGTTCTGCATGCGATCGGTGGAATGGGCTGCATGCGATCTTGCGACATGCCTTCGCTCTGGGTCCTTGATTTCAAGGCGTAATCACAATACATGCCGCGCGGAGTGAATCCGGGCCGGTGGCCCACAGAATGAAAAAGGGCGTCTGACAAGATGGCAAAGGCAAAGTTTGAACGTAACAAACCGCAC
>CAYGPT010000030.1:0-39255 GCA_964351755.1 uncultured Rhodobacterales bacterium | reverse complement strand
GCGCCGACCTACAAGGATCTCGCATCCCGCGACGTGGTCAGCCGCTGCATGACCATGGAAATCCGCGAAGGCCGCGGCGTGGGCGAGAACAAGGATCACATACACCTGCACCTCAACCACCTGCCCAAGGAAACCTTGGACCTGCGCCTGCCGGGCATCAGCGAAAGTGCCCGCATCTTTGCCGGTGTCGACCTGACCAAGGAACCGATCCCAGTCCTGCCCACGGTGCACTACAACATGGGCGGCATCCCCACGAACTATTGGGGCGAGGTGCTGGCCCCGACCAAGGACAAGCCCGACAACGTGTCTCCCGGCCTGATGGCTGTGGGCGAAGCGGGCTGTGCAAGTGTTCACGGTGCGAACCGCCTCGGCTCGAATTCACTGATCGACCTTGTGGTGTTCGGTCGCGCCGCCGCGATCCGCGCCAAGGATGTCGTCGACCCCGCCGCCCCGGTGCCCACGCCCAACAAACGCTCGGTCGAGGCCGCGTTCTCCCGCTTTGACGGATTGCGCTATGCCAAGGGCCACGTACCCACGGCCGAGTTGCGCCTTGAGATGCAGAAGACGATGCAACAGGACGCCGCCGTCTTCCGCACAGACAAGACATTGGCCGAAGGGCAGAAAAAGATGGAGGAAGTATCCTCCAAGCAGAGCGATCTCAAGGTGACGGACACGTCGCTGGTCTGGAATTCTGACCTGATGGAAACGCTTGAGCTGACGAACCTCATGCCCAACGCCGTGGCCACGATCACGGCAGCGGCGGCGCGCAAGGAAAGCCGGGGCGCGCACGCGCACGAGGATTACCCGAACCGCGACGACGAAAACTGGCGCAAGCACAGCCTCGTGTGGTTCAAGGGCAACGAAGCGTCGCTTGGTTTCCGCGGGGTTCACCTGAACCCGCTGACCAGCCACAACGACGGCGGTATCGATCTGAAGAAAATCGCGCCGAAAGCGCGCGTGTACTGATGTCGCGTTTCGAAACTTTCTGGTCACCGATGCGCTATGGGCGCATCGCCGTTGCATGGCACCATTCCGAAGCGATGGACATGTGGCACCGCGAAATGAAAGGGCAGGCGGCAGGCATGGATTCCGCCGTGCGCGCCGACGTGCTGAACCAAATGAATGCCCAATTGGACATACTGCGGCAGGAGATCGCGAACATGGCACCAAGGATTGAATACTGGCGCGCGTTCTACACCGCTGATGCGAGCAACCCACTGCTGAAATTCACTGCCGCTCCAAACCCGCTGAGCGTGGGGGAGCGAGTGCGTATCGACTGGCGTGACACGAATGGTGCGCCAAAATCCTATTCCGGCAAGGTGACGCGGCTTGCAACGCTGCACATCGTGTCTGATGCCGACCCGGGTAACGGTACCATCGGCAAGGGCTTTGTGCAGGAAGCGGTATTCATGGACAATGTCGCGGTAACCGAAGAAGAGGCGATGGCCGACCTGCAAGCGGCGCTTGATGTTTGAATGGCCTCCACAGGCGCGCATATCTCAAGCTGTACCGGCGGCATCGGCCATGGATAATCTCAAGCAGATGCATCCAAAGGCAACGGCGCCGGTTGTGGCACTTGAACCCGGTCACGTGTTGCGTGTCTACGGCATGCGCCGGTCAGGCAATCACGCGCTGATCGACTGGATGATCCGCAATGCGGCAGGCGGTCGGGGGTTGTTCCTGAACAACTGCCGGCAGACTGGTAATCCACTGAGAACGGCGCGTGGCCTGTCCGTTTATCGGAACGGAAAAGAAGTAGATCGTCCAACACCGCGCGCCAAGGTGCGGACCGCAGGCGATGACCCCTTCGTCGTCGTCAGCTACGAAGACTCAATGCCGTCCGCCGACCAAAGCCCACTGTTCGAGGCACCGGAGATGTGTGTGATCATCTATCGCAGCTTTTTGCATTGGGCGGCGTCGCTGTTGCGCAAGATACAAGGAAACCCTGGCTATGGGCCGATCGAACGCATGCGCGTGATGATGCAGTCGCTGCGCACCTACGGTGACATGCTGGTCCGGGTGCAGGACGGCGATGTTGTCCCGCTTTGCTACGATGACTGGGTCAGTGACGAAGCCTATCGGGCTTCCGCGCTTGATCGACTTGGATTGCCGGGCCGTGATCTGAGCCTTGGGCAGGTGCAGCGCTATGGAGGTGGGTCGTCCTTTCAGGGCAAAAAGGCCAGCGTAGCGGATCTGGCCCCGACCCAGCGCAGTGCGCAAATGGCCGAAGACCTCGAATATCAGTTGCTGATCTGGACGGCCGCGCGCGATCTTGATTTCATGCTGCGTCTCGCAGACATTTTCCCGCAGGATGCCGAACGGCTTTCAAATCTGCTTGGAACGGCCTCGGCGCAGGTAAGGTTGCCATCATGACCAGACTATTTTTGTTTCCGGCCGTTCTGGCACTTGTAGCCTGTGAACAGGCTACACAAGCGGTCGATGACGCAGCGCGACGCAGCGCAAAGCTCGCGGTGAACGAAGCTGTCGTCACCCGCTTTCCAGCGGTCCCCAAGCAGTTGATCACACCGTTCACCGATTGCGTGATCGACAATTCCAATGCCAATGAAATCGGTCAATTCGCCCGCGACGCTGTGGTCGGGGTGTCTGACACAACCGCTGCACTTGTACGCACGGTGATCGAACGCCCGCAAACCCAGCAATGCATAACAAGCGCGGGTGTCCGCGCGCTTGGGGCATAGGGGCAGAACGGATGCGGTACGGTTCACTACTTTTCAAACCCTGCCGGGTTAGTCGGGCTGCCACCCGCGCCCAAAAGGGCACGACCACCACCATTCGAACACAAGGATTGAACGTCTCAATGCATTTGCGGATCACTATGGCTGCTGCGGCCACCCTTGCCTTTTCCTCGACATTTGCCTTGGCGGATACTGCGCAAGATGCAGCACAACGCTGCGCCCTCCACACTCGTGCGCCGGGCAACTACAACATCTCGACCGGCCCCGGTGTGCCGCACGTGATCCCCGGTCAGGGCGGAACTGCGGCGGGCGCGTCCCGTGTAAACGACTGCCTGCTGGATGCCTATGCTGTGCAGTTCGGCGGCAAACGCGGCAGCGTGGTGTCCGCCGCAGCGGCACCCGCCAACCCCGAGGCTGCCGTGGTTGAATGCAAGCGCATCCGCAACCGGCGCATCGGCAGTTCAGTCGCCGCCGCTGTCGGATTTACCCTTGGCGTTGGTGACCCCTATACTGCTGCCGCCGCGGGCGGTGCCATTGGCGTCGGCATCACCGCACGCCGCGAAAACCGCCGTTTCGGTGAATGTGTTGCTGCCGCGACCGCTGCGCCGATTGACACAAATGCAGCGGTTTATACCGGCTGCAGCCGCCGTGGCGGAGTGATGAGCAATGGAACCAGCCTGTGCGTTTCGCCATGATCCTCTGCCGACACACCCGAACAACACGCGCCGTTACCAGCCAACTGCGCCCCATCTGTTTCAAAAAAGGATAGTATCATGGTACAACTGACACTGCCCAAGAATTCCCGCATCCAGACGGGCAAGACATGGCCCAAGCCCGAGGGCGCAACCAACGTGCGCAAGTTCAGCATCTATCGCTGGAACCCGGATGATGGCAAAAACCCGCAGGTCGACACCTATTTCGTCGACATGGACACCTGCGGGCCGATGATCCTCGACGCCCTGATCAAGATCAAGAACGAGATCGACCCGACGCTCACCTTCCGACGCTCCTGCCGCGAGGGGATCTGCGGATCCTGTGCGATGAACATCGACGGGATCAACACGCTGGCCTGCATCTACGGCATGGACGAGGTCAAAGGCGACGTCAAAATCTATCCCTTGCCGCATATGCCCGTGGTCAAGGACCTGATCCCGGACCTCACGCACTTTTACGCCCAGCATGCCTCTATCATGCCGTGGCTGGAAACCAAGACCAACCGCCCCGCCAAGGAATGGCGCCAGTCGGTCGAGGACCGCGAAAAGCTGGACGGGCTTTACGAATGCGTGATGTGCGCGTGCTGCTCGACGTCCTGCCCGTCTTACTGGTGGAACGGCGACCGCTATCTCGGGCCCGCGGCGCTGCTGCACGCCTATCGTTGGATCATCGATTCGCGGGACGAGGCGACGGGAGAGCGTCTGGATGACCTTGAGGATCCGTTCAAGCTCTACCGTTGTCACACGATCATGAACTGTGCCAAGACGTGCCCCAAGGGCCTGAACCCGGCCGAGGCGATTGCCAACATCAAGAAAATGATGGTCGATCGGACGGTGTGATTTGGAACTCGTAAACAAACAAAGGCCTCGTTCTGACGGGGCCTTTGTTTAGATGGTGGATACTTATGTGAGGTACGCGCCAAACCGGGGCGCGTTCGGCAGTAGTCGCATGTGCGTCCGCTTCACATGAACCCGAACTGGCCTAACAGCCCCGATCGCTCGCCAGGGCCGCGACAGCCGACTTTTGTGCAGGGTCCGCATCCGGGTTCGCCGCAAGACGCGACGCATATCCGCACCAGGGGCCCGGATTGTCCGGTTCAAACAGCGGAATTGCGGGGGGTTCGGGTTTAGGCTCCGGTGGAGCCTCGACGGCCGCACACGCAGTCAACCCGCCAAGCAGCACAACCATACACACCAAACGCATTTCGTTTTCTCCTATCTGAACACAGACAGGGTCGCAGGCCTGAGTTGAATTGCAAGTGGAACTTTTGGCGCAACCCCATTGAGGCCCGGATAATGATCGTCATGCGCCATGCGTCACTCTGCCCGGCATGTGATTTGGACTTGCCTGAAAAGCCGCAAACGGGCTGACTGTTCCAAGGTTGATAAAAGGCACCACCATGTCCGTACCCCCGCCCGACGCCGATGCACGCCGCGCGATTGCGCCCGTGATCTGCTATCCTACCGACACGCTGCCGACACCCGACATGGCGCGCTATGCAACCGTGCGCGAAGGCATGATCAAACTGTCCGAAACCATCGCACCTCCCCGCGAGGCCGCCACGTTCGAGATCCCCGCTGGGCACATCTTCCGCATCTCGTCTGTCGAAGGACCGCAGGTCGGCGATCTGAACCTGTGGAATGCAAACGACCTGACCGAGCGTTTCTATTCCGGCAAAACCCGCGCCTTGCATGGTACGCATATCACAACCGGCGAACGGATGTGGTCCAGTCTGCCATTCTTGCGCCCGATGGCCACAGTGATCCATGACAGCCTCGGCTGGTACGGCATCGACGAATATGGCGGGTCCGTGCACGACGTGATCGGCACGCGCTGCGATCCCTATACGGGAAATCTGCTGCAAGGCGGGCATTACCACCAATGCTGTCACTCGAACCTCATACGCGCTCTGGCCGATCACACCGGCCTGTCTTTGACCGAGGCAGAGCCCCACGTGCATGACGTCCTCAACGTGTTCATGTGCACCGGGTTCACCCGAGACACAGGTCAGTACTTCATGAAGGCCTCGCCTGTGCGCCCTGGCGATCACATCGACTTTTTCGCCGAAATCGATTTGCTTGGGGGTTTAAGTGCGTGTCCGGGTGGCGATTGCGGGTCGGAGCATTCGTCAGACACAGCACCCTGCTTTCCGCTTAAGATCGAGGTGTTCGCTCCGCACCCCGGCGCACTTGACGGCTGGTCCAGCCCGCAGCCGAATGGGTATGACGGCACGCACGGACGCTCAACTTCGTCTTAACTCTCGCTGCGCAACCTGAAGGCGAAGGGTACAGTGTCCCTGACCCCAGCGCGCGGTGCCCTGCACAGGGGTCTACGGATGGTGCAATGGTGTGAGACGTTTTAAATTATTGCAATTAAACGTATAAATAAAATGCACATCAGGAAAATGCCGCTTCGAGCGCAATTTCCACCATATCTCCGAAACTGCGTTCCCGATCCTCGCTTGGCAACATCTCACCCGTTTGCAAGTGGTCACTAACGGTCAGAACGGCCAGTGCCCGGCGCCCGTGACGTGCCGCGAGAGTGTATAGCTCCGCCGCTTCCATCTCGACCCCAAGGATTCCATGTCGGACCATCTGTTCGTCTAGGTCAGGGCGTTCGGCATAAAACACGTCCGAAGAATAGATGCCGCCCACATGGGTCTTCGTCCCCCTCGCCTGTGCCGCTTTCACGGCTGCGGCCAGCAGATCAAAGTCAGCGCAAGGGGCATAGTTCACTTCGCGGAAAATGCCGGAGGATGGCGAGGTGATGGTGCTGGCCGTCATCGCGATGATCACGTCGCGAATGCCCACATGGGGTTGCATCCCACCGCAGGAGCCGATGCGGATCAGGGTCTGCGCACCGTATTCCGACATCAACTCGTTGGCATATATCGACAGGGAAGGCATGCCCATGCCCGACCCTTGAATGGTCACACGATGTCCGCGCCAAGTGCCGGTAAAGCCCAGCATCCCGCGCACTTCGTTGACCAGTTCTGCGTTGTCCAGAAAGGTTTCGGCAGCCCATTTGGCACGATATGGGTCGCCGGGCATCAGCACGGTTTCGGCGATCTGTCCGGGTTTGGCACCGATATGTACGGTCATGTCTGCTCCGATCCAATTGCGAGTCGGTGCAGGTTAGCGCAAAAGGGCAGGACGATACGAGGGCGGTGCAACACCGCCCCGCATCGTCAGCGTTCAGATCAACAGATCGGCAGCGTTTTTCCCGCTGGCAATGGCGTCTTTGAACCAATTGGGCTGACGCCCTTTTCCGGTCCATGTCTGGGCCGGGTTCTTGGGGTTCATGTATTTCGGCTCGGCACTGCTGCCTTTTGCGGCTTTGCCACTTGCTTTTTTGGACGTCAGTTCTTCGAGCGAAAAGCCGAATTCTGCGGCTGCCTTTTGGGCGGCCATCAGGGCGTCATGTTTTTCTTTCTTGCGAAGATCGACAATCGCTTTGTCAACATCGCCACGCAGCGCTTCGAGTTCTTTGCGGCTCATTTTGTCGAGTTTGATCGCCATGGCTTTCTCCAAATTTATTCATAGTACCAGATCGTATTTTTGATTTTATTCAGAAATTCAATGGCCTTGGTGTTTCAGTTTGTGTCAGTGGCGGTTGATTGCTCGTTTGGCGAGATTTCTTCGACTACCAGTGGAAATTGATGTGATGCAGATTGGAAAGGGTGGCGGAAATGGCACGGCAAATGGGTAAACCAATGAGATCTGGATTACCGAACTGCTCCGTACAGTGCAAAGACTGAGACGTAAAACCGTATGGCTGCAAGGCGGGATCTATTCTGCAGCGACCGCCTTCGGATCAGCCAGGGTCACTATGTCCATCATGATCGTGTTCAATTCGAAATCCTTGGGGGTATAGATTCGGGCTACGCCCATGGCGCGCAGGCGTTCTGCATCTTCGTCTGGGATAATGCCGCCGACAATGACCGGGATGTGCCCCAATCCTTCGGCCTGCAAGCGGCGCATCATTTCCTCGACCAAGGGCAAATGGCTGCCGGACAGGATCGAAAAGCCGACCACGTGCGCCTCTTCCTCGCGCGCCGCACGCACGAGTTCCTCTGGTGTCAGGCGGATGCCCTCGTAAGCGATGTCCATGCCGCAATCACGGGCACGTACTGCGATTTGTTCTGCACCGTTCGAGTGACCATCAAGCCCCGGTTTGCCAACAAGGAATTTCAGGCGACGACCCAACCGGTCGCTGACCGCGTTCACTGCGTCGCGCAGGTCATCGAGTCCTTCGGTCATGTTGGACTGCGATGCGGACACGCCCGTCGGGCCGCGGTACTCGCCATGCACAGCGCGCATTTGTGCGGCCCATTCGCCGGTGGTCACTCCAGCCCGCGCGCAAGCGATCGAGGCCGGCATGATGTTTTCACCCGACGCGGCCGCACGGTGCAGTTCGGCCAAGGTCATCTTGACCTTGTCCGCATCCCGTGAAGCGCGCCAGTCTTCCAACCGGTCAATCTGGTCCTGCTCGACGCCAGGGTCGACAACCATGATACCGCCATCGCCGGTCATCAGGGGTGAGGGTTCGCCGGCCTGATATTTGTTTACCCCCACGACCACCGTTTCCCCGCGTTCAATCCGGCCAAGCCGTTCGGCATTGGAGGTGACCAATTGTGCTTTCATATAGTCGATGGCGGCAATCGCGCCGCCCATGGCGTCCAATTGGGCCAACTCTTGCCGAGCGGCCTGTTTCAGAACTTCGACTTTTGCGTCCACCGCTGGATTGCCGTCAAACAGATCGTCGAATTCCAACAAGTCCGTTTCAAAGGCCATGATCTGCTGCATGCGCATCGACCACTGCTGATCCCACGGGCGGGGCAGGCCTAGCGCCTCGTTCCACGCAGGCAATTGCACGGCGCGGGCGCGGGCCTTTTTGGACAGGGTTACCGCCAGCATTTCGATCAAAATGCGATAGACGTTGTTTTCGGGTTGCTGTTCGGTCAGGCCAAGTGAATTGACCTGCACGCCATAACGGAAACGACGGTGTTTCGGGTCCGTCACGCCATAACGCGTTTTGCAGATTTCGTCCCACAGATCAACAAAGGCGCGCATTTTGCACATCTCGGTCACAAAGCGGATGCCCGCGTTCACGAAAAAAGAAATCCGGCCCACAACGGTCGGGAAATCCTCTGGCGCGATGCGGGGTTTCAGCGCGTCCAGAACGGCCGTGGCTGTGGCCAGCGCAAAGGCCAGTTCCTGCTCCGGTGTCGCCCCCGCCTCTTGCAGATGATAGGAACACACGTTCATGGGGTTCCATTTCGGCACGTTGGTATAGCAATATTCGGCCACGTCCGCGATCATCTTGAGGCTGGGCGCGGGCGGGCAGATATAGGTGCCCCGGCTCAGATATTCCTTGATCAGGTCGTTTTGCACGGTGCCCTGCAGTTCCGAGACGTTCGCGCCTTGTTCCTCGGCGACGGCGATATACAGGGCCAGCAACCATGGAGCTGTCGCGTTGATCGTCATCGACGTGTTCATCTGGTCCAGCGGAATGTCTGCAAACAGCGCGCGCATGTCCCCCAGGTGGCCCACTGGCACACCGACCTTGCCCACTTCGCCTCGGGCCAGCACGTGATCGCTGTCATATCCTGTCTGAGTGGGCAGATCGAAGGCGACTGACAGGCCTGTCTGCCCTTTGGCCAGATTCGCGCGGTACAACGCATTGGAGGCCGCGGCGGTCGAGTGACCCGCATAGGTTCGGATCAGCCAAGGGCGGTCTTTTTGGGTCATGGTGGCCTCATTAAGCGGTCAAGCAATAAAATTACGTTTGAGCAGAGGTATAGGAAATAATCTGGCGATGTCAATTCGCCGCATTGCGGCATTTTCTGCGCTGCGGCCATAGCGCTGCGCCCAGCATGACCCAGCCGAGCAGTCCGGTGCTGTGCGCGGACAGGGACGCGCGGTGCTGAAAGGTCAGTAGGGAGATGATCTCCTCCGGCCGGGGCAGGTCTGGGATCACGGACTGCGCGGGCAATCCGTCAAAGATTAGGCGGTAATAGGTATAATACCCTTGGGGAGAGGCCCAGACGAACAGGATGAACAGCAGCGCCCAGATGGGGATGCGGATCAGGATGGGTCGGCGCAAGGTCATCAGGCGGGTCAGCGCAAGTGCGGCCAACGCGAATAGGGCTGACACAAGCACCAGCCCGGCCCGAGCCCAAATGCTCAGCGTGAAAAACGAGTCGTCCGCATACATGGTGCTATCTGAACCCAACCACCCCCTGCGACACCAGCCCCGGTTTTTTCCATTTACGCCCGCCCGCGCGCCTGCGAGGGTCAGGGCAATGACGACGATCGTAGAAATACCGCTATGGCTTTTCGTGCTGATGGTGCTGTTTGCCGCGGTCACCTTTGCGTCGCACTTTCTGTTCCCGTCCGTGCGCTGGTTTTTTCGTCGTCGCCTGGAACGGGCGGTCAAGCGGCTGAACGAGCGTCTGACCCGACCGATCGAGCCGTTCAAACTGGCCCGTCGGCACGACATGATCCAGCGCATCCTCTATGACCCCGAGGTCACGCGGGCCATCGTCGCCCACGCACGCGAAAACGATGTGCCCGAGAACGTCGCCTTCGAGCAGGCCCGCCGCTATGCCCGCGAAATCGTGCCCAGCTTTTCCGCATTCGCCTATTTCAGCTTTGGCACACGTGTCGCCCGCTGGCTGGCCAATGCGCTTTATGATGTGCGCACCGGTGCAGATAACGATGAACGTCTGAAGCAGGTGAGCCCGGATGCTGCCGTGATTTTCGTCATGAACCACCGCAGCAATATGGACTACGTGCTGGTCACGTACCTCGCCGCGCGGTCCTCGGCGCTTAGCTATGCGGTGGGCGAATGGGCGCGGGTCTGGCCGCTCAGCCGATTGATCAAGGCCATGGGGGCGTACTTTATCCGTCGCAAGTCGCGCGGGCAGCTATATCGCAGGGTTCTGGCCCGCTATGTGCAGATGGCGACTCAAGGCGGTGTGACACAGGCGATTTTCCCCGAAGGGGGTTTGAGCGTGAATGGCCGCCTGATGCGCCTCAAGATGGGGCTATTGTCCTATCTGGTGGACGGGTATGATCCAGAATCCCGCGACGTCGTCTTTGTGCCGGTTTCGATCAATTACGACCGTGTTCTTGAGGATCGCGTTCTGATTGCTGCCGACCAGCGTGGCGACCGGCGGTTCGGGGCGCGCATCACTGTGGTGATGGCTGCGATCCTGCGGTTGTTATGGCAATGGCTCAGAGGTCGCTACCGCAAGTTCGGAGTGGCCTCGGTTGCCTTTGGTAAACCGCTGTCGTTGGCCAGTCTGGGGCCAGAACAGGACATCGAGGCACTGGCCGACACACTCCGCAGTCGTATCAACGACGTGACCCCGGTTCTGTTCGTGCCGCTTCTGGCCCGCGTTTTCCTGACGACGCAGGCACCGTTGTCCGATCAGGACCTTGTGGAAAACGCAAAGTCAGCGATGCCGGTTGACCTTGGCACCCTTCCTGCGGCACCGCGCGACCAGCTGGACCAAGAAATTGCCCGCGCCCGCGAGGACATGGAGCGACGCGGCATGATTGCACGTGGTCCTGACGGCTGGTCGGTGCTCGAGGCTGAACGCCCGCTTCTGCGGTTCTATGCCAATTCCATTGCCGAGTTGTATCGGGATTGCCCGCCCTTGCCAGATGCTGCGCGCGCAAAGTCATAAAGTTACAAAAAATGCCCCACTGGTGTTGCATTGTTGCGCAAACGCCCATATTCACGCCTGAGGCGCCGCGATTCTGCAGTGCGGCACATCTTTTGATCCGGAGGCTGATATGGCACTCGACACCAGCATCTCGCCCTATGAGGCACCTGAAAAAGACCTGTACGAGATGGGGGAAATCCCACCGATGGGATATGTCCCCAAGCAGATGTATGCATGGGCCATCCGTCGCGAACGCCACGGCGAACCCGACACGGCCATGCAGCTGGAAGTGGTCGACGTGCCCCAGCTTGACAGCAACGAGGTGCTGGTCTTGGTCATGGCGGCGGGCATCAACTACAATGGGGTGTGGGCATCGCTTGGCACGCCGATCAGCCCGTTTGATGGGCACGGGCGTCCATTTCACATTGCTGGGTCTGACGCGTCAGGTATCGTCTGGGCCGTGGGTGACAAGGTCAAACGCTGGAAAGTTGGCGACGAGGTCGTGATCCACTGCAATCAGGACGACGGCGATGACGAGGAATGCAATGGCGGCGATCCGATGTATTCCCCCAGCCAGCGCATATGGGGCTACGAGACGCCCGACGGGTCCTTTGCCCAATTCACCAACGTGCAGGCGCAACAGCTTATGCCGCGGCCCAAGCACCTGACATGGGAGGAAAGCGCGTGCTACACGCTGACCCTTGCCACTGCCTACCGGATGCTGTTCGGCCACGAACCGCACGACCTGAAGCCGGGCCAGAACGTGCTGGTCTGGGGCGCCTCGGGCGGTCTGGGATCTTACGCCATCCAGTTGATCAACACTGCCGGGGCCAATGCCATTGGCGTCATCTCGGACGAATCCAAACGCGATTTCGTGATGGATCTTGGCGCCAAGGGCGCGATCAACCGCAAGGACTTCAAATGCTGGGGGCAGTTGCCCACGGTCGGCACGCCCGAATATGCCACGTGGTTCACCGAGGCGCGCAAGTTCGGCAAGGCGATATGGGACATCACTGGCAAGGGGGTGAACGTCGACATGGTGTTCGAACACCCCGGCGAGTCTACGTTCCCGGTTTCCACGTTCGTATGCAAAAAAGGCGGGATGGTGGTGATCTGTGCGGGCACCACGGGCTACAACCTGACCTTTGACGTCCGTTACATGTGGATGCACCAGAAGCGCCTGCAGGGCAGCCACTTTGCCCACCTCAAACAGGCCAGTGCCGCCAACAACTTGATGGTCGAACGCCGCCTTGATCCATGCATGTCCGAAGTGTTTACCTGGGATGACCTGCCATTGGCGCACATGAAGATGATGCGCAACGAACATAAGCCGGGCAACATGAGCGTTCTTGTGCAGGCCCCCAAGACCGGCCTGCGTACGTTGGAAGACGCTTTGGACGCGCGCCGGTAAATTTTACACGCTGTGGCTGAGTGTAAACGCCCGCGAATCACCCTCAGGTGTCGCGGGCGTTTTTGAGTCCGGGTACGACCTGTTTCTCTTCAAAGGGTTGGAAATCCGTCCCTCACTATTTCTGGGGAATGGAAATAGGTGAATTTTCAGGTGGAATTAACGCATGCTATAGTTGTGTTAACGATTCATTAACCACTTGAAAGCGAGTCTAAGGATGAGAAGTGATTGGATACTGGACGTTCTTACGGACCTCAAGACCTTTGCCCGCGCCAACAACATGCCGATCCTGGCGGAACAGTTGGATGACTCGGTAATTGTCGCGATGGCCGAGATCGCCGCGATGAAGGATATGCATGATGCTCAGCGCCATGACGGCGAAGCAACCGTTGGAACTCATCTTGGAGGAACTCGAACAAGCTGAAGGGCTTGGTGCGCTTCAAGCCGCGTCCGAGGCGCTTCGCGACCATTACGGCATCGACCACGTTGTGTATCACTGGGTTGATTCAGCCGGGGATCAATATGGATGCGGAACCTATTCGGATATGTGGCGGCATCGTTACCTTGATCAGAACTATCTGCGCGTCGATCCTGTCATCATCGGATGCTTCCAACGCTTTCACCCGGTGGACTGGAAACGGCTGGACTGGTCAAGCAAGGCGGCGCGCGCCTTTCAGGCAGAGGCCATCGAACACGGGGTCGGCAATCAGGGGTTTTCGGTGCCGATCCGCGGACCAAACGGACAATTCGCACTTTTTACAGTCAGCCACTCATGTGACGATACGGACTGGGCGGAATGGACGGATGCACACCGACGCGACCTGATCCTGATCGCCCATTACTTCAACGAAAAAGCACTGGATTTCGAACCCGAACGCACACCCGAACAGTCCCAGGCCCTCAGTCCACGCGAAGTGGACGCGATGACGCTGCTGGCGATGGGATACAGCCGCGCCCAAGTGGCCAATACGCTGTCCATCTCGGAACACACATTGCGGGTCTATATCGAAAGTGCGCGCTTCAAACTGGGCGCGATGAATACCACCCATGCTGTCGCCCGCGCCATGAGTCGTGGGCTGATCGTGGTGTGAATACACCCGTTGCGCAGCTTTTAAACTCAACGACCGCGTGTGTGTGTGGACGTTAACGCACGTATAGGTAGTCTTTTGGTCATACCCGCCCCGGTCTGACAAGGAGGACTATAATGCTGCGTTACGTCTACGCCACCGATCTGAACGATCACCCCAAACTTTTCCGCACCATGTTTCGCGACCGAGCGGACCAGTTCAAAACGCGCCTTGGATGGGATGTGACCATCGATGCCAACGGGTATGAGCGTGACGAATACGACGATCTGAATCCGCTTTACGTGATCTGGGAGGAACCCGACGGCAGCCACGGTGGATCCATGCGGTTTCTGCCCACAACGGGGCGCACCATGGTCAACGAATACTTCGGTCACCTGATCTCGGGTCCGATCACCAGCCCATTGATCTGGGAATGTACCCGGTTTTGCCTGACGCGCGGCGCGGGCAGCCATGTGGCCGCGGCCCTGATGCTGGGTGGCGGAGAAATCATGCAGAATTTCGGTGTCGAACATTTCGTTGGCGTTTTCGATGCGCGCATGGTTCGCATCTATCGCATGATCGGGTCTTCGCCGGACGTACTGGGCAGCGCCGGGACAGGACGCGACCAGATCAGCGTCGGGCTTTGGCATTTCGACCCGCCAGCCGCCGAAAAGGTCGCAGAACGCGCTGGCGTCCCGCTTGAGCGGTCGCGCCAGTGGTTCGACCGCGCGTTCGGGACTGATGCTTCGGTCAATCTCGCCCGCAGTGCCTGACGCACAGGCCGCACTGGTCAGCATTTGAGGACGCAGTGCTGAACACACTGGCCCATGGCGCGACCCCTCTGTAGGGTCGCGCCATGACAACCGCCCTCGCTCTTTCCGACGATCAGGCCAGCGCTTTTGACGCGGTCACCGACATGCTGCGCAGTGCCGGGATTGATCTTGACGACTCCCTTCTGACCCCGTCCAAATCCTCGGCTGCGTCCGTCATGGCGATCACGGGCAAGGCCGGATCAGGCAAGACATTGCTGCTGGCCGAGCTGTACAAAGCGCTTGAGGCGGCAGGTGTCGAAATCGTCTCGGGTGACTATGAATCGCGCAAACGGCGCGACAAACGCACCCTTGCCATCCTCGCACCCACCAACAAGGCAGCCAGCGTGCTGCGCTTTCGCGGGGTGCCCGCCACGACGATCCATCGCATTCTCTATACCCCCGTCTATGACCCGGAATACGAACGCATCGCCGAATGGCTTGCGGGCAATGGTGACCGGCCCGAGGTCGAGGGTCTGACCGAGCTGGCGCTGGACCGCGCCTACGGTTTCTACCAGAACAACAAATCCATCCCCGGCGCACTGGCGGCGGCGGGCCTGCGGGGGTCTGATTTCATCACCGGCTGGAAACGGCGCGAGGAGCCGCTGGATGTGGGTTTCATCGACGAATCCTCGATGTTGGACGACAAGCAGTTCGAGGACCTCAAGGAGATATTTCCCACGCTGCTGCTGTTCGGCGACCCGGCACAGCTGGCCCCGGTGAACCAGTCCGGCACGATGGTGTTTGAAAAACTGCCCGCACCCCGTGTGCTGAACCTTAACCGCATCCACAGGCAGGCCCAAGACAACCCGATCCTCGATCTGGCCCATGCGCTGTCGGACCCGGATGTCGATTTTCAACGGTTCGAAAACATGGTCGAAGAGGCGTCCAAGCGCGACCCGCGCGTGGTCTGGGGCCAAAGGGTCGAGGTGGACCTTATGGCGCGTAGCCCCGTGCTGGTCTGGCGCAACGCCACCCGCATTCGGCTGATCAATGCCTTTCGCAGCGTCCACGACGCGCCCGAAGACGCCCTGCTGGAAGGCGAGCCGCTCATCTGCGACGGTCTGGAACTGCCCCTGAAGCACCGCAAGAAACGGCTCGACCTCGAAGCGCGCGGGCTGATCAAGGGCGCGCAGGTCATCTATCTGGGTGAGGGGCGCAAACCGGGCTTTTCACGCCTGCATGTGATGGGGGCGGAGGACCCGCAGGTCTCTGCCGCCTCCATCGTCAAGATCGAGAAACCGGATGAGGAAGAACCGTTCATCCCTTTCGCGGCACGCATGGGGGCGACGTTCCTGCATGGGGCTGCGGTGACGATCCATAAGGCGCAAGGCAGCCAGTGGGACACGGTTCAGGTCTTTGCCCCCGACCTTTACGCCGCCGCGCGCATGGGGCGCAGCGAAGCGGGACAACCGTTGTGGAAACGTTTGGCCTATGTGGCGATCACGCGTGCGCAGGATCGGCTGATCTGGGTGGTGCGCAACCGCTTGGCCAAACCAACGGGGCCATTGACCATTGATGATTTGCGCTCCACGCCGGCTGCACCGCTAACGCTGGATGCCCCGGAAGAAGAGATCTGATTGCACCTTCTTTTGGTCGAAAAATACTGAGGGGAGCGTGAGGGGCTGGCCCCTCACTCCAGCAGCCAAAACAGGCGTTAGTTTCGCAACAACGAAAACGCCGCGGACGCGCCCCATCCTGCCATGATCGCGATAGCCAGAGACATCAGCCCATAGACCAGCGGTTGTTCGCGGCTCAACCCGAACAGCCATCGCTCCAGACCGACTTTGCGCACGTCGATCGTGGTCTGATAGTTCGACACGACCGTGCCATCTCGGGTCAGAAAAATCCGGGTGACATAGGCCCCTTCTGTCAACGCCGCAGGCAATTCGATCCGCCCGCGAAACAGGGTCTGCTGATCGACGACCACATGATTTTCCTGCAACTGATACAGATCCTGGTTCGAGCGGATGCGGATCAGGGCATCGGTGAACAGGGTGGCGTCCTTGATTGACATGGGCGCACCGACCGAACGGATCGCACGGGGCACCGAAATCTGATAGCGCAGATCCTCGATGTCGCGCAGCACGTCACGCAAAAGGCCGCTGGTGGCCACCGCGTAAAAGCTTGGCGCGCGGTCCACTTCGACTGCATCAGTGTTCACCCAGATGCCAAACCGCTTGTCCTTGCGCCGCACCATCACGGGCACGGACGGGCCCGCGACGGTGACGATCACCTCAAGTGGCGGGCCATCGGGCACCGGCTCTTCCCGCTTCACCGCGCCAAAGACGAGGATTTCCGAACCATCAAAGCTGGTCGTGATCGCGATCTCGTTCTGGCTCAGACCCAGCACCACGCTTTCGGCCCAAGCTGGCAGAGCGATGAAAAGGAAAAGCACCAGCAAGCGCATCAGTGCCCCCCCGCCGCGCCAAGGGTATAAAGCTCGGCCGGGGTCACAAGCAGGTCAAAGGCCAGCTTGCCGCAGACCGCCAGCACCATGATGGCCAGCAGGATGCGCAACTGTTCGGCCTTCATCTTGACCCCGATGCGGGTGCCGATTTGTGCGCCGACAACGCCTCCAACCAAAAGCAGCACGGCTAGCACCACGTCCACGGTATAGTTCGTCGTTGCGTGCAACATGGTGGTAAATGCGGTAACGAAAATGATCTGGAACAGTGACGTCCCCACAACCACTTTGGTCGGCATGCCCAGCAGATAGATCATTGCGGGCACCATGATGAACCCACCGCCCACGCCCATGATCGCAGCCAGAACACCCACGGCCAGCCCAACGAGCAAAGGTGGAATGACCGAGATATACAGTCCCGAGACGCGGAACCGCATCTTGAAGGGCAGCTTGTGAATCCAGTTGTGTTTCTTGCGCGGTGCGACTTTGCCGCGCTTGGTGTTGCGGATGGCGTTGAGGGATTCGATGAACATCAGCCCGCCGATCACACCCAGAAACAGGACGTAGCATAGCTTGACCAGCAGATCGACCTGACCCAACGCCTTGAGGTAGTTGAACAGCACCACGCCAAGGGCGGCCCCGATCAGCCCGCCCACAAGCAGGACACAGCCCATCCTGAGATCCACCGTCTTGCGCTTGAGATGCGCAAGCACGCCCGAGAAGGAAGAAGCGACGATCTGGTTGGCTTCGGTGGCCACGGCGACGGCGGGGGGGATTCCGATAAAGAACAACAGCGGCGTCATCAGAAAACCGCCGCCCACACCGAACATGCCCGCAAGCACGCCCACCATCCCGCCCAGCCCCAAAAGGCGGAAGGCATTGACCGAAACCTCGGCGATGGGGAGGTAGATTTGCATATATCCTCTTTGGCGCGAGGTGACGCGTAAATCAAGGAGTCTCGCCGCTCTGCAGCGAACTGGCAGGGTCGCAGGTGAAAATCTGGACCTAAGTCCGGGCACTGTGGCCGCGCCTTGAATCACCGCTGAGCCGTAAATCACATCTGTGGTGCGTCCCCGCGCTAGCGCTCCTTGACGTAGGGCTCACCGCCCGCGCGCGGTGGAATGGCTTTGCCCACGAACCCGGCCAAAATCACGACCGTCAGAATATAGGGAAGCGCGTCCAGAAGTTGGACCTGCACCTTGAAACCAAGTGCCCCTTCGATGATGTCGGGGCGCAGCGCGATGGCCTGCAAATACCCGAAGAGTAACGTCGCCCACAGGGCATGCCATGGTCGCCACTTGGCAAAGATCAGGGCGGCCAGCGCGATGAACCCGCGTCCCGCAGTCATATCCTTGACGAATCCGGCCTGAAGCCCGGTGGCGAGATAGGCTCCGGCAAGGCCGCACAGGATGCCACAGATGCCCACGGCGGCAAAGCGCAGGCCGATCACAGACACCCCCGCCGTGTCCACTGCAGCCGGATTTTCACCCACCGCGCGCAGACGCAGGCCGAACCGCGTGCGAAACAGCACATACCATGTGCCCGGCACGCAGAGCAGGGCGACGTAGACAAGGATCGAGTGGCCCGAGATCAGTTCTGAATAAATCGGCCCGAAAAATGGAATACCATTAAACGCATCGGCAAAGGGCAAGGTGATCGGCTCGAACCGCCCGCCGCCTATCAGGGACGGGGTGCGTCCGCCTTGCTGGAACCAGTCCTGCGCGATCAGGACGGTCAGCCCCTGCGCCAGCAAGATGATGGCCACGCCGGAAATCAGCTGGTTGCCACGGAAGGTGATCGAGGCCAGCCCGTGGATCGCCGACAGCACCAGCGACGCCGCGATCCCGGCCAGAAGGCCCAGCCAGACTGATCCGGTAACAGCGGCGATCGCAGCCGAGAAAAAGGCGGCCGCAAGCATTTTGCCTTCAAGCCCGATGTCGAAGATGCCCGCACGTTCCGAAAACAGGCCCGCAAGGCAGGCCAGCAACAGCGGCGTGGCAAGGCGCACGGTGGTGTCCAGAACCGACAGATCGAAAAGGGCCAGAAAATCCATATCGCTTACTCCGCTGCCGTCGGTTTGGGCGCACGGGCACGGCGCAGGCCGAGGAATATCTTTTCAAGTGGCATCCGCACCATGTTGTCCAGCGCCCCCGTGAACAGGATCACCAGCGCCTGAATGACCACGATCAGTTCGCGCGGGATCGACGTCCACAGCGCCAGTTCAGCGCCGCCCTGATAGAGGAATCCAAACAGGATCGCCGCCAGAAACACACCCAACGGGTGACTGCGTCCCATCAGCGCGACCGAAATGCCGATGAACCCGGCCCCTTCGACAGCGTTCAGCACCAGTCGCTCGGCCTCGCCCATCACGTTGTTGATGGCCATCATGCCCGCAAGGCCACCGGAAATCAGCATCGCGATCATGGTGATGCGCACCGCGCCAATCCCGGCATAGCTGGCCGCGCGGTGGGATTTGCCGAAAGCGCGGATTTCAAGGCCAAGGGGTGTACGCCAGATCAGCAGCCAGACCAGAACGCATGCGACAAGGGCCACCAGCAGGGAAACGTTCGCGGGCGCCGCCTTGGAAAAGGCGATGCCGAACGGGGCCAGCAGATCGTGCAGCGAGGGCAGGTGCACGGCCTCGGGAAAACGCGCGGTGGCCGGGTCCATGCTGCCCGCCGGGCGCAGGACGTTGACGAGAATATAGTTCAGCAAGGCTGCGGCGATAAAGTTGAACATGATCGTGGTGATCACGATGTGGCTGCCACGTTTGGCTTGCAAATAGGCCGGGATCGCCGCCCAGGCTGCGCCGAACAGGGCTGCCCCGACTGTCGCCGCAAGCAGCGCGATAGTCCAGTGCGGCCACGGGATGAACAGGCAGACCAGGGCGACCCCAAGTCCGCCCAGCATCGCCTGACCCTCGCCGCCGATGTTGAATAACCCCGCGTGAAAGGCGACGGCGACGGCCAGACCCGTGAACATGAAATTTGTCGCGTAGTACAGGGTATAGCCCCAGCCATAGGTCGACCCGAGCGCACCCGACACCATCAGCTTGACGGCTGCTACCGGGTCCTCTCCGATCGCGAGGATGACGAGGGCGGACAGGATCGCCGCCAACAGCAGCGAGATCAGGGGGACAAGGACCACCTCGGCCCAGCGGGGCATCACGTCCATATCAGTTTTCCTTCATCTCGAACCCGGCAAAGGCCGGGCGCCCGGCGGCGGCGGACCCGATGATGCGCGCATAGGGCACGCGCCAGTTCTCCACGTTCACACCCTGATCGCCGCCGGCATGATAAATCCAAAGGGCCGCGACAAAGCAGCGATGCGCGTCTTGTGGTTGCGCATTGTCCGCGTTGTGCACGGCGACCAGCACATCGATGTCGTCAAACCGATGGCGCGAGATATCACAGGGGCTGGCCATCGAGGTCAGCCGCCCGACGGACTGCCCCAACTGCTCTGGCATCTGAGCCCGGAGTTTTTCCGACCCGACCCCCACTTCGATCAGGCCGGTGCCCGAGCGAAAGTCCAGGCGGGAAGCCTTGCGCACACCGGACGTTTGAGGGGCCATCATCGCAAATGTGGTCGCCAGCGTCACGATGGTGGATTGCTCCGCTTCATTCTCGGCGTTGATCGAAATGTCGAAACGGTCAAGCGGCGGTTGGCCCTGATCCTGTGCCTGCGCCGCACCGGCCAAGGCCATCGCCGCCGCTGCCAGACGTGTCACAAATCGTATCATGCTGCATCCCCACTTACGCCAGCCATCAACAGGCCCAGTTCTTTTTCGTCTGTCTTGTCCGGCAACCGCTCACCCATGATGCGTCCGTCGAACATGACGGCAACGCGGTCGGCGAGGCTCAGGATTTCCTCAAGCTCGACCGACACAAGCAATATCGCCTTGCCTTGGTCGCGCAGGGCAACGATCTGTTGGTGGATGAATTCGATCGCCCCGATATCGACCCCGCGCGTCGGCTGGCCCACCAGCAGCAAGTCAGGGTTCCGCTCGATCTCGCGCGCGAGGACAATCTTTTGCTGGTTGCCACCCGAAAAATTTTTGGCCGCCAAGTGGGGATGTGGCGGGCGCACGTCAAACCTCTCCATCTTGCCTTGGGTGTCGGCGCGGATAGCGGCATTGTTGCTCAGGATACCAGACAGGTAGCCCGGGTCATGATGATATCCAAATGCCGTGTTTTCCCACGCGCCGAAATCCATGATCAGCCCTTCGCGCTGGCGATCTTCGGGCACGTGGGCGATGCCGTTGGCGCGGCGCGACCGACCGTCTGAGTTTTTTCCTGTCAGATCAATGGGTTTTCCGTTCAGCGTGATGGTGCCGGTGCCCGTCTGATAGCCTCCCAGAACCTCCAAAAGCTCGGACTGGCCGTTGCCCGCGACGCCCGCAATGCCCAGGATTTCTCCGGCGCGCACCTGCAGGTCGACGCCGCGCAGCCGCTCGACCCCCTGTTCATCGACTACGCGCAGGCCCTTCACATCCAGCACCACGTCACCGGGAGTGGCGGGCACCTTGTCGACGCGCAGCAGAACCTTGCGGCCCACCATCAATTCGGCCAATTGCTCGGGCGAGGTTTCGGAGGTTTTAACGGTCGCTGTCATCTCGCCGCGCCGCATGACGCTGACGGTATCAGTGGTGTCCATGATCTCGCGTAACTTGTGGGTGATCAGGATGATGGTCTTGCCCTCTTCGCGCAGGCGGCCAAGGATGCGGAACAACTGATCCGCCTCGGCCGGAGTCAGCACGCCGGTGGGCTCGTCGAGGATCAGGATGTCGGCCTGCCGATAGAGCGCCTTGAGAATTTCGACCCGCTGTTGCATGCCCACCCCGATCTCTTCGATCAGGGCGTCGGGGTCGACGTTCAACTCGTACTCCGCCGCCAATTCGATCAACGATTTGCGGGCCTTGGCCAGCGACGGTTTCAGGAAACCGCCATCCTCCGCGCCAAGGATGATATTTTCCAGAACAGTGAAGTTTTCCACCAGTTTGAAGTGCTGGAACACCATGCCTATGCCCGCCGAGATGGCGGCCTGGCTGTCAGGGATGTCGGTCTTTTTCCCGGCGATGAAAATCTCGCCCGCGTCGGCCTTGTAGAAGCCATAGAGGATCGACATCAGCGTCGATTTGCCCGCCCCGTTTTCTCCGATGATGCCGTGGATCGTGCCGGGCATCACGCGGATCGAGATATCCTTGTTCGCCTGAACCGGGCCGAAGGCTTTGGAAATACCTTTGAGTTCGATGGCTGGACTTTGGGCGGGGTCGGTCATGTCAATTCGGTTCCCGGCTAGTCAAAAGGGCCGCGCCACAAGGCATGTGGCACGGCCCGACTGTTCATGGGTTCGGATCAGAAGTCCAGAACGGGGCAGCTGTCATTGGCGTAATAGGCCACGACTTCCAGATCGCCCGAGATTATCTTTTCGCGCGCTTCGTCCACGGCGGCCTTCATCTCGTCCGAGACGAGGTCGGCGTTGTATTCATCCAAGGAATAGCCAACGCCTTCTTCGGCCAGACCCAGCGTGGTGAACCCGCCGGTTTCCATCGCTTCGCCCGCTTTCATGGAGTCGTACACGGCAACGTCCACGCGTTTCAGCATCGAGGTCAGAACCTTACCTGGGTGCAGGTAGTTCTGGTTGCTGTCCACGCCGATGGACAGGATGTCCTCGTCTGCCGCTGTTTGCAGAACGCCCACGCCGGTGCCGCCAGCCGCAGCGTAAATCACGTCCGCGCCCTGGCTGATCTGCGCCTTGGTCAGTTCCGAACCTTTCACGGGGTCGTTCCATGCGGCGGGTGTCGTGCCGGTCATGTTGGCGATCACGGTCGCGTCCGGGTTCACTGCCTTGACACCTTGGGCAAAGCCGCAGCCAAAGTGGCGGATCAGCGGGATGTCCATGCCGCCGATGAAGCCGACCGTGCCGGTTTCAGAGGCCATCGCGGCCATCATACCGACAAGGTAGCTGCCCTGATGTTCCTGAAAGCCGATCAGTTGCACGTTCGGGGGCACTTCGGGCATCCAGCCATCGATGTTCACGAACTTGGTGTCGGGATAGTCACCGGCCACGTTCGCGACCGGGTCGGCAAAGGCGAATCCGGTGGTGATGACCGGGTTTGCGCCCGCTTCGGCAAAGCGGCGCAGAGCCTGTTCGCGCTGGGCTTCGGATTGCAGTTCGATTTCAAGGAACTCGCCGCCGGTTTCTTCGGCCCAGCGTTGCGCGCCGTTGAATGCCGCCTCGTTGAAGGATTTGTCGAATTTGCCGCCAAGATCAAAGATCAGGGCAGGTTCGGCAAGTGCTGCACCGGCCGTCAGGGCAAGTGCGGCGGACGCGCCGAGGAATTTCTGCATGAGGGTCATGTGGTCAGGTCTCCCGTTTTTCATGTTTGGGGCGGTGGCCGCAAAGTGCTGCGCGCCCAGGATCGCAGTGATCATGGGGGATTAGGCCGCAGGGGCGGGGTGGGGTCAACCGCTTTTTGCGGCTTTTGGCGGTGCGCATCGCGCTGACGTTGCGCGACGCTGAAGCCTTGGGCGGGGGGCTGTCTGCCCCCCACTGCCCCTGGCAGGGCAGTCCCCCCGAGGATTTTTTGAAATCATAGAAGCAGGAGGGGCGCGCGCATCACTAGTGCGTCCACAGGGGTGGTGGGCCGGACATAGTAGCGCGGTCTGCGGGCCACGGTGTCAAAGTGGTGCGCAGCGTAAAGCGCGATGGCGGGCGCGTTGTCCTCCGCAACTTCCAGAAAGGCGGTGTCGGCATGCGTGCTGGCGGCTTGCATCCACTCTCCCATCAGCGCGCGCGCGATCCCCTGCCGCTGGTGGTGGGGATGCGTGGCAATTGTCAGCAGTTCCGCCTCACCCGCGATGGCGCGCCAAATGGCAAAGCCACGGCGGGCGGTTGACAGGTGGCAGTGCGGGCTGTCCAGCAGGGCGCGGAATTCATCCGCCGACCACGCACGGTCGGTAACAAAGGCGGCACGGTGCAGGTCTGCCAGTGCTTCCGGCGTCACGGCAGCACGCGCGGGGGGGCATCGCGCGCCGGGGCGGCATCGGGTGGTTTGATGTAAAGCGGTGATGGACGCGCGGGAAATGCTTTTCCTTCAAGATATTTGAACTCGGTCGTTTCCGCCATCCGTTCTGGTCCATGGGCTTCGAGATCGCCAGCGATCGAACCCTCAAAATGGGTTGCAATTTCGGCGGCCCGAAAGCCGAGCACTTCCATTTCAGACGAAAGTTGGAGTTCTTTGGGCGGGTTTTCGGGATCAATCAAACGGCCAGATCCAAACATCGTTTCGCCCACAGATCCGAACGCCTGAACATAGGCCATATCGCGTGGTGCGCGAAGGGAGACGAGCGTATCAATAGACGGCTTGTGATAGCCAAGAGCAACCTCAAAACTGGTCAGGCCAAAGACCGGAATTTTCAAGGCCAGTCCCAGCCCGCGTGCAGCAGCGACCGAAATCCGAACGCCAGTGAAATTACCAGGGCCAACGCCGACGCCGATTACGTCGATGTCCTGCCATGACCAACTGCACCCAGACAACCAGTGTTCGAGCATCGGCATCAACGCTTCGGCTTGTCCGCGTGCCATGTCTGTGCGCGCGCCGCCTGAATAGGACTCGGTTGTGGACCCTATATCGACAAAAGGTCCTGACGTGTCGAACGCAAGAACCTTTGGCCATTTCTTCTTGTTTTTGGGATAAGCCAGTTCAGACAGCGACAGGGCGGACCTCGGTCACTTCGGGGATGTAGTGGCGCAGCAGGTTCTCGATCCCCATTTTCAAGGTCAGGGTCGAGGACGGGCAGCCCGCGCAGGCGCCTTGCATGTGCAAGTATACGACGCCGCGTTCAAACCCGTGAAAAGTGATGTCGCCGCCGTCCTGTGCCACGGCAGGGCGCACGCGACTGTCCAGCAGTTCCTTGATTTGACCGACGACGACGGAATCCTCTCCATAATGCTCGGCATGACCGGACGCTGGCGCGTGGCCATCGTCCATCACCGGTTGGCCGGACTGGAAGTGTTCCATGATCGCGCCCAGAAGGGCGGGCTTTATGTGATCCCAGTCGACGCTGTCAGCCTTGGTCACGGTCACGAAATCCGCACCAAAGAATACGCCAGTGACACCTTCGACAGCAAAAATCCGCTGGGCAAGTGGGGATTTCGACGCAGCATCTGCGGTCGGGAAGTCCGCCGTTCCAATCTCAAGCACGGTCTGGCCCGGCAGGAATTTCAGCGTTGCCGGGTTGGGCGTGGATTCGGTCTGGATGAACATCGCGTATCTCCTGAGTGTTAAAGTAGGATATGCGCTTCCACCCGGGCCGAGTCAAGGTTTGGAACGGTTCTAAACTCAGTTCAGCTGTCAGGTGATCGCTTCGAGCCGTTCCTTGCTGAGATCGCCGGGCACGATGGTGATCGGGATGGGCAGGTTGCCGGAACTGCGGGTCAACTGGGTGACGAGCGGGCCAGGGCCCTTCTTGTCGGTCCCCGCGCCCAGCACCAAAACGCCGATTTCGCTGTCCTCGCGCACTTGCGCGATGATCTCGTCCACGGGCTGGCCTTCGCGGATGACCAGTTCGGGGTCGACGCCCTGCTTGTCGCGCATCCACTTGGCGAACACCTCGAAATGGGCGTGGATCCGTTCGCGCGCTTCTTCGCGCATCACAACACCGACGCCGATCCAGTGATTGAATTCGTCCGGCGGAATGACGGACAGGATCGCGACCCCGCCGCCCGTTTTTGCTGCCCGCATCGCGGCGAAACGCATCGCGTTCAGACATTCGCGGCTATCGTCCAGCACCACCAGAAATTTGCGCATGACAGGCCCCTTTGATCTGCGCGGACAGCATGACGCTGCGGACGCGGACTGGCAATGGAAACTTGCGAGGCTCAGTGGCTGGCTGCCCAGTCCCAATACATCTCGCGCACGCGGCGGGTGACGGGGCCAACCTGATACTGGCTGTCCTCAAATGCGGTGACGGGTGTGACCTTCATCATGTTGCCGGACAGGAACACCTCGTCCGCCTCGGTGAAGTCGTTGAAACCAAGCACCGTCTCATGCACCTCCATCCCGTCGGCGCGCATGTTGGTGATGTGGCGCGACCGGGTGATGCCGGCAAGGAAGGTGCCGTTGGGGATCGGGGTGAAGACCGCGCCATCCTTGACCATGAACACGTTGGCGGTGGCACTTTCGGCCACGTTGCCCATAGCATCGGCCACCAGCGCGTTGCCGAAACCACGGGCGCGCACTTCGGTCAGCATGCGGGCGTTGTTGGGATAAAGGCATCCCGCCTTGGCGTTGACCACGTTGTCCTCAAGCACGGGACGGCGAAAGCGCGTGCGCCCCAGAGTGGTCGCGGCGGTCTGGTCGGCCATCGGGATCACTTCGAGGCATATGGCAAAGCCGGTCGCGTTGGGCTGCGGCACGATGCCGGATGCATCGCCGTCCAGCCCCCAGTACATGGGGCGAATATAGACAGCGTCGTCCGGACCGTAGGCAGACAGCCCCTCGTGGACCATGGCCACCATTTCGTCGGCCTCTACGGTCGGTGTGATCATTAACGCCTCTGCCGAACGGTTGACGCGTGCGCAGTGCGCTTCAAGGTCCGGCGCACGGCCGTTAAACCAGCGGGCGCCGTCGAACACTGTTGTGCCCAGCCAACTGCCATGATCGGCGGCGCGCATGATGGCGACGTCACCATTGTGCCACGTGCCGTTGTAAAAGGTGCGGATATGAGTGCCGGTCGCCATGTGCTCTCCTTTTCAATGCCGTCGTGCAGGGTATCAGGGGCGGGTCAGAGTTCCAGACCTTTCAGTCGACCTGTTTCAGCTGATAGGCCCCCTCGGGCAGGTCGAGTGCGGCGGCCAGATCACGGACCTGTTCTGGCGACAGGGTGATGCGCACGACGCTGTCGGTGCGCGCATCGTACTGTTCGACCGTGATACATTCCGCGAAACTGTTGACGATCACATCTTCTTGCAGGGGGGCTGCGCCCTCGTCGATCAATGTGATAACAGTCGCGTCGAATTCGTGCTCAATCGTAAACATATGTCATTGCTAGGACATGAGCGGAGCTTTGCAAAGACCGCACCGTCATCAACGTCAGTCTTGATCAAGGCGACATACGACGTATGTGGAACGAGCCGGGGCATCCGACGCACCTGCCGAGTAAAGGAAAGATGAATATGATCCGTCTGTTGGCCGCATTGGCAGTTCTATTGTTTGCCGCTGCGTGTGACGATGTCGTCGTCACCTCTGCACCGACGTCTACAGGGCCGTTGCCCCCGGTCCGCGATGTGCCGGACGAATTGCGGACCCGGGATCAAACGGGGCGGGCCTTTGCTTCAGTCGTCGGGCGGGTCGAACCGATTGCCGAGCGTGAATGCCGGGCACGCACTGGCAGTGGAACCAACTGCGACTTCCGCATTCTGATCGACGACCGGCCCAACCAGCCGGCCAATGCTTTCCAGACGCTGGATGAAAATCAGCGCCCCATCCTGGTCTTTACCCTCGCCCTGCTGGACGAGGCGCGCAATGCGGACGAAATCGCATTCGTCATGGGTCACGAGGCCGCGCATCACATTCGCGGCCACATCGCGCGTCAAAAACAGAACGCAGTCGCCGGGGCAGTACTGCTTGGCGGACTGGCGTCGATCTCAGGGGCGGGCGCATCCGCCGTACAATCGGCCCAGCAGCTTGGAGCACAGGTGGGCGCGCGCAGCTACTCCAAGGAATTCGAGCTTGAAGCGGATGCGCTGGGGACGATCATCACGGCCCGCGCCGGTTACAATCCGGTCCAAGGGGCCGAGTTCTTCAACCGCATCCCCGATCCGGGTGACCGTTTCCTTGGAACGCACCCGCCCAACGCCCAACGCATCGACACGGTGCGCAGGACCGCGGCCGGGCTCTGAGACTGCAGAGCGTTTGGTCGGGTGGCAAGTTCTGACGTCAAGTGCCTTGGCCACATTTTGAAAGACAAAGGGTCGAAATACGCCGTGTCTGGCTGTGAGGTCACGGATCGCGCGGCCATAGACGCGGCACTGATGGCTTTGAAGCAGGACCGGTCCTATGCCCGCGCCACCCATAACAGTTGGGGCGCGCTGCTGTCACAAGGCGGGCCGATCAAAGGCGACGATGGCGAGGCGGGCGCGGGCATGGTCATCTTGCGGATGCTCGAACGCGAGGGCCTGTTTGACCATTTGATCGTGGTGACCCGCTGGTATGGCGGGAAACACCTGGGCGGGGACCGGTTTCGGCATGTGCAGACCTGCGTGCGGGCCTACATCCACTCTGATTGATCTGGATCAAGGCGGGGCGCTTTTGGGTGCGGCAGGGTCGAACGAACCCAACCGCATTCAAGGAGCCGCCCACATGACCCAAGCCCACCTCAAACGTCACGCCGACCTTGTCGACCGCATGGCAAACGCCCGAGGCATCGACCTGCAAGAGGCCGCGCTGCGAGGCGACGTCAGCCTGTCAGATGTGTCTGATCTTGTGCTGCGCTGTGCGGGTTGCACCCAGACACAAACTTGCGAACGCTGGTTGGACGAACAGGTCGGCTCGGTTTCCGCCACTCCACATTACTGCCGAAATGCGCGTGAATTCAGTGCTTTGGCAGCGCGGTCAGGCTGAAACGCCCACGGCCACGGCACCGAAAAAGCAGGTCGATGCGGACAGCACGAAGCCATGCCAGATCGCATTCTGATAGCGCATACCGGGGTAGCGATAGACCAACGTGCCGAGCGTATACAGCACACCACCGCCGATGATCAGCCCCACGGTGAGGGGTGGCAGGGCTTGTGTCATCGGCCAAATCAATAGCAGACTGGCCCAGCCCATCCCCAGATATACCGGCAGCGAGCCGCGCGAATCCGCGGCCCAGAAGCTGAGCTTGGCAATGACGCCGAACAGGGCCACGATCCACACGCCCGCGAGAACAACATAAGCGAAGGCCGATCCGATCAAAACGACGAGAGGCGTGTAAGTCCCTGCGATCTTGAGGTAAATCGCGGCGTGATCAATGCGCAGGAACATCGGTCGCCAGCGCTCCCACGGCAGCAGATGATACATGGCCGAGGCGACGAGTGACAGGAACAACAGCGCCGCATAAACACTCGTGGCTGCGATCTGCGTGGGGTTTTGGGTCTGGGCCACATAGATCAGCAGCGCCACACAAGCGACAAGGCCGGACACGATCCCGATCACGTGGATCGAGGCGTCGGCAAGAGTTTCACGTAGCGAGTAAGGGTAAGACATAGGCACCACGCTGAAGTACTTCGCCCGGGCAGTCTAGGGGGACAAACGTCACGATTGTGTTGACGTGGCGCCAACGCGTCGCAAATGCCAACGATAGATCAGCGGTGCCAGAAAATGGTCATAAACAAGGCAGGCCAACAGGTGGATGCCGGGCACGGAAACCACTCGGGCCAACCAGCGATAGCGCGGCATGTCCCGCCACAGCACGATGAATGCGGGAATACCGGAATGGATTTGCCCGTCTTTCAGGACATACAGGCGGCGCGCGGCATCATCCCGGCTAAGCCCCCAGTCTTCGAGGTCGTCGCGATTCAGGTCCTCGAACCGGATCGGCAAACCCTTGCGCCCGGAATACGAGGCGTAGTGGCCGATCTCGGCACTGCACACGGGGCAGTCGCCATTGTATAGAACGCGTGTATCATCTGTCATGATCAGTAAGGTAGGGTGCATCCTCCCGCGCCAAAGGGGCAATCCGCCGCAGGGCGCGTCCTAGCGCGGTTTGTTTCCGTCGATCCAGCGCGACATCATCAACTTGTCCTTGAAGCACTCCGCCGGGATCTGGCGACGTTTCAGGCGGGCGATGCGTTCGGCGAACTGCACCTGCCTGGCGCTTGGATAGGCCGAGAATTGGCCCGCTGGGGCCTGTTTGGTCCGGTCGATCCACGCCGACAGGCCAGCCTTGTCGCGCAGCAGTGCAGTGGGCAGCTTAACACCCGATTTCACCGCCAATGCCCTGGCGAAAGCGATCTGCTTTTCTGTTGCGGGTTCGGGCTGGGCAATGGGCAATGCGCCCTGTGCGGGATCGAAAAGGCCGGGTTGATGCGCGTGATAAGACATGCGTGTTCTCCGTTCTTGGATGCAAGAACAAATATAGAACATTTGGCGCAAATTACAAGGGTCACGGCAAGGCGGAGGACATCTCCGCCTTACGGGGCAGGGTCAGAGTTTGGAGTGGGAGCCGTCGCAGAGCGGAGATTTCCCGGTGGCCTTGCAGCCACAGAAGAAGACTTTCTTGCTGTCCTCGGCGGTGTATTTTTGTGGGTTGATGCCTGTGTCCTTGTGCGATCCATCGCAAAAGGGTTGTTTCGCGGACTGCCCGCAGGCGCACCAGAAATAGGTCTTGCCCGCTTCGACGTCCACTGGGTAGGGGGCGGTTTGGGCGATTTTTGGGGTGGTCATGGGGTGACTCCGATCCGAGTGTTTGGAAGAACATAGGCGATGACTAACCGGTGTTTTGCAAATCACAAAGAAGAGCAATGTGTTCTAAGTCTGCTTTGAGCCCAAACTGACATACTTGCATCCGTAGAAACGACAGATTTGGACTGGATGCCCATGTGCATTAGAAACAAGTAGGGTCTGCAAGAGGAAACGATTTTGATGCCGAAGTGGGTAGTGCATTGAAGGTACATATTTCATTTAAGGAGCACGTCTCTCCGCAACTTCGTGAAACGATCCATAGCAACTTTGTTGGCTTCGCACTTGTGACCGTCTGCGAAGACGGATGTTTGATCATCGATGTAACCCGATCAAGCCGTGTGAAAAGGTTGAAGGGTTCGCTGACCACTTACGAGGTTTCGGGTTGGATAAATTATGAGATGTTGTCGGACTAAGCTACGTTTGCTTGAGCGACTGTGTGAACGTCCGCTTCGTCCCGCACGGCAACCGCCAAAATCGCCCAAAATCCACGCAGCCTAAACCAGCCGTCCCCACAAATCATACTCCCCGGCCTCGTCCACCTCGACTGTCACGATGTCGCCGGGCTTCAACCCCTCGAACCCTTCGTCGATGAACAGGTTTCCGTCGATTTCGGGCGCGTCGGCCTTGGTGCGGCAGGTGGCGGCGTCGCCGTCCACTTCATCCACGATCACCTGCATCGTCCGCCCCACCTTGGCGGCCAGCTTGGCTTCGGAAATGGCCTGGGCCTTTTCCATGAAACGGTTCCAGCGGTCCTGTTTGACCTCCGGCGCGACGTGGTCGGGCAGGGCGTTCGAGCGCGCACCGTCCACGTTTTCGTACTGAAAGCAGCCCACGCGATCCAGTTGCGCCTCGTCCAGCCAGTCGAGCAGGGTCTGGAATTCGGCCTCCGTCTCACCCGGATAGCCGACGATGAATGTCGAGCGCAGGGTAAGGTCGGGGCACACGTCGCGCCAAGCGGCGATTTCATCCAGCGTCTTTGCCGCCGCCGCGGGCCGGGCCATACGCTTCAGCACATCGGGGTGGGCGTGCTGGAACGGGATGTCGAGATAGGGCAGCACCAGACCGTCCGCCATCAGCGGTATCAACTGGCGCACATGGGGGTAGGGATAGACGTAGTGCAGGCGCACCCACGCGCCCAAAGACCCCAGATCGCGGGCCAGATCGGTGATATGGGCGCGGTGGCCATTGGCTTCGGCGTGTTTGATATCGACGCCATAGGCCGAGGTGTCCTGAGAGATCACCAGCAATTCGCGCACGCCTGCCTCGACCAGCTTCTCCGCCTCGCGCAGTACGGCGTGTGCGGGGCGCGATTGCAGCCGCCCGCGCATGTCGGGAATGATGCAGAACTTGCACTTGTGATTGCAGCCCTCTGAAATCTTGAGGTAGCTGAAATGGCGAGGGGTCAGGCTGACACCGCTCGCGGGCAGCAGGTCGATAAACGGATCAGGGTCGGGGGGCACGGCGGCGTGCACCGCATCCAGCACTTGTTCGTATTGATGCGGGCCGGTGACGGCCAGCACGCGTGGATGTGCGCCGGTGATGAAGTCCGGTTCCGCGCCCAGACACCCCGTCACGATCACGCGCCCGTTTTCGGCAAGCGCCTCGCCGATGGCTTCAAGGCTTTCGGCCTTGGCGCTGTCAAGGAATCCGCAAGTGTTCACGATGACCGCGTCTGCCCCGGAATAGTCGGGCGAGATGCCATAGCCTTCGGCGCGCAGCCGGGTCAGGATGCGTTCGCTGTCCACCAGCGCTTTGGGACAGCCAAGGCTGACCATGCCGATGGTCGGCTGTCCGGTGCGACGGTTGGGGTCGAACCTCGCGGCAGGCGCGAGGTCGGGGCGGAGGTCAGGCGGATTTGTGCTCATGAACTGCCTCATATGTGAAGGCGCTGGCCGGGAAAAGGGTTGGGATGCGGGTTCGTGCTGCGTTAGGCTGCACATAACACGTCATCAGAACGGAGCAGCACAGATGAAATGGATAACCCGGTTGATCGGCTTTGTCGTCGTCCTTGTGCTGGTGGCGGGCGTTTCGCTGTTCTTTCTGCCTGCCGACCGGATCGCGCGGTTGGCCGCAGACCAGATACGGATCGCGACGGGGCGGGACGTTACCATCACGGGCGATGTGTCGATGACCATCTGGCCGGTTTTGGGCGTCAGCGTCGGCGGGCTTGAAGTCGGGAATGCGGACTGGTCCGAACAGGGGCCGATGCTGACAGCGGAAAACGCGGCCATTGGCGTGGACGCGATGGCCCTGCTGCGCCGCGAAATCCGCATCACGAATATCGAAGCGATGCGGCCGACCATACGGCTTGAAAGCCGCAAGGACGGGCGAGCGAGCTGGGTCTTTACAGACGCCAGTGGTGAGGCACAGATCGAAACCGAAGTCTCCCCCGCCTCCCGAACGCCGCAAGCGGTGTGGATCGAAAAACTGTCGGTCACGGACGCTACGCTGGTCTATGACGCAGAAGGGGCAGACCTTGTGTCCTATTCCGGGGTCGATCTGAACCTCGACTGGCCCGAACGGCTGGGCACCGCCGACGTCGTCGCCACCTTGCGCCCGGCCGGATCGGACGTGGACGTGCGCGCCAGTATCGGCGGCTTTGCAGGCTTTATCACGGGCCAGGTACAGCCCGTGGACGTGACGGTGAATGCGGGCGATGGCACGCTGGCGCTGAACGGGCGGGCGAGCACGGCGGGGGATGTGGCCGGGCGGCTCTCGCTCGACCTGCCCAGCACCGATGCGTTCATGGCCGCGTTGGCGTTGGCGCAGCCGGGATTGCCCGCAGGTTTGGGCCAATCGGTCGACCTCGGGGCTGATTTGACGCTGACCTCTGATCGCCGCCTGTCTTTGCGCGATCTGCGCGTTGATCTGGGCGGCAACGCCCTGACCGGGGCTGCCGACATCAGCCTGAATGGCAAGCCAACGATCAATGCACAACTGAATGCGGGGGCGCTGGATTTGAGTGGCGCCGTGGGCGGTGAAACCGGATCAGGCGGCGACACGGCGCCTGCCGGCAGTGGTTGGCCCACGGACCGGATCGATGCCAGCGGGCTGGCCGCATTTGACGGTGAAATCGCGCTGACAGCATCTTCGATCGACCTAGGACGCTTCAAGTTCGGCCAGACGCGCACATTGCTCCGCAACGACAACAGTCGGATGGTGTTCGAGTTGCGCGAAATCGCGGCCTATGGAGGCACCGTGACCGGACAGTTCGTGATGAACAACCGTTCGGGCCTGTCCGTGGGGGGCAACATCATTGCCAGCGCCATCGACATGCAAGCGGTGCTGAGTGACGCGGCGGGCATCGACCGATTGACGGGCAACGCCAACGCGGAAATGGACTTCCTTGGGTCCGGCGCATCGGTTGATGCGATCATGAAATCCCTGTCGGGCGATGGGGCGATAAAATTCGGGCAGGGCACGATCATCGGCATTGATCTGGACCGGCTGATGCGGGCGGGTCAGGTCGGGGGTGGCACGACGGTGTTTGACAGCCTCGGGGCCACATGGGCGATCAATGGCGGTGTGATGCGCAATGACGACCTGCTGCTGCAACTGGCCAATTACGAAGCACGCGGCGCAGGGCAGGTGGGGCTGGGGATGCAGACCATTGACTATACCTTTACACCTGTCGCCCTGCGGGCCAACTCCGGCAACGGCATCGCGATTCCGGTGCGTATGGTGGGTCCATGGTCGAATGTCAGCATTCGCCCGGACCTCGAAGCGGCGATTGATTTGAACCTTGGGGCCAAGCTGGACGAGGAAAAGGCACGCGCCAAGGATGCAGTGCGCGCCAAGGTGGCCGAGGAACTCGGGGTGGCGGATACCGGCCAGGACCTTGAGGATGCGGCCAAGCAGAAGCTGGAAGACGAGGTCAAGAAGGGGCTGTTCAAGCTATTCGACTGACCCTGCAGAGCCTCGAATTTGGAGCGATCGCCCATGCGCTCGACCCCTGCACAGAACAAGGCGAACGCAATGGCTTTCTATGATCTGATGTTCAATCAGTGCCAACCCCGCGCGGCGATCAAGCTTATGCCGGTCACGTCCATTTCCAGCACAATCTGCATGTCGGTGACGAAAAAGAGGCATTCATCGCCTGTTACGACGAGATGGCCGCAAGCTATCCTGGCAAACATGTTCGCTTTGTGCGGACCGTGGCCGAGGGTGATCTGGTTGTGCTTCATTGCCACCAGACGTGACCGGGCAGCGACGACTATGCGAGCATGGACATCTTTCGCTTTGATGAAAATGGCAGGTCGGTCGAGCACTGGGACATGTTGCAGGTGATCACGGGACGGTCTGCGAACGACAACGGGTTATTTTAGAGGCCTCAAGCCGTGGCGCATGCCGCGTGCGCATTACTGGGTGGCTTGGTGCGTCAGAACGTCTGGTCGTATTCGCCCACTGTCGATTCTATTCGAATGACGGCGTCGAGATCGGCGAAGATGGCGCTCAAATCCGCCTCGGACTCCGGGCTTTCGCAGACCACCACAAGGTTGGGCGTGTTGGACGAGGCGCGCACAAGGCCCCAGCCACCGCCCTCAAGCACAACGCGCGCGCCATTTACTTTGACGATGTCGGTGATGCCGTGGCCGGCGATCTGCGCGCCTGCCGCCTGCATATCGTCAAGCCGTGCCATGATCCGGGCCAGCGCGTCGTATTTTTCGGTATCATCGCACCATGGTGCCATGGTGGGTGTGGTGTAGGTTTTAGGCAGTGCCCTGTGCAGGTCCGACAGGGACAGGTCCGGGTTGCGATTCATCAGCTTGCAAATTTCTACGGCCACCCGCATCCCGCAATCATAACCGCGCCCGATTGGGTCGGATAGAAAATAGTGTCCCGATTTTTCAAACCCCGCCAGCGCGCCCAATTCCTTGATCCGCCGTTTCATGTGGCTGTGGCCGGTCTTCCAGTAATCTACCTTGGCCCCGTGGCGCAGCAGTTCGGGGTCGGACGCAAACAACCCGGTCGATTTTACGTCGGCCACAAAGGTCGCGCCCGGGTGCAGTTTGATCAGGTCGCGGGCCAGGATGACGCCCATCTTGTCTGCGAAAATCTCATGCCCCTCATCATCGACCACACCGCAACGGTCGCCGTCCCCGTCAAAGCCAAGGGCCATGTCCGCGCCCGAAGCCATGACGGATGCGGCCATGTCATGCAACATTTCCATCGCTTCGGGGTTCGGGTTGTAATGGGGAAAGGTGTAGTCGGGCGTCGTGTGGCTGTGCACCACCTCGACCCCGATCCGTTCGAGCAGGTCAGGGGCAAACGCGCCCGCGGTGCCGTTGCCGGTGGCGCAGACCACCTTGAGCGGGCGAGTCATGCGGAAGTCGCCCACCAGATCGTCAAGATAAGCCGCGCGTATACCGTCGACAAATCGATACCCGCCACCAGGGCGAGCATCGCCCTCGCCACTCAAAACGATACTGCGCAACTCGGCCATGTCATCGGGGCCGTGCGTCAGGGGGCGGTCAAAACCCATCTTGACCCCCGTCCAGCCGTTGGGATTGTGGCTTGCGGTGACCATGGCGACAGCAGGCACGTCCAGATGGAACTGCGCGAAATAGGCCATCGGGCTGAGGCAAGGGCCGATATCGCGTACCTCGATCCCCGCCTGCATCAGCCCCAGCATTAATGCATTCTTGATCGACAGGGAGTAGTCGCGATAATCGTTGCCGACCACGATGACGGGCGCGATACCACGGCTGTGCATCTGGGTGCCAAGGCCAAGGCCAAGCGCCGTGATGCCGGGCAGGTTGATGTCTTCGGGGTATTTCCAGCGCGCGTCATATTCGCGAAAGCCGGTCGGCGCGATCATCGCATCGCGCAGAAACGCCCACGTGTTCGGTGTGACGGTGGGGTTGGGTCTGCGCATCGGGCTCAGATTGTCAGCGGGTGCGCCTTGGCCAGCGCGTCGAACTGCATGAGCGTGTCGATCAACGCGGGCATCTGATCAAGGTAGACCATGTTCGGCCCATCGGACGGTGCGTTGTCGGGGTCGGGATGCGTTTCGATAAAGACGGCTGCCACACCGATGGCGACGGCGGCACGCGCCATCACGGGTGCGAATTCGCGTTGCCCACCGCTCGATCCGCCCTTGCCACCCGGCTGCTGGACGGAATGGGTCGCGTCCATCACCACCGGATAGCCGGTTTGCGCCATCTGGGGCAGGGCGCGCATGTCAGCGACCAGGGTGTTATAGCCAAAGGAGGTGCCGCGTTCGGTCAGCAGGATGCGGGTGTTGCCTGTGCTTTCGACCTTGGTCACGATATTGCCCATCTCCCAAGGGGCCAGGAACTGGCCCTTCTTGATGTTGACTACTGCGCCCGTGTTGCCTGCGGCCAGCAGCATATCGGTCTGGCGGCACAGAAAGGCGGGGATCTGGATGATGTCGGCGACCTGGGCCGCGATGGCGCATTGTGCCTCGTTGTGCACATCCGTCAGGACGGGGACGCCGAACGCGTCCTTGATGGATTGCAACGCGGCAAGGCCGGCGTCGACTCCCATACCTCGCTGTCCTGACAGCGAGGTACGGTTGGCCTTGTCATAGCTTGCCTTGAACACGTACTGCGCGCCGGCTGCCTTGCAGGCCTCTTGCATGGTGCCCGCAATTTCATGCCCCTGATCGACGCTTTCGATCTGGCAAGGGCCTGCGATCACGGTCAGCGAACGGTCGTTGCCAATGGTCAGTCCACCAACGTCTATATGTTTCATACTAGCTGGTTACCTGTTCTCTGAGGATCGACGCGGTGAGCGAAATCATCAGATAGATGCCTGCAAAGACGATGAATGCCAAGATCGTGTTTTCGAACGAGCGGGGATAGCTTGGTTCCTGACTGGCGATGGGTTCGACGGCGACGGTCAGGTAACGGACCTGGCGCGAGGCTTCGACCCGGGCCTGCTCCATCTGTTGCAGAGCCGATTGCATCATCATGTCGCGCGCGGCAAGGTCGGCCTGTGCGATCTGCAGGCGGGCGGCAAGTTCAGCCAGCGAATTTTCGCCCTGACTGACATCCGTCATGCGCGCGTTCAGCTTGTCCAGCTGAGCCTGAAGGATATTCAGCTCGCCGCGTAGTGCATCCACCCGGCTTTGGTTCGGCCGGGTGTTGTTGAGCAGGCTTTGCAGCTCGATCTCTTTTTCGATGACCTGTGTTTCCAGCGATGAAATCTGCTGGCGCAACGATGCGATGACGCTTTCAGGATCAAGGGTGGACCCCGCGATTTGCAGGCGCACGAGCGACTCCTGCGCCTCGCGCCGTTCGTTCTCTGCGCGGTCGAAGCCTTCGCGGGCGTCACGCATCTGGTCTTCGCGTTTTTGCTGGGACAGGTTGTTCACACGCTGTTCGGCGTAATTGATCAGTTGGCGGGAAAAGTCGGCCGACACCTGCGGGTCTGCTGCGGCGACCTCCATGCGGATCATCCCCTCCGTCGGGTCATAGCCGATTTTGACGTTCTTCTTGTAGACCTTATACGCCTCTTCGTTCGTTGGATTTTCGCTCAGGCGCTGGATCGGGTCGATCCAGTTCTGGCTGAAGTGGGATTTGAAGCCGACGTCGCGGTCCAGCCGCAACATCGCGTCCTTGGACTGAAGGAAGCCCTGCACGGCAATGCTGTCGGAATTGGTTGCGAACTGCGTGGGCAGCAGGCCGCCAAGAGGACCCGCGCCGCCCGATCCCTCGTTCTGGATGATCAGGAACTCGGACTTGGTCGCATACATCGGCGTGGCGATGGCATAAAAGTAGTAGCCCGCAAGTAGGGTCGGCAGCATCACGAAAAACGCAAGGCGCACCAGCAGCAGGCCGGTTTTCTTGCGGCGGCGGCGGCCGATATCACGCTGGATGTTGCGCATTTCCTGGGCGCGGCGGTCCGCCGGGCTGACCTCGGTCGAGGGGAGTTGCTGTTTCTTGACGGGCACGGTCTGGGGCAATTGCACGCGGCCCGACCCAGCGCCACCAGCCGTTGCGGGCAGTCCGGCAAAGGCATCCGGTGCCCCGCCCTCGTGGCTTTCAGCGCCCGCTTGCGGGACAACGAGTTCAAGCATGTTCGAACGTTGGAACGGATCGATCCCTTCGGCGCGCAGCAGGCGCACAGCGTCGAAATCGGATGTCGCGGGCAGGTTGTGCTTCTGAGCGACGCGGCGGGCCATGCGCAATTGTCGTCCTGTCAGCCCTTCCTGACGGATGGCGTCGATGGTGTTTTCACTCTCCATTTCCGAAGCTGAGGAGATATCGCCGGATCTGGCCGCTTGTGGTTGGGGCTGCTCTGGGACGGCGCGTTGTGCTGCGACCTGTGGACGTGGCGCGGGTGCATCGTCTTCGTGATCCTCGACATGCTCTTCCCTTGCGGCATTTGATGTGCCGGTCAGGGGCGCCGCCCGTTTGATCCGGAACTTTCTAGCTTTGGGTTTCGTAGTCATAAAGCCGTTTTGCCTCTTCCAGCGTGTCGAACATGTGCAGCTTGCCATCTAGCAGAACCGCCGCCGAGCGCGCGAATTTTTCGAGCGTCTGAGCCTGGTGCGACACGATGATGATTGTCGTGGTGCGCAGCCGTTCGGCCAGAACCTCGCCCGCCTTGCGATTGAATTCGACGTCGGTGGATGATGGCATACCTTCGTCGATCAGGTAGATATCGAAATCCAGTGCCAGCATCAGCGCGAATGTGAACCGGGCACGCATGCCCGATGAATAGGTCCCGATGGGCTGGTCGAAATATTCGCCAAGATTGCACAGCCAGCGGCAAAAGCTTTCCACGTAATCCGGGTCAAGCCCGTAAAGCCGCGCGATGTAACGGCAGTTTTCATGCGCCGAAATCTTGGGAATGACCCCGCCCATGAAGCCCAGCGGGAAGGAGATGTTGCAGCCCCGCCGAATTTCGCCTTCGTCCGGTTTTTCAAGTCCCGCCATCATATTGATCAGCGTCGTCTTGCCCGTGCCGTTTGGGGCCAGAATGCCGAACGAATTACCCAATTCCACCCGAAAAGACACACGGTCAAGGATCACCTTGCGCTGTGTGCCCGTCCAGAAGGACTTGGATAC
>CAYGPT010000029.1:0-39943 GCA_964351755.1 uncultured Rhodobacterales bacterium | reverse complement strand
ATGGAGGTGGTGCGCGACACCGCCGACAACGCCATCATCGTCTGTTCCATCGAGAACGTGGACCCGATGGGCGTGCACACTGGCGACTCCATCACTGTCGCCCCTGCCCTGACGCTCACGGACAAGGAATACCAGATCATGCGCAATCACTCGATTGCGGTGCTGCGTGAAATCGGTGTTGAGACAGGTGGGTCGAACGTGCAGTGGGCCATCAACCCTGTCGACGGGCGCATGGTGGTGATCGAGATGAACCCGCGCGTTTCACGCTCTTCTGCCCTTGCCTCCAAGGCGACGGGCTTTCCCATCGCCAAGATCGCGGCGAAGCTGGCCGTGGGCTATACGCTGGACGAACTCGACAATGACATCACCAAGGTGACTCCGGCGAGTTTTGAGCCGACCATCGACTATGTTGTTACCAAAATTCCCAAATTCGCCTTCGAAAAATTCCCCGGGGCCGAGGCGACGCTGACTACGGCGATGAAATCCGTGGGCGAAGTGATGGCCGTGGGCCGCACCTTTCACGAAAGCCTGCAAAAGGCGCTCGCCAGCATGGAATCCGGCCTCACCGGCCTCGATGAAATCGACATTCCCGGCGCGCCCGATCACGCTGCGATCGTCAAGGCCATTGCCGCCCAAACCCCGGACCGCCTGCGCCTGATCGCCGAGGCCATGCGCCACGGCCTGTCAGATGATGAAATCCACGGCGTCACCATGTTCGACCCGTGGTTCCTCGCCCGCATCCGCGAGATCGTGCAGACCGAGGCCGAAGTGAACGTGAATGGCCTGCCCACAGACGCGCGCGGCCTGCGTGGTTTGAAAATGATGGGCTTTACCGATGCCCGCCTTGCCACCCTGACCGGAAAGACCGAAAAACAGGTGCGCAAGGCCCGCCTAGATGTGGATGTGCGCGCCGTGTTCAAACGCATCGACACCTGCGCCGCCGAGTTCGAAGCGCAGACGCCTTATATGTATTCGACCTATGAAACCCCGGTCTTTGGCGAAGTCGAGTGCGAAGCCCGCCCATCTGACCGCAAGAAGGTGGTCATCCTTGGTGGCGGTCCAAACCGCATCGGACAGGGGATCGAGTTCGACTACTGCTGCTGTCACGCCTGCTTTGCGCTGACGGATGCCGGTTACGAAACCATCATGATCAACTGCAACCCAGAGACCGTGTCGACCGACTACGACACCTCGGACCGTCTGTATTTCGAACCGCTGACATTCGAACACGTGATGGAAATTCTGCGGGTCGAGCAGGACAACGGCACCCTGCACGGCGTCATCGTTCAGTTCGGCGGGCAGACCCCGCTAAAACTGGCCAATGCCCTGCAAGAGGCGGGCATTCCGATCCTTGGCACCACGCCGGATGCCATCGACCTGGCCGAAGATCGCGAGCGGTTTCAAAAGCTTGTGCAGGATCTTGGCCTGAAGCAACCCAAGAACGGCATCGCCCATTCGGATGCCGAGGCACTGGACATCGCCGACAGCATCGGCTTTCCCCTCGTGATCCGCCCGTCCTATGTGCTGGGCGGGCGCGCGATGGAAATCGTGCGCGATATGGCCAGCCTGAAGCGCTATATCAGGCAGGCGGTCGTGGTGTCTGGCGACAGCCCCGTGCTGCTGGACAGCTACCTTGCGGGCGCGGTGGAACTGGACGTGGATGCGCTGTGTGACGGCACCGACGTGCATGTCGCAGGCATCATGCAGCACATCGAAGAGGCGGGCGTGCATTCCGGCGACAGCGCCTGTTCGCTGCCCCCCTATTCCCTGTCCCCCGACATCATCGCCGAGGTCGAGGTGCAGACCCGCGCCCTTGCGCTGGCGCTGAACGTCGTGGGGCTGATGAACGTGCAGTTCGCGGTACAGGGGAGCGATATTTTCCTGATCGAGGTCAACCCGCGTGCCTCGCGCACCGTGCCGTTCGTGGCCAAGGCGACCGATTCTGCCATCGCCTCCATCGCCGCGCGGATCATGGCAGGTGAACCGCTCAGTAACTTCCCGATGCGGCCGCCCTATGATGCCGACGCCAGCTATGACGCCGTACTGCCTTTGGGTGATCCGATGACGCTGGCCAACCCGAACATGCCGTGGTTTTCGGTCAAGGAGGCGGTCCTGCCCTTTGCCCGCTTCCCCGGCGTGGACACGATTTTGGGCCCCGAAATGCGTTCTACCGGCGAAGTGATGGGATGGGACCGCACCTTTGCCCGCGCCTTCCTCAAGGCGCAGATGGGCGCGGGGATGGTGCTGCCGGATTCGGGCTGCGCATTCATCTCGATCAAGGATGCGGACAAGACGCCTGACATGCTGGAAGCCGCGCAAGTCCTGACAGGCCTTGGATTCACGCTGGTCGCCACGCGCGGCACTGCCGCGTGGTACGAAGGTCAGGGCGTACCATGTGCAACCGTGAACAAGGTCTACGAGGGACGCCCGGACGTCACCGACATGATGAAAGACGGGCGAGTGCAACTGGTGCTGAACACCACCGAAGGCACGCAGGCGGTCGAAGATTCCAAATCCATCCGCTCCATCGCGCTTTATGACAAGATTCCGTACTTCACGACCGCTGCCGGGTCCTATGCCGCCACCCTCGCGATCCGCGAACAGGCGCACGGGGATGTGGGGGTCAAGGCGCTACAAGGTTAGAAACTGCGCAGATCGACCTGCAGAACGGCGTTGAAAAGGGCAAAATCAGCGCAACGGCGCTGTCTTTTGCATTCGCTCTTTTCTGGCGGATTGCACGAGTCGCTTTGCGGCTGTACCGGGGCGAAAACGATTCCCGTGTGATCCGGAGATTGCGCCATGACCGACATGCCTGAATCCCGTGCTTTTGATGAGGCTGAGAAGATGTTGCGGCTGACGGAATGTCCCAACTGGCTATATCTGCTGCGCGAGTTCGACGCGCTTTATCGCCACGGCTCTGCCGGCGGCAGCCCATCGATCCGCAGCCATCGCAAGCGGGTCCGGGATCGCCTGTCGGCCGCCATCATCAAGAACCCGACCGTGATCCCCCGCGCGCGTGATGTGAAACCGGTCACCGCACACCTGCCCCGCGCACTAGATCTGGGCGAACGCGGGGCGATGCAGGGAATGGCCCGTGCGCTGCGCGAAGTGCGCACGGACCTGACATGGGAATACGGCTATGAAAAGGTGCCAAAAGCACTGGCACAGAAATACGCCTATTGCGAGGTGCTGGGACCCCAAGGCCCAGTGCACTGCGACACGCTGATCCTTGGTTTTGTGTTGTTCGCGCCTAACACAACCTATCCGCAGCACAGCCACAGCGAGATCGAGGAAAGCTATATCTCGGTCGCAGGCGCATGGTCGGAAAACAACGCCGCCGTATTCTCGCCGGGATCGCTGATCCTGAACACTTCGGGGCATGAGCACCGCATCACCACAGGTGACCGCGACCCCTGCCTGCTGGCCTATGCGTGGACCGGGCCAACGGAACGGCTGGCCGAACCGGATATGAAATTGACGCCGACCCGCAAGGCCAGAGGTTAGTTCAACGCAGCCGGCAAGAACAGCGCGATGTTGGGGAACGCGATCAGCAGGACCACCATCAATATCATCATCGCGACATAGGGAATGGTGCCCAGCATCACTTCGCTCAAGGACCCGGACTTGCGCGCGCCCTGCACCACGTAAAGGTTCAGACCAACCGGCGGAGTGATCAGCGCCATTTCGATCAGTACGATCATCAGGATGCCGAACCAGATCGTGTTATAGCCCTGTTCGACCACAAGCGGCACGATGATCGGAATGGTCACGACCATCAGCGACAGCGTTTCGATGAAGAATCCCAGAACGATATATAGCACGACAACCACGAGGATGGTTTTCAGGGGCGTCAGCCCGAGATCGGTCATGAACGCCGTCAGTTCTCGGCCCAGGCCAGCAGAGGCGAGCGTGAAGTTCAGGAAGGACGCGCCGATCACGATCAGCATGATCATCGAGGTGATCTTGACCGTGCCGAGGATGCTGTCGCGCATCATCGACAGCGACACGCCGCCAAAGGCCAGTGCGATCAACAGCGCCCCGGCGACACCGACGGCGGCCGCTTCGGTCGGGGTGGCCCAGCCGCGATAGATCGACCCGACGATCAGCGCGAACAGCAGGATGATCGGCCCAAGGTCGATCAGCGCGCGCAGCATCTGCGGGAACGGGAAGGTGCGGCGGGTGCCACCCAGATCGGGGCGCAGGGCACAGATGGCGACAGTGATCCCCATGAACATCAGCGCCAGCGCAAGGCCGGGGATCAGCCCTGCAAGGAACAGTTGCGGGATCGAGGATTGGGTGAGGAAGCCGTAGACGATCAGGTTGATCGACGGCGGAATCATGATGCCCAGCGTGCCGCCTGCCGCGATCGCCCCGGAAAACAGCTTGGGATCATAGCCCAGCTTTTCCGCCTGCGGCATCGCCACCGTGGCCACGGTGGCTGCCGTCGCGACGGAGGACCCGGAGGTGGCCGAGAACATGGTGGCCGTGGCGATGTTTGCATGAACGAGGCCACCGGGCAGCCACGACACCCAGCGATCAAGTGCGGCATAGGTCTTGGTCGCGACACCGCTGCGCACCAGGATTTCGCCCAGCAGCACAAAAAACGGGATGGCGATCAGCGTGGCCGAGTTGGACGAGGACCACACGAGGTTCCCCAACCCCCGCGTCAGCGGAAAGCTGGAAAAGAACGTATCGACCCCGAAGCCAAGCAGAAACAGCACGATCCCCACGGGGATCGACAGGGTAAGCAGGCCCAGAAGGCCGATGGCGACGGACCCGATCATTGCAGCATGTCCTGTTCGGCAAAGGCCCCGACGATGGCCTCGGTTTCTTCGTGGCGGCGCTTGGCCACGAGGCTGAGGGCGCAGAGGGTCACGATGCAGGACATCACGGCGAACCACACCCAGCCCGCGAACCACGGCAGTTGCACCCATGCCAGCGGGGTTTCCAGCGGCGTGTTGGCCCGGCTGGAATTGGTGATCGACCGTTCGACGACGGGCCATGCCTTGATCGCGATGGTGATGATGACGCCCGATAGGACCGTCATGGAAAACACGTCGAACAGGGCACGCACAAACGAATTGCCCCTGCTGCGCAAAAGGTCGATGCGCACATGGCCCAGTTCAAGCAGGGTGAACGCCATGCCCCAGGATGTGGCAAGTGCCATGGCATAGCCCGCGATTTCCTCGGTACCGCCCAGCGACGTCGCGACCTGACGCATCACGATGTCGAGCAGGACAAATGCAGCACAAGCCAGCAGACCAAGGCCGACGACAATCGCCACTCCCCGGTTGATGCGCCGCAACGTCTCGATCACTTGCAGTTCCATCTCAGCACGCCCTTTCCGGACAGTGGGGTCCGGGGCATCCGCGCAAATGCGATGCCCCGAACGGGCTTAGTTGATGGTCACGCCCACGACCGCACCGACACTGGCGTTCCAGCGCTCGGCCCAGTCTCCGCCTGCACGCTCTGCCCATTCGGGCAGCACTTCGCCGGTCAGCACGTCACGCGCCTTGGCGAAATCGGCATCCGACACTTCGACCAGCGTCATCGAACGCGCATCACCCGAGGCGCAGTCGCCCTGACCTGTCAGGCAGGCGATGTCATTATCCAGCGCACCCTGCGCGCTGGCCCATGCGGGGTCTTCAAAGCCGGTGACGATCTGTGCGCTGATCAGCGCCTGATCTTCGGCGCTCAGCCCGTTCCAGCGGTCGAGATTCATCGCCGTCACAACCGAATCCCAGCCGCCGAGGGGAATCGGCAGCAAATGCGTGGACACTTCCCACCAGCCCGCAGAATAACCCGACCCGGCACCGGTCACGGCGCAATCGACAACGCCGTTCTGCAGCGCGCCGGGAACTTCCGCAAAGGACACGTTTACGCCCTCGGCCCCCAACGCCTCGAGCAATTTCGCCGTCATTCGGCCCGATGCGCGAACCTTGAGACCGACCAGATCGTCCAGCCCGTTGACTTCGTGATTGCAGAACACGACCTGCGGCGGATAGGGCGCGATGGCCAGCACATGGGCGTTAAAGCGGTCGCGATAAATATCTTCGACCATGGGGCGGGCGGCATCGACCATGGCACGTGCTTCGTCCGCCGTCAGGGCGACCAACGGCACGTCCAACCCTTCCAGTTCGGGGGCGTCGGCCACGGCATAGTCGGCCACCGTCATTGCCACGTCATAGACCCCTTGGCCCAGCAGCGGATAGATATCGCCAAGACCCAGACCCATCTGGTTGTGCGTGGTCAGTTCGACCGTAATGGCTCCATCAGACGCATCTGGCAGCGTGGTGGACCAAAATGGGGCTTCGTATTCGTTGTGCAGCGGCAGGCTGGACCAGCTGCCTACGACGGCGAAATTTTCGGCAAATGCTGGCGTGGCGAGCGCTGTGGTGGCGGCCAGAATGGCGAGCGTGTTACGCATGATAGTCTCCTTCGTTGGACGTGTTTTCAGGGTGCATTCAGAATTGTGGTTTCGGCGTCTTCGGCCACATCGGCGACCAGCATGTGGCCCGGCGCGTGGGTGATGCAAAGCGGCAGGCGCGCCCCGAGCAGGACGTTTTGCGGGGTCACGCCACAGGCCCAATAGACGGGGACCTCGCCCGGTTTGACCTCGACCGCCTCGCCCCACTCGGGACTGGACAGGTCATGGATGCCAAGGCTGGCCGGATCGCCGGTGGCCACAGGCGCACCGTGGGCTTGTGGAAAGCGGGCACTTATCCGCGTCGCTTCAGCCACCTTATCCGCAGAAATGGGGCGCATGGTCACGACCATCTTGCCCGCGAACGGGCCCGCTGGGACCAGCGGCAGGTTCGTGGAATACATTGGCACGTTGCGCCCCATTTCAACGTGCCGCACCGGGATGCCGGCGTGCATGAGTGCGTTTTCAAAGGTGAATGAACAGCCCAATGCGACGCTGACCATATCGTCAGCCCATAGATGGGAAATGTCGGTCACTTCCTCGGCCAGAACGCCATCACGGAACACGCGGTATTTGGGGACATCGGTTCGGATGTCGATGTCGTGGCCGAGCGTGGGCAAAAAGGGATTGCCCGTATCACTGACCCCGACCAACGGGCAGGGTTTGGGATTACGCTGACAAAAGCGAAGAAAATCCAGCGCAAAGGCTTGCGGAATAATGGCAAGGTTGCATTGCAGCTTGCCCTTGGCCAGCCCCGAGGTCTGCCCGGTAAAAGCCCCGGACCGGATCGCGGCACGCATCTGCGCCGCGGGCACGTCGCGCAAATCGGCATGGCTGATCGTAGCGGTTTTCACGGTGCGACTCTCCCCCTGTGGGTGAGATGCAAGTTCACATGAAGATGCCTATCCGATCAAATTATCATTTTTGATCATCTCTGACAGTTATTATTTATCATCTTGGATGATCCGCATCCCACGACACCGCAACGTCCCGCGCGATGTCAGCGCTCGTCTGGGCCAGAAAACTGCGCGGTTCGGCAAGGTAAGAAGCTGTGAAGTGCAGCGGTTCGGCTGCGATCCCGGGATCGAACTCAACAATCTGACCAGTTTGCAACAAGGCTTCGGCCAAAGCACGCGGATAGGGTCCCACCGCCACACCCGCCGCGATCATCCTGAGGCTTGCGGACAATGAGGCCGAGGCGAACACGCGCACCTTGGGCCCAACGCGGTGGGTCAACGCTGCCATCAACTCGCGGTACGGCCGCGTCTGGCTGGAATAGGAGATCACCGGAATCCGGGTCAAATCTGTCAGTGGGTTCGCCGCCGAGCGGTACCAGTGCAGATCGAAAGGCGGCAGGGCAACGTTGTCTACCGAAAACTCGGACACCGGCCCCATGAGAAAGGCTAGGTCCAGTTGCCGCTCAAGCAGTGCTGCGCGCAGATTGATCGAAATGTCGACCGTCAGATCAAGATTCACCCGGGGATAGCGTGTGCTGAACGCCTCGATAAATGAGGGCAGCCAGGCTTGGGCGATCGTCTCTGACGCGCCGACGCGGAACAGCCCTTCGGTTTCGGCGGGGTTGGCGACGCGATGCTTGATCTCTTGCTCGACGAAAAGCATTTGTTCGGCATAGGACAGCAGCAGTGTGCCGTGTTTGGTCAGCACGAGGCCCCCTGCGCCGCGTTCAAACAGGGACACGCGCAATTCATCCTCAAGGTTGGCGATGCGCGTGGACACTGCGGGTTGGGACAAATGCAATTGTTTGGCCGCTTTGCGGAACCCGCCAAGCCGGGCCACAGACAGGAAGGTCCGGATTTGATCGAAGGTCATTTCTGATCAGCCATGTCTATCATTTCTGATCCCCAACGATAACCACAAGACATCTAAGCGCAATGGCGATGACCCATGTGGTCTGCGACAGGGCGAGGTGCTAGCGTCATGCAACACATCTGATCGAACGGACCCAACCAATGACGAAAGACCCTAAAGACCTGCGTTCCGCCCGTTGGTTCGCCCCGGACGATTTGCGATCCATGGGCCATCGCAGCCGTGTGATGCAGATGGGTTGGTCAGGCGAGGATTGGACCGGCAAGCCGGTCATCGCCATCATAAACACGTGGTCGGACCTCTCGCCCTGCCACCACCACCTGCGCGACCGGGCCGAGTGGGTCAAACGCGGCATCCTGCAAGCGGGTGGAACGCCCGCCGAACTGCCCGTTCAGGACTTTGCCGAACAATTGCTGAAACCGACCTCGATGCTGTACCGCAACTTGGGGGCAATCGAAGTTGAAGAGGCGTTGCGCAGTCATCCCGTCGACGGCGTCGTTCTGATGGGCGGATGTGACAAGTCCACGCCCGCGCTGGTGATGGGCGCGATCTCGATGGGCCTCCCGTTCATCTTTATGCCTGCAGGCGCGATGCTGCGCGGCAACTATGCCGGGAAAAAGCTGGGTTCGGGCACGGACGTCTGGAAATACTGGGACGAACGGCGCGCGGGCACCATCGGGGCCGAGGAATGGGAAGGCGTGCAGGGCGGCATTGCGCGCTCCTATGGCACCTGCATGACCATGGGTACCGCGTCGACCATGATGTCGATTGCCGAAGGGTTCGGCCTGACACTTCCCGGGGCGTCCGCCATCCCCGCACCCGATTCCAGTCACAAGCGTATGGCCGCCGCCTGCGGGCGGCGCATCGTCGAAATGGTGTGGGAGGATTTGACCCCGGGCAAGATCATTTCCCCCGCCGCCACGCGCAATGCCGTCACCGTCGCCATGGCCACGGGCTGTTCGACGAACGCCATCATTCACCTGATCGCAATGGCGCGGCGCGCGGGCGTTGAACTGACGTTGGACGAGATTGACGCAGTTGGGCGCAAAACGCCCGTGATTGCCAATATCCGCCCCTCGGGGACGGAATACCTGATGGAGGATTTTTTCTACGCCGGTGGTTTGCCTGCGCTGATGCAAGAGCTGGGTGACAAGCTGGACCTGAGTGCCACGACCGTTTCCGGCAAGACACTGGGCGACGACATCGCAGGTGCGCGGAACTTCAATACGGACGTGATCCGCCCCCTGACGAACCCGGTTTACGGCGAAGGCTCGCTTGCCGTGCTGCGCGGCAACCTCGCGCCTGACGGGGCCGTGATAAAGCCCGCGGCGATGGACCCAAAATTCCAGACACACAAGGGGCCGGCAATCGTGGCAGATAACTATGCCGCGTTGAAGGAGATCATCAACGACGAGGATTACCCGATGACAGCCGACCACGTTCTGGTACTGCGCAATGCAGGCCCGCAGGGCGGTCCGGGTATGCCCGAATGGGGCATGATCCCGATGCCCAAAGCGCTGCTGAAACTGGGATTGCGCGACATGGTGCGCCTGTCAGATGCGCGCATGTCCGGGACATCCTACGGCGCATGCATTCTGCACGTCGCGCCCGAGGCGTTCATCGGTGGCCCGCTGGCACTGATCGAAACTGGGGATATCGTCGAACTCGACGTGCCGAACCGCAGCCTGAATGTCGCGCTGTCTGACGACGTGCTTGCCGAACGCCGCGCAGCTTGGGTCGCACCTGAACCCCGCTATCAGCGCGGTTATGGCTGGATGTTCGCGCGCCATATCCAACAGGCCGACAAGGGCTGTGATTTCGACTATCTGGAAACCGGGTTCGGGGCACCCGTCCCGGAACCCGAGATCAATTGACGCCCAATTACTCTGGCATCCCCGCAAGGCGCAGACCGTCCAGATACGGGTTGCTCAGATCGTCCCCGGCAAAATTGTTGCGCGCGCGAATGCCCTTAATCGTATCCTCAGGGTCAAAGGCAAGGGCCGCGCGCAAGGCCTTGTGGGCCGCCTCCATATCGCCCGAATGGGCGTGTGCGGCAGCCAGAACGCGTTGCAGGGTTGCATAATTCGCACTCGTTTCCACCCCTTGGGACGCGTGATCAATCGCGCCGGGCATGTCCCCGGATTGCAACGACGCAAAGGCAAGCCCACCCTTGATCGCCAACGCATAGGGGCTGTGTTTGCCAAAGGTCCACGCCTTGGCAAGACAGTCCATGGCGGCGTGATGATCGCTCATCCATATGTTGGCCCATCCGCACAAGGTCAGCGTCAGAAAATCCGAGGAAGATTGCCGCAACGCCTTGTCGATGATGCGGCGCAACATGGCAGCATCGCGCGACTCTACATAGACAGTGACGCCAAGGGCCAAATCAAGATGGGTCTGATCACCAGCCAACGGAGCGGCAGCTGCGCACCATTTGGGTATGGATCTGGCATATGGAGCGCTGACATCGTCGTAGCCCATCACGGCTGCCGACATGTAAGCAACCAGCGCCAGCGCATAGGCCGGGGCGCATTCGGCGTCCTTTTCAATCGCAGCAGTGGCAAAAGTCAGCGCTGCCGCGAATGCACCCGGATCCAGCCGGTCCAGCGCCAACTGGCCGCGCAACTCGCACTGGTTGGCATCCATTTCCTCCAGCGTCAGCTTGTCCAGCTTGTTGCGCTCCACATCGAACACGCTGGCCAGCACCTGCGCCACGATGGTTTCGGCCGACGTATCCTGCCAGTCGAACGCATTCTCCATATCGCCGTCGATCTTGGAGGACCAAAGCTCTTCGCCCTCCGGGCCAGTGAATCGGATTTCGAGCCGCAGTCTTGAGCCGTTCGCGCGCAACCGGGGGACCAGCGCGTAGGATTTCCCAACCGACGCGCTGGTGGTCACGGACAGCCAATGCGTCGACCCCAGATAGGTCAGCACATCACCGGTCAGCGCATCGGCGAGTTCGACCAACTCTGCACGGATGTCCGAGGTTTGCACCGGGTGGATCAACACGTGGGGGCGGTCCGCTTTGTGCCTGCCATCAAAGACAGCATCGTCTGAATTGCCACCGGTCCAGATCCGGATCGGTTTCGAAATGTTCTTGAACAGCCGTTCACCAGCATCGTCAAACGATGGTCTGAGCGTTCCGTCCAGACTGCCGAAGACCGCATCCGAAATCGCAATGGTGCCAGGCAAGGCGAACTCTTCAAGCCGTGCGGCCACGTTGATACCGTCACCGAACACGTCCTCTTCATCCTCGATCACGTCACCCAAGTGCACGCCCAGACGCAGGCGCATCCTTGGATAGGCCTGGCCCGGATCGTCCGACAGCAGTTTCTGGATTTGAAGCGCGCAGGCAGCGGCGTCGGCGGCGGACGAAAACAGCACGATCCAACCGTCGCCCATGCTTTTTACCACGCGCCCGCTGCGCGATGCGACGGCGGGGCGAAACACCTCCGTACGCAAGCGTTTGAGTGCGCCCAGCGTCGCTTCGGTATCGTCGCCCATCAACTCGGAATAGCCCGCCACATCCGCAACAAGAACGGCCGCAAGACTGCGCTGCATGTACCCCCCGTCGCCGGGATGTACCCGGCATAGTCCCCGATACTAGCCTGACCAAGTTCGCCTGACCAAGCAAGGCTTAAAGCCGGACGGAACCATTGCGTCGGAACAATAAACGATAAAAAAACTGCGCGTACGGCCCAAGCGTTTCACCCGCCCAAGCGATACCCGCAGTTGTGAAAAGTCTAAACTTTGTGGAAATGAGGTGCCCATGTGCGGCATTTCCGGCCTGAGCGCCGGGGCGGAGAGCTAAATCGGCATCGCTCACGCGCCGCCCCGGGGTCGAAGCTTGGGTCAGTGAGAGTTCAAGAAATCATCGACTTCCTTTTTCGCCTCTTCTTTGGACTTGCCGTATTTCGCCTGCAATTTGCCTTCAAGCGCTTCACGGTTGCCATTGATCTGTGCGACTTCGTCGTCCGTCAGATCGCCCCATTTGGCTTTGACGTCGCCGGTCATTTCTTTCCATTTACCTTCGATTTGGTCCCAATTCATGTCTTGTCCTTTCATGTAAGCCATTGCCGTCATGCGCGAAAATCATCTGGACGAAATGTGTTCACCCTTCTGATGTCCGCAGCGCAAACAGCAATTTGCGTTTCTGACAGGTCAACGTGCGGCAGCGGAACAAGTTCCACCGAACTCAACAGTTTCTAGTCTGCGACGATCCACCGGGCGCGCTTGGGCCTGCACAAAACAGAAAGCGATTGATTCACCGCCATTCCACCTAGGTTCACTGCAGGAATGCGCGCGCGTTGCCACGCGGCGCAAACGACAGATCTTCGGAAGGAAATGAAGTGGCCAAAGCATCGGACGTTTTCGTGAAATGCCTCGAAGCGGAAGGGGTCAAGCGTGTGTTCGGGGTGCCGGGCGAGGAAAACGCCGACCTCATGCTGTCCTTGCAGGAGTCGAGTATCGAATTTGTGTTGACCCGCCATGAACAGGGGGCCGCCTTTATGGCCGAGGTGCATGGTCGTCTGACGGGCGAGGTGGGCGTTTGCCTTGGCACGCTGGGACCGGGGTCCACGAACCTGATGACCGGCGTGGCCGATGGCAATATGGACCGCGCGCCGGTTCTGGTGATTACCGGGCAGGCGGCCATCACGCGCCAGCACAAGGAAAGCCATCAGGTCATGAACGTGGTCGACATGTTCCGCCCCATCACCAAATGGTCCACGGCGGTCCTCAGCCCGGACAACATCCCCGAAATCGTGCGCAAGGCAGTCAAATTGGCCACAACCGAAAAACCCGGCGCCGTGCATATCGAACTGGCTGAGGACATCGCCGGCCAAGAGACCGATGCAGCCCCCTTGCCGGTGGTCAGCACCCGCAGGCCCGCGCCCGATGCCATTGCGCTTGACGATGCATGGGCGGCAATCGGTAGGGCCAAGCGCCCGCTGATCATTGCAGGCAACGGGGCAATTCGCACCCGCGCCAGTGCCGCCTTGCGCGACTTTTGCGATCTGACGGGGATCGGTGTGCTGATGACCTTTATGGCCAAGGGGGCCGTCGATCTGAATGATCCGCATTGCCTGTTCACCATCGGCATGGGGCAGCGTGATTTCCCGATCCCAGTGGTCGAGAATGCCGATCTGATCCTCACCATCGGCTATGATATGGTCGAATATCCGCCCGAAAACTGGAACGGCGATGGCAGCCAAACCATCGTGCACATCGACTTTCTGCCAGCCGAGGTCGACAGCCATTACGTGCCGCAAATCGAAGTGATCGGCGATCTGGCACTTGCGATCCAAGGGCTGACTGCGAGGGCCAAGGCCGCTGACTTCGCCTTTGATCTGTCCGCTCAGCGCGCCCTGCGCGAGACGATGCAAAAAGAGTTCGCCGAGTGCCGCGACGACTGCGGCGGCGCACCGATCCGTCCGCAAAAGGTGATCAGCGACGTGCGCGAGGTACTCGCACCAGACGATATCCTAATCTGCGGTGTCGGGGCACACAAAATGTGGGTTGCGCGCAACTACCAGGCGCACGCGCCCGGTACATGCCTGATCTCGAATGGGTTTTGTTCGATGGGTATGCCCCTGCCCGGCGTCATTTCTGCCGCGCTCAGTTGCCCTGACTGCCGCGCGCTCGGCCTTGCCGGGGACGGCGATTTTCTGATGAACGTTCAAGAGATGGAAACTGCGCGCCGACTGAACGCGAATGTCACCATGATGATCTGGGAAGATCACGGCTATGGGCTGATCGAATGGAAGCAGCAACAGGAATTTGGGACGCATACCGATCTGCGCTTTGGCAACCCCGACTGGCTATTGTTGGCCCAAAGCTTTGGCTGGCACGGGCAGCGATGCGAAAATGCCGCCACGCTTAAGGACCAGTTGCAGACCGCGCTGGATCATGACGGCCCATCGCTGATCGTCGTGCCCATTGACTATGACGAGAATATGAAACTGACCGAAAGGCTGGGCAGGATCACGGCGTCCCTTTAACCGCGGCCGTCGGGCGCATCCTCGCCGCAAGTGGGAACCATTCACCTTTGGAGGCGTTACTTTGGTATCAAACTGCTCTTATCGGAGGACGTAGGCATGGAATATGCTGGTCTAGGTGGAATTATTCTTTTGGCTCTCAATCTGTGGGCCATAATCTCGGTCATCGGGTCAGGCGCCACAACGGGTGCCAAGGTCCTGTGGACCCTGTTGATCCTTGTGCTGCCCGTCATCGGCTTCATCATCTGGCTCATCGCGGGACCGCGATCGAACAGATCAATTGCTTGATCACTTGAAAAAGGCGCGCCGGAAAGCGCGCCTTTTTTGTCGGGCTACTCTATGGAGCGATCAATTACCGTCTGTACCAACTGTCGCTGGTGCTGCCGATCCGGGCTCGACATTGTCATCCGCACTGCGACCAAGGAATGCAAAGACCAGAACGCCAACCACGATAATCGCAAGAACCATGCCGACCAGCGGGGCCTTATGCCGACGGGTCTGCTTGTCTACATTTGTGTCGGGTGCTGACATATCTATCTCCTTTAACTGTTGGTAAACCAACGTATCGAGCAAAAAATAGTTCCATATGCGCGGAACTTTCCGACACTCCAAGGCAATCAAGCGGGTCAGACCATTTCCTCAGGCACACCCGGTAGATCGTGCCCCAAGGCCTTTGCCGGGGCGACGCGATAAGGCAGGATAAATCCTTGACGGCGTTCCGGTGCCCGCGCGGTATTTTCGAGGGCCAGTTCAGCCCACGCCTGACAGGCCGTTGCGGTTTCAAAGCAAGCCGGGTCCGCGCCATCTCCCAACCAGTGCGCAAAACATCGCGTCTTCAATGCGCGCACTTCGCTTTTGTGCTGCGTCGCGACGCCCGCTTCGGTGTCCCAGCGAAAGCTGCGCCCGTTCAGGTTGGCGGATGAGACGATCCCGACCGCGTCATCAAAGATCGACACTTTGGCATGAAGATAGACAATCGGCGCGCCAAAGTGCGTGGCACGACCATCAGTGTGTGCAATACGCTGCTGAGCCGGTGAACCGATGAAGACACGACGCCCGAACGCGCGTCTGACGATGTCAACACATTTGGCTTGCAGGTGTTCGCCAAAGGCGGCGTCGCTGCCGGTATTGTCTTCAAAGGCGATGTCATCCGGTGCGGCGGGCACGATCAGGATCAACGACAGATCGGGCGCCTTGCGCGCACGTCGGGCAAGCGCCTTGGCAAAGGCCTTGTCCCGGAAATACTGGGTTTCCAGATAGATAAGTGTATCTGACGCGGCAGTGTGGCTCAGATGTGCCTGGGCGAGTTCAGTGACAAGCGGCCTGGGCGACAGGAATGGCATGGAAAACCGCCGCACTGACAACGTTCTCAGCAGATATCGCGACGGGTCCGGTCGCCTTTGCCCGCTGGTCACGGATTGAAAGCTGCGCAGATGATCCGCCGCTTCCTTGGCCACAGGACCGTCCACGATGACTTGGGTGTCGTGCCACGTTTCCGAGGCGGAACGCCCGTGTTCCGGCGTGTCATAGCGCCTGTTGTTCAGGTCTAGCCCACCCACATACAATCGCTCTTCGTCAAACACGGCCAGCTTTTGATGATGGCTGGCAGGCACAAGCCGCGGCGGGAAAGCGCGTGGACGCAACGCGTTACCATGCAGTCTGATCAATTCGCGAAAATGCGGAGCCTCTGCCAGGAACTTCTGCTGCTGCGGGATAGAGTCCTCTGAGATGCTTTCAATTGTCTTGCGCACCTCTTTGCTCGTGCGTGGCCACAGCAGGGTCCGCACCAATATCCCGACCCGCGCCGGATGCAGGACGGGGTGAACTTGCAATAGGTCCGGACGGTTGGACGCCTCTGCCGCTGCACACAGCCCGCGCATATTTGCCCAACAGTAGCGGTGAAGCTCGATCCGGGCAACGGGGTCGAAGTCGCTGATATAAAGAGTGATCTGCACGCCGCGATTAAGGGTTGCAACGATCAGATCGAACCAGGTGTCGCCCACCTTGCGCGCTTCATCCGATTGCAAAGTGGTCCAGGGGTCGAATATCCTAAAACCAGCGATGATGCTACGGCGAGCGTTCAGAACTTCGCGCTCAAAGGCGGGAAACGCCTCTTGCGCGGTCAACAGGATGTCAAACTGCCGGGCGGGCGGCGCGGTGGTCATCAAAATTCACGGGTGTCAGGCACGAATTCCTCTGCCTTGAATCTCACCGTCATCATATAGCTTTCGTCGGAAGACTCCCTTTCGATCTTGCCGCCAAGCTGGATCGCAAAGGCATTGATCAGTTGCGTCCCCAGCCCCGTGCTGACCGCACCAGTATCTGAACCGACCGAGTTGGCGAGGATCAGGGTACACTGCGTCCCATCCTGCTTGAGCGATACCTTGACCCATGGCCGTTTTCCCTTCGCCGCGCCAAAATACTTCATGGCGTTCGTGGTTGCCTCGGCCATCATAAGGGATAGCGGTACTGCCTGATCAGGATACAGCATGACCGTGTCGATATCCCTTTCGACATCTGCGAAATTGGTCGTGGTTGCCGCGAAATCCAACGAGTTCTGAAACACTTCCGAGATCAGCGCGCCGACTTCGACCATGCCGCCGTTCTGGGTCTGGTACAGATCGCGATGAATCGTGGCGAGGCTCAGCACCCGATCCTGCAGGCGCGACAGGACGGATCGCGTCTCCTCGTGCTCGGCCTTGCGGATCTGCATGTTCATGATGGACGAGATCAGTTGCAGGTTATTCTTGACCCTGTGGTGCACTTCCTTGATCAACACGCCTTTCTCACGCAGCGCATCCTCAAGCCCCGCCTCGTCGCGGATGATGTCATCCGTCATGCGGGCAAAGTTGTCGTTCAAGGCCTGCAATTCGTTCGGCATGGATGTGGTCTGACGCACGGCCTCGACATTCCGGTTGCGTGCAAACTCGTCCATGTTGACGCGTAGCCGGGCGATATGGCGCAGAACCAGGGTGTGGATGGCAAGGTAGGCGACACTCATGCTTGCGAACCACATCAGAACCGGAAAAACAGCCGGTTGGGCAAAGGTCGCAAGGGCACCAGCCAGGCTGTCTTCGGTCTGCCACACGCCCATGACAGCCGCCGGGCTTCCCTCGATGGGCGTGACTGTGTAGGTGCGTACTTCTGCGTTCTGGTTCTGGTCGCGAAACGCGACACCACGCGGCACCATAAGCGATTTGAGGCTGCGGTTGACCGGCAACTCCTGCAATGCCGCATCAATCCCGGACCGCGCGGTCAACACGTCGCCATCACTGTTGAATATCAACAGCTCTTCAAGCCCCAGTTCAGTCAAATCATCGACCGCTTTCGACAATCGGTCATGGGGGATCGAAAGAGAAATGTAGCCGGAAAAAGCGCCATCCACGTAGAACGGTTCGGACACGTTGAACACCGATCGTCCGCTCAGCGGGGCGGCGGTGTTAACGACGATCATCCGTTCCTGCGCCTTCATGTTTTCGTCAAAGAACGGAAACTGCGACACATCCAGAGTCACACCGCTGGAAGAGCAGGTGATCACACCCGACAGGGGTAGGATGCCCACGAAACTGTATTGCTGCTCCTGCGCCACGAAGTTGGCAAGGTCGCGTGTGCAACGGTCGGTGTCCGCGATAAATTCGGGGGCAACAGCAGCAAAGAACCTGGCGGTGCCAATGGCACGTTCAATGATCAACTCTTCGGTTTTGGCGGCACGCTCGGTTAGGGCAAGCAGGGCCAGTTCCGCGTTGCGTTTTGCCTGATCCGCCACGCGGTCGGTCTGGTAAATGGCGACAGCGCCGAGTGGAAACAGCGCGATGCTCAGTAACAGGACCAGCTGCGTGCGCAGGCCAGTGTACCAAGCCGCAGTTGTATTCACGACTGCATCCCGCGATTTCCCACGACAGCAACTGTCGCCTGATCCGTCAATTCAAGCGCTTCGTCCTCATCAAGGTGCAGCAGCTCCGTCAGCTTGCTGCGCGCCCGGTTCACACGGCTTTTGATCGTGCCGGTGGCAACGCCGCACATCTCTGCCGCGTCGTCGTAGGAAAATCCGGATGCGCCGACCAGTATCAGCGCCTCGCGCTGTTCATCGGGAAGCTTATCAAGGGCGGTTTTGAAATCCCGCATCTGCAAGCGGCCATCGTGATCAGGTTTGACCGACATCGTGTCCGAAAACACATTGTCGACATCCGCGACCTCGCGTTTCAGCTTGCGCCGACTGGTGTAGTAGTTGTTGCGAAGAATGGTGAACAACCACGCGCGCATGTTCGTGCCCGGCGTGAACTTGTCCATATTCGTCCATGCCTTCAGCACGGTGTCCTGCATCATGTCATCCGCCGTCGCGCGATTGCGCGTCAGGCTGAGCGCGAAAGCGCGCAGCGCCGGCAAGTGCGTGACCAGCTCGTCCCGTGGGTCGGAAGCGCTCATTTCTTGTCCTTGAGGTTTTCGTCTTGCGCACGCAGGACAGTCAGGAGATCGACGATCCTGTCAGGCAGCTCATCGCGTTCCAGATCGGAAAAAACCTGTTTGAGGTTCTTGTCGATGTATTTCTCGATCCGTGCCTGTTTGGATTCTTCGTCGCTTGCCATCTCGCTCGACCGCCTCATTTCAAATATAATTGCGCACATACATGGGAACTAACAGCGCGCCTTGGCGTTTGGTTCCCACCAGCGACATCATAAGGCCAAAAAAATGAATGACACCTACCCCGAGACGAATTTTTCCGATCTCATCGCGGCCGAACTCCCTTATCTGCGCCGCTACACCCGCGCGCTTACCGGATCTCAAGCACGTGGCGACAACTACACCGTCGCAACGCTTGAGGCGATCCTCAAGGATCGCTCCCCCTTTGAAAATGAAGACTCTGCAAAGGTAAACCTGTTCAAGTGTTTCCATTCGATCTGGACAAGTTCGGGCCAACAGCTGAGCGATCCCGAGGATGGCATGCTGGGCCGCGCGCAGGCGCTCCTGTCGAAACTGACGGCCAATTCCCGCGAGGCCCTGCTGTTGCGCACGATCGAAGAATTCACCCTGACCGATATCGCCAAGATCATGGACACAAACGTCGAAGATGTGCGCGGTCTGATCAAGGCTGCGAACGAGGAACTCGCAAACAATGTCCGTGGGAAAGTCATGATTATCGAGGACGAGCCGATCATTGCCGCCGACCTAACCGCCATCGTGAGCGGGTTGGGCCACAACGTGACCGGCATCGCACGCACCCACAAGGAAGCCGTTGCACTGGGCAAGAAAATGGACGCCGATCTCATCCTTGCCGACATACAGCTGGCTGATAACTCGTCCGGCATCGAGGCTGTTAACGAATTGCTGCAGATGATGGATGTGCCGATCATCTTCATCACAGCCTTCCCAGAACGTCTGTTGAAAGGAGACCGACCGGAACCCGCGTTCCTGATCTCCAAACCGTTTCACGAGGCGCAAGTGCAATCCGCCGTCAGTCAGGCGATGTTTTTTGCATCGACCGCATCGCTCAAGGTGTGACGAAAAAAGCTCCGCAAGTTTTCGCTTGCGGAGCGTTTCGACTTATTGCGTGGAAAGAGCCTTGAGCATCCACGCAGCTTTTTCATGAAAGGCGGACCGGGCCGTCGCCAAGTCTTCGGTCACCGGGTCCTTTTGCTCTCCGGCGATTTGGATCAGGGCGTGCATGCGTTGGGCCACACGCTCATGATCCTGCGCCAGCAGGGCACACATTTCACCGGCAGAGGGCGACGTTTCAGTGTCCTCGATGACCGAATGTTCGATAATCTGGCCCATCGTCATCGGCGCGAGGCGACCAAGGGCGCGGATACGTTCGGCAAGCTCATCGGCCGCAGCAAACATATCCTCGTACTGACCTTCTGTCAGGTTATGAACAGAATAGAAAAGCGGCCCCTCCACGTTCCAATGGTAGGCGTGTGTTTTGAACGTCAGGCGGTATGTATCGGCGAGCACATCTGCCAATCCTTCGGCAATGGTTTCGGGTTTGTGCACCCCAAAGGAAATGTCCTTGGGCGTTGCTACAACGTTCAGTGGTTGGGTCATTCTTTCTTCCTTTTTTTCGTGAGTTGAGTAAGAGTTTTCGCGTCAGCGCCGCACAGCCTGAGCAACGAGCGTTGCAACGAACAGGATCAGAAAGACGAAGAATAGAATCTGGGCGATGCCAGCCGACGCAGACGCGATTCCTCCAAATCCAAACACGGCCGCAACGAACGCCACAGCCAAGAAAACAAGGGCGTAATAAAGCATGATGTCAGTCCTTCACTTTGTGGGGTGCGCCCGTAATCAGCGCACTGCATGACAGAACAACCAACGGATCCGGCTGCAGTTCCGAGTGCGGCACATATTGTTTGCAGGCACGCCTTTTCCAGGAACCGATTGGCGGCTGGCGCGTTGGCTTGATGAACGCAAACAAAACCAAAGGAGCTTTGGCATGGCGACGAAATCTATGAACGGACGAAACGAAAGCGCGGCAGCAGCAGACCTGAACGATCAGATTGAAACTCTGCGCCAGGATATCGGTGCGCTGACCCAGACCATTTCCGAAATGGGCAAACACAAAGGCGATGAAACGATCGAAGCGGCCCGCGCCAAGGCATCCGACCTACGCGACAAGGCTGCTGATCACGCCGAAACAGCCCGCCTGCAAGCGCTGGAGATGCAGGACCAGGCGAACAACTTCATTCGGAATCAACCTGCCACCGCACTTGGCATCGCGGCCGGGGTTGGGTTTCTGGTCGGCTTCTTCGGATCCCGGAAGTAAGGTATGTTTCACATTCGTGAAAAAGCCAAACGTACTGTGAAACGCGCAGGTCTCCTGACGGGGGGCCTGCTGCTGTGCACTGTAGGTATTGGATTTCTGACGGTCGCGGCATGGCTGGCGCTGGTGCCGACGGTCGGCGTGCAAACGGCCGCGACGATCATCGCCGCAGCCTATCTGGGATCCGGCCTGATCCTGGTCGGCCTTGCAACGGCATCGTCCGGGGCCAGCGGACACAGATCCGAACAACACACGAAAAATGCTGCAGCCGCACCTTCGGACGGACCGCCGATCATGCAGGCATTTATGTATGGGCTTCAGGCGGGCGCCCAGGCGGATCAGAAGCGCCATAACCAAGCGCACCCATGATCATGTCCGACGAGAATGGCATATCCACGGCAAACGCTGGAAATGCCACTTCGGGCATGTCCCCGATAAAAACAATCTGACCACCGCGCGCCGCCACGGCGTTCAACGCCTCGGTTGCGCGCGCGTCAATCAGTCTGCTGTTAAAGAATACACAGTCCTCATCATTCAGTTTCGACAGTGGTCCCGCCACATGCTCGGCGGATTGCATAACGGTCACCTCGCTTGCAGGATGCGCGGTTTTGATAAGACTGACCAAATCCAGACTGACGATGGGGTCGGCTTCAACTATGACAAATGATCGGTTCATTTTAACATTTACAGGTTTCATGACACAGACATAGCAACTGCGACCGGCACCAGCGTTAATCTATGACATATGAAGGGTCAAAAACATTGGCGACGAAATGCGAAAATTGCCCGATCCGACGCCGCGACATCTTTGAAAACATGACGCCCGAGGATATCCGCGTCACACAGCGGTTCAAAGTCGGTGAATTGATCGTTGACGCAGGTGCGCCGATTCTGATGCAAGGCTCCAACAGCCCGCAGCTTTACACTGCTATGCACGGCATGGGCCTGCGCTACAGAACCCTCGCCAACGGCAAAAGGCAGGTGATTAGCCTGATTTTTCCCGGTGATTTCATCGGCATGCAAGCCGGAATCATGGGCGAGATGGGCCATTCGGTTGAAGCAACGACCAAGATGACTCTGTGCGTTTTCGACCGCTCCGCCCTTTGGACATTTTTCAAAGAAAGGCCCGAACGCGCCTTTTCGCTGACATGGCTTGCAGCGGTCGAGGAACATTTTCTGGGGGACGCCCTGTCGACTTTGGGTCAACGCACCGCCATTCAATCCGTCGCCTGGGCGCTTGCACGCATCTTTCTGCGCGGGCGCGCCTTGGGGATGGTCGATAACGGCTCGATGCGTTTTCCTTTCAAGCAACAGGACCTCGCGGATGCGCTTGGACTATCCCTTGTTCACACCAACAAAACGCTCGCCATTCTGAAGTCGAAGCAACTGGCGCGCTGGTCGGACGGCACACTGCGCGTGAGCGATCTGGACGCCTTGGCGGAAATCGGAATGCTGGACGATATGAGCCCGACCAAAAGGCCGATCATTTGAGGTCTTGATCCCAAAGGAATGCCTGAAGTGCGCCAGCGGTCGCGCGCTGCTGGCGTGTCCGCCGTTCATTCCCATGGGAATGCCCGCGTGCCGGCAACAGCTTCGACCAAGGCCGATTGACCCAGTTAATACACTCCAAAAAGGTTGGCGCGTGTCGTTGATGCCTGATGCCTGCAACGCCAAAGCTGTCCGCCAAGACCAACATGGATGTCTCAATCGCGCCATGCGAGGGTCGACATGCGCAGGCAGACATCAACTTTTGAGACAACACGGCCTATAATATCGCCAGAACAACCAACCCCCAGCCCTGCCTGCGGTTGAGCGGCGTTTTCCGGTTGCGGTGGGCGTGGGCGCCATATTCCAGCCATATTTTTTGATGATCATCTTTCTAAACGTTGTGTAAATCAGGAGTAATGTCATGTCGCGTATCTGGATTTCCGGGTTCATGCTGGTCAGTGTGATCGCATCCCTCAAAACTTATCTGGTGTTGTATTTTGCAATGCCGAGCCTATCAGGAAACGTGACTGTGATGACGGGCCTGTTTGCCCTTTTCTTTGCCCTGACAGCCGCCGTCGCCTATGTCAGCTTTACCCAACTGCGCCGCTATTTGGAGCAGCAACGCAAGGACAAGCTATGCCCCGGCGTGAGCGAGCCGGTGGCCAAGGAAACCGTCATTCTGAACTATGCCCCGGATTGGGGTCTGTCGCAGTCCGAAGCGGATGTCGCGATTTTTGTCGCCAAGGGATTTTCCAACGGCGAAATCGCGGACATGCGCGGCTGCGCCATCGCAACCGTGAAATCCCAGCTTAGCCGCATCTATCAGAAATCCGGGCTTGAATCGCGCTATCAGCTGATCGCGTTCGTCACGGACGAGGTGTGCAACGTGGCCAATGAGCCGGACCAGACGCCTTCACAAATCAAGACGCGCAATGTGCTTCCCTTGGTTGGTCGGTCCAAATCAGTCGCTTGATTGGCGCGTGATATCGCAAGGAAGCTGGCCCATCGCGGCCAGCTTTTTTTTGCGCCCCGGCGCTTAGCGCACCAGCCGGATCGGTTCGCAGTGATGACCCGTCAGCGTCAGTTCGCCCGCACCTACCTGCACGCCCGCAGCAGCAAGGCCGGCATCCAGCACGGCATCGACCGGTCCCGCAAGGGCTGACAGCAACTGTGCAGGCAGCAACGTCAGCAGGTTGTCCACAACCGGCGCAGCCAGTCCGGACACCAGCCCGGACTGGCCAGGCTTGACCCGCAACTCAGTATTGCTTGAGGCAAGCAAGTCAGACACCGCCGTCGAAATCAGCGCCTGCGAGCCATAGGTCTTGATGGTGGCACCCGCAGCGACCTCGGCATGGGTAAAGCTGACCGTGTCGGTTTGCGCGGACCCGATGCGCACGTGTGATCGCCCCTGAATGGTCAGACCCGAGATAACCAAATCCGGCAACAGCGGCAGCGCAATCACGATGTTCACCGTCACCAGATCGGCAAAGCCCAGATCGGCCGGATCAACTGGCCCAGGCCCGTCGGGCAGTGCGCCCAGATAAAGCGCGGCGACCGAAGTGCCGTTGGTTGGGTGCAAAGGAGTTTGTGCGGTAGAGAACCGTGCGGCGATCCCCTGCGGCGCGGTAACCGAACAGCTCAGCTGTTCCAGCGTCGCGCTCGATCCGGCAAGCTCGGTATAAAGCGGGACGTTGATCTGCGCGATCTGCACGCCAGCACCAAGGCTGCCCAGCAGGTCCGGTTGCACAGTGATATCCGTTTTCATCCGCAGGGCGGCGCGGTGCAGTTGAACCCCCTCTTCCCCAAGAGCAATCCAGCCGGACTCGGCGGGCGGTTCATCCGCGATCAGCTCATTTTGCACGTCCAGAATACCGGCGACGTCCACGTCCACGTTCAGGTCGATGTGATCCCCAACATTGCCGCCAGACACCAATGCACGGATGACGTCGAGTGCCGCAATTTCGATCTCAGACAGGAAATCTGTCGCCGTCAGGCCAAGGTCCGTGTCGATTCCCCCCACCAATGTCGCCACCTGAAACGAGCTGGACCCCGCCGCATCGCCCAAGCCCCCAAGGGCCGGAGCAAGGTTGCCCGGAAGGATCGTTTGCAAAGCTGCGACAAGGTCCGCGCCCGTTGTTGTGGCGTTCAAAACCTCAGCCGGATTGCGCGCGGTGCGGCCCGACAGCGCATCCAAAGCCGCCAGCAAGGCCCCAAGGTTGATCTCAACCTCTGCCAAGGCCTGCATCGCGCCTAGGTTAATGGCGGCAGATGCACCAAAGCTTTGTGTCAGCGCTCCATTCAGATCGACGCCGTGCAAATGCACAAGATGACTGTCGAGGCTGAAACTGGCCGCGCCTGTGCGTGTGGCAAGGGCCGTGCGGTTCAGCGAAATATGGGTTTCCTCGGTAAAGATGCGCGAAAAGTGCAGCGCGGCGTCTTCCTCTAGCACGACGCGCACGGCATTCACCCCGGCCGATCCGGCAGGTAAGGCTGTGAACCTGTCCTGTGCCGCAAGTTCGGGATTGCGCAGGAACCGGCCCGTTTGCAGGGTTTCAAGCGCTTCAGGCGACGCACCGTTCCGGGCCATGACCAGAGTCGCGCGGGCTTGTGCCGTGTCGGACCGGGCCATGGCACCTACCGCCGTCAAGTCGCTGACAGCCTGCAAATGTGCGCGGTCACGATAAAGCGACGCGACATCCACGCCCAAAGCGACAAAGCCGATCAGTATCGTCAAGCTGAGCGACACGAAGATCGCAGCACCGCCCTCTTCATCCCGTGCAAAGCGGGTGATCTGGTCAATAGGCAAGGTATGCACTCCCCTTGATGTTCGCGATGCCAAGCTTCAGGAATCCGTTGGCCAGATCCAGCAACGTGCCGTCCACCGCATAAGTGACGTTGACGGTGATCCCGACCGGATCGTTGCCGTCGAAGATCACGATAGGTGTCAGTGCATCCTGGCTCAGCAGCGGATAGCGCGCGCCGGCCTGATCGAGGTAGGCTGAGGCCAACTGCGCCCGCTCGCTCTGATCCAATCCCGTGACAGACGCCCGCGCCGCACCCGAGGCCAGCTGATGCACCGAATGGGTGACTCCCATGAAGTACCCCAGCGAAATGATCCCAAGCGTCAGCCCCAAAAGCAGCGGTGCGATCAGCACGAATTCCACGGCGACAACGCCGGACTGGTCGCGCCAGAATTGGCTCAGACGGTTGCGCATTCTGCTCATCCTCCCTGAATGATGTTGTCAAAAATGCTGAGCGCAGCGGGGCCGATCAGAACGACGAAAACGGCAGGCATGATGCAAAAGATCAGCGGCAGGGTCATAATCACCGGCAAGCGGGCGGCCTTTTCCTCGACTGCAAAAAGGCGGTTGGCGCGCTGTTCTTCGATCAGGCTGCGCATGGCACGCGAAAACGGCGTGCCGTAGCTGTCGGACTGGTCCAGAGTCTGGGTAAAGATGCCGACTTCTGGCAGCGGGACCCGGGTGTTCAGACGTGCGTAAGCCGCGCGGCGATCATTGGTCATCCGCATCTCGGACACCATTTGCAGCATGTCCTGCGCCAGTTCAGGGCTGGTCGTTGCCAGTTCGCGGGCCACGCGTTGCATGGCGGGCTGTGGTCCCAACCCCGCCTCGGATGAGATCACCAGCAGTTCGAGCATATCGGGAAAGCCGCGCCGGATGGCCGCCAACCGCGTCTTGCGACGGTGATCCACGGCGATATCGACCCCCTTCGACAGGCCAAGGGCTGCCGCCACCACGGTGGCAGACGGGATCAGCATGGGCATACCGAACGGATAGCTGACCAGGACCCAAGTCAGCCCTACCAGAAGTGCCGCGAGCGGCAACACGGTCTTGAGAAAGGCATAGATCAGCAGCGCATCCCTGCTTCGGAACCCGGCAGAGGACAAATCGGCAGCCGTATCGCGCGCCTCTCCCCCAAGCAGGACCGACAGGCGTTCGCCCATTCGCGCAACGACCCGGCGCAGACGCCGAGCAGCATGGGCAAGGCCACTGCCCTGTACCACTTCTGAGCGCGCGCGGCGTGCAGGACCGGTTGCGTTGGCGCGGGCAAGCCGTGTGGCAAGGCGGGCGCGCTGACGCTCAGCCACAAGCAACGCAGCGCACCCCGACATGGTGAACATCAGACCGCCAAGCGCCATCCAAAAGACAAGCTGAACCCCGGTCTCAGACATCGATCTTGCCCATCCGCGCCATCATGAACACGCCCAGACCGACGCTGATCAGAGCTCCCAGCGCCATCACGCGACCGCGGGGATCTGCATAAAGCGGTTCAAGGTATTCACCGTTCAGCAGAGCAATCGCCAGTGTCACGGCAAAGGGCAATGCGGCAAGGATAAAGGCGCTCGCACGAGCCTCGGACGACAGGGCGCGCGCCTTTTTGCGCAGCTTGCGCCGTTCGCGCAATTGCCCGGCCAGCCCCTCCATCGTTTCGATCAGGTTGCCGCCCGTTTCGGCCTGTAGCGATGTAGCGACCGAGAAAAAGCTGACTTCGGCTGTAGGCACCCGCCCTTCGAGCCGGGCAAGACTGTCTGGCAGCGACGTGCCCATCGAAATCTCGTCACGACAGCGGGAAAATTCGTGCTTCACCGGCCCTTTGGCGGTGTTGACAACGATTGCCAGGGACTCCGACACGGGCCGCCCAGCGCGCAAACCGCGTGCAAAGACATCCAGCGCCTCTGGCAGATCGGCGGTGAAGGCTGCGCGATAGCGCGCCTTGGCCGTCCGCAGGGCGAGGGTTGCAAGGCCAATCGGCAGCGCGATCGCCAATGGAAGCGCCAGCAGCGGGTGCAGGCCCATGAACAGGACCGCGAGCGCGTACAACCCCAGAACTGCAACACAAACCTGCACCAGGAGTTCTGGCAAGGTGATACGCAGGTTGGTCTGCGCGATCTGCGCCTCGACACGAGCGAACTGGCTGTGGGACTTGCGATGCGCTGACCGTGCACGCGGTGGAACGGAAGCTTTTGACTGCGTGTCCGGGCGCACACGGCGCAAGCGCGCCTGATGGCGGCGACGCTGCCGGTCGGCGTGAATCAGACCAAACAGAACCAGCCCCGCAAACGCCAGAAAGGCTCCGGCAAACATGAGGATGCTCAGTGTCACACCGTCGCTCCCAGAATTCTGTCCAACTCGCTGCCCACGCCGTATTCCGCAGCACGGGCCGCGAATTTCGGGCGGAAGCCGGAAAATCGGAATTCGCCCTTGACGTCCGTGCGGGTGCTGCCGGGATCCGTGTGAAAGGCGAACAATTCCTGCAAGGTCACGGTATCCCCCGCGATGCCTGCGACTTCTGAAATCGAAGTGATCCGGCGCTTGCCGTCCCGCATCCGCGACACCTGCACGATCAGGTGCACCGCATCCGTCAACTGGCGACGCACCACCGAAGGGCCGGTGGCCACACCGGACAGGGCGGCCATGCTTTCGATGCGCGTCAGCGCCTCGCGTGGAGAATTGGCGTGCAGCGTGCTCATCGACCCGTCATGGCCAGTGTTCATCGCCTGCAGCAGGTCCATCACCTCGTCCCCCCGGATTTCACCGATTATGATCCGGTCAGGGCGCATTCGCAGGGCGTTGCGCACCAGCGTGCGCATTGTGATCTCGCCCGTCCCTTCGACATTGGGCGGCCGTGTTTCGAAACGCACGACATGGGGCTGCTGGAACCGCAGCTCGGCGGCGTCCTCGATGGTGACGACCCGCTCTCCCTCGGGAATGAATTGCGACATGGCGTTCATCAGCGTGGTCTTGCCCGACCCGGTGCCGCCCGACACCAGAATGTTGAGGCGCAGATAGGCCGCAAGCCCAAGGAACGCGGCCATCTGCGCGGTCAGACTGCCGCCCTCGACCAATGCGTCCAGCTTGACCGGATTGGTCGGGAATTTGCGGATCGTGATGGTAGGTCCGTCGATGGCAAGCGGCGGCACGGCGACGTTGACGCGGCTGCCATCCTTGAGGCGGGCATCGACCATGGGCTGGCTTTCATCGATGCGCCGTCCCACGGCGGCGACGATGCGGCTGGCCACGGCAAAGACATGGTCATTGTCGCGAAAGGTCACGCCGGTCAGTTCCAGCTTGCCGCCCCGTTCCACATAGACCTGCGCCGGGCCGTTCACCATGATGTCCGTCACCCGGTCATCGGCCAGCAGGGTTTCCAGCGGACCGAGGCCCAACATGTCGGCCAGCACGGCACGGACTAGGTCTGCGACCTCGCGCCCGTTCAGGTGCATCTTGCGCTTTTCGGACAGGTCGCGAATGGCCTCACGGATCAGGGATTCCTGCTCGGCACGGGGTTTGCCTGCAAGGTCGGAAAAATCGAGGATTTCGGACAATGCCTGCACGACCTCGTTGGCCAGCGACATCATATGGGCCGAGGTTTCGCCAATCGTCCCGGGTGCCGGGTCGCTGGTCGGCTCGGGGGCGGGGACGACAGGTTCCAGCGAAATCGAAGGTGCCTCGCGCACGTCGCCTGGCGCTGAAACAGGCAGCGCATCAGCCTCCAAGGCCCTTGTCGCTTGCGCAAGTATCTCGCGTTGCAGGGACAGCGGCCAGTGCTCGGCAGAGGTTTCGACGACATAAGTCACCGCGACATTGGCGCGTTCAGCAGCACATAACCCATCGGCGTCGATCTGGCTGGCACAGCGCAACACGCGCGTCAGACGTTCGTCGGCAAAATCGTGTGTGGCGTAAACGCTCATGCCGTGGCCTTCTTGAACCACGTCCGTTTTGCCACCTTGGGTGTGTCGGTCGCCATCGCGCGTGTCCAGATGGCCTGCACCGCCTTGGCATACGCCCCGCGCGGTTGCTGCTCAATCATGGGGCGGGCGGCGCGATGGGCGCGAGCCAGATGGACGTCGCAACGCGGCAGGGTCGCGACCACCTTGTGCCCAAGTGTACTCTGCACATCCTTGATAGACAGCCCAGCATCGCGGCGCAGGTCCGACAGGACCGGAAGGATGCGTAAATCGCCATGCTGCGACACAAGCCGTTCAATCAGCCGACTGGCCGCATTTACCCCGGCAAAGCCCGCAGGCACGACCAGAACAATCATGTCGAACTGTTCGACCAACTGCGGCTGCTGCATCAGCAATGTGCGGGGAATGTCGGTGACCAGCGCATCAAACTCCGCCCGCAGCGGCGCGAACAGCCGCGCGATGTTCTTTTCGTAGGCTTGCGCGTCCTGCCCGATGCGCACTTGCTGGGAATAAAGCGACAACCGGTCATTCAGGTGATCCATGGTGGCCCCGATGAAGGTGGTGTCGATGCGGTCGGGGGCCATCAGCGCCTCGAACAGGCCCGCGGTTTCGTCACGGTCCAGATCAATCGCCTGCGAGCCGAAGTAGAGATCAGAATCCACCAGCGCCGTGCGCAGCCTGGCCCCTTTTGGGGCGGAGGCGTGGAAGGCGAGGTTCTGAGCCAGCAGGCTGGCCCCGACGCCACCGTTGCTGCCCAGAACCGCAATCGACGGTGCCTTGGCCGCCGGTTCTGGCATCTTGATGACCTTGGCTGGTGCGCCGGTGTCCGGTCGCACGTCCAGAATATCCGCCGCGTTGACCGGGAAGGAAAAGTATTCGGATGCGCCCGCCTTGCGCAGGGCGCGATAGGTGTCGATGTCCGTTTGCGCCCCAAGAACGATGACACTGACCCCGGTGCGGGAAATCTCGGCGATGTACTCGCAGGCCGCATCGACGGGGATGTTGCCGACCTCGGTCAGCATGATGTCGGCGTCCGGTTTGTCGCTGATCATGCGCGCCGCACCGCTCAACCCGCCGCCATGCAATGCCGCCGTGTCGCCGCCACTGTGTTGCAGGACCGACTGGACGACGCGCGCCCCTTCGTCCGTGCAAACGTAGGCGATATATGTGAAGGCGGATTTGGCCGTCTGGGAGTCGAAGGGCATGACCGTTCTCCTGCTAGCGGTTGGGGGGAAGGTGTAGCCGGTGCGCCCCGAGGATACAGGCGCACCGCTTTTGGCCGGCGAAGGGATCAGCTGTCGGTGATGCCTTCGGCGGTCAGTGCTTCGCTCATCGTGTTGAAGCCGGAGTTGGTCTGGCCGCCCAGCGTCGCGATTGTGCCAACGATCACCGCGCCGATCAGGGCGGCGAACAGACCGTATTCGATGGCTGTGGCGCCGTCTTCGTCTGTGGCGAATGTGCGGGCGAAAGATTTGATGGATTTGCGTGTCATGGTCATTGCGTCGTCTCTCTCAGGTTAAGGGGTCGGAGGTGACCCGGGATGAGAGAAAATTGGCCGAAAGCCCGAGGTTACTAAATCCGCCATGGGTGGCAAAACCGGTTCATACCCCCCATGTGGCAGGTCTTTCATACCAAGGTCGTATGGATAAAAGTCCGCTTTGCGGCAGGCCCCGCGCCAAAATATGGCAGCCCTGAGGCATGGTAAATTTCAGCGCCGAAGGCGGCGGCAGGTTCGCTGTGCGGACCGCGTTCTAAGCCCCGCAAGAAGGGGTATTCAGGCGATGATTTCAGAAAAAATCGCGCCCCGCCACGTCGGAATACAAACGATTCGGGACAAGCTTTTAGATCAATAGAATGATCGGGCGGATGCAGCGAACGCCCTTTGGGCACACCCGCTGCATCCCTGACTTTGACCGCTCGGAAAGGTCGGCCTATTCCCGCGCGCTGGCGGTCGCGCGGCGATGCAACAGGGCCACGACACAAGCCGTCAGCGCCATCGCCACGAAAGCCGTCCCCAGATGCAGCCCGCTGCCCGCTGCAACCGTTTCGTGATGCGCGAAGGCCGGTGTGCTGGCCAGAAAGGCGGTAAGGGTGATAAGGTGCTTCATTGGGTTTCCTTTCTCGAAGCGGGGTGATCGGCCAGAAAGCTGCGCAGATCGGTGATGTGTTTGGCGTCGAGCGAGACATAGACAAAGCCCATGTTCGTGCGCTCAGTCACCATGTCGCCGGGATAGGGCAGATAGCTTAGCTCGCGCGATCCGAACGAGGGCGACGCGGTGCCGACCTGCCATTCGGTGGTCAGGTTCACGTCCACCAGCTTCATCGTGGGGCCGCCGTCAGGGGCCGCAATTTCAAGCGGTACGCCTGAAATCCGCAGGTAGGACATCTTGTCCTTGGCGGCCAGAAAGCCGTCGATGAATTGCGTGGTCAGGACCAGCAGTTCCTCGGCCTTGTCGGCGTCGGGCATGTGGCTGTGCAAATGGTCCGGATGGTCGTGGTTGTGTCCGATATGGCCGACATGGCCGTTCACGATATCATGTGGCATTGGACCACCTCTTTCCCTCGAATTCGCCGTGCGGGATGGTCACGGGCTTGTCCATGTGACCCTTGTGCGCGCCCATCTTGCCCGAGGCGACAAGGCTGCCCAGCACGTCCACGATCACCCGCGTTCCCATCAAGGCGGTGATTTCAGACTGGTCATAGGGCGGTGCCACCTCGACCAGTTCCATCCCGCAGATGCCTTCGGCGGCGACCTTGCTGACCAGCCCGAGCGCCTCGCGTGGCAAAAAGCCCCCCGGTTCCGGCCAGCCGGTGCCGGGCACGAAGCCGCAGTCGATGCTGTCGATGTCGAAGGACAGGTACACCATGTCGACCCCGTCCCACGCCATTTCCAACGCCATCTCGGCGGTCTTGTCGATGCCCATCTTTTCCATGTCGCCCATGGTGATGATGTTGGTCTCGCGCTCGCGCGCCACTTTCACCGCCTCGCGCGGCACCTGCCAGCCGCCGATACCGACCTGCACGAGGTTCTTGGCGGGCACGTTTTCCATGTTGGTGGCGTGGAACCACGGGGTGGTGTGCATCCGTTCATCGAGGTCCTTTTCCTGAATGTCCGCGTGGCGGTCGAAATGGATGATCCCGATCTTCTTGGAGGTGCATTGCGCGATCCCGCGCACACAGGGAAAGCCGATGGAGTGATCCCCGCCGATCATGATCGGCAGGCTGCCACTGGACGCCACATGGCTGACCGCCCGGCTGATCTGGTCGAAGGTCTTTTCGATATTGGCCGGGATCGTGAACACGTCGCCTGCATCGCACAGAGTCATTTGTTCGCGCAGGTCCACGGCCATTTCGTAGTTATAGGGGGTATAGAGAGCGGAAATCTTTCGCACGCCTTGCGGCCCGAACCGCGTGCCTGCGCGATAGGTCGTGCCGCCGTCAAAGGGGATGCCGAGCACGGTGGCGTCATAATCCCCCACCTCGGTTACGTCCTCGGCATACGGCGCCTTCAGGAACGTGTTGATGCCCGCGTAATGGGGCAACTCGCCGCGCGCGAAGGTGGGGATCGACTTGTCCTCGATACTGTCGGCGCCGGTCAGCCCCATGCGCAGCGCCCATTTCTTTTCCTGTTCCCAGCCGCTGCCGGGGATATCGCCTTCGGCCTGCATCGCCTTCCAGCCGCGCAGCTTGGACAAGTCGGGGTGATGATGGCGCTTACCGGTTGCGCGATGATCGCACGGGTGGTGCGAACGCGACCTGTCAGTGGGATTTGAGAACATGGGTTTCCTCCTTGAGTGTCTGAAACGGGATGCCACCGTTACTGGCATCAAAGTCGTAGGTGACCGTGGCGCCGAACAAGTTGGGATCTGTCGGGTCCCAGCGCGGTTTGTCAAAGACCAGCACCCGGTCGCCCAGCTTGAACGCCTCTTCGAGGTCATGCGTGACCATGAACACGGTCATGCCGGTTTCGGCGCGCAAGGCCTGCAGGAATTCGTGCATCGACAGACGCGTGCCGGGGTCGAGCGCGCCGAAGGGTTCATCCAGCAGCAACACGCGCGGCTTGGCCGCCAGCGCCTGACCGATGGCAAGGCGTTGCTGCATGCCGCCGGACAGTGTGGCGGGATACTGATCCGCCACATGGTCCAGACCGATGCGCGCCAGCGTCTCGTCGGCGCGGGTCAGTGCATCCCTTCGGGCCTGCCCAAAGAACCGCCCCCACCCGCAACGCAGGCTTTCCCCGGCCACGATATTCTCGCGCACGCTCATGTGCGGAAAGACGGAATAGCGTTGAAACACGATGCCGCGATCCAGCCCCGGCTCCAACGCTGGTTCCGCGCCCGCGATGCGGATGCTGCCGCGCGTGGGGCGTTCCTGTGCCAGCAGCAGTCGCAGGAACGTGGACTTGCCACAGCCCGACGCACCCACGATCGAGATGAATTCACCTTCTTCAACGTCGATGTTCACACGCTCGATGATGGGCCGGGTGCCATAGGTCTGGAACACGTTTTCGACCGCGACAAAGCTCATAGCCCCTCCTCTGCCCATGGGAAGGCCTTGCGCGATATCCAGCGCAGCACCCAGTCCATGAGAAAGGCAAGGATCGTGATCCAGATCACATATGTCAGGATCACGTCCATGGCGAGGTAACGGCGCACCAGGAAGATGCGGTAGCCAAGGCCCAGATCGGCGGCAATCGCCTCGGCCGCGATCAGGAATAGCCACGCGGGCCCCAGTGACAGGCGAACCGCCTGAATAAGGCGGGGCATGACCTGCGGCAGGGCGACACGCAGGGTGATGACCCAGCTTGAGGCGCCGAGGGTCTGCGCCTTGACCAACAGTTCCTGCGGGATTTCCAAAGTGCGCTGGCTCAGGTCGCGGATCAGGAACGGCAGCGTGCCCACCACGATCAGCACCACCTTCGAAAGCTCCCCAAGGCCGAACACGATGAACAGGATCGGCAGCAGGGCAAGCGGCGGGATCATCGACAGAACGGCGACGAATTGCGCCAGAAAGCTGCGCATTAGGGGTAAAAGGCCGATCAGCAGTCCGAAAACCAGACCAAGGCTGGCGGAAATGCCGATCCCCAGCCCCAACCGTTTCAGGCTGGCCCACGTGTCGTGCCAGAACAGGATACGCCCGCTGCGTCGATCCCCTTCGGTGGTCAGGCGGATCGCCGTATCCACAATCGTGCCGGGGGCAGGGAGCAGCTTGTCGGCCGGATTTTCGCTCAACCTGATTTCGGACCCGATGGCATAGGCGACGAACACCAGCGCAAAGGGCAGCAGGATCAGGAACACTGCCAGGGCGCGTCCGGGAATGATGTTTATCAGGCGCATGGGATGTGCCCGCCGCAAAACACGGCGGGCTGCCTTAATTACAGCGCGCCATCGGCGGCCATTTGCATATAAGTCGTGTCATAGCGGAAGGTCACGTTGTTCTCGTCCCCCGTGACCGACCCGTCGGGATATGCCACGCCGACAAAGTCGGCTGACGGCGCGCCCTCGCCCAGAATGCCCTTGTCAAACAGGAACTCGGCCACGTTGGTCATGGTCGCGGGCAATTCAGGGCTGGAAGTGAAGGCGACCGCAGCAGCGGGATCATAGAACATCTCGGTCGAGGCGAGTTGCGACTTGAACCCTTCAAGGTCCGTGCCGGAGGCTTCGGCCATGGCGGTCAGCACCTCTTCGTCCCCGGCAGCCATCAACCCCATGACTTCGTACCACGCGCCCACCAGCGCCTTGCCGAAATCGGGGTTCGCCTCGAGCGTTTCGGTGTTGACGACCATCAGGTCGATGATCTCGCCCGGAATGTCGGAACTGTCGAACAGCTTGTTCGCACCGGGTTCCTCCATGATGGAGGACACAAGCGGGTTCCACGTCACGACCGCCTCGACATCATCGGTGGCATAGGCTGCGATCATGTCCGCGTCCGAGGTGTTGATCACACTGGCAAGGTCGCTTTCGGCCAGCCCAACACTGTCCAGCCCGCGCGCGAGCAGATAATGGGACACCGACAACTCGACGAGGTTCACGGGCTTGCCCGCTAGGCTGGTCAAATCGCCCTCACCCTTGAGGATGATGGCGTCATTGCCGTTGGAATAATCGCCCACGATCAACGCCGTGGTGTCGACACCGCCGCCAGACGGGATCGACAGCGTGTCCATGTTGGTGGCCGACACACCATCGAACTGGCCCGACGTATACTGGTTGATGGATTCGACATAGTCGTTGATCTGCACGATCTCGACGTCAATGCTGTATTTTTCGGCCCACTTGTCCATGATGCCGCTGTCTTCAAGGTAGCCCCAGGGCATCCAGCCGACATAGATGGACCATGCCACTTTGAATTCTGTTTTGCTGTGCCCGTCCGCGTGGGCGGCTCCGGCAAGGCAAAGTGCGATTGCAGTCGTTTTCAAAAGGTGTTTCATCTTCGGTCCCCATAGTTGTTTCACAAATGGATTGACCGCGAGGAGGGCATGGCGGAGCGCGGGTCAAACCTGCGCAGTAGCCTCCCGGGATTTTGCCCCGCCGTGTACTGTCCAGTCTTTCGCTGGACAGCGATATCTCTTGGACCAGACCCGTGTGAGTGGCGGCGGAACCCTAGACATCCTGCAATTTCAGCAAACGCACCCGGCGCGTTGCACACAACACTACGTTGCTGTGCGCAACAGCCTGACGGCAACGAGCGCTGCAAAATTAAGCAGCGACAGAAATTGTGCCTACTCAGTGACACCTAATGAATCGCTGGCTGGAACTTATTGATCCGGCAACTCGTCACGCACCTGTCCAAAGGACAACAGCGCAAAGATCACTGTGCCACCCAAAATGTTACCCGCAAGTACCGGTAGGAAAAAGGCGAACAGCGCGTCGGACACGGGCAACATGCCTTGGACCATCAGGAACGCCATTTCGACCGATCCGGCAACCACGTGGGTAAAATCGCCCGCCGCGATCAACCATGTAAACACGAGGATGACAAAGAACCCGAACCCTTCGGATTCCGGCAGCATCCACACAATGGCGGCCACCAACACACCCGCGGGAATGGCGCGAGCGAATGCATCCATTGGGGCAAACCCGGTCGCATGGCGCGACAGTTCTTCGATCGCGGGAAGCAGTTCGGCGGGAATTGCGGCAGTATGCGCAAACACGGTGGCAACGGCAAAAGCGCCGACCACGTTCGCCAGCAATACGATGGTCCACAGGCGTGCCACCTGCCCGAACATTTGCCGCGATGGGTTCGTCAGCACCGGCAAAACGGTTGTAATGGTGTTCTCGGTAAACAGTTGCATCCGCCCAAGGATCACCACGATGAATCCAAGGCTGTAGCCAAGGTTTTCAACCAGGTATCGCCATTCTGTGTCCGGCAAATGAGTGCGGAAAATGGCCTCTCCAAGCACGGACAGGGAAATCATTATGCCTGCCGCAACGCCCGACCATACGAGCGAACGCTTGGGACGTTCCAATTCCTCGATCCCGTCGCGGCGTATCACTTCAAAGATAAGCTTGGGCGAAAGATTTTCGGCCTTTTCGACCGCCTTCTCATCTGCTTCTTCTTCTGTCATCCGCGTAAGTTCTCCGTGCACAATAGACCCTAACGTATCCGGACAGGCGTTGGTTCCACGACTTGAAACCTATTGCGAGGGGTCGGCCCATCCACAAGCTGGCGCGCAACCTGCTGAAATTCAGTAAAAACCTGCCGCCGAAGACGAACGGCCCGGCAAAGCCAGCCGCACGGCATCGTTTTCAAAATCATCGAAGGTTTTGATCCAGGTCCGGCCGGGCCAATGCAATTCCATGGACCGTTCGCGCGGACGATAGGCGGCGGTGTAAAGCGTGCCAAAACCGGACGAAAACGCCGTGGAATAAAGCGGTGGCTTGAGGAAGGCGCCAATGAACCGCTCTTGGGATTCCGGGTGCAGGGTCAGGCGCTGCAACAGGTAGCGTTCGCGTTCGACCGTGGCAGTGAACCGCGCGTGGCTGGACCACTCAACCCGTTCCTGATGGTTTGTGGCCACGGCGGAATGCGTGATGATCGCCGGACGGTCCGGGGCCAGATAGGAGGTCAGAAAGCGCCGCTTGGTGTCCAGCACGGTCACGTTGTAGCTCATGTGGCAGGGCACGCGCTTCAGCACTTCTTCGGCCTCGGGAGTCGTGGTGCAGGTCTGAAGAATATAGCGCAGGATCAGCGGCACGCCGAACCCAACGCCAACCTCGCGCCGCCCACCAAAGGTCAGCGACAACGCAAGCCCTGCATCGTTGATCCCATCGACCAGACCGAACAGCCCATCACTGGTGCCCATCACACCGCGCCCCATCCAGCGGGTCTGCAGCACGATGGCATCGAACGCATCCGGGTCGTAATCATAGTTGCGCACCAGCAGCGGCTTGTCCCCGGGCCAGACCGCCTGCGAACACCCCGCCAGATAGCGCGGCGGGCAGTAAAAGCTGAGAAAGCGGGATTCCATGTCTCCGCCGCCCACCTGTTCACAAAGCGAGTCATAAAGCTCGACTATCTCGGGCATGTGGGTACGCAGCGCCCTGCGGCATTCCATATAGGTCGGGCGGCCCGATAGCCCTTCACGCGACCACCACCGCGCATAGGCAGGCCAGTAGTCGGCAAAAAGCCCGGACCACACCGGTCCGGGCTCGTCTTCGGAAATTGCGCGAAAGGTAAGACTCATAGGGGCCTACATGATCTTGAACGCAGGGTCCTGCAAGGCCTGAGCCGACGGAAGCGGGCGGGCGGAATACGCACTTTTGATCCCGTCGATCCACTTCTTGGACTTCGCCGTCAGTTGGAAACTTTTGGTCATGGACCGCCCACGGGTCACGAGGATGCCCAGATCGGCCCCTTCATAGCGGTAGTCGCCCGCGTTCGAAATGCGCAGAAAAAACGCTTCGTCCTCTGATTCCACGGCGCGGCGGTGATAGTCAAAGCGGTCGAACACCACGCGGCCATCCGGCAGCATCTTGTAGATGCCGGATTCCGGGGCATTCGTGATGATGTCCACGCTGTCATCTGTATGCTTGATCACCATTTGCGACCAGCTGTCGATCATGTCCGGGTCGGACCAGCGGGCGTTCAACTCTTCGACGCCCAGGTTGAACGGCTTTTTCGAGAATTCCAGAAGGTGGAACAGAAACAGCGGCGCATCCGCATGGGCGAAAGCCGCGTGGTTCGTCATCGAAGACGCCCCGGTGATACGCGGGTTCAGCTCGCCCAGCCAGATGTCACCCGATTTCTTTTCGATCAGGAAATCGAGTTCGAAATAGCCGCGATAGCCTTCCTTGCGCAATTGCTCACCGAATTTGAAAGTCAGCTCACGCGCTTTTTGCCGCGTCTTGGGTGGGAAGGCGGTCGAGAAGATTTCGTTGCCGCACCAACCGCCGCGATAGGGAGTTAACTCGTTAAAGCCGACCAATTCGGTCATCAGGGGGCCAACGATAGTGCCTTCCTTGGTGGCACAGGCCTCGATCGCAGAACCACGGCAATCGATCCGCTTCATGATCTTGATCTCGCCCTCGCCGACGATCTCGTGCTCGTGTTTGCGGAAATCGGCTTCGGACTTGATAAAGAACGTTGTGTGCCCACTGTCGCCGAATGCCGATTGCAGCACTAGGTCATGGCCGATGCCTGCTTTTTCGGTCAGCTCGCGCAGATGCTCGTAGCTTTCGACCTCGCTCAGCGTGTTCGGCACAGATGGCACACCGGCCTTGTCGCCGATGCGGACGGTTTCGATCTTGTTGTCCATGGATGTGCGCAGCTTGGCCTTTGGGAACCAGACTTCGCCGCCCAGTTCCTTGACCAGCTTTTCGGTCGTCTCATCAAACATCAGGAACACGAACTTCGGCTTGCCACCGCGCGCCTTTACGAAATCCACCACTTCCTTGTGTTGCAGAAGATAGTTGTTGATATCCTCGATGGACTGGAATTCGTCGTGGGGCAGTTCGGACGGGCACAGGACGTTCGGATGACGCCCGTCAAAGCAATCCATGTAACAGATATATTTGAAATTCTTCACCCACTCGTCCAACCCCAGCAGGTTGAAGTTGGTGGCCGAGACGAAATAGATCGGGTCCTGGTTCGTGTGAAAATACCGGCGGATTTCCGAGATGTTATTGAGTGTCTTCTTAGGCATCTTTGATGTCCCTTTCTTTCCCAGTCTATTTCTTCTTGTGCGCTTCCAGCGCCTCGGGGGTGAATATGCGTAGGCCCAGATCGTCACGGTAGCCGTGGATTTCACTCACATCCAGCGCGCGCATGAATGCCATGATTTCGGGGCTTATCACCTGCCCGGGCACAAGGATCGGAAAGCCGGGCGGATACGGAATGATGAAAGAGGCCGACACCAGTTCCTCACCCGATTCCAACCGCGTCATCAGTGCCTCGTTCAGGGTCAGGTAGTCGCAATTGTCCTCGTCGTAGGCGAGGAAAAAGGCCGAGCGTATGTCGCCTTCCGGCGATGTGGTGCTGGCACGGAACGCATCGTGGAACCTGCTGAAATCGGGTAGCGGCGGGACGTCCTCGATCAGTGCCTTGACCCGGTTTTCGAACGACCGACGTTCCATTTTCGACGCGTCGTCCAGCAGGTCGTCAAGGTCGTTGGCGATCTCGACCAACACTTCGATCAAGTAGGCGACCGAACTGCGCGTGGTGCCGATATTGGTCATGAACAGCACCGTGTTGCGCGAGGTCTTGTTGATCTGGATGCCGTATTTGTCCATCAGGATCTTGGTCTTGAA
>CAYGPT010000028.1:0-40292 GCA_964351755.1 uncultured Rhodobacterales bacterium | reverse complement strand
AAAGGGCGCATGCCGCCCGAAAAGAAACGCGAGGAAGGTGCGCGTCCTCGCGTTAATATCCTTGGCCCGATGTATGGCACGTTCAACATGCCGTCCGATCTGGCCGAAATCCGCAGACTGGTCGAAGGGATCGGCTGCGAGGTCAACATGGTGCACCCGCTGGGTGCGCACGTGGCCGAAATGCGAAATCTGGTAAATGCCGATGTGAACATCTGCATGTACCGCGAGTTCGGGCGCGGGTTGTGCGAGCTTCTTGCCAAGCCGTATCTGCAAGCCCCGATAGGGGTCGAGAGTACCACCAAGTTCCTGCGCGCACTGGGGAATCTGGTGGGCCTCGACCCCGAACCTTTTATCGAGCGCGAAAAGCATTCGACGCTCAAACCTGTGTGGGACCTTTGGCGGTCCGTCACGCAGGATTTCTTTGCCACCGCGTCCTTCGCCATCGTGGCGAACGAGACATACACGCGCGGCATCCGTCAGTTTCTTGAGGATGACATGGGTCTGCCCTGCGCCTTTGCGGTGGCGCGTGTGGCGGGCAAGAAGACCAACAACGAAGAAGTCCGCGCATGGATGGGCCAAAAACGCCCGCTGATCGTGTTCGGCTCCATCAACGAAAAGATGTACCTGGCCGAACTGAAGGCCGGGTTCGGGCCTGCGCCCTCTTTCATTCCCGCCAGTTTCCCCGGTGCAGCGATCCGTCGCCACACGGGCACGCCCTTTATGGGCTATGCGGGCGCGACCTACATGATTCAGGAAGTGTGCAACGGGTTGTTCGATGCCCTGTTCCATATCCTGCCTTTGGCCACCGACATGGATAAGGCCGAAGCCACCCCGACGACCCTGCGCCGCGACTTCCCCTGGGATGCCGATGCGCAGGCCATGCTTGACCGCATTGTCGAGCAGCATCCAATCCTGACCCGAATTTCCGCGGCAAAGACCCTGCGCGATGCGGCTGAGCAAGCAGCCCTCGCATCAGGTGCGGACCGGGTCGTGATCGAAACCGTGCGCGCACTCGACCCGGCCCTGGCCGGATCGTCAGAGACTGTTTCCAAGGAGGAACACAAATGACTGACATGACATCCAACATGATCACCGAAGCGCCGAAAAAACGCAGCGGAGAGAAGACCGAATTCATGGTCTATTTCGCGATCATCTTTGTGGCGACGCTGCCGCTGGCCTGCCTGACATGGGCGCTGGCCGCGATGAAATCGCGCAGCTTCACGGACAAGGGCCCGATGGCCCGGGCCTGGACCCAAGCGCGGATCATCACGCCGATGATCTTCAACGCGTGAGCCTGACGGCTCATCATAGTTTGGCGCGCCCTTTCGGGCGTGGCACCGAATTTCTTGGCGAGTGTGCGCCTGCCAAGATCAGAGACTGGACGCCTGGCAACAGGTGGACAGAGCCCGGAGGGGGCAACCCCAATGGACCCGGCCGCGGGGTGCGCGGCATCAGCAAAATATTCCGGAGGAATACTTATGGCTGAAAACCTGTCTTTCACAGGTCTCACAGACGAGCAGGCGCAAGAGCTGCACGCTGTCTATATGAGCGGGCTCTGGCTTTTTACAGCCGTTGCCGTTGTCGCTCACTTGGCAGTGTTCATCTGGCGTCCGTGGTTCTGAGGAGGGATTAGCAAATGGCAAAGTTCTACAAGATCTGGCTCATCTTTGATCCCCGTCGTGTGTTTGTCGCACAAGGCGTTTTCCTGTTCCTGCTGGCGGCGATGATTCACCTCGTCCTGCTCAGCACGGATCACTTCAACTGGTTCGAAATCGCAGCGCAAGCCGCGCAGTAATCGCACCGGCAGAAGCCAACAAGATCGCCGCGGGCGGGGTTACAGTGCGCCCAAGCCTGCCCGCGGCAAACCAACATATCAAAAAGACGGCTGTGGCCCCTTGGGCACCGGGCCGCCAATTGCGGAGTTTGAGAGATGGCACTGCTATCCTTCGAGAGAAAGTATCGGGTCCGAGGTGGGACCCTGATCGGCGGCGATCTGTTCGACTTCTGGGTCGGCCCCTTTTACGTGGGCTTTTTCGGTGTCACGACTGCCTTCTTTGCCCTTCTGGGCACGGTTCTGATTTTCTGGGGCGCAAGCCAGCAGGGCACCTTCAATCCTTGGCTGATCAATATTGCACCTCCTGATCTGAGTTATGGTCTGGGCATGGCACCGCTGCTTGAGGGCGGGCTGTGGCAGATCATCACCTTCTGCGCTACGGGGGCCTTTATCTCCTGGGCGCTGCGCGAGGTCGAAATCTGCCGCAAGCTGGGCATGGGCTATCATGTGCCTATCGGGTTCGGATTTGCCATTCTGGCCTATATGACGCTGGTCATTTTCCGTCCGCTTCTAATGGGCGCGTGGGGGCATGGGTTCCCGTATGGCATCTTCAGCCACCTCGATTGGGTGTCGAACACGGGCTACGCTTACCTGCACTTCCACTACAACCCGGCGCACATGCTGGCCGTCACCCTGTTCTTTACCACCACGCTGGCGCTGGCGCTGCACGGGGCGCTGATCCTGTCCGCCGCCAACCCCGAAGAGGGGGAAGAGGCCAAGACGCCGGATCACGAGGACACGTTCTTTCGTGACTTCATCGGCTATTCCATCGGCACATTGGGCATCCACCGCCTTGGCTGGCTCCTTGCCATCAATGCTGTGTTCTTTTCCGCCGTGTGCATCATCATCTCTGGTCCTGTCTGGACGTCCGGCTGGCCCGAGTGGTGGAACTGGTGGCTGAACCTGCCCATCTGGGGCGCGGATCCGCTGCCTGTTTATCAATCCGGATTTGGGGGCTGATCACATGGCAATCGAATATCAAAACATCTTCACCCAGGTTCAGGTTCAGGGCACGCCCGAATGGGGCATGGATGACAGCGGCGAGATGTTGCAAGAGCGCGTCGGAAAACCGTTCTTCTCCACGCTCGCAGGGTTTATCGGCAACGCGCAGATCGGCCCGCTTTACCTGGGCTGGACCGGCATGGTGTCGTTGGCGACAGGCCTTGTCTGGTTTGTGATGGTCGGCATCAGCATGCTGAGCCAGGTGGGCTACTCCATTCCTGAGTTCATCCGTCAGCTATTCTGGCTGGCCCTTGAACCGCCAAGCCCGGAATACGGTTTGTCCATGCCACCGCTGGACGAAGGCGGATGGTACATTATCGCCAGCTTCTTCCTGCTCGTGTCGGTTATGACCTGGCTGTTGCGCAGCTACCTGTTGGCGGCAGAGCACAAGATGGGCAAGCACATCTTCTGGGCCTTTGCAGCCGCGGTATGGCTGTTCCTCGTGCTGGGCCTGATCCGTCCCATCCTGATGGGATCCTGGAGCGAGGCGGTGCCCTACGGTATCTTCCCGCACCTCGACTGGACGACGGCCTTCTCGATCCGCTACGGCAACCTTTACTATAACCCGTTCCACTGTCTTTCGATCGTGTTCCTTTATGGCTCTGTCCTGCTGTTCTGCATGCATGGCGGCACCATTCTGGCGGTGACCCGCTACGGCGGCGATCGCGAACTGGAGCAGATCTATGACCGCGGCACGGCGACCGAACGGGCAGCCTTGTTCTGGCGCTGGACCATGGGGTTCAATGCCACGATGGAAGGCATTCACCGATGGGCCTGGTGGTTCGCGGTGCTGACACCGATCACGGGCGGTATCGGCATCCTGCTGACCGGCACCGTGGTCGACAACTGGTTCATCTGGGCGCAGGAGCATAACTTTGCCCCCATGTATGACGGCGCATACGGCTACGAAGACTACGGGTCCTACGAAGCCTTCATTGGGAAGGAGAACTGATATGTTTCCCAAGTGGTTTGACAAATGGAACGCAGACAACCCGACCAACATCTTTGGTCCCGCCATTGCGGTGGGTGTCGTTGGCGGGGCGATCTTTGTGGCAGCTATGGTCGTCACATGGGGCAACCCGTACCAGACCGAAAGCATGCAGACCGGCCCGCGCGGCACGGGCATGTCCGTGCCGGAGTTCAATGCCGTGCGGCTGGCCCCTGATCCGACGCTCGACGCCTACTACACCGAGCCGCCCTACATTCCCGAGGGCGGCGAGGACCTGGCCGGTGACATCTATGAAAACGTTCAGGTGCTGGGCGATTTGACGGACGACAACTTCAACCGGGTGATGCTGGCGATCACGCAATGGGTCGCACCAGAAGAGGGTTGTGCCTATTGCCACGGTGACGCCGATATCTCGGAATACGGGGCGGATGACCTGTATACCAAGGTCGTAGCGCGCCGCATGATCCAGATGACCCAGAACATCAACGAGAACTGGGATGGCCACGTCAACGCCGTCGCTCAGGTCGGGGTCAACTGCTATACCTGCCACCGCGGCCAGAATGTCCCGAGCGACATCTGGTTTAACGTCACGCCGGTCAACGAAAACGTCGCTGGCTGGGCCGCGGTTCAGAACCGTGCCACGCCGATGAGTTCGTCGACTTCGTTGCCTTCCAGCGCACTCGAAGTCTATCTGACGGACTACGACAGCTATGTGAATGTGCATGATCTGGACAGCCGTGTAGCTGGTGTGCCAGGCATCGACGAGGGCATTGCAACCATCCAGAAGACCGAGATGACGTTCTCCCTGATGAACTATTTCTCCAACTCTTTGGGTGTGAACTGCGTGTTCTGTCACAACAGCCGCGCCTTTTATGACGCGGCACAATATACGCCACAGTGGGGTATTGCCCAACTTGGCCGCCAGATGGTGATCGAGATGAACCAGGAATACCTGATCCCTCTCCAAGACACCTACCCGCCGGAACGTCTGGGCCCGATCTATGCGGACGCGCCCAAAGCGGCGTGCCGGACTTGCCACAAAGGCTATCAACGTCCGCTGCAAGGCATGAACGTCACGGATGACTGGCCCGAATTGGTCTCGTCCGAGGCTCCGGTATACGAATAGCCCGACCAACGGCGGACGATACGTCCGCCTTACGGGCCCCAAGATACCACGCGGCGGATCGTCTGCCCCGTGGTGCCAGGTTCGGGTCATTGGCTTCCTTGATCCGGGCGCGGGGTCGAAAGACTCCGGTTCCCTTCCTGTTGGCTACAGGAACCTGGCGCCGTGCTTGTTCAATCCGGCACGGCGCCTTTTTGCCTCATGACACTCGCGGGCAAGGCGGAGTGGGGCGGTGCTAGGCAAGGCCTGAAAGGGCTGCGAAAGGATGTGCGCTATGACCAAGACCCCATTGCTTGACCGCGTGGCCGGACCTGCCGACCTCAAACGCCTGTCAGATGCCGAGTTGGCGATGCTTGCCGACGAGCTCCGCGTCGATGTGATCGACGCTGTCAGCCGGACGGGCGGACATCTTGGGTCTTCCCTTGGCGTGGTCGAACTGACCGTTGGCATTCACGCCGTGTTCGACACGCCCCGGGACAAGCTGATCTGGGACGTCGGGCACCAATGCTATCCGCACAAGATCCTTACCGGGCGGCGTCATCGGATGGGAACCTTGCGGCAGAAAGGGGGCTTGAGTGGGTTCACCAAGCGCACAGAGAGCGACTTTGATCCGTTTGGCGCCGCGCACTCTTCCACCTCCATTTCCGCGGCACTCGGGTTCACCGTGGCGCGGGATATGGGCATGCCCACAGGCGACGCGGTTGCCGTGATCGGGGATGGCTCAATCAGTGCTGGCATGGCCTATGAGGCGCTGAACAATGCAGGTCACGAAGGCCGCCGGTTGTTCGTGATCCTGAATGACAACGAGATGTCGATCGCTCCGCCTACCGGCGCGATGAGCACGTATTTGTCCAACCTGACGCGCAATTCTCCTTTCGCTCCCCTCAAGGCGATCGCCGAAGGGATGGAGCAGGCCCTGCCAAAACCCATGCGCGACGGTGCGCGCCGCGCCCGCGAGATGGTGACAGGGGTGGAAAGCAAGGGCACGTTTTTCGAAGAGCTTGGGTTCGATTACATCGGCCCCATCGACGGGCATGACATGGGGCAGGTCTTGTCCGTCCTGCGCGGTGCGCGGGCGCGGGCGACGGGGCCGGTCCTGATCCACGCCTGCACGGTCAAGGGCAAGGGCTATGCCCCCGCCGAAGGGTCGGCGGACAAGTATCACGGTGTCTCGCGCTTTGACGTCGAAACGGGCACTCAGTCCAAGGGCAAAAGCAATGCACCGTCCTACACATCGGTTTTTGGCACGACGCTAACCGAGTTGGCGGCCCACGACCCGTCCATCGTGGCAGTGACCGCCGCCATGCCGTCCGGTACGGGCGTGGACAAGATGGCAGAGCTGTTTCCGGCCCGCGTCTTTGACGTCGGTATTGCAGAACAACATGGCGTGACCTTTGCCGCTGGGATGGCGGCGGCGGGCCTGAAGCCTTTTTGCGCAATCTATTCGACATTCCTGCAGCGTGGATATGATCAGATCGTGCATGACGTGGCCTTGCAGGGCTTGCCTGTGCGCTTTGCCATTGATCGTGCTGGTCTGGTTGGTGCGGATGGCGCGACCCATGCGGGGTCTTTTGATATCGGTTATCTGGCTGCCTTGCCCGGAATGGTCGTCATGGCCGCATCAGACGAGGCGGAACTGGTGCATATGGTCACCACGGCGGCGGCGCACAATTCCGGGCCCATCGCCTTCCGATATCCACGTGGCAACGGGCGCGGGGTTGAGATGCCTGAACATGGTGATGTGCTGGAGATCGGCAAGGGGCGGATGATCCAGCAGGGCTCGGACGTCGCGCTGCTGTCCCTTGGCACCCATCTTGACGAATGCGAACGCGCCGCGGCACTGCTGGAGGCCGAAGGTCTGTCCGTCAGCATCGCGGATGCGCGCTTTGCCAAGCCGCTGGATATGAACATGATCCGCGATCTGGCCGCGCGCCACTCGGTCCTCGTCACGATCGAACAGGGCGCCATGGGCGGCTTTGGCGCACTGGTATTGCAGGCCATGGCAAGCGAGGGGTTGCTCGATCACGGACTGAAGGTGCGCACCATGTGCCTGCCGGACCGCTTTATCGACCAGGCGGGACCAGATGAGATGTATGCAGATGCGGGCCTGAATGCGGACGGGATCGTCGCCACAGTGCGCGTGGCGCTTGAAGTGACGCCGCAGAACGTTGTCGATCTGAAGCGCGGCTAGGCAAGCGTTGTAAATGACGCGCTGACGCGCGACGCGATTTCATTCAGGAGGGCCTTTTCAGACCCTCCTGCCATCCCTCTCCGGGGGCAGTATTTTCAGCCAGAAGAAACGCGGGCGCGGGCTTCGGCTGCCTGATCGGGCAGACCGGATTTGTCGTAGACTTCGGCCAGCATCAGGTTGAGCGGTATACCGTCGGGATCGTAGCTGCGCCGCATTTCCAGCACTTGTTGCGCCTGCGAGGTCCGTCCTGATTGGATCAACGCGTCGAGGTGGATCTGCTCGAACAGGTCACGTTGTGCGTGGCTGCCGCCACACTCTGCGAGTCTTGGCAGGGCCTTGCCCAGAAAGCGGATCGTGTCATCGTAGTCCTGTGCCGCATGGGCGGATATTCCGTGGGCGGCCCAGAGTGCCACATCGCGCCATGTTTGATGGTCGTGTTGTGATGTGTCTTCGGCCCGGTCTTCGATTGCTTTGAGGAGTTTCTCCGCCTCGCTCCGTTTTGCGCGCCCCAGGGCGTAGAGGTATTGCAGGGAGAGGAAAGGTGACGTGGTGTCGGCCCCGCGTTTGGCTATGTGGTTGGCCACATCCTGCCAGCGGTTGCCTACATTCACCCCCGCAAATTCCATCCTTGCCAGCAGCGACACGGCCCCGACCTGATCCTGCGAATAGTCCTTGGCCAGCCCCCACACGTGGGTGTCGTAGGCCGCCAGCAGGTCATCCGTCCGCCCGGCCGAGATATAGAACAGCCCTAGATGCCACCAGTTGTGGGCATGCATGAAGCTGTTTAGGTCGGCCCAGTGATGCGCAACGGATTCGAGGAACGCGGTGCCCTCCTGGACCTGTCCACGGGTCAGATAAACGTGGGCGAGTGCGTGATGCGCCCAGGGTTCGGACGGGTCCAGCGCGAGCGCGTGGCGCGCAGCTGCCTCGGCATCGTCGAGCAGGTGGCATTCTTCGAAGCCGAAGGCCAGCATGCCGTGCGCGTACGCGATGTCTGCCGCACCGGTTTGGGCCTTTTGCGCGATGCGCAGCATAGATGGAAAATCGCCGACGTTGAACATGTGGTACTGGCCCAGCTTCAGCATCACCATGTCGCGGGGATGGGCGCTGACCGTTGCCTCGCACAGCTCGATCAGTTTTGGGATTTTGCCTGTAACGAACAGCTTTGCCGCTTCGACCGCTGCTGCCTCGCGCGGGGTGAGGCCCGCGGCTTTTGTGGCGTTTTCTAGGAAGGGACGCGCCAGTTGCGGGGCCGCGGGCGCTTCGAGCAGCATGTAGAGAATTGCCGCATAGGCGTTGGCGAGACCGTTGTCTGGGTGCGCCTTGGCCACTTTCAGGATATTGGCCGCCTTGGGTTGAAAGGCGATGAACCCGTGCACGAAGTCGTCGATGCCCTGGCGCGTCGCCTCGTGCGGGCAGGTGATGGGCAGGCCGTAGAGGTCTTGCATGGGATCCCTCCCTCAGATCGGATGTGCGCTGGCAAAGCTGCGGACATGGTTGGCGACAATATTGGTTGCGTCCCAGTGGATGGAGTGGCCTGCGCCCTCGACGATATGGTGGGGCAGGTGGCCCAGAACGGCGAGGATGTGATCGGGGGGGATGATCAGGTCGACCGACCCGATCAGGGCCTGTGTCGGACAGGTCGGGTGCGCCAGCGCACCGCCGTTATAGCCGCGCAGGGCCGTCAGTTGGTGGGCCATCGCCTCGGCGCTTTGCCCATGTGGATACGCAAGGCTGTCTGCGATTGCCTGCTCGAACGCCTTTGGTTCGTCATAGACCTGTGGGTTGAACAGCCAAGGGAACAGCGCGCGCAGCCATGTATCCGGAGGTGCGTTGGAGCGCCGTATCTCGACCAGGTTGGCGAAGAGTTCCGTGTTTCGCGTCAGCCGTACCGGGGCAGAGGCCGCGATATGTGCCGAGGCGATTCGTGTCGCTGCGACGCTGGCCATGTGCAGGGTGATGATCCCGCCCATCGAATGCCCAATGACGTGAAACCGGTCGTGCCCAAGGTGGTCCATCAAGGCCAGCGCGTCCGTGCACATATGTTCGATTGATACCGGTGCATCCCATGGCGTGGTGCGCCCCGTGGTCCGGTTGTCTGGTGTGATGCAGGTGAACCGGCCGCTGAGGCGCGGGACGAGCGGCGTCCAACTTGCGTGATCGGACATGAAGCCGGCAAGCATCAGAAGAGGCGGGCCGTTGCCTGTGATTTCATAGTGCAGCGAGATGTCTGAGAGATCAAGACTGGGCATTGAGCTGTCCCCATGTGGGCAAAAGGTCGTTTGGTGCGGGTGTCGCGGCATAAATACCCCGGGCGATAGCGCGGGACAGGCACAGGGCGGCCGCGTGGCCGATCAGGGCGAGGCCGTTTGGCGCGCCAAGCGTTTTTTCTCCGTACGAGACGCTGAACACAAGGTCTCCGTCCCCCGGGCTGTGTGCGGGGATACAGGCCCGGGCGATGCCGTCATGTGCGGCAATGGCGATGCGCTGGCATTGCGCCTTGTCGAGGGCGGCATCCGTAGCGATGATGGCGATGGTTGTGTTGGCGCGTTCCTGCATGGCGGCGATCTTGCGGCTTTCCAGGGTTCGCCCGAGGCCCGCAGACGGGTCTGGTCCCAGCCCGCCGAACTCGCCGTCGATTTCGAACGGTGCTGCCCAGAAGTATTTTTCCCCCGGTGTCGTAACGCTGCCCATGGGATTGGCGACGACCATGGCGGCCACCGTGATTCCGTTGTCCAGCACCAGCGACGCGGTGCCGAATCCGCCCTTCATCATCGCGCTCATCGCGCCAGTGCCAGCGCCGATCGTGCCGATGGGTGTCGTCGTGGTTGCGCAGTCATAGGCGGCGCGCCCGAGCACGGGGTAGGGTGTGTCGACCCAGTTCTTGTCGCCACCTGATAGCAGATCAAAGATGATTGCCCCAGGCACCAGCGGAACGATCGCGCTGCCGACCCGGTATCCCCGTCCATCCGCGCGCAGGCCTGCCATCACGCCGGAACAAGCATCGAGCCCATAGGCAGAGCCACCAGACAGCACCAGCGCGTCAACTTGGGCGACGGATTTGTCCGGAGCCATAAGGTCCGTTTCGCGCGTGCCCGGTGCGCCGCCGAGGACGCAGACCGAAGCAGTAAAGGGTGCGTCGGCCACAAGCACGGAAACGCCTGATTTCAGGTCATGGTCCTGCGCATGGCCGACTTTTAGCCCTTCGATGTCCGTGATCGCGTTATATGGACCTGGGATCATTAAGTTTCATGCCTCCGGCGGGGATTTGCTTAATCATAGAAGGGAACCAGCTCCGCCTTAAATGCGCGGTTTGGAAGCTGCTGTCGCGGGATCGCCTGTGTTTGGCTCGCCTTTGGGCTCGATCAGCAGCACTTTGCACTCGGCAGAAGCCCGCGGGCGGTGTGTGACGCCCTTGGGTACGATGAACAGCTCGCCTGCCTTAACGCTGTGGAACTGGTCGTCGATGTCCATCATCATCTCACCTTCGAGCACGAGGAAGAAATCATCCGTATCCTCGTGCAGGTGGAACGGGAATGCGCCCTGAAATTTCACGACCATCACGTCATTTTCGTTGTAGTCGGCGACCACGTGCGGGTCCCAGTAGGTGCTGAATTGCGACAGCTTTTCTGTCAGGTTGACCGGTTTCATATGCAGCGTCCTCCATCCACTTCCATTGCCACGCCCGTGATCATCGCTGCCGCGTCAGAACACAGGAACGTGGCGGCCGCCCCCATGTCTTCGGGCGTTGAAAAGCGGCCCAGCGGGATAGTGGCGAGGAACTTGGCCCGAATTTCAGGCGTGTCCTGTCCCATGAAGGACTTGAGCAGCGGCGTTTCCCCCGCCACGGGGTTCAGCGCGTTGACTCGGATGCCGTCGGGGGCCAGTTCGATCGCCATCGCCTTGGTCGCGGTGATCATCCAGCCCTTGGAGGCGTTGTACCAGTTGAGCCGGGGGCGCGGCGACACGCCCGCTGTGGACGCGATGTTGAGAATCGCGCCAGCCTTGCGCGACTTGAAGTGCGGCACGAGGCTGCGTGCTGTCAGGTAGACCGACTTGGCGTTCACGGCGAAAACGCGGTCGAAATCCTCTTCATTCACGTCCTCCATCGCGGCAGGCAGGTGCGTGATGCCTGCATTGTTCACGAGGATGTCGAGGTGGCCGAAGCTGGACAGCGTGTGAGCGGTCATGGCTTGCACTGATACGCCGCTCGCTACGTCAACCTTGATGGCAAGCCCGTCAATCTCGTGCGCTACATAGCGTGCCCCGTCGCCGTTCAGGTCGGCGACCATGACCCGCGCCCCGGCGCTTGCGAATGCCCTTGCGATGCCTGCCCCAAAGCCGCTTGCGGCCCCGGTCACAAGGGCAGTTTTACCTTTGAGTTGCATGTTCGATCCCCCTCAAAAAAGTTGTTCAGGCAGTGGCCCGCCCCCCCGATTGATCAAAGCAGAAGCCGGTGGAAAAGCTCGCCTCATCGCTGGCAAGCCAGCAAGCCATGGCGGCGATTTCCTTGACCGTGCCGAAGCGGCCCATCGGGATCTTGGATTGCATGAAGTCGATGTGGTCCTGCGTCATTTGATCGAAGATCGCAGTACGCACTGCGGCCGGAGCGATGGCGTTGCAGGTCACCCCGGATGTGGCCAGTTCCTTGCCCAGTGATTTGGTCAGGCCAATCACGCCCGCCTTGGATGCGGAGTAGGCGGGGGCGTTCGGGTTGCCCTCTTTTCCCGCGATCGATGCGATGTTGACGATCCGCCCCCAACCTTTGGCCCGCATCAGCGGTGCGGCGGCGCGGCAGCAGTAGAACACCGCGTTAAGGTTGAGGTTGTGCACCGCCAGCCAGTCGGCCACCGGATAGTCCCATGTGGTGGTGTTTGGCCCGGTGATGCCTGCGGAACAGACGAGGATGTCGGGATTCGCGTCTACCATTGCCGCAGCGACGGCGTCGGCATCTGTCACGTCGATCTGGCGGATGGTTGCGTTGGGCAAGTCGATGGTCCCCAGAGCGGCGGCGCTGATGTCCCAGATGTCGACCTGCCCGCCTTCGGCCACGATGCGGCTGGCAATGCCATGGCCAAGGCCCGCAGCCCCGCCTGTGACCACCGCGCGTCGTCCCTGAAACCGGTTTTCAAAGATCATTGCATACGCTCCTTTTCGAACTGCAGCTTGTGCACGTGGCGCAATTGCCCGTCACCGACGGCTGTGGATTTTTCAGGGGCAAAGTTCAGGCGCATCCAGAACCGGCGGGCTCTGGTGTTTGTATCCAGAATCGCGACCCGCAGGCAGGCCGCGTTGTCGCTGCGCGCCTGATCAATCACATGATGCGCCATGCGCGATCCGAGCCCGGAGTCGCGTGCCGAGGGGTCCAGCAGCAACAGTCCAAGATACCACTCGTCTGCCTCATAGTATCCCTTGAGGCAGGTGGCGATGCCGTCCAACACTCCGTTTGTCCCCGAATGTCCCCAGCACCAGACCTGATCGGCGGGAACTTGGGGGGGTGCATCGGTCATGGTTTCCCTGACATAGTCCATGTCGGGCGCATCACCGGTTTCAAACTCGACATAGTCGCGCGCGCGTTTTAACAGATGCAGAACCCGCGCACCGTCTTCGGGCCAGTATAGAGGGATCAGGTCAGCCATGATGGGCGGCGACCGTCTTGAGTGTGGAGAAGCCATAGAGCGCTTCGAACCCCTTTTCGCGACCATGGCCTGACTTTCCGACCCCGCCAAAGGGCAGTTCGACGCCACCGCCCGCACCGTAGTTGTTGATGAACACCTGACCCGCGCGCAGGCGTTTGGCCAATCGCATCTGGCGTGCCCCATTGGCGGTCCACAGGCTTGCGACGAGGCCGTAATCGGTACTGTTGGCGATTTGTACCGCTTCGTCTTCGGTATCGAATGGGATCAGGACCTGAACGGGACCGAATATTTCCTCGCGCGCAAGCGGGTGGTCAGGGGGCACATTGTCAAACAGGGTGGGCAGAACATAGGCACCCGTATCGGGTGCATCCAGCATATGTCCGCGCGCAGCGACAGTCAGGTCCGCGCCCCGTTCCATTAACCTCTCGACAATCTGCTTTTGCCTGTCCGAGATCAGCGGCCCCACACGCGGGTCCGCCATGGCCGGGCCGACGCTCAGTGCGCTGTAGGCGGCACACATACGGTCCCGTACATCATCATAGATGCTGCGTTCGACCAGAATGCGCGAGGACGCTGAACAGGTTTGTCCCGCATTCTGGATGCCCGCGTTGACCAGAAATGGCAAAGCCGCATCAAGGTCGGCGTCGTCAAATACCAGTTGTGGGGATTTGCCGCCCAGTTCCAGCGTGACAGGCACCACGTTGGCACCCGCGGCCTGTTGCACCAGCGCCCCTGTGCGGACTGATCCGGTAAAGCTGATATGTTGCACGCCCCTGTGCCCGGCCAGCGCCGCGCCCGCCTCGGGCCCACGGCCCGGGACCACGTTCAGTGCTCCGTCTGGCAGACCGGCTTCCTGACAGATGTGGGCAAAGGCGAGCGCGGTCAAACACGCCTCTTCCGCTGGTTTCAAGACGCAGGCATTGCCCATGGCTAGAGCCGCCCCGACGGAGCGTCCGATGATCTGCATCGGGTAGTTCCATGGCACGATGTGCCCCGTCACGCCATGCGCTTCGCGCAAGGTGTAAACAGTGTAGCCCTCAAGGTAGGGGATGGTTTCGCCCATCACCTTGTCCGCCGCGCCACCGTAGAATTCCATATAGCGGGCGAGGGCCACGGCATCCGCACGGGCCTGGGACAAAGGTTTGCCGACGTCATGTGCCTCGATCTCGGCCAGTTCATCCACGCGGGCCAGGACCGCGCGGCCAACATCGCTGAGAACGCGTCCGCGTTCGGTTGCGCTCATACCACCCCATGCGCCATCGCGCGCGATATGGGCGGCGGCCACGGCGTCGTCAATATCGCTGGCCTGCCCTGCAGCGATGTCCGCCAGATGCGTGCCGTCTGACGGGTTGATCAATGGCAGTGTGGCTTTGGCCGCACACGATTTCCCCCCGATCAGCATCAGGGACGTGTCGAACCAGATTGCTTCTGTCATGGTGCACCTTGAAACATGGATGACGGCGTGCCCCGATAAGGCGTCAGCCTGCGCGCGCTTGCAACCCTTAGCTTTGCCATGTGCCCTCGGGCAGGCGCGGTGCGGCTTTGATCAGGGTTTGCGTATAGGAATGCATTGGCGCATCGAACACGTCGCGGGTTGGCCCCTGTTCGACGATCTTGCCGCTTTGCATGACCATGACGTGGTCGGTGATGCCACGCACGACGCTCAGGTCGTGACTGATGAACAGGTAGGTCAGGTCGTATTGCAAGCATAGATCTGCAATCAGATCGAGGATTTGCGCACGGACAGAAACGTCAAGCGCGCTCACCGCCTCGTCGAACACGATCAGTGCGGGGCGGATGATCAGCGCGCGCGCAATGGCAAGACGCTGGCGTTGGCCACCCGAGAACTGGTGCGGGTACTTTTGCGCATCGTCTGGGGACAGGCCGACCGCCTTCAATGCCTCTGCAATCCGGTCGTCCCGGTCGGTGGGTTGGGTTTCAAGCAGGTGGAAGGGTTCGGTGATCAACCGCGCGACCCGGTGCCGGGGGTTGAAGCTGCCATAGGGGTCTTGGAATACGACCTGCATGTTGCGACGCACAGAGAGGTTGGGTTTGCCGTTCGTGAAGACGGGGGCCCCGTCCAGCAGGATGTGGCCCGCCTGCACGGGCTCCAGCCCCAGAATGGCTCGGGTGAGAGTGGACTTGCCGCAACCGGATTCTCCGACAAGGCCCACGCGCCCGCCGCGCGGGATGTCAAAGCTCACGTGATCCACGGCGCGTAAGGTGCCCGGCTTGGCGAACAGTCGAGTGCGGGGCAGGGGGTAATCGCGCACGACAGCCTGAACACGCAACAGCGGTTCCTGCTTGGCAACCAATGGCAGGCTCGGCTGATGGGTCGAGGCCTTGAACAGGGCCTTGGTGTAGGGATGCCGGGGTGCCTGCAGTAAGGCAGACGTGTCTTCAGCCTCGACCACACGGCCGCTTTGCATGACGACGACGCGCTGCGCCATTTGTGCGACGACCGCCAGATCGTGGGTGATCATCAGCAGGCCCATGCCGTCCTCGCGTGCCAGTTGCACAAGCAATTCGAGGATCTGCGCCTGTGTCGTCACATCCAGCGCTGTGGTCGGCTCGTCCGCGACCAGCAGCTTGGGGCCGCACGCGATGGCGATGGCGATGACGACCCGCTGACGCTGCCCGCCGGATAGTTCATGGGGATAGCGACCAGGTGAGATTCGGCTTAGCCCGACCCTTTCCAGCACTTCCGCCGTGCGCTGCACTGGATCAAGGTCAGCGCGATGCAGTCGTACCGTTTCGCCGATCTGCGCACCGATGGTCTGTACCGGGTTCAGCGCGGTCATGGGTTCCTGAAATACCATGCCCACCGTATTGCCCCGGATTGCGCACAGGGCGGTCTCGCTCAGTTCTGTGACGTCCTGACCATCCAATTCAATGGAGCCTGTGGTGTGGCCGCCATCGGGCAGCAGTTGCAGGATGGTCAGCGCTGTCATCGACTTGCCCGACCCGCTTTCGCCTGTGATCGCGACCACCTCTCCCGGATGGACGTTCAACGACACGTCCCGCAGGATCGGGGTGTCATAGATAGAAAGTGACAGGCCACTGATGGCGAGCAGGCTCATACCCGCGCGACCCGCAGGCGCGGATCAAGCGCGTCGCGCAACCCGTCCCCCAGCAGGTTCAGCCCCAGCACGGTCAGGATAATGGCAAAGCCCGGCACCAGCGCCATGTGCGGGGCGATGCTGACAAGCGTTTGTGCATCTGCCAGCATCCGCCCCCAGCTTGGGGTGGGAGGCTGCGCGCCGAGGCCTACATAGGACAGCGCCGCTTCGGCTAGAATGCCAAGGCTGAACTGGATCGTGGCTTGCACGATCAGCAGATTGGCGATGTTGGGCAGTATGTGTTCGACACTGATCCGCGCGCGCCCCTTGCCTGCAACCCGTGCCGCCAGAATGAATTCGCGAGACCACAAGGGCAGGGCGCCGCCGCGCGTGACACGGGCAAAGACGGGGATGTTGAAGATACCGATGGCGATGATCGCGTTGATGGCCCCGGCCCCGAAAATGGCCGTGATCAGGATAGCGATCACAAGCGACGGGAAGGCAAAGATCAGGTCGTTGCCGCGCATGATGATCTCGTCCGCCCATCCGCCCTGTCGCGCCGCCGCCCACAGTCCCAGCGGCACACCAAGGCCGACACCGATCCCAACGGCAACAAAGGCGACGGCAATGGATGTGCGCGCGCCCACCATGATCATCGAAAACATGTCGCGCCCGAAATGGTCGGTGCCGAACCAGTGCGTTCCGTTGGGCCCTTGCAGTTTGGCTGGGATGTTCATCGCCGTATGCTCGAACGGTGTCCAGACGAACGACACAAGTGCGGCGACGACCACCAGCGCCGACAAGACAGCGCCAAGGACCAGAGTGCGGTTCATGTCCGCCCCCGTAGGCGCGGATCGACGGCGGCATAGGCGAGGTCTACTGCAAAGTTCACGACGATCACGGCGAACACCAGCAACATCGTCACAGACTCAACCACGATCAGGTCACGGGCCGAGATGCTTTGAAAAATCAGCCGCCCGAGGCCGGGCAAGTAAAACACCTGCTCGATGATGATCCCGCCCGCCAGCAGGAAGGAAAACTGCAGGCCAAGGATCGTCAGCACCGGGATCATCGCATTGCGCAAGCCATGGCGGCGCAGCGCTTGTCCGCGTGTCAGCCCCTTGGCCCGTGCGGTGCGCATGAAATCCTCGCCCAACACATCGAGCAGGCTTGACCGCATCACCCGCGCAAGGATCGCCGCCTGTGGCAAGGCAAGGGCTATGGCGGGCAAGGTCAGCGATTTCATCGCCGCGAACACCCCTTTGTCCCAGCCGACAAAGCCGCCTGCACTGAACCAGCGCAGGTTGATGGCAAAAACCAGCACCAGCATCATCGCGAACCAGAAATTGGGGATGGCGATCCCGATCTGCGTCGCCCCCATGACCCCCACATCGCCCGCTTTGCCCCGGCGCGCGGCTGCATAAACCCCGGCGGGAAAGGCGATCAGCGTGGACAAGGCCAGCGCATAAAGCGCCAATGGCAACGACACCCACAACCGGTCCCCGATCATCTGCGACACCGGCGTGCGGTACTGGTAGGAGGTGCCGAAATCTCCCTGCACCATGCCGGCAACCCAAGCCAAATATCGCTGTACTTTGGAGTGGTCGAGACCGAGCTCGGCGCGCAAGGCGGCCAACGTATCCTCTTGCGCATTAAGGCCAAGCATGAAGGAGGCAGGATCGCCCGGCGCCACTTCGATCACGGCGAAAATCACCAGTGACGCAATGGCGAGGCTGATGAGCAGGGAGAGGAGGCGTTTCAGGGCATAGCGCAACATTTGAACAAGAGGTTAGGCGGGGTCCCTTGGGTGCGCAAGCACGTCCGTCAGGGCCCCGACATCCTGCGCTAGCGCGGCCAGGGCCAGGCCGCGGATGGTATCAAGGTAACAGTCCTGATCCCAGCCACAGGTTTGGGTCAGATTTTCCCATGTGCGCACAGACAGCAGGGTCCACAACAGGTCGGTAGCCTGTGAAATATCCGCATTCGGGGGAAGGGTGCCGTCATCGGCCAGTGCCTGAACGGCTGCGGCGCAGCCTTCGCGCATGTCCTGCATCCGTGTATTCCACGCGCTTGCGGCTTCGGCATCCGTCTCGACAACCGCGAGAATCGCGCGCGCAACGCCGTAAATGCGTGGAATGTAGTTGCCCCACGCGGTGACGAACGCGTCCAGCCGCTCGGTGCCCGACTGCGCGGTCCGGCTGGGGACGAGGGCTGCGTTTACGTTGTTGGTCTGGTCCTGATAACGGGTCGCCGCCACCAGAACATCCGTTCTGCTTGGAAAGTGCAAGTAAACCGCCTGACGGCTGACCCCGCTGGCGCGGGCAATGTCGGACATTGTCGGCAGCTTGGCGTTGGGTTGCTCGAGCAGGTTCAGGGTCGATTGCAGGATGCGGGTCGAGGTATCGGGTGACGCTATTGACATGCTGTAAAGTAGGCTTTAGTTGACACACTGTCAATTGACACGGTGTAAAGCAACTTTGAACAAGGAAGACTAACATGACCAAACGCATCTTCATCTGGGTGGCACACCCGAAATCCGGCTCTCTCAATGCAGCGCTGGCTGCGCGCTATGCCAAGGGCGCGGAAGCTCAGGGGGCAGAGGTCCGGCTGATGTCGCTCGCCGACATGGACTTCGACCCGGACCTGGCCGATGGCGACGCGTCGCACATGCTCGCCCCCGATCTGGCGCAATGGCAGGACAACATCCGCTGGGCCGATCACGTGATGATCGTGCATCCCTATTGGTGGGGCGCTATGCCTGCCAAGGCCAAGGCGGTGCTGGATGCCGCGCTTCTGTCGGGGTTCGCCTACAAATACCACGGGCGCGGTATCGGTTGGGACAAGTTGCTGGAAGGGCGCACCGGCGATGCGATCATCACCTCGGACACGCCGCCATGGCTCGACACATTGATATATCGCAGTCCCGGGCGGCGGGTGATGCGCAATCAGGTGATGAAGTTCACGGGGATCAAACCGCGCCGCGTAGTGCAGATGGGATCGGTCAAGCTGGCCAACGCGGCCAAGATAGATCGCTGGCTCAATAGGGCTGAAAACATGGGCGCTGCGGCGGTATGATCCCTCGCCCTGAGGGGTGAACAGCTTATGTAAGGGGCTATGAAACGGCCCCTTTTCATCGGTTCCGAGATCTATCGCGGCTCAAGCTATGGCGGCTGGCACCCGCTGCGGGTGCCGCGTGTATCGACCGTGATGGACCTGTCCCGCGCCATGGGGTGGCTGCCACCCGAAATCTATGTGCCGAGCCCGCGGGTCAAGCCGGCTGCCCTCACGGTCTGGCACACAGCAGACTATGTCGCCGCCCTGCACGCCGCAGAAGCCGCGCAATCAGTCAGTGAGGCCGTCCGTAAACGCCACGCCATCGGCACGCCGAACAACCCGGTCTTTCCAGAGATGTACCGACGCCCTGCGACGGCGGCGGGCGGGTCGCTGCTTGCCGGGGAATTGCTGGCCGAAGGCGGTATCGTCTATCACCCGGCAGGTGGGACGCATCACGCCATGCCGGACCGTGCGGGGGGGTTTTGTTATCTTAACGATCCTGTGCTCGCGATCCTGTCGCTGCAACACAACGGCGCGCGCCGGGTCGCCTATGTCGACATCGACGCGCATCACCCGGACGGGGTCGAACACGCCTTCGGCACGGATCCGGACGTGTTGATGATTTCGGTACATGAGGAAGGTTTGTGGCCACGCACGGGTGCGCTGGAAGCGACGGACACGCTGGTCAACCTGCCGGTGCCGCGTGGGCTGAACGATGACGAAATGGCCCTGATCCGCGACTATGTGATCCTGCCACGGGTCAGCGACTTCCGCCCCGATGCCATCGTCCTGCAATGTGGCGCCGATGGGGTCGAGGAAGACCCGCAGGCCCATTTGTCGTTGTCCAACCGATCCCACTGGACCATCCTGCACGGCCTGATGGATCTGGCCGCGCCGCGCCTGCTGGTGCTGGGCGGGGGCGGGTACAATCCGTGGTCGGTCGGCAGATTGTGGACAGGAGTCTGGGGCACGCTGAACGGGTTCGAGATCCCCGACCGGCTCAACCCGAACGCGGAAAAGACGCTTAGAGCGCTACGTTTTGACGGCAACAGCCGGGGCCGCAATCCGCCTGATCACTGGTTCACAACGCTGGCGGATACACCACGCGTCGGACCCATTCGCGACGATCTTCGCGCAAGGATCGCATCCCTCTGAACCAAGCTTCTTCTCGTCGGATAAACTCCGGGCGGAGGCGCAATGCGCCGGGGGGGCTGGCCCGCTATACCGGCGCGACCGCATAATCCGCGTCGCTCACATGCTCCAGCCAGACCGCCGCCGACCCGTCCTGCATCTCCTGCATCGCGATATGGGTCATGGCAGTCTCGGGGCCCGCACCATGCCAATGCTCCACGCCGGCTGGGATCCAGACCGTATCGCCCGGGCGGATCACCTGCGGTGCGTCACCCCGCTTGCAAACAAGGCCGGACCCTTGGGTCACGTGCAGCGTCTGACCAATGGGATGGGTGTGCCACGCCGTCCGCGCGCTTGGTTCGAAATGCACGCTCAGGGCGTGCAGCCGGGCGGGAGGTTCGGACTGAATGATCGGATCCTGCCAGACAGTGCCCGTAAAATAGTCGGGATTTGCCCGCATAGACGGGCGCGTCCCGGCACTGAAAATTTGCATAGAAAGCGCCTCCATGACATTTGCTTGATGGACCTGAGGCGCACCTGTGATGCGCCCCCATGCGTTATTCAGACCAGGACACAGCCGTCAGATCAGTGGCTTGGGTCGGGGCGTTGGTCCACAAACCCTGGACACCCGCCTTGGCCACGGACAGTTGCGCGAGCTGAAACAGGTAACCGTTCACCGCGTCACCTGCGATGATTTCTTGCGCTTTTGCCATCAGGTTGGTGCGCGTGTCGGGGTCAGTCGTAGCATTCAGCGTCGTGATCAGTTCCTGAAAGGCGGGATTGTCATACTGAAAGTAATAGTCCGGATTGGCATAGATACCGATGTCCATCGGTTCGGTATGACTGACGATGGTCAGACCAAAATTCTTGCCCTTGAACACGCTTTCCAGCCACTGGGCCCACTCGACGTTGATGATTTCGGCCTTGATTCCGACCTCGGCCAGTTGGGCGGCGATGATCTCGCCTCCGCGCCTTGCGTAGGAGGGTGGCGGCAGGTGCAGCGTGGTCTCGAAGCCGTCCGACAGACCTGCTTCTGCCAGCAACGCCTTGGCCTGCGTCGGATCATAAGCCGACCCGCCTGTCAGATCGACATAGGCGGGGTTGTGCGGGGCAAAGTGGGTGCCGATGGGCGTACCATAGCCAAACATCGCGCCGTCGATGATCGCCTGACGGTCAATGGCGTGGGCGACGGCCTGACGTACGCGCAAGTCGTCAAACGGGGCCTGCTTGTTGTTGATGGACAGGATCGTCTCGCCTTCCGTCGAACCGATCAGCACCTGAAAGCGGGGGTCGGCTTCGAATTGCGGCAGGTTTTCAGGGGCGGGGAAGCCTGTGAAAACGTCCACATCCTCGGCCATCACGGACGCGAACGCAGCGGTGGGGTCAGAGATGAACTTGAAAGTGGCCTCGGTCAGCGCAGGCTTGGTGCCCCAATAGCCTTCATATTGGCTGATCTGGATGCTGTCGCCCTGGGTCCAACTGTCGAACTTGAACGGACCGGTTCCGATGGGCTGCTGTTTGATGTTCCCGATGGATTCGGGCGCGACGATCACCGCATCCCCCCAGGCAAGATTGAACAGCATGTTGCCATTCGGTTCTGACAGGGTCAGACGCACGGTTTTGGGGTCAATAACCTCTACCGCACTGATCGCGGTGTAAAGCGCCTTCTGCGCATTCGCGCTGTCATCCGCAACGATCCGATCAAGGGTGAATTTTACATCCTCCGCGTCCATTGTCGTGCCGTCGTGAAAGGTCACGCCATCGTGCAAGGTGAAAGTGTATGTCAGCCCGTCATCGGAAATTTCCCAGCTTTCCGCGAGGCCCGGCACGACGGACCCGTCGCCCATGAAGCGCGTCAGCCCCTCGAACACGTTGGAATAGAGCACCGAGTCGATGGCCCCCGCTGCGGCCGATGTCGGATCGAGGTGGGGCGGTTCCAGTTGCATGGCGACCGTGATGTCAGTCTTGGCAGTGGCCGCTGTAGCCATCAGGGCTGCAGTGGCAGCGCTCAGGAAAAGTGAACGGATGTTGACCATGGGTATCTCCCTCAAATGGCGTTTGACAAAGGCTAGCCAAATCCGAACGCCTTGACCAGCGTCGCGCACTTGGCTTGGGGTGACCGTTGCGGTAACGGGTCGGTCTTTGAACGGGAAGGGCGGGGGCAATGGCAGTTCTGGGCGTGGATTTCGGCACATCGAATTCGGCTGTCGGCATCTGCAAAGACGGCAGGCCGCATCTGATCCCTCTTGAGGCGGGCGAAACCACACTACCGACATCCGTTTTCTTTGACTTCGATCAGCGCCGCGTAATCTATGGGCGGCCTGCGAACGAAGCGCTGATTGCAGGGGACGAAGGGCGGTATATGCGCGCTCTCAAGTCCCTGCTCGGCACGTCTCTGATGCGTGAGCGGCGGGTGTTGCTGAACGAGTCGCTCGATTTCGTGACCATCATCGGCAGGTTTCTGGCCGAGATGAAACGCAGAGCCGAGGCGGCGACGGGCCTGAAATTTCATGGCGCCCTGTCGGGGCGTCCAGTATTCTTTCACTCCAGTAATACCGCACGAAATGCCCAGGCGCTGGTCGATCTGACGGACTGCTATCTTGCGGCGGGTTTCAAGGACGTGACGTTCATGCCCGAACCCGAGGCCGCAGCTCTGGCCAACCGCGCGGCCCTTGCACCCGGCGATCTGGGCCTTGTCGTGGATATCGGTGGGGGCACGTCCGATTTCACACTGTTCCGGCAGGATGCTGGGATCGGCATTGATATACTGGCGAGCCATGGGGTGCGTCTGGGCGGGACGGATTTCGACCGCGCGCTTAGCCTTGAATTCGTGATGCCCGAACTGGGGATGGGATCGGCCATCCGACATGCGTTCGGGGATCGGACCCACACTGCGCCCAACGCAATCTTTCACGATCTGGCGACGTGGCAGAAAATTCCGTTCCTGTACGCGCCGGATACCCGCCGTGCGGTGCGTGACCTTGCCCAGAACGCGGTCGAACCCGCACGCATGCAGCGGCTGGAGAAGGTATTGAGCGAGGAAACAGGGCACGACATCGCATTCGCAGTGGAAAGTGCAAAGATCGCGGCCAACAGCGGGGGAACGGCGATGCCCGAGATTGATCTGGCCATCATCGAACGCGGGATGCGCCTGCCACTTTATCCGTTGGCAATGACCGCGACGCTGAGCGACATGGCGCAACAGATTGATGCGGCGGCGGCTGTGACACTTGAAAGTGCGGATGTCGCACCGGACGAGGTCGCCTGCCTGATCTTTGTCGGCGGCTCCAGCCTGATGCAGGTGGTCGCTACCGCCTTGACCAAACGGCTGCCGCGCGCGCAGGTGCATCGCGGCGCCGCTCTGACGGCGATTGTGGAAGGGTTGGCGATGGCGGCAGGCTAAGGAGTGTTCACGCACAGGCCGTCCGCATTCTGCCTCAGAGACCAGGCAACAGCAGTGTCTTGAGCGCCGCACCCATAATCTTGGCGCTGTCCAGCATGTCTGTGATGCCGATCCATTCATCCGGTTTATGCGCCAGTTCCAGCTCGCCCGGCCCGTAGGCGATGCAATTCTTCAGCTTACCGATCCGGTCGATATGTTTCTGATCATAAGAGCCTGGCGAGGCGACATAGGTCGGCGCGACCCCCAGCACATCCATGATGGCGGCATGCACCGTTTCCACCACCGGAGCGGACTTATCCGTCATCGACGGCAACACCACATTCAACTCGCGCAAATCATAATCAAACCGGTCGCGCGATGCCTTTAACCCCTCCAGCAAGGCGACCACTTCGCCGCGCACATCCTCCACGTTCTCCTCGACCAGAAACCGCCGATCGATCACGATACGGCAGCTATCTGGCACGCAATGGGCGGGCAGGCCGGTATAGTCATCGCATTGTTCATGCTGGCCCCCGTGAATTGAGTTGATGTTCATTGTCGACTGCCGCGCGCCATCCGGCACCACCGGCATTTGCGTGAAGCGCGCCGCCATGGCCGGGAACAGGTCGGTTTCGAACTTGTCCAGCACAGCACCCATATGGCGCACCGCACAATCCCCCAGAAACGGCATCGATCCATGGGCGATTTCGCCCTTCGTCTCGATTTCCGCCCACCAGCCACCACGGTGGCCAAGGCAGATACGGTCCTTGTTCAAGGGCTCGGGGATGATCACGTGCTGTACTCGGTCGGGCGCAAAAAACCCCCGTTCGGCAAGATATGCGACGCCGCCATAGCCCCCGGATTCCTCGTCCGCCGTCGCACTGATCTCGATCGCACCGGTGAAGTCTGGGTGTTCTTGAACGAACGCCTCTGCCGCGATGATCGACGCGGCAAGACCGCCCTTCATGTCGCAGGCCCCGCGTCCGTAAATTCTATCACCTTCGATCTGGGCCGCGAACGGGTCGCGGGTCCAACCAGCGCCGACTTCGACGACGTCGTGGTGGCTGTTGAAATGCACGCACTGGCCTGAATCGCGGCCTTCGCGTCGGGCCACGAGGTTCCAGCGGGGATAGGTGTCGCTGTCGCCGGGTGTGCCTGTGGCGCGGATCATCTGGGTGTCGAACCCGTGGGTCTTAAGCCGCGCCTCGACCAGTGCGCAGACGTCATGGTAATGCCGCCCTGGCGGGTTGAGGGTTGGAACGCGGATCAGGGCTTGGGTCAGCGCGATCAGATCGTCGCGCTTGGCATCGATGCGGGCAGACAGGCTCACGCGTCGTCCTTTTGCACTGGGCCGCCATGCGCTTTCCACGTCGAAAAACCTTCGCGCAGATGTGCCGCGTCGAACCCCATGTCCTGCAATGTCGCGACCGTCAGCGCCGAGCGCCAGCCCGACGCGCAGTGGAACAGGTAGGCCTTGTCCGGCTGGCCGAAGACCTCCTTGAAATAAGGGCTGTCGGGGTCGACCCAGAATTCGATCATCCCGCGTGGCGCGTGGACAGATCCGGGAATATATCCGCTGCGCTGGCGTTCGCGAATATCACGGATGTCGACGATCACAACGTCGGGGTCATCCACCATGGCAATTGCGTCCGCAGTTTCGACTTCGCGGATGCGGGCGCGAGCGGATGCAACCATGTCTGCGGCTGTGGTTTTCAGGGGCATGGGGAGACTCCGTTCGTGTCGTAGCAATAGTGTCAGCGCGGCTTGGGCTCGACAAGGCTCAATACAACACCTGTAATCATGATTATGTAATTAATCGGGTCAGATTTGCGCGCACCTCACGACCCTAATCCCGTCAGACCGATTGCGTCGCCGCGACTGCCCTTTGCCAGCGTTCATAGGCTGCGTCACGTTCTTCCGCCTCCATCACAGGATCGAACCGTGCTTCACGCGCCCATGTCGCCGCAAAGCCGTCCATGTCCGGATACACGCCCGCCCGCATGCCTGCCAACCAGGCCGCCCCAAGGGCCGTCGTTTCAACTCCTGCCGGGCGGTCCACGGGCGCGCCCAGCATGTCCGACAGGAATTGCATGGCCCAGTCATTGGCACTGAGACCCCCATCGACACGCAGCACCGCGGCGCCCGCATCGGGCCAGTCGGCGCGCATCGCCTCGAACAGATCACGGGTTTGGAACCCGATGCTTTCCAGTGCAGCGCGCGCCATGTCCGCCGGGTTCGTGTCGCGCGTCAGACCATATACTGCGCCACGACAATCTGGGTTCCAATAGGGCGCGCCCAGCCCGGTAAATGCAGGCACAAGCGTCACCTGCCCCCGCCCTTGTTCGGCTAGACTTTGGGTTTCCGCGGCCGCGCCAATGATGCCAAGGCCGTCCCGCAGCCACTGCACCACGGCCCCTGCAATGAAAATGGACCCTTCAAGCGCGTAAGTCGGTTTGCCGTCGAGTTGATAAGCCACGGTGGTGAGCAACCGATTGTTCGACGTGACCGGCGCATCACCGGTGTTGAGCAAGGCAAAACATCCCGTTCCATAGGTCGATTTCAGCATGCCGGGCGCAAAACATGCTTGCCCGATGGTCGCGGCTTGCTGATCGCCCGCCACCCCGTAGATCGGCGTCTGCCCACCAAGCATCGACGTCACTCCGAAATTCGAGGCGCAATCGCGCACTGTTGGCAGCATCTGCACCGGGATGTCGAGCATGGCGCACATCTCGGGGCTCCACGCGCCTTTGTGAATGTCGTACAGCATCGTACGGCAGGCGTTAGAGGCGTCAGTGACATGCGCCTGGCCCCCGGTCATTTGCCAGATCAGGAAACTGTCGACCGTGCCGAACAGCAGTTTGCCCGCGGCAGCGCGTTCCCGCGACCCCGGGTGTTTATCGAGGATCCATTTCACCTTGGTGGCCGAGAAATAAGGATCAAGCAGCAGGCCCGTGATCGCCGTCACCTGATCGCCAGATCCGTCGGCGCGCAGGCCCTCACACATTTTTGCGGTGCGCCGATCCTGCCAGACGATGGCATTGTGCAGCGGCGTACCCGTTTCCGCGTCCCAGACGACCGTCGTTTCGCGCTGGTTGGTAATGCCTATAGCCGCAATATCACTGGCGTTCAGGCCAGCCTTGTCGATCGCTGCCTGGCACGTCGCCTGCACAGTGTCCCATAGATCAGCAGGGTCATGTTCGACCCAACCGCTTTGCGGAAAATGCTGGGTGAATTCCTGCTGCGCGCTGGCAATGGGTTTCATATCCGCATTGAAGACGATCGCGCGCGAGGATGTCGTGCCCTGATCAATGGCGAGGATATGAGTCATGGATTTAGGTCCTTGAAGCTGTAGTCACTGAGGGCACTCGGCCACATTGAACACTAGGGCACCTACCGTTCCGCTTCAATCGTCTGGGTCAGCGGTGCGGGGACATTTCCTTGAGGCCGAGCAGCACAGCGGCGCCGATCATCAGCCCACCGCAAATACGGTTGATCGCCGAAAACGACAGCCGCCCGAGCCGTTCCACGACCCGATCCCCGGCCCATCCCCAAGCCACCAATGTGATACCATCCACTACCAGATAGGTCAGTCCAAGGATCAGAAGTTGAGGCAGAATCATCGTCGTGGGGTCGATGAATTGCGGAAACAGCGCTGCAAAAAAGACGACGGCAAAAGGATTCGTCATGGACGTCACAAACCCCATTCGAAACATCGAAAAAGGACGTTTGGATTTGTCCACCCTCAGATCGCCGGGCGCGTCCTGCGACAGGACCAGTTGTACGCCAATCCAGACCAGATAGGCGACCCCCAGCCATTTGATCCAGCCGAAAGCCTGCGCGGAGGTTGCGATGATGGCAGCCAGACCAAAGGCAGCCGCAGTCATCTGCAACACATTCGCGCTTAGATCACCAGCGACCACCCACAGACTACGCTTGAGCCCATGTTTCATGGAATTCGAGATCACCAGCAACTGGCTGGTATCCGGGGGTGTGGCAAAAAACACAGCCACTGCAGCGAGGTAAAGAAGATAGGTTTCGCCGCTCACACCCGCGCGGCCTGCACCAGATCAGCGCCAAAGATCGTGTCAGCATGATCGGCCAGATAAATCCGCAGCCATGGCGTGAACCGATCAGGGTGGCGGTGAACCATAGCCATCAGGTCATGATAGTCGATCCATTCAACAGCCATGACTTCGTCCGGGTTGGGGGTAACCACCAGATCGCGCGGGGCGCGGCCCAGATAGACCTCGACCACCTCGTGTTCGACCAGCCCGTTGCCCACATCGGCGCGGTATTCAAGGTGGTGGCGGTGTTCCAGCGGCAGACCCTTGATCCCAACCTCTTCGCCCAAACGGCGTGCGGCGCAGACCGACGGTGCCTCGTCCCAGTCGGGATGAGTGCAGCATGTATTCGCCCACAGACCCGGCGTGTGGTATTTGGTCATCGCGCGCTGTTGAATCAGCACTTCGGTCCCCCGGATCACAAACACGGACACCGCCTTGTGCTTCAGGCCGCGTTGATGCGCCTCAAGCTTTTCGACGGGGGTCAGCGTGCCATCGACCCAAGCGGGGATCATGATCGTCATACGTGGTTCGCTTTCACAAGGCCGGTCAAATGGGCCATGTTCTTGATGCCGATTTTCAGGTGGGCCATGGGACGCGCGCGCACCAACTTCTTGTTCATATAAGCCTCGAATGTCAGCCTTTGCACGTCGACATCGTGACACAGGGACACGAAGCGTTCGCGCCGGTCATCACTGCGGTAATAGGCGTTCTGCATCGAGGCAAGCACCCGGAACACCATCTTGTGTTCTCGCATGAACAGCTTGCGCGCCAGTTTCAGATCCTTGACCCGACCCGAAGCAAGCGTGGCCGCACAGGCCGTCGCAGCGACGCGCCCGCCGACCATCGCATAATAGATCCCCTCACCCGAGGACGGCGCAACGACGCCTGCTGCGTCCCCGGCCAGAACGACATCCTTGCCATTGTCCCAGCAGTCGAGCGGTTTCAGCGGGATCGGCGCGCCTTCGCGCCGCAGTGTTTCGCAGTGGTCCAGACCCGCCGCGGTGCGCAGGGCCAGCGTCGCCTTCTTCAGATCGACCGAGGACAGTTCGGACCCCATGCCAACACTGGCGCTGTCCCCGTGCGGGAACACCCAACCGTAGAAATCGGGGCTGATCGTACCGTCATAGATCACATCGCACCGCTTTGGATCATAGGCCTCGGTCTTGGGCGGGGCCTTGATGATTTCGTGATAGGCAAAGACCAGCGGCACTTTGTCCGCGTCCTTGACCTCGGCCAGACCGACGCGGGATTTGGCGCCATCGGCCCCGATGACCAGCTTGCAAGGCAGCGCGCGTTCTTCCTGGCTCGCCTTGTCCCGGTAGATGACGACGGGTTTGCCTTGTGGCCGTTCGATGCGCACGAAAGTACCTGTGAAATACTCGGCCCCTGCCGCTTGCGCCCGGGCCCGCAGGAAAGGGTCGAAATCCTTGCGGTCGACCATGCCCACATAGCCGTTTTCGATGGGAATATCGACATGCCGCCCCGAGGGCGAGATCATCCGCGCGGTCGTGACCTTGGTCAGCAACTGATCCTCGGTGATGTGGAAATCCTGCATCAGGCGCGGCGGGATCGCGCCACCGCAGGGTTTGATCCGCCCCTCACGGTCCAGCAGCGCGACGGAGTGACCCGAGCGCACCAGATCTTCGGCTGCGGTGGCACCGGATGGTCCCCCGCCTACAACGACGACATCATACATCAAGTCATTCTCCCGGAACCAGAGTTGGATCATTCATTTGTGCGCTCTGCATAACCCGTGCAGCCACAACAGCTGCGCCGAGGAACAGGGCGGCCTCGAGTGCGAAGACGGTGCCGTAGGCGGCCGCATCCGGCAAAATCATTCGGGTCAGGTCAAGCAGGCCGGTGGCGACAAGCCCGGCAAGCCCGGCGGCAATGGCTTGTGCCGCGCCGAATACACCCATCCGGGTGCCAGTGGCGCGGGCATGGGCGGCGGCAAGTTGCATCATCGACCCGACTGCGCCGACAACGAACAGCCCGTTGCCTAGACCCAGCAGCACAGTGCTGGGCATCAAGGGCAGGCCAGCGCCAAGGGCCATTAGACCAGCGGCAGAAGCGACACAGCCCACTACCGCCCAGAAACGCAAGCTGCCCCGCCCGAAATGCGAGAGTAGACCGGCCCCGATCATCCCCACCAGCGCGGCACCATCCTTGCCGCCGGACAGCTTGGTGCTGTCCTCGGGCGACAACCCGTGCACGTGGCCTGCGAAGGGTTCAAAGATGAGCTCCGACAGGTAGAAGGCGAGGATCGACAGGAATACAAAACCGGTAAAGCGCCTTGCCACGGGGTCGGCCCATGTGGTGCGCAGGGCCTCTCCCAGCGGCATGTCGTTGGGCTGGGGGTCAGCTTCTACGCCACGCTCGACCCGCCATGTGGCAAGGATGCAAAGCGCGACGGCGATCATCACGACGACCGCAACGACGCTGACCAGTCGTGCGGGGCTGTAGGGTTCAAGCGCGATGCCCGTGCCGATGGAGGCCGCAATCGCGCCTGCGATCAGAAATAGCCACGCCATCGTGGCCACCCCGCCCTTGCGCGCGCCAGATGCACTGGCCAGCAACGCCAGAAAGGAAGTCCCGGCTGCGCCGATGCCAAGACCGATAGCAGCATAGGAGCCGACCCAGATAGCCAGTGCTGCAGGCACCGAGGATGCCGCAACGCCAATCCCCCAAGCGGCACCCAGAACGCCAGCGCCGACCACCACCATCCCGCCGACGATGAATGGAGTCCGTCCACCCTTAGCGTCCGAGCGGTGCCCCCACATGGGGCGGGTCAATTGCACGCCGTAGTGCAGAGCAACCAGCAGACCGGGCAACAGCGCAGGCAATGCAAGTTCCACAGTCATCAAACGGTTGAACAGGTTGACAGGCAAGGCTGCAAGTCCACCGATGGCGGCGTTGACAAGGCACAGCCGTGCAAGTGTGCCCCAGCCCGCGCTCATCCGCCTAGACCCCGCAGTGCAAAGGCGGCGATCATCATCCCCGAGACGTAAAGAAGGACGCCCGTACCGTTGTACCAAGGGGCCTTGGCCCTCGGGTCTTTGAACATTACGGTCATGGCCCAGAATTGCACGGCCAGCACGGCGGCGACTCCGGCAGCGTGCAAGGGGCGATCCCACATGGCAAGCAGGGTGATCACGATGCCTTGCGGCACGGCCATCACCCAACAGGCCACTTGCGCCGCGCGACGCGGTCCCAATGTAACGGGCAAGGAGTTCACGCCCGTCTGACGGTCGCCCTCAAGCGCTTTGAAATCGTTTAGTGTCATGATGCCATGCGCGCCTATGCCGTACAGCAAGGCGACCAGCAGCACTTCACCCCTTGGCGCACCCGCGCTGAGCACGGCCGCCCCCGTGATCCAAGGCAGTGTTTCATAGCTGAGGCCGACAAGGCCCGGGCCCCACCAGCCCGACCGCTTGAGGCGTACGGGTTCGGCGGAATAGGCCCATGCAGCGGCGACACCAACAAGTGTCGCACCAAAGCCCCACGGCCCAAGCTGCCAGCCGACGAACAGCGACAGCGCTGACATGGCCAGGGCAATCCACAAACCCCAACGGCCCGGAATGCGGCCCGATGGAATAGGGCGATCGGGTTCGTTGATGGCGTCCACATGGCGGTCACACCAGTCATTGGCCGCCTGGGACATACCGCACACGATGGGACCGGCCAGCAAGACACCCAGCAAAACCAGATGCCACTGACCGAACGGTGAGGCGCCCGAGGCGATCACGCCGCACAGATAGGCCCACATCGGCGGGAACCACGTGATCGGCTTGATCAGGCGCAGGGCCGCCGCAGGTTCGGGGAATCGGCGCGGAGAGAGGGTTTGGCTGACATCCATAGTGTCAACTATGGCTGACACTTTGAGTCGGCGCAAGTGTCACGCACGCTTGACGTCTTGTCGGCTCAGCCGTCCTTGCTCAACAAGCCGAACTTGCGCAGTTTGACATAGAGAGACTGGCGCGACAGGCCCAGCATCTCGGCCGCAGCGACGCGGTTGTTGCGGGTCAGATTCACCGCCGTCTCGATGCACATCTTTTCGACGACATCGGTCGTTTCAGCTACAATTTCCTTGAGCGACGCCGAGCCGACGAGATCCATCACGTTGCGCCCCGGATCGGGCAGATTGCTGCCGGTGCTACCGCCTTCGGTTTTGCGCACCGCCTCAAGCCGGCTGACATCACGCAGGATCAGCGCGATGGACGGATTTTCGGGATCATCCAGACGCGCTGCGGACACTTCCACCGGCACACGCGCACCGACATCGTTGACCAGTCGCGTGGAATAAACGCGGACCTGACCCGTCTTGGCGGCGTTGTCGAGCAGCACACTCATGTCGATCTGACCGCGCGCCATGTAAGTGGACAGGGGCGCACCGACCACGTCGCTCAGGTGCGCGGCACCGACAAGATCAAGAAAGGCGTCGTTCACCGACAGCATTGCTCCACGCATGTCCATGAACACAATCGCATCCGTAGTCGACCGGAACAGCGCAGCAGCATGGCGCGCCGAGGCGTCGGGTTGCGCGGCGACGGATTCTTCACCCATAAGGCGGCACATCAATACACGCTGGCCAGCGGCACGGAACACGATTGGATGTAAATATATGGTCTGACGGGTGCGCGATGCACGCACGGCAATGGGCCTCGCATCATCTGACAGGGTCGCGTTCATCAGGCTTTCGGTCAACTCGGCCCCGGAGCGGTCGGAAAACAGGCTGGCGAATGTAGCACCCATCAGCGATTCGGGCTTGAGTCCCAGCAGCGTCGCCGCCTTGTCATTTGCATCTTCGATCCGGCCCGTCTGAACCGACACGAACGCAACCGCATCGTTTACATTCCCCATGACGACGCGATAGCGCGTATCGAACTCGCGCCGCGCTTCATAGCCCTGTTCAAGGGCGATCTGTGCCTGCACCAACTGTTGCTGCGTTTCCGCGATAGGCCGCAAATCGCGCCCCAGCAGCAGCACTGCGTTTTCATGGCCGAAGCGGTGGAAGGTATAGCGCACCGGGTACTGCCAGACCGCATTGTCGGAATGGTTCAGTTCCAGCGACTTTTTCGGCGGAGTCCCCGCAAGATATGCGGAATGGGCCGCCTGAAACTTGTCTATACTCTCATCCGTCAGGAATTCGACGACCGCGCGCCCTTCCCAGTGTTTGAGATTGCCAAAGCTGTCGTCCTGCTTGTTGATCAGGACAGAAAGGATTGTGCCCTCGGCAGACACCACCAGCGCGATGTCGGACGCCGCGGCAATGATACTGCTGAGAAACTGTGGCTCAATGAGCGGGACCGCGCCGCTGGACCAGAAGCTACCGCCATTGCTCGTCATGATCGACCCAGCGCCCTTTTGCGCTTGGCACAAAACCCGACCACGTCTGTGGCAACACTCGTCACAAGATCAACACCTGTCTGCTCGCGAATTCCATCCGGTTTGCCGCGCACGGGCCCGCCCAAGGCAAGAACAGGCGCATGTTCGACACTCGATCTGATCTTTTTGACGGTTTTCGTCACGTATTCAAGAGCAAGGGCGCGCGAACAGGACCACAGCACCATATCGGGCTTGTCGCCCGCGATGCGCGCAAGGATCATCTTCTGCGTTTCCGAGATCGCCAGCGTCACATCGCAGCCGATGCGGCGCAATTGTGCAGCTACAACACTCGCACCCAGGAAATGCTGCTCGCCTTCCGGAACAACGACCAGGGCGGTCAGTGCATTGGAGGGAGGCTGTCCGATCCCGATCACCCCATGCGACGCTTCGCCCAACAGTGACTGCAGGCGCAGGGCACCGATTGTCACGTCAGCAAAGCTGAGGTCGGAGCTGAGCCACTTGTCGCCAAGCTGCATCGCAGCGTGCGGTATATAAAGGTCAATGATCGCATCCAGTGTCAGGCGGTAACCGCGCAATTCATCCAGCACGCGGACCGCGTCAAAGCTGTCCCTCGCCAAGATCGCCCGACCCAAAAAGTCCAACGCGATTTGGCGTACGCCCGCAGCACTGACAGCCTGACGTTCACTGAGCATGGTCAGAACCTGCGCTGCCAATGGCTCAACAGCATTGCCGCCCTCCATGAAGGCGCCGTTCGTGCCAAATGTGTCGTCTTGCGCCATGGATAACCTCGATCCGTTCAAACGCAATGAACAACTCTGGCGCGTCAGAGTCGCGTGTACGCAGTAAAACCCTCTGCCCCGACGGTCCAATTGTCAACTGAGTTTGACAGTTTGATACGCCGTAACCGGGTGCGTTTTTCCTTTTAGCATCAAAAATGCCCTAAAAATAGGGCGATTCTTAGAAGCCCTGTCAAAACGACAGGTGTAAACGCTGCAAAATGACTGACAACACGACTGTAAGTTTTAATTGACACTTTTCCATTCTAGACCGTAGTTTCGGATTATGAATTCAAGCCAAAGGCACGACTCCATGTCGATGCAAACCCAAGCAGCGCGCGCCACCATCGGACTCTACACCGCCGAAGAGCGGGCGCGCCGTGACGCGACGATCTGGACCCCTGTTCAGGGCGTGCTCGCGCCTGTGCAGTTTCTTGTGTTCCTCGTCTCTCTCGGACTTGTGCTGTACTATCTGGTGACAGGCGACGGCTACGGCCTTGCCGCCGGGTCGATCGTGGTCAAGACCGGCGTGCTTTACATCATCATGATAACCGGCGCGATTTGGGAGAAAGTCGTTTTTGGTCAATACCTTCTGGCCCCTGCCTTTTTCTGGGAGGATGTTTTTTCCTTCCTCGTGATCGGCTTGCACACCGCATATCTCGCTGCGCTTTTCACGGGGGCTTTGATGCCCGTTTCGCTGATGTTTCTGGCGTTGGCAGCCTACGCCGCATACGTCATCAACGCCGTGCAGTTCGTGTTGAAATTACGCGCCGCGAGGCTTCAGGCTTCCACCTTTCAGGAGGTTGCGGCATGACCGAACTGCCCCGACTTCCCAGTCAAGGCGGATGCCGCGACACACCGATTCTCAAACAGCGCGGACAGCGTGAAGTATTCTGTGGGCTGACGGGAATCATCTGGCTGCACCGCAAGATGCAAGACGCATTTTTTCTGGTCATCGGCTCGCGCACCTGTGCGCACCTGCTGCAATCCGCCGCAGGCGTGATGATTTTCGCCGAACCCCGCTTTGGCACTGCGATTCTAGAAGAAACGGATCTGGCCGGCCTTGCCGATGCACAAGACGAGCTGGACAAAGTGGTGGATGAGCTGCTCGCTCGCCGTCCGGATATCAAACAGCTGTTCCTTGTGGGCTCCTGCCCGTCGGAAGTCATCAAGCTGGACCTGTCCAAAGCCGCCGAACGGATGACGCAGCGCCACGCGCCCTCGGTGCGGGTGCTGAACTTCTCCGGCTCTGGGATCGAGACGACCTTTACGCAAGGCGAAGATGCCTGCCTTGCCTCGATGGTGCCGGTTTTACCCAAGGACGATACGCGCCAGTTGCTGCTGGTCGGTGCCCTGCCGGATGTGGTCGAAGAGCAGGCCATCGGCCTGCTTGAAGCGATGGGGATCGGCCCGATCAAGGTCCTGCCCGCCCCTCGCGCCACGGACGATCTGGGGGTCGGCGACGGCACTGTTTATGCGCTGACGCAACCCTTCCTTGGCGATACGCATGACGCCCTGAGCCGGCGTGGTGCCCGCCATCTGCCCGCCCCCTTCCCTTTTGGCGAAGAAGGCACGACGCAGTGGCTCGCCGCCATCGCCGCCGAATTCGGCGTCTCGCCCGAGCTGTTCGAACAGGTCACCGCAGCCCCCCGCGCCCGTGCACGCAAAGCGATCTCGCAAGCCGCTGAGGGATTGCGCGGCAAGTCAGTGTTCTTCTTCCCTGACAGTCAGCTTGAAATCCCGCTGGCCCGGTTCCTGACCCGCGAATGCGGGATGGAGGCGATCGAAGTCAGCGCACCCTTTATTCACAAGGGCATCGTTGGCCCCGACCTGGACATGCTGGCCGAGGGTCCGACCATTTCCGAAGGGCAAGACGTCGACTTGCAACTGGACCGTGCCCGCGCCGCACGACCTGACCTGACGGTCTGTGGCCTTGGCCTTGCAAATCCGCTGGAGGCCGAAGGGCTGGCGACCAAGTGGGCCATCGAACTGGTCTTTACCCCTGTGCATTTCTACGAACAGGCAGGTGACCTTGCTGGCCTGTTCTCCCGCCCCATCCGCCGCCACGGGTTGCTGAAAGTCGAGGCCGCAGAATGAAGCTGACCGTCTGGACATACGAAGGCCCACCCCATGTCGGGGCCATGCGCGTCGCAACGGGTATGACTGGCCTGCACTATGTTCTGCATGCGCCGCAGGGCGATACCTATGCAGACCTGTTGTTCACCATGATCGAGCGTCGCAATCACCGCCCGCCCGTCACCTACACTACCTTTCAGGCCCGCGATCTTGGGGCTGATACGGCCAACCTGTTCAAGACAGCCGCGCAAGATGCCTATGACCGGTTCAAACCCGAAGCGATCATCGTCGGCGCGTCCTGCACGGCCGAGTTGATCCAGGATGATCCCGGGGGCATGGCTGAAACCATGGGCCTGCCTGTTCCCGTCATCGCGCTGGAACTGCCGAGCTATCAGCGCAAGGAAAACTTCGGTGCGGACGAGACGTTTTATCAGATCGTCAAGGCGCTGGCGAAGCCGATGGAGCGCACCAAGCAAATCACTGCCAACCTGATCGGTCCGACAGCTCTTGGCTTTCGTCACCGCGACGATATTCAGGAAGTGACTGCCCTGCTCTCCGATATGGGCATCAGCGTGAACGTGGTCGCGCCAATGACCTCCTCACCCACCGATATCGCCCGTATGGGCGCCGCGCATTTCAATGTGCTGATGTATCCCGAAACCGCCGAGACTGCCGCGCGCTGGATGGAAAAGGCGCTGAAGCAGCCCTTTACTAAAGTCGTACCCATCGGCGTCGGTGCTACACGCGATTTCGTGGAAGAAGTGGCCTCCCTGACCGGTGTCAAACCCTACATGGACGACAACCGTCTGCGCCTACCGTGGTATTCGAAGTCGGTCGACTCCACGTACCTCACCGGCAAGCGCGTGTTCATCTTTGGCGACGGCACTCATGTGGTGGCTGCAGCGCGTGTCGCGCGGGACGAGATGGGGTTCGAGGTTGTCGGCATGGGCTGTTACAACCGCGAGATGGCCCGTCCCGTTCGCGCGATGGCCAAGGAGATGGGCCTGAGCGCCACCATCACCGACGACTATCTAGAGGTGGAGCGCACCATCGAGGCGCTGCAGCCCGAAATGATCCTTGGCACCCAGATGGAACGCCACATCGGCAAGCGCCTCGGCATTCCTTGCGCCGTGATCTCTGCCCCCGTCCACGTACAGGACTTTCCTGCCCGTTATTCCCCCCAGATGGGCATCGAAGGCGCGAATGTGATCTTTGACACCTGGGTGCATCCGCTGGTCATGGGGCTGGAAGAGCATCTATTGCACATGTTCCGCGATGATTTCGAATTTCACGATGACGCAGGGGCTTCTCATCACGGAGGCCAAGCGCGCAAACCAAGCGTCGATGCAGGGCCAGCCCCGCAGACCCCCCGCAGTATATCCGACCAAGAGAATGATCATGGCATCGGCGTTGTGTGGCTGGACGATGCCGAGCGGGAGCTGAAAAAGATACCATTCTTTGTCCGTGGCAAGGCCCGCCGCAATACCGAAGCTTTCGCAAGCGAACGCGGTGTGGCGCAGATATCCGTTGATACCCTTTATGAGGCAAAGGCCCATTATGCGCGATGAGACTGGCATAACAGGGCGTCTGCCCGGCTACCGCGTGGTGATCATCACGCTGGACAGTCATGCTGCGGGTCCCGCCATGCGCGCGATGGAAGCGTTGACGCGCGACTATCCCGGCCTTGATCTGCAAGTGCACGCCGCCGCGGAATGGGGTGAAAGCCCCGGTGCGTTCGAGGCAGCAGAAGAGGCCGTGCGCCACGGCGACATTATCATCGCCAACCTGCTGTTCCTGGAAGAACATGTGGCGCGCATCATGCCCGCCCTGCGCGCACGGCGCGAACACTGCGATGCGATGATCGGCGTGATTGCCGATGCGGAAGTGGTCAAGCTGACCCGTATGGGCACGTTCGACATGTCCGCGCCGCCCTCGACCATGGGCAAGCTAATGAAGCGGCTGCGCGGCTCCAGCAAGCCATCGAGCGAGAGCGGGGCCAAGAAGATGGCCATGCTGCGCCGTCTGCCCAAGATCCTGAAGTTCCTGCCCGGCAAGGCACAGGACCTGCGCGCCTGGTTTCTGGTCATGCAATACTGGCTGGGTGGCTCGGACGACAACGTGCGCGCCATGGTGCAGTTCTTGCTGAACCGTTATGCCAAGGACGCCGGTTGGAAAGCCACGCCCGAGGCGGCGGCCCCGATCGAATATCCCGACACCGGCCTTTATCACCCGGATTTGCCGGCCCGCATCACCACGAATGCCGCAGACATCCCCGGCCCGAAGGGAGCGACAATGACCGTCGGCGTTGTCATGCTGCGATCCTACGTGTTGTCGGCGGATACGGCCCATTACGATGGCGTCATCCGCGCGCTTGAGGCCAAAGGCCTGCGGGTTCTGCCTGCCTTTGCCGGTGGTCTGGATGCCCGCCCGGCGGTCGAAGCCTATTTCACCGGCAAGATCGACGCGCTTGTGTCCCTGACCGGCTTTTCGCTTGTCGGCGGACCAGCCTACAATGACAACGACGCTGCCGTGAAGATGCTCGCGGCCCTCGATGTGCCTTACCTTGCCGCCCATTCGCTGGAATTCCAGACGCTGGGCCAGTGGGCGGACAGCAGCGGTGGTCTGGGTCCGATCGAGACGACGATGCTGGTGGCCTTGCCCGAGCTGGATGGTGCCACCTGCCCCACCGTTTTCGGCGGGCGTTTGGGAAGCCAGGGGTGCACAGGGTGCGCCCATGCCTGCCAGAGCGGCCCGGAGCCGAAAGCGATGGTGCCGTGTATTGAACGTGTCGATGCGCTGGGAGAGAAGACCCTGCGTCTGGCCCGTTTGCGCCGCAAGGCGAACGCCGACAAGAAGGTTGCAGTGGTTCTATTTGGCTTTCCTCCGAATGCGGGCGCGGTGGGAACGGCCGCCTATCTTTCTGTTTTCGAAAGCCTTTTCAATACGTTGGGTGAAATGCGTAATCGTGGCTATGTCGTTGACATGCCCGAAAGTGTGGATGCTTTGCGTGCGCGGGTGCTCGGCGGTAACTCCTCCCAATACGGGCAAGAGGCCAATGTCGCCGCCCATGTTGATGCCGACACCATCGTGCGCACCTCGCCCCATCTGGCCGAGGTCGAAGCCGTCTGGGGCCCTGCCCCGGGCCGAGTACAGTCGGACGGTCGCGGTGTTTTCGTACTGGGCGCGGATTTCGGCAATGTCTTTGTCGGTGTACAGCCTGCCTTCGGATACGAGGGCGACCCGATGCGCCTGCTGTTCGAGCGTGGCTTTGCGCCGACCCATGCCTTTGTCACATTTTACCAGTGGTTGCGTGACACCTATGGCGCGGATGCGGTGCTGCATTTCGGCATGCATGGCGCGCTGGAATTCATGCCTGGCAAGCAGGCGGGCATGGGGGCCAAGGATTGGCCGGACCGGCTGATCGGGAGCCTGCCCAACATATATCTATATGCCGCCAACAACCCATCCGAGGCGTCGCTGGCCAAGCGCCGCTCGAATGCGGTGACGATTACGCACCTGACGCCGCCGCTGTCTACTGCCGGACTCTACAAGGGCATGGCGGAGTTGAAGGACAGCCTGACCCGTTGGCGCAATATGGCAGCCGACGACACGGCACGCGGCGATATCGAAACACTGATCGGTGAGCAGGCGGACGCGGTCGATATGGGCGGAGTCGCCCCCGATACATTGTGGCTGAAGCTGCTTGAGACCGAGGACGCGCTGATTCCCGACGGTTTGCATATTGTCGGGCAGCCTCTGAGTGATGCGGCGCGGGCCGAATACCTTGATCTGATGCCCCTCGCGGATGCCGAGGCGCGTACCCGTGCCGACACCCTGCTGCAGCAAGAGACCGAATTGGGCGCGATTATGCATGCGCTGGATGCGCGCTATACCCTACCCGTCGCAGGCGGTGATCTGATCCGGTCGCCAGAGATCCTGCCGACCGGGCGCAACATCCACGCCTTTGACCCCTTCCGGATGCCCACGGCCTATGCCTGCCGCGATGGCGCGAAACAGGCACAGCTTTTGCTGGATACCCACCCTACGCTGCCGCGGTCCATCGCGCTGGTGCTGTGGGGATCAGACAATATCAAATCCGACGGTGGCCCGATTGCGCAGGCTTTGGCGCTGATGGGCTGTGTGCCGCGTTTCGACAGCTTTGGCCGGTTGGCCGGTGCCGATCTGATCCCGCTGGCCGAGCTTGGCCGCCCGCGCATCGACGTGATCATGACCTTGTCGGGCATTTTCCGCGATCTGCTGCCCTTGCAATCCCGCATGCTGGCCGAAGCGGCGCTGAAATGCGCCCAAGCGGACGAACCCCTGGAACAGAATTTCATTCGCGCCCATGCGCTGACTTATGCCGAAACACAGGGCTGCGATCTGGCGACCGCTGCGCTGCGCGTGTTTTCGAATGCTGAAGGGGCCTATGGGTCCAACGTCAACCAGTTGGTCGATAGTTCCGCCTTTGGCGACGAGGACGAGCTGGCGGATGCCTATGAGAATCGCAAAAGCTTTGCTTACGGGGTTGATGGCAAGTCGGCGGCGAACCCCAAGCTGCTGCAACAGGCGCTGGCGGATGTGGAACTGGCCTATCAGAACCTCGAGTCGGTGGAACTGGGCGTAACCTCGGTCGATCACTATTTCGATACGCTGGGCGGCATTGCCC
>CAYGPT010000027.1:19144-40360 GCA_964351755.1 uncultured Rhodobacterales bacterium | reverse complement strand
CCCGCCTACACACTTTCCAGGCGTGCGCCTTCGACCACTCGGCCACCTGTCCGTGCGCGCGGTCTACCCAATTCTGCCACCCAAAGGCAAGCGGGTTGACGAAAGAATATCACTCCTACACCATTTCCAGCATAGCGTGTCATGCCTGCCCCCCCGGCCCGGCGTCGTCACGCCGCGCGCCGTATGCGTGCTGTGTTTTCAAACCAAAGGACAACCCCATGAACCGTCGCGATTTTCTGACCTCTTCTGCGCTGGCCTCGATCGCCATGACCACGACCGCTGTGCCCGTTTTTGCCGCTGGTCACGCTATGGCCATGCCCGTCGTGCAGACCCACCGCGTGGGTGCGGCCAAGGTGACGGCCATCTCGGATGGTTTTCTGCCCATCGGCCCCGAGGCCCTGTCGGGCGTTGATGCCGACACTTATGCTGCACGCCTGAAGGACGCCCATATCAAATCCGACCAGCACCTGACCGGGGTCAACGCCTTTCTGATCGAGGTTGGCGATGCCCGCGTGATGCTGGATGCGGGCACCGGCACCGCCATGGGTCCGGGCCTGGGTGCGCTGGGGGCCAGTCTGGCCGCGATGGGCGTCGATCCGGGCAGCATCACCCATCTAGTGGCAACCCACCTGCATCCCGATCACGTGGGCGGGGTTCTGGTGGACGGGCAGAACGTGTTTTCAAATGCCGAACTGATCGTGTCGGGCGATGATGTCGCGTTCTGGACAAGTGCCGATATCGCCGCGGGCGCGCCGGACATGTTCAAACCCTTCTTTGAACTTGCGGCAGGCGTTGTGACCAGCTTTGGCGACCGGGTGCGCGAAGTGTCGGGCGAGGCCGATCTGGGGTTCGGCATGACGGCGATGCCGATGCCCGGTCACACGCCCGGCCATATGGGCGTGATGCTGGAAAGCGAGGGCGACCGGCTGCTGCTGTGGGGCGATATCCTGCACGTGCCGCCTGTGCAGCTTGCCGATCCGTCCGTGACGATTGCCTTTGACACGGATGCCGACACCGCTGCCAGCACGCGCGCGCGGGTTCTGGACATGGTCGCCACGGACAGTCTGGCCGTTGCGGGCGCGCATATCTCGTTTCCGGGCATCGGCTATATCGAAAAGGCCGGCGACGGCTATCACTGGACGGCGGCGCCCTACCCTTACGGCTAAAAGCTGGAACCTGGATGGCTGACCCGGTCAGCCGTCCAAATGCAGGTAGATGCGGCGGTTCATCCGCCCCTTCTTTTCGATCTTGCCCAGTCGAAGCGCGCCGATTTCGCCCGTACGGGCCACATGGGTGCCGCCGCAGGGTTGCAGATCGACCGTGTCCAACCCTTCCCCGATGCGCACCAGCCGGATGCGGCCCGCACCGCGCGGAGGCTGCACGGACAGGGTCTTGACCATGCCCGGATTGGCATCGAGTTCGGCCTGATCAATCCATTCCTCGGTCACGCGCATATCTGCGGCGACGAAGGCGTTCAGCGCCTCCTCGATCAGGTCGCGATCTTCGGGCGCGTCAGCCATGTCGAAATCAAGCCGTCCGCGATTGGCCCCGATCGACCCGCCGGTGACACCGAACGGCACGGCGACCGACAGCAGATGCAGGGCAGTATGCACACGCATGTGCCCATGGCGGCGGTCCCAGTCGAGGGACTGTTCGACTTGCGCGCCGATGGGGGGCAACGCGCGCGGTTCGGACGGGACCAGAATTATTCCCGCACCCTCGCCCTTGATGGCCGAAGCGATGGCGAGTGTCTGCCCGTTCCACGCAAGTGTTCCATTGTCGCCGGGTTGACCACCGCCTGTGGGATAAAACACGGTCTGATCCAAAACGATGCCGCCCTCGGGCGTGTGGGCGGTGACACGGGCGGGGGCGTCGCGCCTGTAGGCGTCTTCGCGAAACAGCATCCTCGTCATCGCCCGTCTCCGGTTCCGTCGCCATCTCCATCACCGTCGCTTCCGTCTGCGTCCTCATGCGGTTCGTCGCGCAAAGGGGTCGCAGCGGGCTGTGCCGGATCGGAGGGCGGTTTTTGATGCAACACCTCGGGATTGCGCAACCACACATCCCGCTGGGCAAAGGGAATCTCGATCCCTTCCTCGGCAAAGCGGGCGGCGATCTGGTGGTTGATCTCGCTCTTCACGACGACCATCCACAAGACATCGCGCAGAATGATGCGGATTTCGAAATCTAGGCTGTCGGCCCCGAACCCCGTGAACAGCACTAGCGGCGGCGGGTTCATCAGGGCCATGGGGTGCGCTTCGGCCAGTTCGCGCAGGATCGCCTCGACCCGCTTGGTGTCGGTTCCATAGGCCACGCCGACCGGAATGATGACACGGCCGACAGTATTGCCGCGCGTATAGTTGGTGACCGTCCCCGCGATCAGGTCCGAGTTGGGCACGATGACGTCGGTGCGGTCAAAGGTCTCGATCCGGGTCGAGCGGACCGAGATCGAGCGAACAAAGCCCATCTGCCCACCCACCTCGATCCAGTCGCCTTCGGCGATGGGGCGTTCGATCAGCAGGATGATGCCGGACACGAAATTCGACACGATGGTTTGCAGGCCAAAACCGATACCCACCGACAGGGCCCCGGCGACGATTGCAAGGTTGGACAGGTCGATACCTGCCGATGTGATCGCGACCAGAGCGGCCAGAAAGATACCCACATAGCCAAGGCCCGACACGATGGCGACCTGCCCGCCGGGTTCGATCCTGGTCTTGGGCAGAACGGACACTTTCAGCGCGTTCTGTGCCGCGCGGGTCATCGCGTAGCCGATGGCGAACACCAGAACGAGGGTAAAGAAACTGCCCGGCGAAATGGTAATGTCACCGATGGTGACACCGGTACGCAGGCGCGTCCAGACCTCGGTCATGTCGGTCAGACGTGCGCCCCAGATCAGGGGCAGCACCACAAGGGAAAGCAAGACAAGCGCAAAACCTGCAAGCGTGGGGATCAAGCTGTCTTCGGCGCTTTCAGCAGGGCGCAGGGCGGCATAGATGTCGCGGACCAGACCCTGCAACAGGCGCACGGTGCCAAACAGGCCCAGCGTCACGATCGACGGGTAAACAAGTGCTACGGCCGCATTGGTATAGCCGAAGGTCGCCAGCAGCGGCGCGCCAAAGCCCACAACGATGACCGCCTGCCCCAACAACGCGATCAGCCGTCTGCCCAGATCGCGGTCCGGTGTGCTGTCATTGCCAATGTCATGGCGCGCGCGCCGCAGGATCCACCCCATGCGCGTCAGGAGCAAACCTGCCGCAACAATCAAGGGATAATTGAGGACCGCAATCGCGGCACGGTCATAGCGGTCAAATTCCGCCATGCGATCCAGCAGAATGTGCAGCGCCAACACCACAGCCAGCAAGAACAGGTAGACTCGCGCCTCGACCCGCCGCTTTTGCGGCAGGTTGGTGGGCGAACGCACGGTTTCATCACGCGGAAAGACCCGGCTGACCAGCCATAGCGTAAAGAACAACACAAAGCCCATCGGCTCCAGCGCGTCCAGCAACAACTGACCGCGCGGGGCGAACATGCCAGACGCACCAACTGCCCGCACAATCAGCAACAGGCCCAGCATCGGCAATACGATCTGGCCCAGCGACACGACGAAACCGGCCACTTCGCCGGTCGCACGCGTGTCCCTGCGCTGGATACGCATAGCCAGCCATTCCGACCAGTAGCGCGCCCGCGTCAGTAGGATGAAACCGGCCGTCAACAACAGGATCACAAGGGGCAGGTTATCGCGCGCCTGTTCGCGACGTGTGTCATTGCTCAAGACCTCCCGCATCTCGGCCAACCCGGCGGCAACAGAGTCTCTCAGGTTGAGCAGTGCACCGGGCCAGATGATCGGGTTGATCGGCCATGGCCCAGCGTCCAGCAGCGCCTCGGCTTGCCGTTCGCGAATGATGCGGTCAATTTCGGCGATGACGCCGTTGGCTCGGCTGAACGCCTCTTCGGCGGTGCGCCGCGGGGTGGTCAGCCGTTCGATCTGCGTGTTCAACTCGGTGCGACGCGTCGCGATCTCTTCGGCTTCGGTGGCGCCTTCCTCGGGCGCTGGACCAAGGGCGGCGACCTGATCGCGCAACGCGGCAATCCGCGTGTCGTTGACGGTCAACTGGTTCTGAAACTGTTCCCGCCAACCTGCCATCTCGGCCCGCAGCGTCTCGAGCGCCGCGTCCGAAGCCTGCGCGGACTCGACCGCATCCTCGGCACGTTGGGCAACGGATTGCCAGTCCGCATAGTCGGGCGCGGTGGCTTGGGCCACGGCAAGCCCCGCCCAAAGCAGGAACGTCAGGGCCGCGAAAAAGGGCTGCACCCCCCGGTGGCGCATCATTCGTCCTCGAAAACGCCAGGTATGCTGGCGGGCGCACGGTCCAGCCAATCGGGCACGGGCAGACCTTTTTCCTTGAGAAAATCGGGATTGAACAGTTTGGACTGATAGCGCGTGCCGAAATCGCACAGGATGGTCACGATGGTGTGCCCCGGACCCAGATCGCGCGCAAGGCGGATGGCTCCGGCGACGTTCACGCCGGACGACGCGCCCAGGCACAGCCCTTCGTGCTGAAGCAGGTCAAAGACGATTGGCAATGCCTCGGCGTCGGGCACGTTGTAGGAAAAATCCGGTTTGAACCCTTCAAGGTTCTTGGTGATGCGCACCTGCCCGATGCCTTCGGCGATGGAGCTCCCTTCCATCGCGATCTCTCCGGTGGTGTAGTAGCTGAACAGTCCCGCCCCGTCCGGGTCTGCAAGGCCGATCTTGACGCCCTTGGGTTGCAGCACCTCTGCCACGCCGGCCAGTGTACCGCCGGAGCCGACCGCGCAGATGAACCCGTCGACCTTGCCGTCGGTCTGTTCCCAGATTTCGGGGGCGGTCGTGTCGATGTGGGCCTGTCGGTTGGCGACGTTGTCGAACTGGTTGGCCCAGATCGCGCCATTAGGTTCGGATTTGGCAAGCTCTTGGGCCAGACGGTCCGAATAGCGGATGAAATTGTTGATATTACGATAGGGTGCGGCGGGCACCTGGATCAACTCCGCGCCTGCAAGGCGCAGCATATCCTTCTTTTCCTGGCTTTGCGTTTCAGGGATCACGATCACCGTCTTGAAGCCCATCGAGGCCCCCACGAGCGCCAGACCGATACCGGTATTCCCGGCCGTGCCTTCGACAATCGTGCCACCGGGACGCAACGCGCCGGATGCAACGGCGTGCTGAATGATCGACAGGGCGGCGCGGTCCTTGACCGACTGGCCGGGGTTCATGAATTCGGCCTTGCCCAGAATGGTGCACCCGGTCTCTTCGCTGGCCTTGCGCAACTTGATAAGGGGGGTGTTTCCGACGGCGGCGGCCAGATCAGGGGCAAAGCGCATGGGCACGGTCCTTTTGGTGGTGTCGGTCAAGGTGTAGCGGGCGGGCAAGGCGACCTCAACCCACGTCAGGCCGCTACAGGTTGCGCAGGCGGTCGCGATGATGGGCCAGCCAATAGGTCAGCAGGGTCAGCGGAGCATTGGCGGTGCGCCGATCCTCGGCCATCGCAAGCAGCGCGTCGAACCCCATGATGTGGCTGCGAATGTTTTCGCCCTCGACTTCTTCTCCGCCGATACCGGTCGCGGAATCGGGCAGATCGCACAAACCCACGAACATGTGAAAGAAATCCGTCGCCGCCCCGGGCGAAGCATAGCATTCCCCGACCGGTTCAAGCTGGTAGAACGTCAGCGCCGCCTCTTCCCGCGCTTCGCGGTGGGCGGCGGCCTCGGGCGATTCACCGGGGTCGATCAGTCCCGCAATTGGTTCCATCTGCCACGCGACCGGATCGTAACGCGCAATGGGGCCAAGGCGGATCTGTTCCACCAGCAGCACCCGGTCGCGGACCGGATCATAGGGCAACACAAGCGAGGCGTCCGAGGACAAAAAGACCGCACGATCCAACACATCCGACGTACCACCCTGAAACGTTTCGTGGCGCAGTTTGATTTCGTCCATCGCAAAAAAGTTTGTGTGAGCGCGTTTGCGCTCGACAATATCCACCCGGCCTTTCAACACCCCGGCACCATGGCGGCCGTTCTGGGCCAAAACCCGGCTCCAGGCGCGGGCGCGGATGCGGGGAAAACGGGCCACGATGACGTCAGGGTCCAGCGTGCCAAACCCATCCATTACCTCTTGGGCGGCGGCGACGCTCATTGCGGCCCAGTCGCGTTCCCACTGTGCGAGGTCCCAAGGGCCATTCGTCAGTGCGGGCGGGTCACTGGGCACATAGACGTTCGCAACCTCACCGCTTTCCAGCGTCATGCTGCGCAAGTCGTAATCGAACCCGGCCTCGTAATAATCGAGCCTCGCGATGTCATCGCTCGTCAGACCGCGCACCACCCGTCCCGGCGCGCGGGCCGCCGCATCGCGCACCAGTACCGGAAACGGTGCACCACGTGCGGCCAGAACGGCGTGGCCGGGCAATACGGCTTCAGCATGGTCCAGGTCGTCAGCCGAACGGTCAATGACGCATTCCAGCAATGCCACATGCCGCAGCGTCCCGTAAAAGAATAGGGTTTTCATGCGCTTATCGCCAGGTCCGCCAAGCGTATTCACTGGCAATGCCGACGATCACACCCCCGACCAGCAGAGTTGTCCAGACTGTCACGGTGCTCATCAACAGCGCCCATTCCGCGCCTATCTCAAAGATCGACACAAGCGCTTCGAACGGACCGTCGAAACGGTTTTTCATCGCAAGGCGGGTCATTTCGTTGCAGGACTGCACAAACAGCCCCCAGAACACCAAGACCACTGAACTGGTCAAGCCCACATTGATGGCCGAAATGGTGCCACGCCCTGCCCGGCTTCCGATCACCAGCCATCCGACCAGCGCCCCAAGCACCACGTTCACATGAACGAAATAGCCAAAGTTCGTGTCTTCTTCGAACAGGGGCATGATCATGCCGGACGCGATCAGGGCCAGAAGGGCCATACCCACGGCGGCCACGAGTTTGGCTGCGTCAGGCATGGCATTTATCCTTCATGGTTTCATCCGGGTCGTTTGATCGTGATCTGCGTTACGTCACAGTTGGCACTTTCAAAGGTCGCAGCACAAGACGTGAGATAAAAATTCCACATCCGTCGGAACCGCTCGTCAAAGCCCATTTCGGCGATCTGGTCCCATTTTTCGTTGAATGTATCATGCCAGCGGCGCAGCGTGATGTTGTAGCTGGGCCCGAATTCGACCGAGCGTTCGATGCCTAGCCCCGCCTTGACGATCTGTGCGCGCAAGGCGCTTGGACTGGGCAGCATGCCGCCGGGAAAGATGTACTTCTGGATGAAATCCACGCCCCGCTGGTACACGTCCCAGCGCTTGTCCTGCACGGTGATGATCTGTAGCGTCGCGTTCTTGCCCGGTTTCAGACGCTCCCGCACGGTTTCGAAATAGGTCGGCCAGTATTTCTGGCCCACCGCCTCGAACATCTCGATGGAGGCGATTCCGTCATAGGTGCCGGTTTCGTCGCGGTAGTCCTGTAGCTTGAAATCGACAAGACCGGAAAGTCCTGCCTTTTCAATGCGCTGCTGGGCGTACTTGAACTGTTCTTCACTGATGGTCAGCCCAGTGACCTTCAGTCCCCGTTCCTTGGCCGCGTATTCCGCGAATCCGCCCCATCCGCAGCCGATTTCAAGGATGTGATCGCCGGGCTGTGCGCCCATCTGATCTACCATGCTGGCGTATTTGGCAATCTGCGCGGCCTCGTGGCTTTCCTGCCCCGTCTCGAACAGGGCCGAGGAGTAGGTCATCGTGTCGTCCAGCCACAGCCCGTAGAAGTCGTTGCCGAGGTCATAGTGATAGCTGATGTTCTTGCGCGCCTGTTCGCGGTGGTTGCGTTGCAGCCAGAACCGGAACTTTTCGAAATTGCGCAGCAGGCTCATGCCGGGAAAACCGTCATAGATGTCGTCATTGTCCGCATGGACCCAATCCATGAAGGCCTGCAAGTCGGGTGTGCTCCACCATTCGTCGAGATAGGCATCGCAAAACCCAAGATCGCCCTCGCGGATCAGGCGGGCGAACAGGTCGTTGTTGTGGATGTGCACCTCGGCCACCGGGCCGGGATTCGGACCCTCGGCGCGAAAATGCCGCCCGTCGGGCAGGACAAAGTCGATGCGCCCGGTATTCATTTTCTGCAGCATGCCGAAGGCACGGGCAAAATAGCGCGGCAAGTTCTGTTCGCCGTCCGTTGATGTCTTTATCATGCGGTCTCCCGTTTGCATCTTTGGCACGCTAGACAGACAGCGTGTGGCGCGCAACCACATGCGCACCTGTCTGACTGAAAGCCACGTAATTTGAGGCGGTTAAGTTTCATCGACCTTGAAAAATATGTCACTGTCCGCACGCTCAGAACCCCCGGTTTTCATAGGCGCCAAGAGCGCGCTTGCGCCCTTCGTCCGCGGGCACGATCGGGTCAGGATAGCTGTCGCTTGGCGATAGCCCCCAGCGGCGTGGAATTGCATCGAAGTAGCTCAGTGCGTCCTTGTGTGGAGTGCTGCGCCCTTCGGCGATCCAGCGGGTGACGTAGTCCCGGTTCTTGTCGAACTTATCCAGCTGCGTCACGGGGTTGAACACCCGGAAATAGGGCGTCGCATCCGGCCCGGACCCGGCGGACCATTGCCAGCCCATCGCGTTGCTGGCCGGGTCCCAGTCGATTAGGCAGTCCTCGAACCATTTTTGCCCGATCCGCCAGTGGCTCATCAGGTGCTTGGTCAGATAGCTCGCCACGATCATGCGCCCGCGGTTGTGCATCCGCCCGGTTACGTACATTTCGCGCATCGCCGCATCGACGAACCGGATGCCCGTGCGCCCCTTTTGCCACGCGCCTACCTCGTCCGTGTCTTCGGTGTTCCAGGGAAAGGCATCCCAGTCCTCTTTCCAGTTTTGGTCCAGGATGCGGGGCGTGTGGTGCATCAGATGATAGGCGAATTCGCGCCAGACAAGCTCCTTGAGGAAGGTTTCTGCCCCCCGCTTGCCGTCCTCGCGCGCGCGCAACCCTGCGTGCCAACACTGGTGGGGCGAGATTTCACCGAGGGCGAGGTTTTCAGACAGGTTGGATGTGCCGTCCGTGCTGGGCAAATCGCGCCCTTCATCGTAATCGGCCACCTTGTGCGCGATGAACGCGCCCAGTCGCGACTGTGCCGCCCGCTCGCCCAGTTGCACATACGGGCGCACAATGTCGGTGCCGCGCCGCATCGCTGCACCCAAGCGCCAATCGTCAAGCGCCTCGCTGTCGGGCCAGATGTCGGGGGCCGGCACTGTGCCCGGTGTCGACAACGGCGCATCCACGTCGCGGGTTTTGACCATATTCCAGAATGGCGTGTAAACCTTGTAATAACCGCCTGTCTTGGTCTCGACTGTCCAAGGTTCGAACATGAGGTGCCCGCCGAAACTGCGTGCGTCGATCCCCTGTTCCTTGAGTTTGGATTTGATGTCGCTGTCGCGCGCCACCGCCTCGGGGTCATAAAGGCGAGACCAATAAACGGCTCCTGCCCCGGTTTCATCGATCAGACCTCTCAGGACCTCCAGCGCGTTGCCCGAGCGCAGGATCAAACTGCTTCCCTTGTCCCCCAGCGACTGCGCCAGATGTTCCACACCCAGACCCCAGCGCCATTTGGGCGCAGCACCCAGATCATCCACGCTGTGGTCGCGGATCACCAGCGGAATGACGGGCCGCCCGGTCTTGCAAGCCGCCGACAGCGCCGCATGGTCGCTCAGCCGCAAATCGCGGCGAAACCACATGATAATCGCAGAACTGCTCAAACGCCCGTTATCCCTTTGTTAAGAAGGTGTACGTAGCGCGGCGGCGCGCGGATCAACAGGGCCGGATTTACGGCCGGGTCACAACACGGTGTCCAGAGCGGTCAAAAGCTGTTCGATCTCGGTGTCGCTGGTGTAATGGGTGAAACTGAGGCGCAACACACCCCGGTCTGCATCAACACCCATGGCTTGCAATGCACGCACCGCATAGAAATCACCGCCGCCCGCCATGATACCGTGTTCGGCCAACCGGGCCGCCACTGCAACCGGATCGCGCCCAAGGTCCAGCGCAATTGTAGGGGCCCGTATGGCCGGGTCCGTGGGGCCGATGATGCGCAGGTCGTTGCGGTTCTTCAGCGCGGCCATGACGCAGCCCGTCGCCTCGACCTCGCGGGCACGCATCAGGTCGTGCACCGCATGACTCCGTTCGGTTGCCGTGGCGGTGGTGTCGCCGATGTGATGGGCAAATAGTGCATCGACATAGTCCGCCATACCCGCACAGGCCGCGACTTGGGCGTGGTCCGGGCCTGCGGGGGTGAACCGTTTATAAAGGCTGTCGGCGTTGAAATAATGTCCCTGATTGGGCAGCAGTTCCCCCAGCGCCCGGCGGATCACCATCAGGCCCTGATGCGGCCCATAGGTCTTGTAGGCCGAAAACAGGTAGATGTCCGGCCCAAGGGCGCCCACATCGGGAAAGCCGTGCGGTGCATAGGACACCCCGTCAACACAGACAAACGCGCCCGCCGCGTGGGCCAGCGCGGTGATCTCGGTTACTGGATTGATCTCTCCGACCACGTTGGAACAGTGGGGGAAACAGACAAGGCGGACGGAGTCGTCCAGCAGATCCTCAAGCGCCGCAGGATCCAGATGGCCGGTGGCAGGGTCGACCTTCCACTCGCGCACCGCGATACCCCTGTCGACGAGGCGTCGCCATGGCCCGGTATTGGCCTCGTGATCCTGATTGGTGACAATGATCGCTTCGCCAGCTTTCATCATCTGCGCAAAGGCCTGTGCCAGCACATAGGTGTTGGCCGTGGTCGACGGTCCAAAGCTCAGCTCATCCCCCTCGACCCGTAGAATGGCGGCCATGCGGGTGCGCGCCTCGTCCATTTCCTCTCCGCCCAGACGGGACGCCTCGTAATCGGCATAGGGCTGCACCTTGCGCTGGGTATAAAACCGGGTGAGACGATCAATCACCGCGCCGCAAGTATAACTGCCGCCCGCGTTCTCAAAAAACGCCTGCCCTTGCAGCGAGGGTTCGGAAAACGCAGGGAATTGTGCGCGCACAAAGTCAAGATCAAGGGGCATGGGACGGGGCCTTCCGTTTCGTTCCATCCGAGATTAGGGAAATGGTGTGAACCTGCAAGAGCCACGCCGCCGCAGGTCGGTGACGCGGCGCGAATCGTCAGGTCGGCGCGGGGTGCGGGGTGTGGTCGATAACCGCAGGCTCCTGCGTCTGTTGCAAAGCGATGCGCGCCCGCCCGAGCCTTGGGTGCAGCTTGCCCGCCAGCACCCCGGCACCGATCAAGCCAAGCCCACCAGCGATAAACACACCCGCAATGGGCGCCACCAGCAAGACCAGCCAGGCCGCCCCGGGTGTCAGGATGCCGGATACGTCCCGGAAACTGGAATAGATCGCAGACATCTCCGTCCGCTCGGACGGTTTGACGGCCAGCAGGAACGGCAGGCCGCCGCACACATCCAGCAGGATCAGAAAGAACGACCCGCACATCAGCGCCACAACGGACAGTGCAGGCAGACCCAGCGGCAGTCCGGCCAGAAAGATCAGCAGGCCGGACATTGCGAATCCGGTCCGGACCCCTGTGCGCACCGAACTGGCCTGAACAAAGCGGAACATGAAAGGGGTAAGGAACAACGTCCCGTTGGTGATCGACAACACGATCCCACCCAGTTGCGCATCCAGCCCGTTCTGTACCGCGTAGATCGGCAGATAGACCACATAGATCCACCACCCGCAGGACCGGATCACCGCAAACAGCCATCCCGCAATCAGGCGCGGTTGCTGCGCAAAGCGCTGAAAATAGGCGAACGGGTTGGCCGGGGCCTGCCGCGCCCTGGTGATCAGTTTACCATTGCCAAGCCGCATGATCAGAAAGGTCACCATCATGGACAGTGCGGCGACGGCCGCGATGATGAACGGTGCCGGTGCCCACCAGCTGTGCAGATAAACCCCCAGCACCGGCCCCGCCGTCCAGCCAAGCGCACTGTAGAACAGGCGCGATGTCTCGAACTTGCCCAGTTCGACCTTGGCCACATAGTCGAGGACGTAGGCGTTGAAGCAGACAAAGGTGGTGACGGTTGCAAAGGTCGTGAGCGACAGGCCCGCCACCACCGCAGCAGCACTGCCCGCATTGGCCAGAAGCGCGCCCGTCATGAACATCAGCGTGCCCACAACATAGACCCACCGCCGGGGCACGAAGCGGATCAGGTACGGCACCGACAGCCCGAGGATCAGTGAAGCGACGCCGATAAAGAAGTAAACACCGGAAACGGTGCTGGCGTCCTTGAGGGTCTGGTACATGACCAGCGGAAAGACCGAAATCAGGATGCCGCGCGCAATGGCCTCGGCCCCGGCAAGCACGGCAAAGCCGCGCACACTGGGGGCCGGGGTGTGGCGTAGCCACTCGGGTATTCGTCTTTCGTGCATCTGGTGGGCTCAGTTATGTTGCGCCAAGCAATGACAGTTTTTCAAATGCCTGCAATTCCAGCAGCGACCTTGTGTCGTTTTTGCGCAGACCGCACCCGCCCGAACGCAAAAAAGGCCCCGGCAGCGATGCGCCGGGACCTTGTCTGTTTGGTATTTTTGGCGGGTTATTCCGCCGGGCTCAGCCCGTTGCCCGTCGCACCCGGAATTTCGGAATGCACCGATGGCACGCCTGCAGCTTCACGTCGCGTGTCGTTGTAGATCGCCTTGAGCAGCGAGATGCACATCAGGACCATCACAAGCGAGAACGGCAGCGCGCCGATCACCATCGCCGTCTGGATCGCCGAGGTGCCACCTGACAGCAGCAAGCCCCCCACGACCAGCGCCAGCGCCGCCCCCCAGAACAGGATATGTGGACGCGCCTTTGGCCCTTCGTCACCGGCTGCGTTGATCGTGTTCACGATCAGCACAGCCGAGTCCGCCGAAGTGACGAGGAAGGTCATCAGCAGGATCACGATCACCAGCGCCATACACCAGGCAAGTGCCTGCGCGACGGGGGCGAGCATGAATTCTGTCATGGCAAAGATCTTGTCGCCATTGGCCGCGTCAAAGATCACGCCATTCGCGCCACCATTGAGCTCGAGGTCGATCGCGGTGCCACCGGCCCATGCGAACCACACAAAGCACATCAATGCAGGCACGATCATCGCGCCCAGCACGAACTCGCGGATGCTGCGTCCGCGCGAAATCCGCGCGAGGAAAAGGCCCACGAACGGCGCGAACGCGATCCACCACGCCCAGTAGAACACCGGCCACCAGCCCTGCCATTGCGTCAGCAGGAACGATTCCGACCCCTCAACGCCGTCCGAGGAGAAAACGTTCAGGCTCATGGCGGGCAGTGCGGTCAGGTAGTCCCAAAGGCCCACGAACATCGCCGATGCGCCAAACCATGTCGCGCCAAAGATGATGAAAAAGCCCAAAAGGAAGATCGACAGACCCATGTTGATGTTGGAGAGCCACTTGATACCCTTGCCCACGCCCGACAGCGCCGACAGGGTCGACGCCCCCATGATCACCACAAGGGCGACCACGATGCCGGTGAACGTGGCTCCGCCTTCCGCGTCCATCAGACCACCCACACCGATACGGGTCAGACCCGCCACGAACTGTTCGACCCCGAACCCCAGCGTTTGCGCAACGCCCAGAATGGTGGCCACGACGGCGACAATGTCGATCAAATGACCCAGCCGACCCGACAGGGCGGAACCGAACAGCGGCGTCAGCGCCGACCGGATCGTCAGCGGCAAGCCGCGGCGATAACTGAAGAATGCAAGGCTGAGGCCCGCAATCGCGTAACAGGCCCAAGCGCTCAACCCCCAATGCAGGAACGACCATTTGAAGGCCATGCGCACATTGTCCGCCGTACCGCCCGTCGTGATACCTTGGATGGTTTCGGGGTTTGACCCGAAATGCGCGACAGGTTCGGCCACGGCCCATGTCAGCATGCCGACACCGATCCCCGCCCCGAACATCATCGAAAACCACGAAAAATTGTTGAATTCAGGCCCCTCGCCCGGCTGGCCAAGATTCATCCGCCCCGCCGCAGGCCACAACGCCAGCACGATACAGACGGTGATAAAGAACGCGACGACCCAGATGTACCACGCCGCGAAATTCGCCAGAATAATGCTGTTCAGGTCGCCAAGCACACGCCCAGACTGGGTCGGCCAAAAGATGCACCACACCACCAGAATGCTGATGATAATCTTGCTGATAACGGTGACGTCGACGCTGAAGCCCCGGTAAAACCCGTTATCGGCGGTCTTGATCGGCAACTCCGTCAGTGGAGGTTCTATAGCCATGTGTTTTGTTCCCTGTGTTTTTCAGTCTTTTTGATCTTTTGCGTATTGTGTCTGTTGCATAGCACAGATGTGCCAAAAACGACCACCCCATTCCATGAACAGCAACGGAACTTGGGATTCTGCACGTCGTTTTCAGACCTCAAAGTGCGCTGCGGATCGCCTCCGCATGGGCCTTGATCGCGTCCATGTCCCCCATCTTGCCGGGGGCGCGCATCGCAACGCCTTCGTGGCGGGGGTGAATGTGAAAGTGCAGGTGAAACACTTCCTGCCCCCCTGCGGTTTCGTTGAACTGCTGCAGGGTGATCCCGTCCGCATCAAAAGCCGTCTTGGCCGCATTCGCCACTTTCTTGACAGTGGCCATGACGGCAGCCAACTGCGCGTCCGACGCATCCAGCACATTGCGGCACGGTGTCTTGGGGATCACGAGGCAATGCCCGTCGGTGCGCGGCATAATGTCCATGAAGCACAGCGTATCGTCATCCTCGTACACCCTGACGGACGGAATTTCATCGCGCAGGATCTTGGCAAAGATGTTCTGGTCGTCATAGGCGGTCATGGGGTCGCTCCTGGGGAATGGGATTGGTTGGGGGACACCATCACAGACCAAGCAAGGCGGCGCGGTCGCGGTAATAGTCCCAGATATCGTCCGTGGATTCCAGCACGGGATCAGGCAAGGCCGTCACTCCGGCGGCGGGGGCGGAGATGCGGGCCGTGAAACCACAGGCATAGGTCGCAAGGTCCAGCGCTGCGCAGGCGCGCGCGTCCTCGTGCACTTGTGCGAAATAGGTGTTGAAATCGTCATCCGTGTCGGGGTCGTTCAGAAAGCGGACCAGTTCGGCGTGCCGGGTCATGTCACCCGCCATCACCATGCGCCCGGCGTCGATATAGCAGGCCACCTTTGACTGCACATCCCCGTGCGCCTCGAATGCGGGCAAAGCGCGGGCTGCGATATCCAGCAGAAAGAGGGCCTGCGCACCCTCTTCAAGCCCCTCGAAGTGGGTCCAGTCAAGCGTCGACAAATTCGCCCCCTCTGACCAGCACAACGGCCCGGTCCTTGTATGCATTGCCCCCTTCGGCGGTGATGCGCACTATCACCGTCGGGTATTTGAGAGAGAAAAGTTTGATCACGCCGTCCATCCCCTTGGAGGAGCCAAGACCCCCGATACAGGTCACGCAAATCCCCGTTGCGTTGGAAATATGCATGTTCACGACGCGCCCCTCAAGCTCCTCATCGCCCAAGGCCGCGTCTTCGATCCCCTTGCTGACAGCGTTCAGGATATCCTCTTCGGCGTGGCGCGAGGCGATGGGGGCACTGTTGGGGGACTGGATGTCCCTGTCTGCACCATACTCTTCGTCAAGGCTTGGAAGACCCGCCTCGCGACGCAGTTTCGGCGACAGCCCAACCAGCGGCTTGTCCTCAAGCCCCGGAATATCGGTTCCGGCCGCCGCGATGGTGTTGCCCTCTGGCAGGCCCAACGTGTCGCGAATCCGGGCAAGATCCGCGTCCTGCGGCACGGGCGTTGCGGGCAAACTTGCAATCTTGGCGCGCGCGGCATCTGTGCGGGCCCTGATCGCCAGAAACTCCAGAAACGCCTGCGCGTCGGGAGACACTTGATCAGGCCGGTCAATTGCATCCCCGTCACTGCTGCCCATATCAACGCCTCCCTGGCGTCGCTCACGTGCTTGTCACAGACCACCGCCCCGCCTGACAGGCCGGGCGCGCATGCGGTCACGCGTTCACATCGACCACAACCCGGCCCTTGACCTGACCCTTGAGGATATCTGCCCCCAACTGCGGCAGGTCCGACAGTGTCGCGGGCTGGATCATCGCCTCAAGCTTGTCCATCGGCAAATCCCTGGCGATCCTTGCCCATGCGCGGACACGGTTGTCATAGGGCTGCATGACGGAATCGATGCCCAGCAGGTTCACACCGCGCAGCAGAAATGGAATGACCGTGGCAGGCAGGCCGGCCCCGCCAGCCAAACCAACAGCGGCGACACTTGCGCCATATTCCATCTGGCCCAACAAGCGGGCCAGCATGGCGCCCCCGACGGCATCGACACAGCCGCCCCATGTCTCCCCCTCGAGCGGGCGCTTGGTGGTCTCGTTGATCTCTTCACGCGCCACGATCTGGGTCGCACCCAGCGAGGTCAGGTAATCCGCCGTTTCGGGGCGGCCCGTCACACCGGCGACCTTGTAGCCAAGGTTGGCAAGGATGGCGGTCGCGACCGACCCCACGCCGCCCGCAGCCCCCGTGACCAGCACGGGACCCGCCTTGATACCGTGATCTTCCAGCGCCATCACGGCCAGCATCGCGGTAAATCCGGCGGTGCCCACGGCCATGGCGGCGCGAGTGTCCAAACCGGCGGGCAACGGGACCAGCCAGTCGGCCTTGACCCGCGCCTTTTGTGAATACCCACCCCAATGGGCCTCGCCTACGCGCCAGCCGGTCAACACGACCTTGTCGCCGGGTTTGTAGCGGTCGTCATCGGATGCCTCGACCGTGCCGGCGAAATCGATACCTGGCACATGCGGGTAATTGCGCACCAGCCCGCCGCCGGGGCCGATACACAACCCATCCTTGTAGTTCACTGTGGAGTACTCGACTGCAACCGTCACCTCCCCTGCGGGCAGATCGTCCACACCCAGCTGTGTCACGGATGCCGAAGTCTTGCCGTCCTCATCCTTGTTCACCACCAGTGCATCAAACATATCGCTCTCCTATCCGGGGACGGATCCCCTGCTTCTTTTCGTCAAAAATACTCTGGGGTTCGGGGCAAAGCCCCGCTTCCCCCTCACAACCAGAATGACTGCTGAACCGTCGCGCCGCGCATACCATCCGGCGTTTCGACTTCCAAGGCGGTGCCGGGATCCCAGTGGGTCATGCGGATCATGCCGATGGACACGTTGGTGTTGAAATCCGGTGACCATGCAGCGCTGGTCACCTGCCCCACCTTCTTGCCTCCCCCATAGACGGGCCAAGGCCGGTCACAGCGGCCCACGGCGTCGCCATGGATGGAAATGGGGCGGACCTGCTGTACGGGTCCTTCCTTGGTCACGCGCAACAGCGCGTCGCGCCCGATGCAGCCGATGGCCGTCTGCGTGTCGCAAAACCGGCCCAGCCCACATTCGTGAGGGGTGTTGTCGTCGGTCATGTCATTGCCATAGGACAATAGGCCCGCCTCCACCCGCTCGATCCCGTTGGGACAGCCCGCACGCACATCAAGGTCGGCGCCCGCCGCCATCAGATCGTTCCACAGCGGCATCCCGATCTCGGTGCCTTCGACGTAAATTTCGTAGCCGCCCTGCTTGGAATAGCCCGAGCGCGCGATGGCCAGGTCCCGCCCCTCGTACTGGAACATATCGAAGCGGAAGAAGCGGATGTCACGGACGCGATCGCCAAAGACGCGCGCCATCAGTTCCTCGGACTTCGGGCCCTGAACGGCCAAGGGCGAAACATCCGGTTCATCGACCAGCACATCCAGTCGATAGCCATTGGCGATGCCCTTGACCCAAAGCAACAGGTCGGAGTCAGCGATCGAAATCCACCATCGCTCCTCGCTCAGCTTGACCGCGACGGGATCGTTCAGCATGCCCCCAGTTTCATCCACGATGGGCACATAGTAGCACTGCCCCGGCAACATGCTGCGCAAATCGCGCGGGGTCAGCATCTGCATCAGCCGACCCGCATCTGGGCCGCGCAATTCCACTTGCCGTTCGCAGGCGACATCCCAGACCTGCACCGCACGCTTGAGGTGATGATAATCCGCCTCGATACTTTCAAAGACGGTGGGCAGCAGCATCCGGTTGTAGACGGTATAAGCGGATACGCCACTCGCCTCGACCCCGTCCGAAAACGGGGTGCGGCGCAAACGCCGCGATGGGGAAATCAGAGCCATTATTCATCCTCTGGCATAAAAGGCACATCGCTGACCGGGGCCTTGAGCCCGGCAGCGGTCATCATCGCGTGCACCTGCCCGCGGTGATGTGTCTGGTGGTTGAACAGCTGCACAACGCAAAGGTCGAGCGGCTTTTCCATCTCTTGCTTCATAACGCCGGAATACCACTTCAGCTGCCCCTTCAGATCGAGCGTGCGCAGCGTGTCCGCCCACATGCGGATCGCACCGTCCATGCGAAAGCGCTCCGCACTCCAGACCGCGAAAGTTGGTGTGAAATTCAGGTGGTCCGACCCTTTTGCCGGGGCTGGAATGCGCGCATCAAACCGGCTCATCCAGATCGTGTCGCCCCACAAAAGGTGGTTGAGCGTATTCATGATCGACCCAAAGAACGCACCCCGGTCCTGCCGCAGCACATCGTCGTCCACGGTCTTGAGCACATCGGTCAACTGCCGGTTCTGCCAGGCGTTGTAACGCGCCATGGTTCGCACGTAACCCGCTTCTATCATGGCGCAATTCCTTGGGTTCTTGCGATGATCACGGTTTGGGGCCTTTCCAATCGATCGGGCAGATCTCTGCCGATTTGCCGCCGAAATCCCAGATGCGGCCATAGTCGCGCACACGGGATTTGGTGCCGCGTGCCGCGATGATGTCCGGGCCCATCCAGTATTTCGAGTTGGTGATCATGACCGGGTGATCGGGGCTGGCCCCGTCGATCATCTCGATCTCGCCTTGTATCTTGCGCCCGATGTAAAGCCCGCGCTTCTTGCCGTCGCGCACGATCTCGACCTTTTCACGCTCGGCCCCCACGATGTCGCTGACCAGCAGCGTGAACAGGCCCGTCGTGCCCCCCGCCGCACCGGAAAAGATTTGCAGGATGCCGTTATAGGCCTTGCCGCTGGCCCGTTCGTCCACATAGGCCGCGACGCGCCATCCGCCCTCACCCATGCGGCCCGGAATGTCGACCATCAGACCCACGTTGAGGCCCGCAAGGCTTTCGCCCTCGTAATGCCCTTCGTCGATGGCGATCGCCATCCACGCGTGGCAGTGCCCTTCGGTCGGTGGGTGCGCACCAAGCGAGACGACGCAAGGACAGAACAGCTCACACGAGCAATTTAGGAACAGCTCGCCCTTGATCGCCCATTCGGTTGGCGTCATCTGGCGGCGGCCCGGATTGGGCATCCGGCTGTCGATGCGCTGGCTGATCGGCAGCTTGTCGGCGTCCGGGCGTTTCTTTACGGCCATCTCATAGTCCTCCGATATGGGGCCAGACCAGAACGGCCAGCCCGGCGGCGATCAGGATCACCCCCATTGGTTTTGTCACAACATGCCCGATCTGGGGGAGTTTTTCGAGCACCATGAAAAAGGTCGCAAGGCCCATCCAGGCCAGCGACATCACCCCGCCGACAAAGCCCAAGGCCATGAAGCCCCAGCAGCACCCGACGCAAAACGCACCAAGGCCAAGGCCCATGCGCAAGCCGCCCACGGCCCCTGTGCGCCAGTGGCCCAGGAAATACATGGTCGGGGAGTGGCACACGCCGTGGCAGATTTCCTTAGCACGGGTGAATTGAAATGCCCCGACCGCGACCAGCAACAGGCCTGCAAAAATGGTGGTCTTGGAAATCCCCAGCATGTCGATCACGCCGCCATAAAGCAGTGCCAGTTGCACGCACGCGATCAGGGCGGCAAAGCCGACCCAGACGATGAAATAGCCCAGCAAGACGCCCAGCCACCCGGCGCGCGTGCCGTTGGCGGACACGATAAGGTCCTCGTAGCTGCGCAGTGTCGGGACCAGTGTCGGGAACATCATCGCGGCCATCATGATCGCCCACATCCAGAACAAGGGCGCGAAATTCGCCATCGGCATGTACATCGGCATGCGCGGGTCCATCGCGGCCATGCGCGCGCCCATCTCGCCGGGACGGCCCAGCAGGTCGAGGTCCATGTCCATCGACATGGAATACATCACCCACCATGCTGCAAGGATCGCGGCGAAAAAGCCCAGCCAAAGGGTCGATCGGACAAGATGCGACATATGCCCTCCCTGACATTGCGCGCGACTCAAAGCTTGCCAGATTAAATGTCAGACAATAATATGTATGACAAATGAAAATTGATCCCAACAGCACCAAGGACCTGTCCGCACAGATCGCCACCGCGATCCGGGATGCGATCATGGCGGGCGATCTGATCGTGGATCAGCGCCTGCCATCCGAGGCGGAACTGGCCGATCAGTTTGATGTTTCCCGCCCAACGGTGCGCGAGGCGCTGAAACGGTTGGCGGCCCAATCGCTGATCCGCACCCAACGCGGTGCGTCGGGCGGCGCATTCGTGAACCGCCTGCGCTATGAAGAGGCCTATGACCAGCAGGTGACAACCTCGACGCTGTTGTTGTCCATGAACGCCGTCAGCTTCGATGTCGCCTGCGAAGCGCGCTATGCGTTGGAGCGTGCCTGCGCGCCCCTGTCCGCACGGCGCCGCTCGCCCGACCAGCTTGCCACCATGCGCGCCGAAATCCACCGCCAGTCCCAGCCCGGCCTGACGGACGAGGCATTCTGCGCCTCTGACGTCACCTTTCACCGGGCACTGGTCGATGGCGCAGGCAACAAGGTGCTCAGCTATCAATTGGCTGGCGCGGTGGAGGCGATGCAGCCGCTCATGAACATGATCACGTTTACCGCGCGGTCGCGCGAAGCGATCATCGCCCTGCATACCGAGATCGCCGATGCCCTTGCCGCGCAGGATGCTGCCAAAACCGATGCCGCTCTTGTTAAACTGGAAGCATATACGCGCGAACTGGCGCATAACGTTGTCACGGCCCACGCACAAAAGGCCGCGAAGAAGGAGAAGAAGCCCGCCTGATCCCCGCAACGAACGTCACATTAGAACGTTAGGGGGCCGGGCACCGATATTCATCATACCGTCAGGGAGGACGCCATGAATTTGAGACCAGACCCCACATTCCACCCCTCGCCCAAAATGGCCATGCAGGCCCCGGTCGAGACCCTTGCCTTTACCCTCA
>CAYGPT010000027.1:0-19044 GCA_964351755.1 uncultured Rhodobacterales bacterium | reverse complement strand
CCCTCGCCCAAAATGGCCATGCAGGCCCCGGTCGAGACCCTTGCCTTTACCCTCATGCTCAGCCCCGATGGCACCAAACCGGATGGTTTGGCCGTGGTAGACGTGGATCCGAACAGTAAGACCTACGGCAAGATCTTGCATGAATTGTACGTGCCCAACCTTGGCGATGAATTCCACCATTTCGGCTGGAACGCCTGTTCGTCGTCCCTGTCGCCCCTGTCGGGGCACGCGTTCCTTGAACGCCGTTACCTGATCATCCCCGGCATCCGGTCCTCGCGCATCTACATCATCGACGTCAAGGAACCGCTGAAGGCGAAGATCCACAAGATCATCGAACCCGAAGAGTTGTTCGCCAAAACGGGCTATTCGCGCCCCCACACCATCCATTGCGGGCCCGAAGGCATCTATGTCTCCACCCTTGGCGGCGGTGGCAAGGACGGCACCGACGGCCCTCCGGGAATCTTCATCATGGATTGCGAGACTTTCGACATTCTTGGCCGTTACGAGATGGATCGCGGAATTCAGGACAAGCACTACGATTTCTGGTGGAACCTGCCGCGCGACTACATGGTCAGTTCCGAATGGGGCCTGCCGCCGCAATTCGAAAACGGCATCGTGGCCGAGGATTTGCTGAGCAACAAATACGGCCACACCATCCACTTCTGGGACTTGCGCGCGCGAAAGGTGGTGAAGTCGCTTGACCTTGGGGCCAATCACCAGATGGCCTTGGAAATCCGCCCGGCCCATGACCCGGTCAAGGAATACGGGTTCTGCGGAGTCGTCGTGGATACCTCAAACCTGCAAGGCGCGATCTTTACCTGGTGGCGTGACAAGGATGGCGAGTGGCAGGCCAAGAAAACCATCACCATCGACCCGGTCCCGGCCGATGCGGACGACCTGCCCGACCTGCTGAAAGGTTTTGGCGCCTGCCCGCCGCTGGTCACGGACATCGACCTGTCCATGGACGACAAGTACCTTTATGTCGCCTGCTGGGGACTGGGCGAGATGCACCAGTACGATGTCACCGACCCGATGAACCCCATCCTTGCGGGCAAGGTCGAGATCGGCGGCATCGTCAAGAAAACCAAGCATCCCAACGGCAAGGATTTCGGCTATGGCCCGCAAATGGTCGAGATCAGCCGCGATGGCAAACGGGTCTACTGGACCAACTCGCTGTATTCCACATGGGACGACCAGTTCTATCCCGGCGACCGGGGTGCGGCGATGGTCATGGCCAATGTGGGCGAAAACGGTGGTCTGACGCTGGACGAAAACTTCTGGACCGAGTTCCCCGAAGGGTATCGCAGCCACCAGATCCGGCTGGAAGGTGGCGACTGTTCGACAGACAGTTTCTGCTATCCTTCGGTCTGAGGCATGGATTTGACGACGACGGCGGGCCTTTGGCTCGCCGTTATTCTGTCCGGGCTGTACCACGGGCTCAATCCCGGTATGGGCTGGCCTTTGGCAGTGTCATCCGCCTTGTTCGAACGCCGCCGCTCTGCCCTGTGGTCTGCGCTTGGCGCGCTCAGTCTTGGGCATTTTGTGGCGATGCTGGCCATTCTGTTGCCGTTTTCGATGATGACCCTGCTGATCGACCATCAGCGCGACATCCGCATTGGCGCGGGCGTGATCGTGATCGCCATGGGCCTCTATCTTGCCATTACCCGGCGACACCCCCGTTTCCTTGCGCGCATTCCGCCGCACAAGCTCGCGCTATGGTCGTTCCTTGTGGCCCTTGCGCATGGGGCGGCGCTGATGCTGGTGCCGATCTATCTTGGCCTTTGCGCGGTCGAGGAGCTGGACGCGGGGCATCGCGCGGCGTCGGCTCTGATGGCGACGACGGCGCTGGCCCTTGGGGTCGCGGTGCTGCACACGGCCGCGATGATAGGGTCCGGAGGGGCGGTGGCCTACGCCGTGCACCGCTGGCTGGGCCTGCAATTCCTGTCGCGCAGCTGGTTCGATCTGGAACTGGTCTGGGCGCTGAGCCTGATCTTGGTGGGTGCGGTGGGTATCTGGACGGCATTTTGAATGATCGACCTGAGTGCCTGTGCAAAAGTACGTGTTGTTGCAGCACTTGATCGCGCCATCTCTCGTGAACCGTGCAATTACTCGCCCAAAGATCGAGTCCGGGTTTACGTAGGAATGGCCGCCTGCCTGACTTGAACCGAATTTCATCACGATATTCTTCGCAGGACACGCAATGAAACTCGACGGGCAAGTCAAAAAAGTTTCGGCTACCGTCGACTATCTTATTGTAAACGAATAAAAACACCTGACGTTCCGCGTCCGGCACGGAACCGTGGCCGAGGATTGCATTCCCAAGCTGATGCGAGGCGACCCGGAAGAAAAGATCAATGACCGAAACCTGATGGAGTCCATTGATGAATGCATGAAAATGGAGGCGGGCCCGAAAGACAGCGCCGGAACTATCGCAAGAGAGACCGCCAATCTTTAAAAGGAGGTGAAGCGGTTGGAGCAAATTATTGCCAAGATCAAGCAGGACGCCGAAGCGCTCGCCAAGAGCGCACGCACCGCCCTCAAAGACGTGGATGGGATGGTCAAGGCAGGCTACTCACCGTCCGGGATGAAGTAGTTCGATTTTCCAAAAAAGGTGATTTCAGATGGCCAAAGATTCCAAAGAAGGCACAAGACAACGCCAAGAAATATATGGACGTGAACAAGAATCTGACGTCGCCCTCGTCCGTTAAAAGGCGATCCGGTCGCTCAAGAGTTTGAAAAAGACGGCGGCGGCAATGTCCAAACCAGCCAAGGAAATGGACAAGGATGCATAAGGTTTTATGCTGAGCAGCCGCATATATGGGCAGAAGATGGGTATCCCCATGGTACTGCGCCGTTCGCTGTCGCTTGCGCCAAAGCGCGCAGTAAGTCGCAAATCCCCCGCCACGAGTGTTGATCCACATCAACGCACGGACGTCCTTGCAGCACTAGTGTCCTGTTTGAAGCAGCACAGGAGACGTGACAATGTTCGAAAAAATCCTGATCGGAATCGACGGATCGGAACCGGCGGAAAAGGCGCTGCGGCTGGCCTGTGATCTGGCCCAGAAATACGGCTCGGAACTGCACATTGTGCACACGCCGCAACCCCAGACAGTCGCCTATGCCCTTGGTGCAGTGTCGGGATACCACGCCGCCACCACCATGCCATCCGCCGCCGAAGTAACCGCGGCTGGGGAAAAGGTGCTGGATGCGGGCGAGGCCATCGCGTCCGAATGCGGGCAGCAGGTCACGCAAAAACTGCAAGAGGTGGGTGACCCGGCGGATGTGATGATCGCCTACGCCGACCGCTGGGGGATCGACCTGATCGTCACAGGGCGTCGGGGGCTGGGGGCCGTAGGGGCCATCGTGATGGGCAGCACGACACAGCGCGTCAACCATCTGGCCAAATGCGCCTGCCTGTCGGTGGTCTGATACTTTGACACGGGGCGGCACTGGCGCACCGCCCCGCACTTCCAAGATTCAAGCCAAATGCGTCGCGAAATGCGCCAGGGTACGATCCCATGCAAGGGATGCAGCATCGGGGTCGTATCGCGGTGTGGTGTCGTTGTGGAACCCGTGCGGGGCGCCCGCATAAATGTGCGCCTCGTAGGTCTTGCCATTCTCCCCAAGGGCGGCCTCATAGGCAGGCCAGCCCGCATTGATGCGCTCGTCCAACTCGCCGTAATGCAGCAAGAGCGGGGCCTGAATGGCGGGCACGTCTTCAGCCGCCGCCTGACGGCCATAGAACGGCACCGATGCGGCCATTTCAGGATATGCCACAGCCAACGCATTGCATACGCCCCCGCCATAGCAGAACCCGACCGCGCCGACCTTGCCGGTGGAGCCTTCATGGCCCAGCAGGAATTCGAAGCCGGCAAAGAAGTCCTGCAACAGTTTGGCGCCATCCAGTTCCTTTTGCATGGCGCGGCCATCGTCGTCATTGCCCGGATACCCCCCAAGTGGGGACAACCCATCGGGGCCAAGCGCCAGATACCCGGCCTTGGCCGTGCGACGCACAACGTCTTCGATGTAGGGGTTCAGGCCGCGGTTCTCATGCACGACCAGCACGGCGGGTAGCTTGCCGGTTTCGCCTGCGGGTTTCGCCATTAGCCCGCTGATCTCTCCATGCCCGTCCGGGCTTTGATAGGTGACCCGCATCGTTTCGATCGCCGGGTCGTCCGGGGCCACCTGTTCGGCCAGGGCATAGTTCGGTTGCAGGCTTTCCAGCACGGCGGTGGCCGTCACGCCTGCGGCCAGATACTTGCCCGCGCCGCGCAGAAAATCGCGCTTGCTCATGTCGCCATGCACGTAGCCGTCGAACAATTTCAGGATGTTGGGATCGAAATCCCGAGCAGTCTTGCGTTTCATGATAGGTCTCCCGGTTACCAATGGTTCAAAGATAGGGCAGCACACCGGCGCGGCCACGGGAACTTGCTGGACGCCTGCTGGCGCACTAGATGACGCTCATGACAGATATTCTGAACCTGATCGCCGCCCTTCTTACCATCGGCTTTGGCCTTTTTGGCTTTCTGGCGCCGCGCTACACGGCCTCTGCCTTGGATCTGGCGCCCAAATCGACCACGATGGGGCTGAGCGAAATGCGTGCAAGCGTCGGCGGGCTGTTCGTAGCGGCCGGGGCGGCCGCCATCTGGCTGAACGACCCGCTGGCCTACGCGATGATCGGCTTTGCTTTTGTGGGGGCCGCATCCGGCAGGGTGCTGTCGCTGATACTTGACGCGCCACCCTTGAAGAAAGTGTTGATCTTTGGCGGGGTCGAAGCAGTGCTTGCGGCATGGTTCCTTTGGGCGAACCTTTGATTACAAGCCATGTAGATCAGGGTATTACAGGCCAAACTTGACGTGCATCAACGTAACCTGACTGAAAAATCCCTGCGCGGCACGCTCCAACGGATTGCAACACGTACCCCAGCGGCCTATATGTAGGTTGTCCTTCGGGACTATGGACATAAACGCGCTCGTAATAAGCGGATCGGACCCGGGGGCGGTACCCGGCGACTCCACCAAACATCCTTCATTTGGGGATCATGGGGTCGAAACAGGATCGACGGACGTCTAAAGGGGTTTTGCTTTGTCTCGGCTGTCTGCCACCGTTACCGGCGAAAACTGTACAATTGCAAATGACAATCGTGCTCCGATGGCAGTAGCAGCGTAAGCTGTTCCTAATATCGAAAATTAAGTCCTTGGGCTTTGCAGCCTAAGGCGGGGTTCGCAGGCACCTGGCAACAGAAGCCTGCACTTTCCCCCTCAAACCTCTCCGGTCATTGAGCCTTTGTTAACCTTGCACGGCTAGGTTGCCTCAACCTGAGGAAGTATTTGGTGAGTGCCGCAATGCCGCATAAGATCAAGACCTTGCAGGCCTATTTCGATCAGATTTGGGTCAAGGGAAACCTTGATGCACTGTCCACTCTGCTGGACCCTGACGCGCGTACCCGCGGTATCATGGGCGACATGCCCTTTGATCCGGATGAGTTGAGGGAACTGGTCACGATGGTGCGCGAACTACTTGGCCCGATCGAGATCACGTTTCCGGTCATGGTGGAGCAGAATGACTGGCTGTCCGCCTTGGTCGAAATAAAAAGCCACGCAGCCCATAATGGCGATCCTGTCCACATCTTCAGCCAGACCATCGCGCGCTTTGATGGCGGGCGGATGATCGAAATCTACAGCGGCGTGGACTCGCTGGCGCTGTTCGAACAACTTGGCCTGTTGCCGGAAAACGCGATGGCGGTCATGCTCGGCGGAACAGCCTTGCGGTAGTTGCTGTAACCTGACCGTCTATCAGGCCCTCGGGTGGCTAGCTGTCACGCGTTCGAGGTTTCCGATTCGATAGTTTTCAGGTTCTCTTCGATCGTGCCCAATGCGTTTCCTGCGGCATCCGTATCGAAGGCCTTTTTCTTAAGCATGCCCCGCACCTTTTCGAGCAACGCCTTGAGCTTGGTCAGTGTCGTGCGGTTCTTGTCAGCGTGCAGGCTGTCGGCGATCCCCGCCTCGGCTTTCTTGATGCGGGTCTGCAAATTGACAAACTGCCTTAACAGATCATCACGCACTTTGCTGTCTACTGCTTTGTCGTTGTCGTCATCACGAAGCCCGGCCGAGTCGTCGCCTCCGGCGGGCGCGTCTGGCATCGCGGCATAGGCCTTGTTTTTACCGTCAGAGTTGTCGGCCGTCGAATTGTCATCGTTATCGTCGCTGCGCGAAGGACCGTCCGGCATCGCGGCATATGTGTTCTCTGCGGTCAGTTTTTCCAGCGCGTCGAGGCATTGCTTGGCGACAGCCCATTTTTGGCCCTGCATTGCTGCGGAGAAACCTTTTCGCAGTTTCATTTCATCGTCCGAAGCCCTCGTATTGCCCTGCGCATTCAACCACTTGGAAAACCGCAAATTCAGCGCACTTTTTATCTTGTCTTGTTTGGCGTCGCCGGACGTGGCTGCTGTGCTGCTGCTTGAAGCCGATTGCGCATCGTCGCCTGCCGACGCCGGCGCACCTGCGTCGTTGGCGGGTGCAATGGATGTGACTGCCGTTATTCCTTGAGTGCCGCCGATGAAATTCGTCAGTCTCACCAGTATTTTCTCAAGCCCGGACACTGATCCACTGGGTTCAATATGAACGATGCCGCCATTGGCATGATATGTTGCCTTCACCTTGGTCGCTCCGACCGGGGGGTCCTTCGTCAATATCAGGGCAAGCCCGCCGTCTTCGGGCAGCAGATACGCTTTCTGTATCGTTCCTTTCTTTTTGACTTCCTTAAAGAATTCGATCATCGCGGCTTTTACGATTGGCTTTGTCGGCATTGCGCACTCTCCGGAAAAATGAATTTGATTTAATGAAACCTGACCGTGCGACATCCGCGCCACTGGATCAAGCATTTTGCCCAACTCTTGACGAAGTGCACTTCAAAAAGGCATGGTCCGCCTATGGGGTAGACGCGAACACCCCGTGAGGCGCCAGCCCAAGGTTCGCATGTTTCCACATCAAAGGATGCATGCTCATGGCTGCCCCAAACGAAATCACACCCACCCAGCTTTTGCGTCTGATTGGCACGCCCGATGCGCCGATCATTATCGATATTTCCATCGACCCCGACTTTGCCGACGACCCGTTTCTGGTTCCGGGGTCCGTGCGCCACGCCCACACCGATCTCGTGGGCATCAAGTCGCGGATCGGCGCGCGCCCTTGCGTTGTCATCTGCCAGCGCGGCATCAAGCTATCCCAGGGCATGGTCGCGCGCCTGCGCGCTGACGGTCACATGGCCGAGTACCTATCGGGCGGCATGTACGCATGGCGCGACACCAAGGGAGCCCCACGTATCCCGGCCAGCGCCCTGCCCGCCCCTGTCGATGGCGCAACCCTCTGGGTCACACGGCACCGCCCCAAGATCGACCGCATCGCCTGTCCTTGGCTGATCCGCCGCTTTGTCGATCCGGGGGCGCGGTTCCTTTTTGTCTCGCCCGGCGAAGTGGCAGGCGTGGCCGACCGTTATGGGGCAATCCCGTTCGATGTGGCGGATGTATTCTGGACCCATCGCGATGAGGGGTGCACTTTCGACACCATGCTTGATGAATTTGCGCTGCACAGCCCCGCCCTTGACCGTTTGGCGCGTGTCATCCGCGCGGCGGACACCAACCGCCATGACCTTGCCCCCGAGGCGGCGGGCTTGCTGGCGTTTTCGGTTGGCCTGTCGCGCCAGTACCGCGATGATCAGAACCAGTTGGCGGCGGGCATGGCGCTTTATGACGCGCTTTATCGCTGGGCGCGGGATGGCGCGGACGAAGGGCACGACTGGCCTGCGGGGCGCGCGCAATGACACCCGGCTATCCAGAAATGTTGCGGGTGTTCGGGCGCATCGGCCTGTTATCCTTTGGCGGGCCAGCTGCGCAGATCGCGCTGATGCATGACGCCCTCGTTGTGCGCGAAAAGTGGCTGGAGCAGGAGCAGTACCTGCGCGCCCTGTCCTTGTGCATGCTGCTGCCGGGTCCGGAGGCGATGCAACTGGCCACCTATGCGGGCTGGCGCTTGCGTGGCTGGTCGGGGGGTGTGTTGGCGGGACTGCTGTTCGTGGTGCCGGGGGCCATTGTGATCCTCGCCCTTGCGTTGCTTTACGTCCACTTCGGAGACGTGCCACTGGTCAGGGCCGCGTTCCTGGGCATCAAGGCGGCTGTGATCGTGGTGGTGATCCAGGCCCTGCTCAGACTGGGGCGAAAGGCGCTGCAGGATCGAACGGCGTGGGTGCTGGCTGGGGCGGCCTTTGTGGCGCTGTTCGTCTTAGGCCTGCCTTTTCCGCTGATCGTGATCGCAGCCGGGGCCTATGGTTATCTGACTGCCGACCTGCGCACCGCCCACGCAGCCCCGCCCCCGGCGCGCGCCAACACCGGTCGCACGGTCGTGATCTGGGGCACGCTTTGGGCCGCGCCGCTTGTCGTCTTGTGGGTCACTGCGCAGGATTTTCTGCTCCAACTGGGCCTTTTCTTTTCCAAGCTTGCCGTCGTCACCTTTGGCGGGGCCTATGCGGTTCTGGCCTATATGACACAAACGGTGGTGCAGGATTTCGGCTGGATCAGCACAGGCCAGATGATTGACGCGCTTGGGCTGGCCGAAACCACGCCGGGGCCGCTTATTCTGGTGACCGAGTTCGTGGCCCTTCTGGCCGGGTTCGCCCAAGGGGGTATCGGCCTTGCGGTCGCGGCGGGCGCGCTGGCCCTATGGGTCACGTTCACCCCGTGCTTTCTGTGGATTTTCGCCGCAGGCCCATACCTCGATCACATCGCAGCCCGCCCGCGCCTGTCGGCTGCCTTGTGCCGTATCACGGCGGCGGTAGTGGGCGTCATCCTGAACCTGTCGGTCTGGTTTGCGCTACACGTGGTTTTCGACACAATCACACGCGCCGCGCCGTTGGCCTTGCCCTTGCCCAGCCTCACCACGCTCAATTTCGAGGCGGTGGTGCTGACCCTTGTTGCTGCGGCCGTGATGCTGGGCGCGCGCGTGAAACTGCTGCCCGCCTTGGCGCTGATGGCGGTTTTGGGCAGCGCGATCCCGCTTCTTGGGCTCAACTAATCCTGCGCATATCGCCCAGCCCCTCTTTTCACCGCGATAAATTGGGATATGGTGCGGGTATGAGTTGCGAGGATCGCCATGAGCCGGAGCATTGATTATGGCAACCTGATGCATGAGGCCATGCGTGGCCTCATACGCAAAGTGTTGACCGATGTGGCCGCCAACGGCCTGCCGGGATCGCACCATTTTTTCATCACCTTTGACACCAGCCACCCCGACGCCGAGCTCGCCGACTGGCTGAGTGATCGCTATCCGGGCGAGATGACGGTGGTGATGCAGCACTGGTATGACAAGCTGGAAGTGACCGAAGACGGCTTTGCCGTGACGCTGAATTTCGGGGACGCGCCCGAACCGCTTTATGTGCCCTATGACGCGATAAAGACCTTTGTCGATCCGTCGGTCGAATTCGGCCTGCGCTTTGAGACCCAAGGCGAGGACGAGGACAAACAGGAAAGCCGTGCCAAGCCACCCGGCATCCTGCCACGCCCGGCCACGGCCAAGCCCAAAGCCGAGCAGACGCCGAAAAAGGACAAGGACGGCAAAGATGCCGATATCGTCTCGCTGGACAGTTTCAGAAAGTAGCCGCGCCTATTGCCGCGCCAGAAACGTTTCGACCGCGCGCTGGATTTCGCCGTCCCGAACCACCTGAAAGCGCAGATCGAGCCCGCCTTCGGCCAATGTCCGGTCATATTGTTGCAGGCTATAACCTCCATTTTCCCCCACAAAGAGCGAAAACACCGTCAACGTCGCGCCGTCGATGCGCGACCAGACATAAGGCTCGCCCTTCATCGGGTCGAGTTGCACCTCGTGGCCGAACACGTTCTTGCGTTGGGCGGCGGCATAGACCGCGTCCCGGTCGCTGGCGACGAAGTCGACTTGATAGGATTTTTCGCTGACATCCCCGTCGCTGCGATAGGTGACCGACGTCCATTGCACCTGAAACCCGTCCTTGGTTTCGGAAATGACGACGCTCATGTCGCGCGGGATCGTTGTGCCGTCCAGGGTCGTCACTTCGGCAGAGCCGGAATAGGTGCCGAAGAAATCCGACACCTCGGCCCGCGCCTGAACGCTCAGCAGACACATCGCAGCACTCAGCGCGAACAGCGCGCCCCAAAGGCGCGGGACCACGGTGGATCGGGGGGCTGTCCGGGTGGCGATCATCGTCACGTCTCCTGTGGTGGGTTTGTTCTACATAACATAGGCCGACCTGTATCAACTTACACCATTGTTTGATCGCGCCATCCAATCAAGATGCGACTTCGCGCAGTCCCCTTGCGCTTGTCTGCATCGCCCCTGCCCGGTACAGATCGGGGCAACACCCGTTTCCAGCAAGGAGCCGCGCAATGGCCGAGACCCGCACCGAATCCGACAGCTTTGGACCGCTTGAGGTTCCTGCCGACAAGTATTGGGGCGCGCAAACCCAACGCTCGATCATCAATTTCCCGATCGGCTGGGAAAAACAGCCCGTGGCCATCGTGCGCGCGCTGGGTGTGATCAAAAAGGCCTGCGCGATGCAGAACAAGGCGCAAGGGACCTTGGACGCGCGTCTGGCCGATGCGATCATCGAGGCCGCAAGCGAGGTGGTGGACGGTAAATTGGACGACAATTTCCCGCTGGTGGTCTGGCAAACCGGGTCCGGCACCCAGTCCAACATGAACGCCAACGAAGTCATCGCTAACCGCGCCATCGAGTTGCTGGGCGGTGTCATCGGGTCCAAGAATCCCGTTCACCCGAACGATCACTGCAACATGGGCCAGTCGTCCAACGACACCTTTCCCACGGCCATGCATATCTCGGCCGCGATGACCGCCCACCAAGTGCTGCTGCCGGGGCTGGAAAAACTGCACGGCGCCTTGCAGGCCAAGGTCGAGGCATTCGAAGGTATCATCAAGATCGGGCGGACCCACACGCAGGACGCAACGCCCCTGACGTTGAGCCAGGAGTTCTCCGGCTATACCCATCAGGTCGCCATGGGTATCCAGCGGGTCAAGGATGCTTTGGGCCGGATCTATGAACTGGCGCAGGGCGGCACCGCCGTCGGTACCGGCCTCAACACCAAACCCGGCTGGGCCGAGGCGGTCGCCGCGCATATGGCCGACATTACCGGCCTGCCCTTCATCACCGCCCCGAACAAGTTTGAAGCGCTCGCTGCGCATGACGCGATGGTCGAAATCTCGGGCGCTTTGAAAACCGTGTCCGCTTCGCTGTTCAAGATCGCCAACGACATTCGCCTTTTGGGTTCCGGGCCGCGCTGTGGCCTTGGCGAATTGATCCTGCCCGAGAACGAGCCCGGCTCGTCCATCATGCCCGGCAAAGTGAACCCGACACAGTGCGAGGCGCTGACGCAGGTCTGCGCCCATGTAATGGGCAATGACGCCGCCGTGGGCTTTGCGGGATCGCAGGGGCATTTCGAGTTGAACGTCTACAAACCCATGATGGCCTACAACGTGCTGCAATCCATGCAATTGCTTGGGGATGCGGCCTCGGCCTTTACCGACAATCTGGTGGTGGGTCTGGACGCGGACCGGGTGCGCATCGACAAGCTGATGCGCGAATCCCTGATGCTGGTAACCGCACTTGCCCCCGAAATCGGCTATGACAACGCGACCAAAGTGGCCAAGACCGCGCACAAGAACGGCACTACGTTGCTGCAAGAGGCCATTGCGCTTGGGTTCGTGGATGAAGAGACTTTCAACCGCGTCGTGCGCCCGGAAAACATGATTGGACCAAAGTGAGCGAGACGCCCATCAACCTCAACAAAGTCCGCAAGGCCCGCGCCCGCGTCGCCAAAAAGGCGCAGGCGCAGGCCAATACGGTGGCGTTCGGTCGTTCCAAAGCCGAACGCGCCAAGGATGGCCATACGGTTTCCCGCATGACGCGTGAACTGGACGGAAAGGCCTTTGAAACGCCCCCGTATGGGTCAGATGACAGCACGAAAAAGTCATAAACGTCGGGCATTGTACTGTCTGTTCAGCAGTGAGGTGTTTGTTATGACGCAAGAGTTCGACAAGGCAAGGATCACAAAACAGCAAGTGCGCAGCCTGCGCCGCGCGCGTCGCTATATCCGTGAGAACAAGGGCGCATTGGCGCGCTTGCTCAACACCTATCACCGCATCATCGAACTGGATACGTCGCGCAAGTTCTGGGTCGAGACGTAAGCGTGCGTCCGGAAAAACACTCGCTTACCCTCAAGGGGCATCGTACCAGCGTGTCCCTAGAACCGGAATTCTGGTCTGCCTTTCGCGAGATCGCCGCTGAACAGGGTAAACCGATCAACGCACTGGCCAGTGAAATCGACGCAGGCCGCGATGCGGATGTCGGGTTGGCCTCCGCCATACGGGTCTTTGTGCTGGCGCGCTTCAGAAATCGTTAAGCACGGATTGCAATGCCGGGGTCACGAACCCGTTTGCCGCCCATCCCCCGCTTCTGCCCGCTGACCTTGTTCTGCTGAACCTGTTCAGTTCCTAAACCGCGCGAGCAGGTGCAAGTCGTGCGGTATCGACCGGCAGATCGAATGGGACATGTTTCTGCACGAGCTGGAGCGGCCTGGATATCATCCTGTGCGAACTGCAAGGCAAATCGTGACCTTTTGCAAATACGGACCGGCCCGCGACTTGGTTTCAATCGGAGCCCAACGCGGACTCCGGTAATTTCCCGAACGCGGAAAATGAAAATCGCGTCGATTTCCATACGGTTTGTGCGTCAAAGGTTTTAGGCCACGGACGCGCGATGAATCGTGTTGATATTGGCACCCAGTGCCGCTTGGAACTCCGCATCGCTCATGTCACGCTGCAGCCCTTCGGTCAGCGCACGGCTGAAACTGGCGATCATCTTGTGGTTCTTCGCCAGTCGCGCGCTCGCATCCGCCGTCGAATAGCCTCCCGACAGCGCCACAACCCGCAGCACACGCGCATGATCGGCCAGCGCGTCATAAAGGCCCGGCACCTCTGGCAGTGTCAGTTTCAGCATCACGTCCTGCCCTGCCCCCAGATTTTCGACCTGTTCCATCAGCTCGGCGGCCAGCATCTCCTCTGCTTCGGCCTTGGTGGCGGAATGGATATTCACCTCGGGTTCAATGATCGGCACCATGCCGGCAGCGATCACCTCTTGCGCAACCTCGAACTGGTTGGCCACGATCGCTTTGATCCCGGCGGCATTGGCCCCGTTTACGACCGAGCGTTCCTTGGTCCCGTAAACGCCCATAGCCTTGGCCTCGGCCAGGGTCGCCGCAAGCCCCGGAATGGGTTTCAGAAGTTGGACATCGTCCGCCTCGTTCTCCAACCCCTTGTCGATTTTCAGAAACGGCACCACTCCGCGCTTTTCCCATAGGTAGGCGGGCACCGATTGGCCTTGGATACTTTCATGTAATGTCTTTTCGAACAGGATCGCCCCGATCACCTTGGCGCTGGTGAAATCGGGGGCCAAAATGATGCGCTCGCGCATCTTCTGGATTTCGGCGAACATCGCCTCTTCGCTGTCGTAGTCGTTTGAATCCACGCCGTAGAGCGCAAGCGCCTTGGGGGTCGAGCCGCCGGATTGGTCCAGTGCCGCGATAAATCCAGCCCCTGTTTCCATCTGTTCACGCATCTTGGCAAAATCGGGCATCAAGCTCTCCGGTTTTTCAATTGGGTCGCCACAGCACTAACCCATTCCGCGCTTTCGGTTAATCCCGGTTGAATGATGTTAGCGCTGCCGTTTGCGCAAATTCAGCCATATCCCGTCTTGCGCGCGCACGGTCAGGTGCGCCACAGGCACCGGCGCGCGCCCCGGCACGGTTTCCACTTCGAAATCGCGCAGCAGGCGGGCCAGAATCAGCACGCCCTCGACCATCGCGAAACCGGCACCCGTGCAGACACGCGCACCTGCAGAGAACGGGATATAGGCCTCGCGCTGGCAGGCCTTGCCGTTCTCGGTATGCCAGCGGGCCGGGTCGAACGCATCGGGCCGTTCCCAAAGCCGTTCATGGCGGTGCAGGTGCCACGGGCTGAGGACAAGCTGGCTGCCGGGTTTCACGTGCCGTTCGCGGAACTGTTCGGGGCAGGTGTTTTCGCGCACCATCATGGGCACGGGCGGATACAGGCGCAGCGTTTCGCGAAATACATCCCGCGTGGTTGAAAGCTTTGAGATGACGGAAAAATCGCAAACCTCAAGCGTCTGCGCTTCTGCCGCCACCTTGTCCTGCCAGTCGGGGTAAAGCGCCATCAGGTACAGCGCCCAGGCGAGGGCAGAGGCGCTGGTTTCATGTCCGGCAAGAAAGAAGATGGCGACTTGGTCCACCATCTCTTCGGGCGCGAAAGTTTCGCCCGTGACGGGATCGGCCGTAGTCATGATCTTGGTCGCCAGATCGTCCGGTGCGGTGCCGGCGGCGATCTGCTGGCTGCGCATGGTCACCAGTTGCCCGATCAGGTCACGAATGCGTGCGGCACTTGCCTGCGTGTCGCGGCGAAAAATGCGCGGCATCCACTTGGGTAAGGGGACGAAGGCCGCCAGGTTAAGGATTGGCTGACTGCGCTGATAGGTGCGGAACTCCGCGAACACGGCGGCGGCCAGTTCGTTTTCGATGGGAATCGAAAACAGCGTGCGAAAGATGACGTCGGCGGCGGCATGGCTGGTCTGGGCCTCGATCTCGCTCACGCCTTCGCACAACCGCCCGGCGGCGGCTTCTGACGCCTTCCACATGGCCGGGAACGTCTCGCGCAGCCGCCCGCCTTCGAAAGCAGGGTCGATGATGCGGCGCTGGCGTTTCCACGTCTCGCCGTTGGTCAGGAACACCGAGTTGCCAAGCAGTGGGCGCAAACCTTCGCCGATGCGGTCGGATTTGGGGAAATCGTCGGGGCGATCCCTGAGCACGGTTTTGACCAGATCGGGCTGGTTCATCAGATAGCTGCGAAAGAACGGCGTGCGGAATTCGGCCATCCATGCGCGATAGAGGCGCGCGGGCTGAGCCGACAGTATGTCCGCGCGAAACAGCTTCATATAGCGCCACAGCGTGACGCGGTTGGGGCGGCTGTCGGGTTTGGGCGGGATCATGCGGCGACAGAGGTGTATTTCGACACAGCAACGTCGATGCGCGATTTGCTGGGCGGGCGGTCGGCGTAGCGGGCCGCAAGGGTCAGCGGCCCCGCCGTAATCTGGAAATAGTCATAATCGAGCGGACGGTCGAAGGCACAGAGGTACTGGAAATGCAGGCGAAAGAACTTCCAGCGTAATTCGGCCCAGCGTTCGGGACTGAGGCTTTGGGTGAATTGCGCGGAAAAGACCAACGGCCAGCGTTTGTTCTCGGGCGCTACGCCGGAAACGGCGACCGGATCGCAGAGCGCAAAGGCGCAACCATCGCCGGGCGCGGTCACGTCCACCCAGGTGAGTTCGTCGCGCGCGGACAGGAACTGCAGATCGGCGCGCAAACGGTGCGCATCGGGCAGGAAGGACACCATCGGCACCACCTGCCCCAGCGACAGCAACGACAGGGCCGGACCATTCGCAGGCACACGGCCCGCCCGGATCAGGTCGGCCAGGATCGACACGGCCAGATGCGCGCCCGAGGAGTGGCCAACCACCAGCACCTCGTCCACGTCGCTGTTCAGCGCGTCCGCGATGGTGGTCTGGAACACCGCCATCCGCGCCTCGAGCGGAGCGGGGTTCGCACCCCGTGACTGGGCCGAATAGGCGTAGTCGTGCATCAGGTAATAGGCAAAGAACCTGCCGTCCTTGCCCTTGAACCAGCGTAGTACAAAGGACAGTGTCGCCAGTCCCACCAAGAGGACCAACAGCGTCAGGACCGCCACTGTGACGGCAAAGAGAACGGCCTGCCCGCTCTCTGCCAAGGGTGGCAAAAGCGGGCTGATCACGCGGCGCATGGTGGTTTCCAACAGCACGCGCGTGAGGGCCATGGCACCCCACGCTGCCACAAGCGCAAGCAGAAGTTGAACCAGCAACATGCCCACCGGATAGAGCGCGGCAATCACGGGCCCCTTGCGCAAGCGCATCAAACGGCGCAACGCACCAGAGCCGATATAGGTCCAGGCGGTGCGCACCATTTGCAGGTACGTGCCGGGGATCGAGGCATCCATGCTTTCACGCACGATATCGGACCAGACCAGCACTTCGACATCCGCATGCACGCGCGACCCGTCGATCACCGCATCGACCTTCCAGCCGTAATGCGGCTTTGCGGGGCCGGGTTTCAGGGTGATGTCATAGCCGGAGATAGCCGCCTGATCGCTGCCTTCCTTGCGGTACAACTCGCGGTAGCGGCGGGGATGAATCGGGTCATAGCCGGGAATGTAGAACACCCGGCGGCGTTGGACGGATTGTGGATGCGACCTGCTCATACCTGCACCTGTGTTCTGTGCAGCCTAGCGCATGTGTTGGACCAAAGTAAGGCGCAGACCGACCCGGTCCGCGGTCATTTTCCGAAAGTGGAAAAGGGAAACCGAGTCGATTTCCAAACTGTCTTTGCGTGAAAGACGTCCCTAGCCCAAAGTCGCCAGTGCCGGAAACGTCTCAAGCAGCCAGAAGGAAAAGCGCGTGAACAGGCCGAACAGCATCGCGGCACCCACCAGTAACAGCAGCGCCCCCATCACCTTTTCGATCAGCCCCATGTGCCGTTTGATCCGGTTCATCAGCCCCATCGCCCGGCTCATGAACATCGCCGCCAGCAGGAACGGGATGCCCAGCCCCGCCGCATAGATGCCCAGCAGCAGCGTGCCGCGCGCCACGGACGCCTCGCTTGCCGCCAGCGTTAGAATCGCGCCCAGTTGCGGCCCGATGCAAGGCGTCCAGCCAAAGGCAAAGGCAAGGCCGAGCACATAAGCGCCAAGAGACGAGCCCCCCTGATCCCCCGCATCCATCCGCGCCTCGCGGTCCAGGAACGGGATACGGAACACGGACAGGAAATGCAGCCCGAAAACCATGATAACGGCACCTGATATCTGCGAAAAAAGCACCTGATTGGAAAGAAAGAACGCGCCAAAAGCCGAGGCCGCAAAGCCGAGGAACAGAAACACCGTGCTGAGGCCGAGGACAAAGAACAGCGCTGTGATCGTGGCCCGGTTGCGACCCGAGTGGCCATCCGACATCTCGCTGACCGTCATGCCCGACATGTAGGCCAGATAGGGCGGCACAATGGGCAGCACGCAGGGGCTGAGGAAGCTGATGATGCCTGCCAACAAGGCCACGCTCATAGCTGGAAACAGGCTCGCGTCGATGATGTCAATTCCGAACATGCAAAGACCCCTATCCCGGCGCGTCGTCCTCGTCACGCATTATGCGCTCACAAGTCTGTGGACAGTCTGAAACATCGCGCCTAAGTCACGGGACATGGATGATGCGATGTCACTGGATGCGACGGGGCTGCTGTGCCCCCTGCCCGTGCTCAAGGCGCGCAAGCGGCTGCAGGCGCTGGCGTCGGGTCAGGTGCTGACGGTACTGGCGGACGATCCCGCAGCGATCATCGACATCCCCCATTTCTGCATTGAGGCCGGGCATGACCTGGTGTCGCAAAAGGTGGACGGGTCGGTACAGACCTACGTGATCCGCAAGGCATAGTTTCATGACAAAAAGGGCGCGCCCTGCGGCACGCCCTTTTTTTGATCCTGTGTCGGGGCTTATTTGCCCAGCGACCACCAGCCGCGTTTCTTGGGCTTGTCCGGTTCATCCTCGACCACCGTTTCACCGACAGGCTCTGCCGCCGGTACGGGCTTGGCCTCTGCCACGGGTGCCGGTGCAGGTTTTTCGGCCTTGGGCGCAACGGGCGCGGGCGCGTCGGCCTCTGGTGCGGCGGCTGCGGGCATTTCTTCCTTAGGTTTGGCCGTGGACTTGGTAGATCGGCTGCGCGTGGTCTTTGGTTTGACCTCTTCAGCGGCGGGCGGCTCGGTCGCATCCGATGTGGTCGTCGCCGGTGTCGCGATTGCCGCATCGTCTTCCTTGGACGCTTTGCTGGCCGTCGTCTTGGCCTTGCTTGACGTGGAAGAGCGGCTGGAGCTGCGCGTGCGGGTCGGCGTCTTTTTCACCGGTTCCGCCTCTGCTTCATCGCCGCTTGCGACTTCGGGCTGTGGTGCCGCCTCCGTGCTTGCGCTCACGGTCGTTTCGTCAGCGTCGTCATCGTCATCAGAGCCGTCATCGGACGCTGTCGACGCATCGTTGCCATTCGCATCCTGCGAGGTCGAGGATTTGGAGCGGCTGCGCCGACGCCGACGCCGGCGGCGTTTCGGCTTGGCTTCACCATCATCCGGGGTGGTTTCGGGTGCGGCTTCGGGCGCAGCGCCTACGGGTGCAGGCGCTTCGTCGGCCAAAACATCGTCGGCTTCATCCTCGTCCACCTGATCCATCAACGATGTGTCCACTGACACCACCGCCGTCTCGACGGCCTTGACCACTCGGGTCGCGGTCTTGAACTTTTCGATGGTGAAGTCCGGGCTGACCAGATGCGGCTCGCCCTCGATGCGCACGGACAGGCCATAGCGCAGTTCGATCTGGGCGATATGCTCGCGCTTCTGGTTCATCAGAAAGTTGGCGATGCCCACGGGGGCCTTGACCAGCACTTCGCGTGAGCGGCGGCGGGTGCCTTCCTCCTCGATCTGACGCAGGATGGACAGGGCGAGGTTGTCGTCCGACCGGATCAGACCAGTGCCGTGGCAGGCCGCGCAAGGCTGCGTGGTCGCCTCGATCATGCCGGGGCGCAGACGCTGGCGGCTCATCTCCATCAGGCCAAAGCCCGAGATTCGGCCCACTTGGATACGGGCGCGGTCCGTTTTCAGCTTGTCCTTCATCCGCTTTTCGACGGCGGCGTTGTTCTTGCGCTCGTCCATGTCGATGAAGTCGATCACGATGAGGCCCGCAAGGTCACGCAGACGCAACTGGCGCGCCACCTCTTCGGCGGCCTCGAGGATGCTCTTGGTGGCGGTGTCTTCGATCCAGCCTTCCCGCGTGGAGCGACCGGAGTTCACATCGATCGCTACCAATGCTTCGGTGATGC
>CAYGPT010000026.1:0-43701 GCA_964351755.1 uncultured Rhodobacterales bacterium | reverse complement strand
TCGACGCGCTGTTCAATGGATTGCCGGACGGGCCAAGGCTTCTGTTCAAGGGCGGGACGTCCTTGTCAAAGGGCTTTGGGCTGATCCGGCGCTTTTCGGAGGATATCGACGTCACGGTTTTCCGGGACGATTTGGGAGAAGCTGCAACGATTGAAGAGCTTGAGGCTTTGAGTGGTAAGAAACGCGGCAAGGCTCTAGATGCGATCAAAGCGGCGTGCGAAACTTATATCCAGGGCCAGTTCTCTGGCGGGCTGAACGAGATTGTTTCGGACGTTGCCGGGCGAAACGGCTTAGATGTGGCTCAGTTCTTTATTGAGTCCGATCCTGAAGACAGTCAGGCACTGTATCTGCGGTATCCAACCGCGACACCTGATGATGCCTACATCGCCAAGGCAGTAAAAATAGAGTCTGGTGCAAAGTCGGCGCTTGATCCCAATTCGGCGCGCAGCATCACTCCCTATCTCCTAGAGGATGTGCCGGATATCGATCTGACTGTCGGTAACGTCACGATCGTCGACGCTGAGCGGACTTTTTGGGACAAGATCGTCATCCTGCACGGCCTGCGACGTTGGTTCGACATCCGTGGGGAACTGAAGGGCAGCGGTCAACGCGTGTCGCGGCACTACTACGACACCTATCAACTTCTCAGTTCGGACCTGGGCGAACGGGCGTTGGCTGATCGCGCGCTTGGTGCAGATTGCGTTGCCCACGCGCGCATGTTCTTCAATCGTCCGGCTTTCGATCTCGCCACCGCAGCTGCGCCGACGTTTTCGATTACTCCGGTTGGAAAAATGCTTGATGACCTGCGCCGCGACTACCGCGCGATGTCAGGCATGATTTTCGGGGAAGCACCGGCTTTCGAGGCTGTGATTGAACGGATTGCTGATTTGGAGAGACGGCTTAACTTGGCGCGGACGGGGTCGAAGGGCGCTTTGGATGGAAATTCATGATATTTGCACCACGCATCTGCGCCCATGAAAACTTGGTGATTGAGTTGGTGCACATATCCGGTGCATAATACAACTACATTATGTAGGATGTTTGTATGCTTATTGGTTACGCTCGGGTGTCCAGCCAGGGACAATCCCTTGATCGCCAGATAGGCGCGCTGAACACAACCAAAGCCGACAAGATCTTTCGTGAGGTGGCTTCGGGCCGGACGGTCAAGGGCCGACCTCAATTGGAACGTGCCATTGATGCTTTGGGGGCAGGGGATGTTCTCGTCATCGCTGAATGGGACAGGGCGACCAGATCGATGATGGATGGGATCAATATCATCCAGCGCGTCGCGGACAGATCAGCTACCGTCAAGGTCTTGGACAAACCTTGGCTCGACCTAACGACCCCGATGGGCAAGGGCATTTTGGCCTTTCTTTCAGCTTTGGCTGAGGACGAGCGAGAACGTATCACGCGACGCGCAAATGAAGGCCGCCAGATCGCAATCGCAAACGGAACCAAGTTTGGACGTAAGCCAAAGCTCACAAACCATCAGCGTCAACTTGCACGCCAGCGCATGGCGGATGGTGAAACCTGCCGCGCCATAGCGCGGGACTTGGGCGTCGCTCACACGACGATTTCAAGACTACGATGACGGGGATTGGCGCGGAGCTATCGACACCATGGGCGGAAAGAGACCTTCGCTGCCGGTGCATAAATGTTTCCGACTTTCGACGAAACTGATATTCAAGTGTTATCTACGTACTTTGATTTGGGCCGCGTGAAACATTAGAGTATGTGCCAATAAATAGAGTGTGTGTTGTTGACATAACGCAATTTTTTGCATAAAAAATCCTGCATAACGCAATACCGTAGAATCGGAGCTGCCATGGGCGATTTTGTGAAGACCCGCTTTCCTGTCGCCATTTATCGCGGCCTTATTATTGATCTGGAGGATCGCCTGCGTGGCGAGGCACTCAAAGCGCATCGGATGATACAAGATCACTCGGGCCTTGATCAACGTCGCGGACGACGGCTTGAAGGAATGTCGCGCTTCCATATGATGGAAAAAGGCTTTCAGGAAGTTTGCGAACTTCACGGTGGTTCCTTGCTGGCAGGCGGCATCATCCCTGGAACTGACTTCAAGGTTTTTCAGCCGTTCATGCGTTTCGAGTATGAAGGTCAAGGCTTCATTATTGGTCTCGCCGCGATGCCAGAGCCCAGCAAGTTACCTATTAAGAACAAGTCAAGGCTGGCTGGGGTAACCTTAAATTATCACATTTCGCCGCACTTCGACCTCGACGGCAAAGGTCCGAAAGCTGGTGATATTTGTATTCTCTTTCTCTTCTCTCGTGACCGCGAACAGGCTGGGAAAATTGAAGAGCTTGCCATCGGTGTCGTGGATTCAAATTACGACCAGTATCTGTTTTATGAACGGATCGATCAGTATCTCGCCGACGACGGTGACGTTTCGGAACCCAGCTCGCCATTCCCGACGCCTCCAACGTTGCCTTCCAGCGGCGCTGTCCGCCTGAAGAGCACAATGAAGACCTTTATGCCGCCCGAAACGCCATCTTTGGATGATGAAGAAAACGGCAAGGCATAGCTGGTGCGATAAGCACCGACAGGAGAAAATGATGCGAGTGGGAACACCTGGCTTTGTGCCAGAACGTTTAGTTGAAGCCCGCGCGGCGCGGCGGATTCAAAGCATGAAAGAACTTGCGCGTATCTTAGGCGTAAATCCTAGTTCTGTGTCACGTTGGGAAACAGGTAAACAGGCCCCTGAAGCCGATGCATTGTCCGAGTTGGCAAAAGCGCTGCGGGTACGACGAGAGTTCTTCCTGCGCCCTGTTTTCGATAGCCCCAAGCCCATGTTCTACCGTAAGTTGGCCAGCACCCTAAAGCGTGACCGCGAGTATCAAAAATCTCAGGTGAACTGGCTGCATGAGATAAGCGATGTCTTACAGCATTACGTGGACTATCCTGAGTTAGATATGCCCGACATGCTCGGTGGCTCCAGCTATAAACAGCTTCGAGATGAAGACATTGAAGATATTGCTGGAGAGCTGCGAACTCATTGGCAGCTTGGGCAAGGGCCATGCACAAATGTTGTAGCGGTTTTAGAAAAAATTGGTTGCGTTGTCGGTTCAATTGAAATGGGAACGTCAAAACTTGACGGTGTATGTAGCTGGTCGAAGGCCGAAGATCGACCACACATCCTTTTGGCATCTGACAAAATGAATCTGCCGCGTCGACAGATGGATGCTGCGCACGAATTAGGTCACGCGGTCCTCCATAGAGGTGTTAGCGCTGATGCCCTGCGTGATGATCTGAAGGAAATTGAACGCCAAGCGTTCCGGTTCGCAAGTGCTTTTCTTATGCCGCAGACAACTTATATACCGGAAGTTCCGAATTTCTCCTTGGCTGGACTTCTTTCAGTGAAAGAGCGTTGGCGCGTTTCGGTGAAGGCGCAGATCAAACGGTTGCTCGACCTTGAGATCATTCCTCCCGATCACGGTACCCAACTTTACAAAACCTATTCTGCGAAAGGTTGGAGTCGGCAAGAGCCTATGGACAGGGAATGGGCTGTCCCAAAACCGCGTATGTTGCGTGATGCGCTTTGTTTGGTTGTGGAATCGGGGACGCGTACGAAGGAAGACTTGCTGTCGGTCGAATTTACCATGCATCCGGGGGATATCGAAAATATTGCCAATCTGCCGTCTGGCTGGTTCACAAAGAGTACCGGCGACGTTGTGTCCTTAACGTTGAAGCCTGATATGGTTCATCGTGAACCGGGGTCGCCTGTTGGAGGTTCGGTTGTCCCATTTTCTCGACGTGAACGTTCTTGATGGGGTGGTTCGAGCATATGTACGGAGTAGATCAGGCTACAATCAACTGAGAGTTCTAGCAGCAGGATGTTTACACCCTTTGCGGAAACTCCGTGGCCGCTCCGAGTTTGTAGATCAGCCTCAATCAAGGGTTGAATGACGTCTCAAAAAAGTGTGCTCTGTGAGGCGATTGTATTGATAATTTGAGATTTCCTATGCCCGAACGTTTCGTATTTCGCCAAGTCGACTACCGTGACATCGCTACTTTTTTGGTCGATGGAGAAATTCGGGCAAAAAACCATGCTGCACCTCAAGCATGCTACCAAACCAGTTATCAGAATTTGGTCGACCGGCGCGGTACGGATATGTTTCAGGTGCCGGGTGGGGGCGTCGTAAACGACTATGTAGCATTCTACTTTTCTCCACTTACCTCTTTCACCTGTTCGATTCATCGCGGAGGCGTCAATGTTCTAGATCCTGAAGGGAACTTCGTTAGCCTGTCTCGCAGGGACGATCGCGTGTTCATCGTTTGCAAAGTTTCAGATCTATTTAACTCGGGTATGCAATGTTGCTATAGCGACTTTGCCCTAAATTCGAATGCTCCATTGCCAACTGTAATAGCCGATCCAAACCAAGTAGAAACTCATGTCCAATGGAGTGTCTTTGACGATCCACCCATGACTGCGAATATCCCAGAAATTGGGTATGCAGGGGTTTGCCAATATTTCAACAGTAGGGGCTCGCCACCCAGATACCAGTTCAGGCGACAGCAACGCATGGCTGAATTCTTGGCTCATACATCCGTGCCGTTGAGTCAGGTGGCTTGCATTGTTACACCAACTGATGGCATGAATAACCACCTACAAACGATGATGGCTGCCTCTCCTTGGGGCATCCCAGTTCTTAAAAAACCAGGTTGCTTTGTCCAATGACAATCAAATTCAAAAATGGCGACATGTTTTCCGAACCGGCTCAGGCTATCGTAAACACGGTCAACTGCGTTGGTGTAATGGGCAAGGGCGTCGCGCTGGAGTTCAAGAACCGCTGGCCTGCCAACTTCAAAGCTTACAAAAAAGTGTGTGATGCTAAGGAGCTTAAACCTGGCCAGATGTTCGTCTTTGATACCCATGAATTATTTGCCTCGGACGGACCGCGATACTTGGTGAATTTTCCAACCAAGGCGCACTGGCGTGCAAAATCCAAGCTGGCTTACGTTGAGGACGGTCTCGATGCACTTGCTCAAGCTATAAAAAAGCACGACATCAAATCAATCGCGATCCCTCCACTTGGTTGTGGAAACGGAGGTCTCGACTGGGCTGATGTGAGACCTCTGATCGTTGAAAAGCTTGGAAAGTTAGAAGGCGTTGAAGTCATTGTTTTTCCTCCGAAGGACGCAGTTGATCAACCTGAGCACGTGAATTCGAAGCTGAATATGACCTACGAGCGGGCCATGTTGCTCAAGAGCCTGAACGATTTGGAGAGGTTTTTTGATGGTTCATTTGATCGAATTTCGCTGCAGAAAATTGCTTATTTTCTTCAAGCGTTTGGAATCGACTTCCGGTTGAAGTTCGCGCGCAATCTACACGGTCCATATTCAGATACACTCAAGAAAGCGTTCGTTTCCTTGGAGAACCATGGAATGATAAGCGGCTTTCTTGAAGGTGATCGGCAGGCACATGTTACCAACAGCGGATGCGCTGTAGCTGAGGAATTTTTGGACGGCTCGGATCAACAAAACGACGAGATCGTTGAACGAGTAAGCAAGCTGGTTCAGGGCTATGAGAGTCCTTACGGCTTGGAACTGCTTTCATCCGTTCATTGGCTCGCCCACCATGAGAAACACTCACCTGTCGAGAACGTAATCGCAGAGATGAAGAGCTGGAACGAGAACAAGCGTAATTTGTTCGATGAAAGCACTATTAGGCTAGCGTATAAACGGCTTCAGGACGATGGTTTACTGCACTAGAAAGTGCACCAACAACGTTGAAAAGCAGCAGGCGAGACGTCCGTCCTACCAAGACGCCGTCGGTGCAGGTTGGTTTTCAAAAATTTGTCGGGTCTCGCAACCAATCTTCAACAATGGTCAGCATGGACAGGTGCCGCGTATGCGTAAAGGTATCTCCGCATGGGCACTCCTCCTTATGCGATACACGCTGCCACTGACCCGTATCTGATTTCTCGAAATACCAACCGGCATTGACGCCCGCACCCGTTACTTCTGGTCCAGGATGCTCAATCATAAGCTCTCCAACATGAAACAGTCCGTTATCAAGCGATACACTCACACCTTTGCCATAAAGGCAGCTATTTTCTTGCGATGCATGTTGAATTAAGGTGTCCACTTCAAATGACACGGCGTCGTGCTTTTCGAGGAGCTCTTCAATTTTAGGAAAGAGCATTGGCATCTTTGGAGCGGTGCCAAACAAAGCAATTTCAGGGACTTTTAACAGGATATTGGCGGTTTTGATCCCGTCTATCTCTCCTCTGTCGGCAATTGTATACCCGCGATAAAGCCCTACTACTGGGCTCAAGTGTTTGACATACCCATCTTGATATTCAGGTAACTCAATTGATCTTCTGAACACTGGGATCGGTGAGCCTTCACCGTCATTGCCGGTCTGCTCATGCCATGGCAGGGCCAGCAGAGAATTTAGAACAGGGTCGTCGTTCGGCGGTGGGAACAGATCGGCAGTTTCTGACACGGAATGCTCCTGCGCTAGGGCCCTTAGAACGCTACTGGGCGCAATAATGTGACCTAAATAGTACTCTGTCGGTAAGGGTTTTTTCCCCAGTGGTCCCACCAAGCAGGCTGACTGAACCAAGAACCGAAGTCTTTTACCATTAACTGAAAGACCAGATAAGTCGATCACCCCGATGTCTTTTTCAACTTTGTCACGGTCTAGAACATAGAGGTGACCTTCATCATTTGTAGCGGTGTAACGTGCGTTTTTAGATTTGAGGAAAACTGCATTTTCATTGTGGTCCTCGGACATCATAAGCTGCAGATTGCTGTCATATTGGTGCGACGCAAACCAAGCGGAGACTGCTACCGACGACGATGCGTCTAAATAAAATGAATGCCACCCATAGTGTTGAAGTACTGCTTGGCAAAACCCTTGTGACGATAAATCTGCTCCAAAATGAAAACGCAATGTCGACTCTGAGTATCTGAGCCACTTCATCATTTCGCTCGGAATGCAGCCATTTCTACCAAAACTTGTTGTGGCGCTCGGAGCGCCAAATTTTCCGAAATGTTTCGTTTGCCCTCGATAGAGGACATTGCGGTCAAACTGCGCGATAGCAGTTCTAATTTCGTCTATGGTTTTGGCTATGATGGTCTGCACTGAGCTCATTCACCTTATAATATGACCTTCGATCGATTACACGTCTCGCGCTTGCCGCATTGTCTGACGTAAGCGCCTAAATTTTGTCAGGCATCCCTTGCATACTCGACATGATTGCGTTGATTGCGCCACTCGTTTCTTGGCAAAGACCGAAGCCCTGGGATGTCGCCTGCATTTACTAGAACACGAAATTCTCTACCAATCTGGGCGACGTCATGTAAATGGTCCCACCCTTCACCATACAAGAGTTGTACCGTGATCCGCTCGGGTTCCTCCGCTTCGATGAAGCGTCTTGCGTTTTCCTTCAATCGCTCTTCGACTTCCTGCTGCAAGTGCATACCCTCGATTTCTTTCGATCTACCAAATTACATTTCAAAGACAAACAATCATTCTTGCAAGTCAACGAAGGAATACTCTCAATATCGGTTGTCCTCCAAAGCCTAAACACTGCTTCAATCAAGCTGGCGGACGTCAGCAATGCGGGCTGCAACCGCGGCATCGAAACCAGTGCCTTATGACCGCTCGGGACGGAAGCGGCATCTTTCAAAGACGGTGAAAGCGGTCATTCGCTGCGGATGCAAGCCAAAAAGTCTCCGCTTCAAAAGCTGCCATTGATGCGCTTGCAGCCCTAATTCAACGACGCCTGGGTGAATAATGATTTATGGATGATTTACCCGACTGAATAACTAATTTAGTTTCACCCTAGAATTGTATTTTGAGGTGTGAAGCTTGAAGAACTTTTGGGATGGAGAACCGATAGGCAAAAAGGAATTGCTGCGGCTGTTAACACGCGACGGCAAGTGGCTGCGATGGGAGGGTGAGAAGGAAGACCCGTGCGATCCCAGCAAGAAACCTAAGACCGGATGCAAGGAGCAGGTCGAAGAGGCTCTGTTGGGGGCACTGCATACAACCAATGTCGTAGTGCTGTTGGGGTCTGGGGCGTCCTTCTCAGCTAAGAACGGAGGCGGGCCGAATGCCCCAGGGATGGGCGATCTGTGGCATGCTGTGCGAGACGCCGTTTCCGATGAAAATTTGGTTGACCACAAAGAGTTTGACGATCTCGCAAAGAAAGTAATGGGTGGCCTGCCGCAGAAGGACAGCGAGGGAAAGCAGAAGGCCGGAGATATCGAAAGCTTATTGAGCCTCTGCAAGATGCAAATTGAGCTGCTCCATATTCGGGCTAAAAACGACCCAGATTTCGCTGATGCGCCTTGGTTGCACGAGCTGATTGAGTTTGTTCGAGTCGCAGAGAATACGATCTTGGACAAGGTAGGTTTCGTTGGCGCGAAAACGGATTTGCCCGCACACGTTGCATTCTTGAAGAAGTTCGCCCGCCGATCTCCGGAAAAGCCCCGAGTGAAGCTGTTCACCACGAATTACGATCTGTGCGTTGAGACGGCAGGTCTACGCCTCGGCGTTGTATTGATTGACGGATTTTCCCATAGTGCCGAACAGCGGTTCAACCGCGACCATTTCGACTATGACATCGTTCGGAGAGCCGCTTCCAGCACGAGGGCCGACTACCTTGACGGAGTGTTTCACCTCTACAAGCTGCACGGGTCAGTGGATTGGCGGCGACGGTCCGATGAGGTTGTTATCCGTAGCGTCGATGACCCCGGCGAGGACCGCAAACCAGTCCTGATCTACCCACGTTCTACGAAGTATCAGGAGGCGTTCGAAAGTCCATATCTCGACATGTTCGCGTCATTGCAGGCAGCTTTGCGCGACCCCGACACCACGCTGATCGTTTCAGGATTTGGTTTCGCGGACGATCACATCAGCGCCCCGATCTGGTCTGCTATGGAAACGAATCTGTCGTTGCGCGTTGTGCTTTGTGATCGAGGGTTCATAGACCATCAAAAACTCTTCGATGAAGAGGTGCAGGAAATTGACCTCGATTTAGGAGGACAGCGTCCGTACCAGAGCAAGATCGCGCGGCTTGTGCAGCAGGGCGATACGCGCATCACGATGTTGAATGGCCGTTTCGAAGATATTGCCGATGCCCTGCCAATGATTTCGGGAAAGACGGATCGCCAGCTTTTGAAGGATCGGCTTGAGAAGCTGCGCGAGGGCAGTGGCGCATGACGGAACTTGCCTCCCTGATCGACCCGTCGAAACGCATTGGATCGGTCACAAGGGTGACTGCCAGTTTCGTAGAACTTACCTTGCCGAATGCACTTGCAGCCCTCGGCCGACGCGGCCTGGCGAAGGGGTCTGTGGGTGATTTCGTCTTTGTCGATTGTGACCGGGCTGCAATCTTAGGACGTGTGACGGAGGTTGGTATTCCTGACAGACAACGAAACGTCCTTGAGCACCAAATCGAGACCGATCCCTCGGTAGAGCCGCAGGGACGCGTCCAATTATTGGCTACCGTGAGTAAGACAACTCGGAAGGTAACGCGTGGGATCAACACTCTGCCAAGGGTCGGTGATGGGGTTTACCTCGCAGAAGGCGGGGCGCTGTCCAATTCCATCAAGGACGCCCTCGAAGGCGACGAAAAGCGTGATGGCGGGCGCTTGCTCGTCGAATTAGGCCACATTTCTGGGTTGGAAGATGCGGCTCTCAGTATTCCACCGGAGAAACTGTTCGGTCGTCATTGCGGGGTCTTTGGTGCTACTGGCGGGGGTAAGAGCTGGACGGTTTCCCGCCTTGCCAATGAGATCGTGCGTATCGGTGGAAAGTGTATACTATTCGATCCCACTGGAGAGTTCGCGGGAAAGGTTGCCAACGCAGGGGAGTATGATTTCTCCAATGACCAAGCTGCTGACGGACGCTTGGTAAGGTTCCCTTGCGAAAAGCTGTCCGAGCTAGACTTGAATGCCTTACTTAGACCAACTGGGCAAAGCCAAGGCCCCACTCTTCGGAGTGCAATTATCAGCTTGAGACTGGCCCGCCTGTTGTTGGCAGACCCAGAGCGATTTCCGCAGCATGCCGTCGAAGGCAGCGACGCTCTTCGAATCGAGATTCAGCATAACAACCAAACGGTTGGATTTATCCACCTTGACGAGAACAGAACCATTTCGAAAGCAAACCATGAGAGAAAACCTCTCGGCCGCGTTCAGCTGATGCTTGCCGATCAGTTGGCGGCAGATGACTGTGACTTCGATCTCAAAGTGCTTTCAAACCAAATCGGCAAAGAGTGCCTGTTCCCGGCGAATGCGGACGGTAGATTTGGCGCGTCGGATCCGAGGCAAGTAGGCTACAACAATACCTTGGTTATTCGGATCGAGACGCTTTTAAACTCACCCGATATGTCATGTTTCTTTTCTCAAGAAGGGTTGGATATATGTGCAGAAATCGAGGCGTTTCTCATTGATCCGAATGCACGGGCTTTGGTCCTTTCATTCGAGAATGTGAGTTTTAAGCACAATGCACGTGAGCTACTCCTCAACGCTCTTGGGCGCTATCTACTTGGCATCGCGCGACAGGGGCGTTTTCGACAAAACCCGCTTGTTTGCCTGTTGGATGAAGCTCACCAGTTCATTGGCCGATCTGTCGGCGACGAACAGAATAGCGTCAACCTCGATGCCTTTGGTCTCATCGCCAAGGAAGGCAGGAAGTACGGTCTCACGACCGTTGTTGCGACGCAGCGACCCAGAGATGTGCCACAGGATGTTCTCAGTCAGCTTGGAACCCTCTTTGTTCATCGGCTTACCAATGAGCGAGACCGGGAAACCATTGAAAGAGCATGCGGTGATCTTGATCGTAGCGCCGCTGCCTTTATCCCATCTCTATCACAGGGCGAGGCAATCATTGTCGGTCCCGATTTACCCGCACCGTTGCCGATCATGATGAGCAAACCCGAAAAAGGTCAGCAACCAGAAAGCCACGGCCCAAAGTATCAGGAATTTTGGGGCGAAAAAACTGAAAACCGTGTCGTCGAAGACTGAATTATTGGAAGCTTGTATGAAACGTCAGTCAAGAAATCCGCTGAAGTTCGACAGAATAGAGCTACTTTCCGCACTTTCACGGGATGCCGAATTCTGGGTGGATAATTGCGCTACCCAATCGAAAAGAGCTTCGAACTTCGCAAACTCAGGGCAGAAGCCCAAGAAACATATGCGTGCAGGTTTAGGAGGCTTCTTTGGAAAACGCTAAGCCTGATGTTCAGTGCTATTTTGTGCGGATTTACAATGACGAACGTCAAGGCAATATGATCTCATTTCATACGATTTTTGTAGAATACGCGGATAAGGAAGGCCGCATTGAACTCCGTGAACCTTCAATTTTGTCCTATGATCGTCTGAACCGAGGCCACCAATTATCTGAAGGAATGCCGCTTCCATTTCTGACAAACGTCGGAGAGCTCTGTCTTTTTTGGGAACGAGGAGGTGCAGCGGCAATCCAACTTCAACTTGCTGAAGCCTGCATCCCAGAACACTTGGAGCCGAAACCTATGACGAGCAGCGGTTATGGAATGTTCAGCAGCGTCCCAGATGAAAATCTAGCAGCAGCCTTGAGGCGTGCGCCGTCCAAAAAGGCGCGCATGAAGATACTGGAAAGAGACAACTACAGATGCCGTGTATGTGGGCAAAGCCCGAACAACAATGTCAACGTCGAACTACACGTGCATCATTTGCGCCCTTGGGAAAAATCGGGTGCGACAGTTGCGAGTAATCTCGTGACGTTATGCCATACTTGCCATGGTGGCCTCGATCCGCACTGGAATGGGAAACTCGCAGAACTGATCGAGGACAAAGAGAACCTCCAAGAGCGGTTCAAAACGCCGCCAAAGTAACACGGATAATCCTGGATGGCTCTTCAATAGCGGTTTTCTGATAGATTTCCTGTAAAACGCGACGCCATTGTCGGTGTTTCTGATCGCCGCCAAATTCCGCTTTGGGGATGCTGCAACGCGGAATCAGCTTGTATTGCAAACCGCAGCCTTGGGCCGTTTGAGCAGGGTAGGGCAACAATTTCAGAACTTATCAGAAATTTTTATTCTTGGCCATGTTGCAACTAAGTAGAAATGTCGCTGGTTGTGCAAAGTAGAAATGTTACTCCAAGCACAAACGGTAGCAAGGCTTGGCAGCCCGTAACGCACTGTAAAGCCAGGCAGGAAGGCATTGGCCGCGTCCATGTCAGAAATGCCCGCAAGCCTAAGTTCTTTGACCAAACGATCCTGCAATGTCCGATTGGCGCGTTCAACGCGGCCTTTGGCTTGTGAACTGTTTGCGCATAGAATCTCAATGTTGAACGCATTCAATGCGCGGCCAAATTGGGTCATGCCGTGCCCCGATTTTGCGGATTGATTGGCCACGCGGAACACTGTGTGTTTGTCGGAATAAAACGCCACGGGACGTCCATGCGCCGCAAGATACAGATCAAGCGCTTCGAAGTAGCTAAAGGTGCTTTCCGATTGCACAAACCGCAGCTGCATCAACGTACTGGTAGCGTCATCGATAAACACAAGAAGAGTACAAGCGGGGCCGCGATCTTCGAACCAACGATGATCGGACCCGTCGATTTGGACCAGCTCGCCAAGACATTCGCGGCGCAAACGCGGTTGGTGAAACGTTCGCCGTTGCTTGCGAGACAGCCAAATCCCGGCGTCCTGCATCCATTTGCGCAGCGTCTCACGCGACACTTTGAGATCGTGTTCTTCTGCCAGCTTCTCAGCCGCGAATGTCGGTCCAAAGTCGACATATCGTTCTCTGACCAATGCGACGGCGTAGTCACGGATCGCTGGATTGATTTGATTGTTCGACCTGCGACCACGCGCTTTGTGCCGGATGGCAGCAGCGCCGTCAGATCGAAAGGTCTTGATCAGTCGTTGCGTCTGTCTGCGGCTCAATCCCAAAACATGCGCTGCCATCACAACCGTCATCCGGCCTTGCGTAACTTCACTCAGCACCTCGATGCGGTTCAGCTCGCGTTCGCTCATCGTCACCAATCCCACGGTCACGCTCCAATCCTGCTTGATCAACAGGGAAGTGTGACACTTCTACTTTGCAGATGTGGGACATTTTAACTTTGCGCTGACAAGTCAAATTCGCATAATAGTCAGTATGGTTTATATAGATTCATCCGAGCGCTGTAACTTGCACCTAGAACCTTACTTCGGCTAGACGCCTCTGTCTGAGCGACGTTTCCGTGGGAACTGGCCATTCCGGACCAATTTAAGCGCGTTGTCCCGCTTCGTGACTTCAGCCAGCCAAGTCCAATCAGCGTACTTGTCGCCAGTTTGACGTAGGTGCGTATAGCGCTTTAGTGACGTCCAAGACCGATGGCCTGAATTGGCGGCAACGTACGGAATATTGAGGCCAAGCTCGAACAGGCGTGAAACTCCGTCATGCCGCAGATCGTGAAAGTGCAGTCCCTCTATTTCCAGAAGCTTGCAGGCGCGCGTGAACGCTGCGCTGATGGCATCCGTTGAGTAAGGGAATATCTCGTCTTCTATCAATGGCATGGCCTCGATGATCGCCAGAGCCTGTTCCTGCAGATCACACCAGACATCGTTGCCGATTTTTTCGCCGGGGTTCTTCATGTCCCGGACCAATATGCGTTTGCCTTCCACGTCGAGATCCTTCCAGCGGATGCGGACGATCTCTTCCTGCCGTCGGGTGGAAAAGATGGCAAAGGCGATGATCCGGTGCATGGGGATGGAGGTGGGGCGACGCCGTGAGCGGTCGAGGAAGTGTTGCATCAGTTGGTCTAGTTCATCGAGCGTGGGACGCCGATCCCGTTCACGGCTCTTGCCGGTGATACCCAGTTTGTCCGCCACTTTCCGGGCGTCCTCCATAGCCTGCGCGTTTAGTGGAAAGCCCCATGCGGGTCTGGCGATGGAGAACACCGCACCGAGATGGGAAAGGTAGTTGGAGACTGTTTGAGGCTGGACGCCGCTGTTCAGCTTCTCTTGCGCAAATTCGACGATGTCGGCGCTGGTTATCGCGTCACAGTGTTGGTCCGCGATATCAAACGTCTTGATGCTCTTCAGAACTTGGGTCTTGGTCCGACCGATCTGTTTGTTGCTTTCTTGGACATACCTGTCGATGGCATCGGCCAAGGTCGGTGTCTTCTTACTTTTCGGTTGAGATTTGAGCGCATCAAGGGCACCGGGTCGTGCAAGACTTTCTTCGCGGTTTTCGATCCACGCCGCAGCGGTTGATCTGCGCTCGAATGTCTGACTTTCGCGAAGTAGGACTTTACCTTGCCGCATCACTGAGATTTGAGCGAGCCAAGCTATGGTGCCATTCTTGCGACGACGCTTTATGATGGTTCCCATGATTTACAACATGGCCTTTCATTTTACAACACGTGTTGTAAATGTAGCAGATAATGGGCCTAAATGGCAAGAAATCGAACATAGACGAACTTGAGCACTCGGAGATAAGTATTGGAAAAGGCGGTAAAATCGCAGCTTGGCGTAAGTAGCAGATTATCCGTGGCTCCGATGATGGATTGGACCGACCGCCACTGTCGGTTCTTTCACCGTCAACTCAGTGCGCAGGCGTTGCTTTACACCGAAATGGTGACCGCGCCTGCGCTTGTGCGTGGAGGGGCTGTGCATCTTTTGGATCACCACCCGGAGGAACATCCCGTGGCGCTCCAACTGGGAGGGTCCGAGCCGGGCGAGTTGGCGCAAGCTGCGCGGATGGGGGCGGATGCGGGGTATGATGAGATCAACCTCAATTGCGGCTGCCCCTCTGATCGCGTGCAGTCGGGCACGTTCGGCGCGGTGCTGATGCGCGATGCACCACTGGTGGCCAAGTGTGTCGGCGCAATGCGGGATGCCGTGGATGTGCCGGTCACCGTCAAATGCCGCATCGGGGTCGATGAACAGGACCCGGAAACCGTCCTGCCCGAGTTCCTTGCCCAGATCGTGGCCGCCGGGTGTGAGCGGGTCACGATCCATGCGCGCAAGGCGTGGTTGCAGGGCCTAAGCCCCAAGGAAAACCGCGATGTGCCCCCCCTGGACTACGATCTGGTGATGCGGATGAAGGGGCTGTTCCCGAATTTGCATATCTCGATCAACGGCGGCATCGACACTCTGGATCAGGCGCTTGAGATGTTGGATGCGGGACTGGACGGGGTGATGATCGGGCGGGCGGCCTATCACCAGCCCGCGGATATTCTTGCACAGGCCGACCGCCGCGTCTTTGGGCAGGGCAAGGACCGGCAGGCCGAGGATGTCGCCCTTGCCATGCTGCCCTATATCGAAGCGCATCTGAGTGCGGGTGGGCGTTTGCACCAGATCACCCGCCACATGCTGGGCCTGTTTGCGGGCCGCCCCGGCGCGCGGGCTTGGCGGCGGACGCTGAGCGAGGGGGCAGTGTTGCCCAATGCCGGTCCCGAACTGGTCGAGGCGGCGCTGGCTCATGTGACCGCTCTGGCCCCCGAGGCCAAAGCGGTGTAGCAGGCGCGGACCCTGCAAAAAGAGCCGCACAATGCCTGAAACTGCCCTTGTTCTTCAAATGCTTGCCCTGCTTGCCGCCATTGGCGCATTTGCGGGCGTGCTGGCCGGGCTTTTAGGTGTCGGCGGAGGCATTATTCTGGTGCCTGCGTTCTATTTTGCATTTCAGACCTTGGGCTATGACGGGCCTGATCTGATGCAGATGTGTCTGGCCACATCACTGGCGACGATCATCGTCACCTCGGTCCGCACAGTGCATTCACACAACAAAAAGGGTGCCGTGGAGTGGGACATCTTGCGGACATGGGCGCCGGGGATCGTTGTGGGGGCAGTGCTGGGGGTGCTTGTGGTGGCGCAACTGCGCTCAAGCACGTTGCAGGCGATCTTTGGCTGTCTGGCGCTGATTGTGGGCCTGTATCTGGGGTTCGGGCGCAAGGACTGGCGATTGGGCACGCAGATGCCGGCCGGAATCCCGCGCGCCATTGCATCGCCGTTCATCGGGTTTCTGTCGGTGCTTATGGGTATTGGAGGCGGCAGTTTCGGCGTGCCGCTGATGACCCTCTTCGGCGTGCCAATACACCGTGCCGTGGCAACGGCTGCCGGCTTTGGAGTCTTGATCGCAGTGCCTGCCGTCGTCGGTTTCCTGTTGGTGCAGATGCAGGGGCCCGTGCCGCCCTTTTCGCTTGGAGCGGTCAACCTGATCACCTTTGGCGTCGTCATCGCGATGACGCTGATCACGGCCCCCTTGGGGGTCAAATTGGCCCATGCGATGGACCCCGGTCCGCTCAAGCGCATCTTTGCGATGTTTCTTGTTCTGGTTGCGCTCAACATGCTGCGCAAGGCCATCTGGGGATGAGCTTTGCGCGGGATGGTTGGCAAGTCTTTGCCCCCGAACCCGCGACGCGGGACTGGAGCCTGTCCGCCCGCGAAGCCGCGCGCGCTGCCGTCCGTGCGCCCGAATTGGCACAGTGGCACCAATGCGAGGGCACATGGTTTGTCGGTCTCGATGCGCTGGACAACGATGCAGCGGGTCGCGTGGCCGGGTCTGCGTCGCTGTCAGGACAAGCGGTCGCATTCGCTACACAGCATTGTGGCGGTTGGCCAGCGCTGCACCGGGCACAGGTTTCGGTGGTGTATCCCGGATATCCGCGCCCGCGTGCGGGGGAAACTGACGCAGGTTTTGCCTATCGGAGAAATCGCGATGCCGCGCATGTGGACGGGGTCATCGGGCAGGGCACACCCAAGCGCCGCTACGTTCAGGAACCACATCAGTTCATCCTTGGGATCGCGCTGAGCGAGGCCAGTGCCGATGCCGCCCCCCTTGTGGCATGGCAGGGCAGCCACCGGATCATGCAACAGGCGTTCGAAGATGCCCTGCGCGGGCGGGCGGATATGGGGGGCGTGGATGTGACCGACATCTATGTCGCGGCCCGTAAACGCTGTTTTGAGGAATGCGCGCGCATCCCCATCCCGTTGTCCCGCGCTGGCGCCGTGGTTATGCACCGGCTGACCCTGCACGGTGTGGCCCCTTGGGGGACCGCGGCAACGGCCGATCAAGACGGGCGCATGATCGCCTATTTCCGGCCGCCCATGCCTGTGGATCGGGTCTGGTGGGCGGAGAATTAGACCGCCGCGTCATTATCGTGGGAATTGTGCTTTCGGAAAGTCTGGAAAGCCTGACTGTCCAAATTTCAAAATCAAATCAAGTGTGCACGTCGTGGCGGACCCACGGCTGGCAAAACAGCAGATTTTTTGAACGGAGACAGGCGGATGCCTTACTTTTTGAGTGACGGGGAAAAGCGTATTGGCCCCTTTGATGCCGGCACGCTGGTGCAAATGCAGATTCAGCCTGAAACCGCTGTTTTGGATGACACGGACGACCATTGGCAGCCCGCTCATGCTTGTGCCGAACTGAAGGACAAACTGGAAGCAGCGGCCAAGGACCGGGCCGAAGCGATCCGTGCGCGCGCGGCCGCAGAAGAGGCTGGTGAAACGGCCAAAAGCGACGAATTGAGCGCATCCGCCGCGATGACATCGGCCAAGGCAATGCATTGGGGCCAACCCAAGGCGGATCGCTGCTCCAAACCGGGATACCGCCAACACTCGGCGATTCTGTGGGATATTCCCGGCGGTCAGAACTGGGATCAGGCCTGTTACTCCATGCCCAATACCATCAATGGGCACTATTTCGCCAAACCGGATCGCTGCAATTTCAGCGGCTTGCACATGTGGGGCGAATGGGACGTGCCCGACAGCACCTGCGGCGGCAGCTCGGTCGAGGCGAACGCGGTCGTGTTCCTGCTGCCCGATATCCCGCTGGAACTGGGTCATGTCGGCTGGGGCTTCAAGAACGATGACGGCAGTTGGACTTATGGGTCGACCGAAACGTCGGGCATTCCAATCCCGCCCCTGATGGACAACGGCATGTTCATCGAAACCGGATCGAAATCCAAGATGATGTCGGCCATGCGCACCGGACGGCGCGAGAATGGCAAGACATACTATCCCTACCAGTCTTACAAGGCGATAAAGACCCATACACCCAACCCCGGCGCTGGCCTGACTGCCGCCTACATGGCGCAAAAGTCCGGCTATATGGTGGTGGGCAACAACTGCATGGATCACGTGGTGCGGGTGCTCAACGGCTATTCAGGTATTCCGATCGTGCCACTGCCTGTCACGGGCGGTCCGATCATGTGGATCCCGCGCAATTGGTACGGCGCCATCGCGGCCGAGGATCGCATGATCGGAATGGAGTTCTAGGCTCTCGCGCCTATCGCTTCAACCGCGCGTTGCGCCCACCCCGGCGCCCCTTTGGGGCTGCGTCGCGGGTGGGCAATTCGGCCATGATGGCGCGCCGCTCATCCGCGCTCATCCGGCCCCATGCGCTGATTTCGTCGATGGATCGCGCACAGCCTGCGCACAGGCGCGTTTCGGGATGGATCACGCAGATCTGCACGCAGGGGCTGTCGACCTCTTTGCGTTTCCACACAAGTGCGTTGGGGACGGTATCGGTCATGCCTGCCTCTTGATCACTGCCAGTCGATCCAGCAGCCCTTGCAGGATATACCCTGCCGCCACGTGATCAATGACCTCTGCGCGACGTTTGCGGGTCGTATCCGCCTCCAGAAGCGCCTTTTCTGCGGCCACGGTGCTGAGCCGTTCGTCCCAGAAGGTGACGGGCCCGTCCCACAATTTGGCGAAATTGCGCGCGAACGCGCGGGTGGACTGGCAGCGCGACCCTTCGGAGCCATCCATGTTGCGCGGCAGGCCCAGCACCAGACCACCCACGTTGCGTTCGGTGATCAGGGTGACAAGGCGCGCTGCATCCAGTCCGAACTTCTTGCGCCGCACGGTTTCCAAGGGTGTGGCCACGGACAGGAACGTGTCCGACACCGCCACGCCAATGGTCTTGTCCCCCAGATCAAGACCCATGAGGGCGCGCATCGGGGGCAGGGCGGCCACGAAAGCATAGGTGTCGTCGGTGATCATTGCAGGCCTGCCCGGTCCGCCGCCTGATTCAGGATATCCATCGCCGACGCGTCATCGCCGAACACGTCCCGTGCATTGTCGAAAATCGCCGCCGCCTGATCCCGTTCACCCAACACTCCAAGAGCCGAGATGAGCTGCGCCCAATCCTCGACCGGGCCGCCGTCGGTTGCCAGACGGTCGCTAAGGCCCGAAACCATGCCGCGTATCATCTCCATCCGCTCGGCCGGGCTCATGTCGCCTGCGGCGTCGATATCGGCAGCACTCGGGCCGCGCCCGGAGCCAGAGGTGGGGCGGGCATAATCGACGCCGGCGCGCATCGCCATATCCCCGATCTGGGCATCGATGGGCGCGATCCAAGGTGCATCCATAGGCCCTTCGCGCAGCAACTGATCCCAGATGCGCAAGGCCGTGTCTGGACGTCCGGTCTGCGCCATCATCAGCCCGAAGTAATAGCGCGCTGCCCCATCTGTGGGGTCCATGGACAAGGTGCGTTCCAGCATCCGCTCGGCCTCGGGCGAGACATAGCCCCCCGCCGCAAGGATCAGCAGGTCCGCATATTCCGAGAAATCGGCAGCCGTCGCGTCGTCACCCTTGAGGGTGATCGCCTGCGCCTTGGCCGCATGGGCGGCGGCGAAATTGCCAAGGCGGGATTCGGCCTGGGCCAGCAGGTTCAAGCCTTGCACGTCATTGGGACGGCTCTGCACTGCTTCACGCAACTGTTCGACCAATGCGACATAGTCCGGGCTGACATCTGTCGCGGGGGATGCGGGCAGGCCAGCCTCGGCGCTTGCCTGACTGGGCCGGTCGTTGCGCAGCATTTGCGCCGCCTCGATTCGATCCGACAAAGCCAGATCGCCATAGCCCGGCGCGCCAAGCTGCAGGTAGATAGCAAAGGCGCCCCCGATCAGCACTGCCGCCGACAGGCCCGCCACAACCGGCGCGCTGCCTTTGCGCATCGCCGCAGTTTCGTGGCGCTGCAGGGCGGCGTCGGCCGCCAGAATGCGGCGCGACACTTCGGTCTTGGCCCGCTCGGCATCCGCCGGGCTGACCACACCACGTTCCAGATCGCGCGCGACCTCTTTCAACTGGTCGCGATACACCGCCAGATCATAAGCGGCCGGGGGGCGGCTGTCCGCGCCGTCGCGCATCAGCGCACGTGCCAATGTCGCCACAACCAGCAACGTCAGACCACCCGTTATGATCCAGAACAGCATAAACCGCCTTTTCCATCTCTCATTTGCGCCCATGTAACCCCTGAGCCGTCCCAGCAAAAGGGGCAAAGCAACGCGCCCCAAGGGGACTTGCACAGCGCTTGGGCATCCGCGCGCGACGCGGTGTCGCAAATCCGACAGAAAGTGCCGCCCGCGCTGGCCTTTTTCTTTGCGCCAGCGGTCATTACACAGCCAAGAGTGACCCCATCGATTCCAGTGCCGGAGCGCGCCGCGACATGAAACGATATTCTGCCTTTGCCATCGCCCGCGAAGCCGCCCGATACCATGCGGGCTGGGAACGCGCATGGCGCGCGCCGGAACCCAAGCCCAAATACGATGTGATCATCATCGGGGCAGGGGGGCATGGTCTGGCCACTGCCTATCACCTTGGCATGAACTACGGGATCACCAACGTCGCCATCCTTGAAAAAGGCTGGCTTGGGGGCGGCAATACGGGGCGCAACACCACCATCATCCGCAGCAATTACCTGCAAGATCCGTCAGCGGCGATCTACGAAAAGTCCCGTTCGCTCTATGAAACGATGAGTCAGGATCTGAACTACAACGTCATGTTCAGCCCGCGCGGGGTCATCATGCTGGCCCAGACCCATCACGAAGTGCGCGGCTATCAACGCACAGCCCATGCCAATGCGCTGCAAGGGGTCACCACCGAATTCATCGGCCCCGAAAAGGTCAAGGAACTGGTCCCGATCATCAGCATCGACGGGCCGCGCTACCCTGTACTCGGGGGGCTCTGGCAAGCACGCGGCGGCACGGCACGCCACGACGCGGTGGCGTGGGGCTATGCGCGGGCGTGTTCGGACATGGGCATGGACGTGATCCAGAAATGCGAAGTGACGGCGATCCGGCGCGACGGCGGCAAGGTTGTGGGTGTGGATACGTCCAAAGGGCCCATCGACTGCGCCAAGCTGGGCATCGTCGTTGCAGGCCATTCGGGGGACGTGGCGAACATGGCGGGCTTCCGTCTGCCCATCGAATCAGTGGCGCTGCAAGCGCTGGTATCCGAACCGATCAAACCCTGCATGGACGTTGTGGTGATGGCCAACACGGTCCATGGCTACATGTCGCAATCCGACAAGGGCGAGATGGTGATCGGTGGCGGCACGGACGGTTACAACAACTACACCCAGCGCGGCAGTTTTCACCACATCGAGGAAACGGTACGCGCGCTGATCGAAACCTTCCCGATGATTTCGCGGCTCAAGATGCTGCGGCAATGGGGTGGAATCGTGGACGTGACGGGCGACCGCTCGCCCATCCTGTCCAAAACGCCGGTCGAAGGCGTGTTCATCAACTGCGGCTGGGGCACAGGCGGGTTCAAGGCGATCCCCGGGTCCGGCTGGGCGATGGCGGAACTGATGGCCAAGGGACGATCGCCGCTTACGGACGAATTCTCGCTCGACCGCTTCCGGGCGGGGAAATTCATCGACGAAAGCGTTGCGGCTGGGGTGGCGCACTAGGAATGCTGTCGTTGAACTCAATCCTGCACCGCTTTACCCAACGCATGGCCTACCTGGGCCTTGCCGCATGGGCTGTCGGGACATTGGCGGCTCTTTCGTTTGGCAATGCCGAAGTGTTTCAGCGCTTTGGTGCTTTGGGGAATGCCTCGGCCATCCTGTTTTTCTCGGACCGGCTGGCGCAGATCGAACTTGAGCGGCAGAAATCCGTCGAAAAGCTGCTGCACGAGTACGGGATCGAGCTGACCGCACTCAAGGACGGAGTGCCGCCAACGGAGTTGCCCAAGGAAGGCTTTTCAGTCGATTTTCTGACCGAAGAGCGCAATTTCGATATGTTGCGCCGTCGTGCGGACGTTTTCAGCTTCTCCAACGTGGTTTTGCTGGCGGTGTCCACGATGCAATGGGGCTTTGGCGATCGGCTGGTGAATTGGGTCGCAATGTGCGGGCGCGCGCCATGCTAGGTCGGTTAGTCGTGCGTCTTCTTCCCCTCACCGGCGGCAGAGCCGAACGCGATCAGGTTGCTCACATCCACTTCGCGTCCCCCACGGGCCTCCTTGCGCTTGGCGGCGGCGCGGCGTTCAAATGCGAACATGATCAACGCGCCCACCATGATGGCGCCAAATACCAGAATAGCACCCATTTCCTTGCTCATCAGTCTCTCCTGTCAACTTTGCCTGACATTGCCACAAACGCGGCGGCGGCGTCACGTAAATTCGCCAAACCGGCGGGACGCAGCCCACGGGCGGAGGCCGAAACGGCCAGGCGCAGCCCGTTTTGCGCAAGCGTCCAGGCGTCGATTGCGCGCTCTGGAAAACCTGCTCAGATGAAGGCTCACAGACAGGAGTTTACATCATGTCAGACTATCAAAACACCAACATTCACCGCGCCGGCGGCACCAGCGGGCGCGGGCTGCTCATCGCCTTTGGCCTCATCGTGGGCATTGTCGCACTCCTTGCCATTGTCGGGACATTCGGCGGTGGTGGGGAAATTGCAGGGGGCGAAACCGCTATCACGCCACCGGCAGCTGAATCCCCGGTCGCACCCAGCGAATAACGCAACCCAACTTCACCATACCGCATCAGGCGGGCGTCTCGCGACGCCCGCCTGTTTCGCGTCCGCACCCGAAAGAGGAACGCTGACATGCTAATCCTGACCTGTCCGTGCTGCGGCCAAACCGGGGAAGAGACCGAGTTCCACGCCGGTGGCGAGGCGCATCTGACACGCTTTGGACCCGACTCGTCCGACGCGGATTTCGAGGGCTACCTGTTCCTGCGCGAAAACCCCAAAGGCGTGCACTTTGAACGCTGGCGGCACGTGTATGGATGCGGCAAGTGGTTCCACGCCGCCCGCTGCACCATGACGCTCGAGGTATTCGGCACATATTCCGCACAAACCACTGAACCGCCGCAGGCCATCCGCGACGCCATCAGCGAAAAACGGCCCGGCTGGTCGTGGAGGGCGCTGTCGTGATCCCCCTTCCTTTCGTCAAAAATACTCCCGCCGGAGGCGCCCACGCTTCCGCCCGCATCAAGGGTCGATCATGAGCACACGCCTCGCCGCACAGGGCCGTCTCGTCAATCGCGACGCACCGGTTCGCTTTTCCTTCAATGGTCAAAGCCTCAAGGGCTATACAGGCGACACGCTCGCCTCGGCCCTGCTTGCCAATGATCAGATGCTGGTGGGCCGGTCGTTCAAGTACCACCGCCCGCGCGGAATCGTGGCGAGCGGGGTCGAGGAACCGAATGCGCTGGTCAACCTCGGCTCCGAAGGCCGGTTCGAACCCAACCAGCGCGCCACCACGACCGAGCTGTTCGACGGGCTGAATGCCAACAGTCAGAACCACTGGCCCAGCCTTGAATTCGACGTGGGCGCGATCAACGCGAAACTGGCGCGTTTCATGCCTGCGGGTTTCTACTACAAGATGTTTATCCACCCGCGTCCGCTGTGGAAACATGTCTACGAACCCTTCATCCGGCAGGCGGCGGGTCTGGGCCGCGCCCCGAAAGCGCGCGATGCCGACACCTACGAACATTTTTATGCGTTCTGCGATGTGCTGGTCGTAGGCGGCGGGATCGCGGGCCTGATCGCGGCCAAATCCGCAGCCCATGCCGGGGCCGAGGTGCTGGTGCTGGAACAGACCGCCCATTGGGGCGGACGTGCGCCGGTAGATGGCGGCACGGTCAATGGCAAGCCTGTGGACAAAGTGGTGGACGAACTGGTGGCCGAGCTGTCGGCCATGCCCAATGTGCGCCTGCGCAGCCGCACCATGGGGGCAGGGGTCTATGACCATGGCTACGTGCTGGGTTACGAGCGCCTGACTGACCATGCGCCCGACACCAAAGGCCCGCGCCACCGTCTGTGGCGCATCCGCGCGCGCCATACGATCACCGCGACCGGGGCCATTGAACGCCCCCTGAGTTTCGCGGGCAACGACATCCCCGGCGTGATGTTGGCAGGGGCCGTGCGCGACTTTGTGGTGAACTTCGGTGTCAGTTCCGGGGATCGCACGGTGGTTGTCACCAACAACGATGACGCCTATCGCACAGCGCTCGCGCTGCATGCCGCGGGCCTGAACGTGCCCGCCATTCTGGACGCGCGCGTGCCCCCTTTCGACAGTCCCCTGATCGCGCAGGCGCGCGATGCCGGCATTCGCATCTTGATGGGCCATGGCATCGCCAAGGTGCTGGGCTCCAAGCGCGTCACCGGCGTCGCGGTCTGCGCGCAAGCAGGTGAAGGGGCCGTGCTGGAAGAAATCGCCTGCGACGTTGTTGCCATGTCGGGCGGATGGTCTCCGGTCGTGCATCTGTGGTCCCATTGCGGGGGCAAGCTGGTGTGGGACAATGATTTCGCGATGTTCCGCCCGGATGTGGATAAAGCGCCCCTTGGCGCGGATGGCGCGGCCTTTGTCAGCCCCGCAGGGTCCGCCAACGGCCATTTCGGGCTGATGGAGATCGTCGGCGATGCGCACGCCAAAGGGCGCGCAGCGGCCCGTGCCTGTGGTCAGACCCCGGCCAAGGTCAGGGCCCCCGAAGGCGACAGTCTGGATGAGGCCCCAATGGCCCCCGTGTGGTTGATGCCGCAGGGCGCCGGCATCGGACTGCGTGGCAAGGCGTGGCTTGATTTCCAGAACGACGTCAAGGTTTCTGACGTTCAACTGGCCGCCCAAGAGGGGTTCGAGAGCGTCGAACACGCCAAGCGCTATACCACGCTGGGCATGGCCACGGATCAGGGTAAGTTGAGCAATATCAACGGGCTTGCCATTCTTTCTGATGCATTGGATCAACCCATCCCGCAGACCGGAACAACCACCTTCCGCCCGCCCTACACGCCCATTTCCATGGGCGCTATCGGGGGCGAGGCGCGTGGTGAGGTGTTTCAGCCGTTGCGGCGCACGCCGATGCACGACTGGCACGCTGAAAACGGGGCGGACTTTGAACCTGTTGGCCAATGGCGCCGCCCCTACGCCTATGTCCGCCAAGGCGAGAGTGTGCATGACGCAGTGATGCGCGAGACAAAGAATGTGCGCGAGAACCTTGGCCTGCTCGATGCCTCGACCCTTGGCAAGATCATTGTCAAGGGGCCGGATGCGGGCCGTTTCCTCGACATGCTTTACACGAACCTCATGAGCACTCTGAAACCGGGCAAGTGCCGCTATGGCCTCATGTGCGGTGAAAACGGCTTCCTGATCGACGACGGCGTCGTGGCGCGCATCGATGAGGACACGTTCCTGTGCCACACCACCACCGGCGGGGCCGAACGCATCCATGCCCACATGGAGGAATGGCTGCAGACCGAATGGTGGGACTGGCAGGTCTACGTCGCCAACGTGACGGAGCAATACGCCCAGATAGCCGTGGTCGGCCCCAATGCGCGCAAGGCACTTGAGGCGCTGGGGGGCATGGATGTGTCCAAAGAGGCGCTGGGTTTCATGGATTGGGCCGACGGCACGCTGGGCGGCTTTGATGCCCGTGTCTACCGCATCTCGTTCTCGGGGGAGCTCAGCTATGAAATCGCCGTGCCCGCGTCCGAGGGCCAAGCGTTCTGGGATGCGTTGATGGTCGTGGGCGAGGAGCTTGGCGTGATGCCATATGGCACCGAGGCGCTGCACATACTGCGCGCCGAAAAAGGGTTCATCATGATCGGGGATGAAACCGATGGCACGGTGATCCCTCAGGACCTTGGCCTGCACTGGGCACTGTCCAAGAAGAAAGAGGACTACCTTGGCAAGCGCGCGCATCTGCGCGAGCACATGGCCGATCCCGAGCGTTGGCAGTTGGTCGGGTTGGAAACGACCGATGAGTCTGTCCTGCCAGACGGGGCCTATGCGGTCGCAGAGGGCACGAACGAAAACGGGCAACGCCGCGTGCAGGGGCGCGTCACCTCGACCTATTACTCACCCAACCTGAACAAGGGCATCGCCATGGGTCTGGTGCTGCACGGCCCCGACCGCATGGGCGAGGTCATCGATTTTCCGGGCACGGACGGCAAGACCTATTCAGCCCGGATCGTCAGCCCGGTCTTTTATGATGCCGAAGGGAAGAAGCAGGATGTCTAAGGCAGTCACTCCCCTGAACGGGGCCAAATGGTCCGACGGGATCGCCGTTGTATCCGAAGCGCCGTTGCAAGGCATGATCACCCTGCGCGGCGACCTGGGTGCGTCCGCGCTGGCCAGGGCCGTAACCGCCATGGCCGGGGTCAAGATGCCCGGACCGGGGCAGGCCAATTGCGACAAGGACCGTGGGCTGTGCTGGATGTCCCCGGACGAATTGCTGATCCTGTGCCCTTATGCAGAGGTCGCGGCCAATATCGCGAAGCTGAACACGGCCCTCGCCAGGATGCACGCGCTTGTGGTCGATGTTTCGGACGCGCGGGCCATGTTCAAGGTGGCCGGCAAAGGTGCGCGGGATGTCATGGCCAAGCTGGCCCCGGTCGACTTTCGCGCGTCGGCTTTTGCGCCGGGGATGTTCCGCCGCACCCGCATGGCACAGGTGCCTGCAGCCTTTCTGATGCGCGACGAGGGCGCTTTCGAGATTGTCTGCTTCCGCTCGAATGCGGTTTACATGTTCAATCTGCTGAAGGTCGCGGCGCAGCCCGGTAGCCATGTGGGTTATTTCTGATCGCGAGGAGTTTTATTCAAAGAATGCCTTGCAGCCTGAAAGCGCATGACGCAGTTTTGCGTCATATGATCAACGTAGAGAACCCTATTTATGCATGCATATCTTAAGGCACTGGCCGCCAACGCCGCATTGGCTTTGGTCGCTACCGCGGCACAGGCCGCGCCGACCACCTATGATTGCGACATGAATTCGCTGGAAGGGCGCGGCTTTATCCAGGACCGGATCATCTTCACCATCGACCCTGAGGCGAACAAGGCCATCGTCGTCGATCCGATCGTTATGAATGTCTACAAGAAACCGATCCCCGCAACGCTGCAAACACTGAGCAACGGGCAATACCGCATCAAGTGGGACGTCAAAAACCTCAAATCCGGCGCGACCTCTTTCAACCTGACCTACACGTTGCAGTATCGCCCGAACGACAAGGCGTTCAACATCCGCGCGCAAGTGCGCGGGTACGACAACAGGCCCTTCGGCTCGGGCACGTGCAAACCGGCACCGGGAGAGTCCCTGCCGGGCTGAATATCCGGCAACCTGCCGCCAGAATACTTGACCATTCGCCTTGATCTTGCGGCAAAGTGCACAATCTGTCAGTCAGACGCTTGAAATACGAACTCAAAGGGGGCCCTCATGGCTTTTGAACTTCCCGACCTTCCCTATGCACACGACGCGCTTGCATCCAAGGGCATGTCAGCCGAAACGCTGGAGTTTCACCACGACCTGCACCACAACGCCTATGTCACCAACGGCAACAAGGCGATCGAGGGCACAGAGTGGGCAGACAAGTCGCTCGAAGAGATCATCAAAGGTACATACGACGCCAATGCGGTGGCCCAGAATGGCATTTTCAACAACATCAGCCAGCTCTGGAACCACAACCAGTTCTGGGAAATGATGGGACCCGGCGAAAGTGCGATGCCCGGTGAACTGGAAAAAGCGATCACCGAAAGCTTCGGCTCGGTTGATGCGTTCAAGGATGCGTTTTCTGCCGCAGGTGCTGGCCAGTTCGGTTCGGGCTGGGCATGGCTGGTCAAGGATACCGACGGCAGCCTGAAGGTGACCAAGACCGAAAACGGCGTGAACCCCGTCTGCTTTGGCCAGACAGCACTGCTGGGCTGCGATGTGTGGGAACATTCCTATTACATCGACTTCCGCAACAAGCGGCCTGCGTATCTGACCAACTTCCTTGATAACCTTGTAAACTGGGAAAATGTGGCGTCCCGGATGTGATGACTGTCGTTGCTCTCCCAATCCGCGCCGTGCACCTGCGTGTACCGCTAAGCTGGGGGAACAGGATGAATTCGGAAAATGGCGCCAGCCGGATGTAATCGGTTCTTTTGCACCAAAAAAAGTCTGAGTTCGACGCTACGCCCCGAAAAGAAGCGGCGCCCCCTTGGGGCGCTGTTTTGTTTTCGGCGTCGCAAAACAGCCATGGAACTGCGTCACTTTCAGGTCACGTCAAATTATCAAGCGCTGTCTGAGCGTCCGGTACCACCGTGAAGTAATCCTGCAATGTCGCATCGGCGAAGCCGCTGGCCACCACGTGATCGACCAGCGCCACCAGCGCATCCCAATACCCATGCGTATTGACCAGCACCACCGGCTTTTCATGCAAGCCCAACTGCCGCCATGTCAGCACCTCAAACAACTCGTCCAGTGAACCGGCCCCGCCGGGCAGCACCACCACCGCGTCGCAGTTCATGAACATCACCTTTTTGCGTTCATGCATCGTTTCGGTGACGATATAGCGGGTCAGGTCCGTCTTTCCGACCTCCCAATCCACCAAATGGCGCGGGATCACCCCGAAGGTGTCCGCGCCCGCGCTTTGCGCGGCACGCGCCACGGCCCCCATCAGCCCCACATCGCCCGCACCATAGACCAGCCGCCAGCCTTGCTCGGCAATCCCTTGACCCAGACGTGTGGCGTCCGCCTCGAACGCGGGATCATTGCCCGGGCGCGAGCCGCAAAAGACGCAGACAGACAGTGGAGCCATGGCAACAGTTCCTTCTTGGCCTTCTTTAAAGTGAGGCTGTGTGACAGCGGAGTTTTGACCCATCTAATGCCGCCTGATATGCATGTGCAACGAAACTGGCCCGTATTTGGGTGCTGGAGTGCGTGGAAATGTCGAAAATCGCTGCTTTTGCGGGAACGAACGGCACCGTTCTGGGCGGCGTTGCCGTCGTCGCGGTGGCTGCGCTCGTCGGGTATTTCGTGCTGAACGGACGCGACCCTGCGTCGTCGGATGCCCCCGAAGCGCAGAACGCTGTCGAGGCTGCGCTGATCCCGAATGAAGCACCAGAGGCAACGAGCGATCCAGAACCCGATACCGCGCGCGTCGATGCCGACATCGCCACCAACGCGCCGCCTTCCATCGACGAGGTGCGCCTTGAAGCGGATGGGCTGACCATCATCGCCGGGCGCGCCGCACCGGGCAGCGAGGTGTCCGTGCTGCTGGACGGGGCCAAGAATACATCTGTCACTGCCGATCAGGGCGGCAGCTTTGCCGCGATCACCATCCTGCCCGTCAGCGCCAAGGCGCGTGTCCTAAGCGTTGTACAGCGTATCGGCACGGATGAACTTGCATCGGCTGACGAGGTGATCCTCGCGCCGCAAGCGCCCGAGGACAAGCTTGCCTTGGCCGAGGATGCGGCGGTGCAAACAAGCGAAGCCGCTCCAACGTCTGACCCCTCAGACGGGGACACCGTCGCAACCACCATGCCCGCCCCGGAGGCTAAGGCGGAAACGTCAGCCAACGTGGAAGCGACGACCGAGCCAACGACGACCGAAGCGGCTTCTCAGGACGTGGCGATGGCGGATACGACCGCAGCCCCGGCACAAGACGAAACCGCGAGCATCACGGAAACGGCAGGCGCGGAGGGCGCAGTGGCAATCAGCGCTCCCCCGCCGACGACTGTGGCGCCTGTTATCGTGGCAGACCCGACGATCGAGGTCGCATCCGCACCTGCGCCAGTAGTGGACAGCCCTGCCGCACCACAGCCACCCGCACCCGTCACCGTGCTGAGATCCACGGCGACGGGCGTCGAAGTGCTGAACGATGTCCGACCCGAGGCGTTGGAAAATATCGAAATCGATACGATCAGCTATTCGCAGGCAGGTGATGTGCAACTGGCCGGGCGCGCGCAGCCCGAATCCGGCGTCGTGCGTGTCTATGTCAACAACCGTCCCATCGCTGAACTGGACGTGGACGAAAACGGCGACTGGCGTGGCGCGCTGCCCCAGATCGACACTGGCGTCTACACATTGCGGGTGGACGAGGTGAACGCGTCCGGGCAAGTGACCAGCCGCCTCGAAACCCCGTTCCGGCGCGAAGACCCCGAACTGCTGGCGCAGCGCGACGACACCACTTTGCCCGCCATGCGCATCACGGTCCAGACGGGCAACACGCTTTGGGCTATCGCGCGCGACCGCTACGGCGAGGGGCGACTGTATGTCGAGGTATTTCAGGCCAACCGCGACCGCATCCGCGATCCGGACCTGATCTTTCCAGGGCAGGTGTTCGACCTGCCAAAGTGAGGTAGGGCACTGGCACTTCCCCCGCTGCTGGACTAGATAAAAACGTCTGAACCAAAAGGACGTTTTTCCATGCCCGCAGACACGACGGTTCCGGCCACGCAAGCTGGCAAAGCCGCGCCGCAACCCGACCCGGCCACACCCGACCAGAACGAGCGCGCCTCGAGCCTGCGCACGATCCGCAAGGTGGCTCCGTATCTGTGGCCCGAGGACATGCCGTGGGTCAAGAAACGGGTCGTGCTGGCGATGCTGGCGCTGGTTCTGTCCAAGCTGGTGTCCGTCTATACCCCCATCATCTACCGCGACGCGGTGGACGCGCTGGCGGGCGAGGGTGCGCCGATGCTCGCCCTTGGCGCTGTGGGGTTGACCGTCGCTTACGGGATGGCGCGTCTGATGAACGTCGGCTTTCAGCAACTGCGCGATGCGATCTTTGCCCGTGTGGCGCAGCGGGCGCTGCGGATGCTGGCGCTGGAAACGTTCGAACATATCCACCGCTTGTCGATGCGCTATCACATCACCCGCAAGACCGGCGGGCTGAGCCGCATCATTGAACGCGGGGTCAAGGGCGTCGAGTTCCTGCTGCGCTTCCTTTTGTTCTCCATCGGCCCGCTGGTGCTGGAGCTTGTGCTGATCGGCATCGTGCTGACCATCCTGTTCGATGCCTGGTATTTGCTGATCGTGGCCGTCACCATCGCGTTGTATGTCTGGTTCACCTTTGCGGTGACCGAATGGCGCGTGAAACTGCGCCGCGTGATGAATGATCAGGACACGGACGCCAACCAAAAGGCGATCGACAGCTTGCTGAACTATGAAACGGTCAAGTATTTCGGTGCCGAACATCGCGAGGCGACCCGCTATGACGCGGCCATGGCCGGATACGAAGAGGCGGCGATCAAGACCAACTATTCGCTCGCCTTTCTGAACTTTGGCCAGTCGGTGATCATCACCGCAGGGCTTGTCGGCGTCATGATCATGGCAGCGGTCGGTGTGCAGAACGGCGCGCTTACTGTCGGCGACTTCGTAATGGTCAACGCATACATGATCCAGATTACCCTGCCGCTCAATTTCCTTGGTACGGTCTATCGCGAGATCCGGCAGGCGCTGGTGGATATGGGGCAGATGTTTGATCTGCTGGAACAGCCCGCCGAGGTGGTGGATGCGCCGGATGCCAAGCCCCTTGAGGTCTCTGGTGGACGGGTCGAACTGGATAACGTGCATTTCGGATATGATCCCAACCGTGCGATCCTCAAAGGGGTTTCGCTGATCGCTGAACCAGGTCAGCAGGTGGCAATCGTCGGCTCGACCGGGTCGGGCAAATCGACCATAGGGCGGCTCTTGTTCCGGTTCTATGACGTGGGTGGGGGCGCTCTGCGCATCGACGGGCAGGACGTGCGGGACGTGACGCAGGACAGTCTGCATGCCGCCATCGGCGTCGTGCCGCAGGACACGGTGCTGTTCAACGACACGATCCGCTACAACATCGCCTATGGGCGCGACAACGCGAGTCATGAGGACATCGTGGCCGCCGCCAAGGCCGCGCAGATCCACGACTTCATCGAACGTCTGCCCGATGGCTATGACACCACCGTGGGCGAGCGCGGGCTGAAACTCTCGGGCGGCGAGAAACAGCGCGTCGGCATCGCGCGCACCCTGCTCAAGAACCCGCCCATCCTGCTTCTGGACGAGGCGACGAGCGCGCTCGATACAGAGACCGAGCAGGAGATCAAGGACGCGCTGAACGCCGCCGGGGAAGGGCGCACCGTGCTGACCATCGCCCACCGCCTGTCCACCGTGGCCGAAGCCGACCGGATCGTTGTGCTGGAGGACGGGCAGGTGGTCGAGACCGGGACACATGAGGAGTTGTTGGACCGCGACGGGCGCTATGCGCAGCTCTGGCAGCGCCAGCAGGCGGACGAGGAGGTTTGAGGCGCGCGCATCGCATCTGATCGTTAGCCGGGCACGCTGGCATGCGGCGCGCACGCTTTGCAGGTTGGCCGGCACATCAGGCCCAGTCCAAGCCTGATCTGCCGCCCGGACGGTTCATCCCGCCCGAAGGTATGGAATTGCCCCGGCAATGTCCGTGTCGTCGATCACGCGAAAGGTCGACACGCTTCCCGATTGGCGCGCCTGACCGAAGGGTGCATATTCGGGGTCGGTCGCAAAGTTGTCGAGCGCCGCGCGTGTCGGGAATTCGAGAATGGCAATCAGGGTGCTGTCATGGTCCTCGCCCTCAAGGGTGTCGATGTTTCCGCTGCGAGACAGATATTTGCCGCCATGCTTTTCCACCAGTTTGTGCACGTTGGCCGCGTATTCAGGCACCCAGCCATCGTTTGTGACCTTGATATCTGCAATCAGGTAAACGCTCATTTTAATCAGCTCCTGTTCCAGGTGGACCGGAATGGCCACGCTTGGTTGCTGCAGGCTGCCAGATTTTCTTGGACTGCATCCAGTCACGCAACTGGAGTGGGCAATACAGTTTCTGTACTAGCCGACGGCCCGCCCACGTTTAGAGTGCAAGACGCAACCCGAAAGGAAACGACATGGCACATGCCGGTTACAAGCAGTTCTGCCCGCTCGCGATGGCGGCGGAGGTTCTATGCACGCGCTGGACCATGGTTCTGATGCGCGAATTCATCGCCGGTTCGACGCGGTTCAATGACCTGCGCCGGGGCGTGCCCAAGATGTCGCCGACATTGCTGTCACAAAGGCTGAAAGACCTTGAAGCGGCTGGCATAATCGAGCGAAGGGCGATGCCGGGCGAACGGGGTGTCTTTGAATACCATCTGACCGAGGCGGGGCGCGATCTGAACGGCGTAGTGATCGCGATGGGGATGTGGGGGCAAAAGTGGGTCGAGTCGTCGCTGTCGCTGAAGAACCTCGATCCATCCCTTTTGATGTGGGACATGAGACGCAATCTGAACGCGGACCCGCTGCCGAAAAAACGCACGGTCATACAGTTTTTGTACCACGACCTGCCATCAACCAAGCGCGACTGGTGGCTGGTGATCGAACCGACGGGCGAGGTCGACCTGTGCTGGGCCGATCCGGGCTTTGATGTCGACCTGTACGTGTCGACCGACCTCAGAACCATGACGTCGATCTGGATGGGTGTCACCGATGTGGCCGCGCAACTGAAAAAATTCGAGTTCACCGGTCCCAAGGACCTCTCGGCGACGATCCAGACTTGGCTGGGGCTGAGCCCGTTTGCCGTGCAAAAGAAACTGGTCGCCTGACGTTACATTGTGCAGGTGGCTCATTGTTGTGTGGGCAATCGGTGCGGCCCGCAGTCACCCATGTGCAACGCGGCGCTGCACTTGGTGGGCCGTTTCCCCGCGATCTACTCTGCGGCCTTCAGCGGACGCGTCCCTGCAAGGTGCAACTCCGCTTGCATGTCATGCCCCGGTTCGTCGTCGAAATCCCAGACCAGTTCGCGGCTTTGCATCTTGCTGGTCTGGCGCGCCAGCGACCAGTCGCGCGCGGCCTTGCTGGCCCGTCCCAGCGACAGCTTGGCCAGAAGCTGGCTGAGCCATTCCGCATAGGTCACGACCCACACACGCATGGCCAGCATCGAGGGCGTCACGATCAGCGTCAGCACCGTCGCAATCCCAAGGCCGAACACCACCGCTGTCGCCAGCTGTTTCCACCATAGCGCCGTGGGGCTGTCAACGGTGTAACCGCCCCCACCGAAATCGAGGCTTAGGCCGAACATCATCGGCGCTAGCCCAGCCATCGTGGTGATGGTTGTCAGCAGCACGGGCCGGATGCGGTCCTGTGCGGTGCGAATGACCGCCTCGATCCGGGGCATGTAGCGTTCGTATTCCTGATAGGTGTCGATCAGAACGATGTTGTTGTTCACCACGATTCCCGCCAGGGCCACGATGCCCGTACCTGTCATGATGATCGAGAATGCCTGATCCATGACCAGCATCCCGATCAGGACACCCGCCGTGGACAGCACCACCGCCCCCAGCACCAGAAGCGAGTTGTAGACGCTGTTGAACTGCGCCAGCAGGATGATGAACATCAGCCCCAGCGCGCCAAGGAAGGCTTGCCCGAGGAAGGCACCGGATTCCGCCTGATCCTCTTGATCGCCGGTCCATTCGTATTCCAGCCCGCTGGCGAAGGGGGCGGTGTCGAGCCACTTGGTCAGCTCGGCAATGCGTTCGTTCGCGTTGACGGGCATCATGCGCACCTCGTCCGCATCAAGCGCGGCTTGCAGATCAAGGCCCCGGCCTGCGTCCCCAAGTGCCAGAACACGATAGGTCGTGTTGTCCACAGACGTGATTTCGCCGCCGGGCGAAGGGATCAGGGTGGCTGCGATGACCTCGGCTTCATCACCGTCGACCTCTTGCGTTATCACCAGCTTTTGCAGGCCCGGTGTCACGTCCGCCTTGACGTCGAAATAGCGGGTCTGGTCCACGCGGTTGATCTGGGCCAGTTCGGCCACTGGCGTGCGGGTGATGAAGTTGGCAAGTGGTACAAGGCCATCGCCGGTGCGCACCTTGAGCGTGTCGAGGGTGGACAAGACACGGTCCGATTCGGGCAGGCGGACCCGGATTTCAACCTCTTCATCCGAAGAAGGCACGCGCATCGTGTCCAGCAGCAGGCCACGGGTGACAAGCTGCACCATGGCCCCGACCGTAGCGACGTCCGCGCCGTAACGGCCCGCCTTTTCCACATCCACGTCGATCTGCCAGTCGATGCCGGGCAGGGGGCGGGTGTCTTCAAGCTTGATCAGGCCGGGGGTCTGTTCGAACTGCGCGCGCGCAGTCCCTGCGGCGTCCATCAGGTCATCCCAATTGTCGCCCTTGATGCGCAGGTGCACAGGCTTGGCGCTTGCCGGGCCTTGGGCAAGGTTCAGCACTTCGGTGCGGATGCCGGGAATTTCGCCCAGCTGGTCGGTCAATTCCTGCATCACGGTGTCGCCGTCAAAGGCGCTGGCCTTGACCTCGCGCGTGACGGTGTAGTCGACAAGCGGGAGGGTGAACCAAGCCTCGGTCGCTTCGGGGCGTTCGTCCCACGGGATGGTCTCAAGTTGGATCTGCCCGATGGCGTCCTTCGGCGCGCCCGCGCCGCCCGTGTTGGCGTTCAGCCCGCCGTTGCCCGCAAAGGCGAAAGCGCTGCGGATTCCGGGGTGATTGTTCACGACGGCCTCTGCCTGACGCAGCAGGTCGTCCTTTTCGTTCAGCGACAGGTTGCCGCGCGCAAGCACATAGACGATGGCCTGTTCGGGCTCAGTCTCGACAAAGAACTCGACGCCCTTGTTGTTGTTGATGAAGTAGATCAGCGTGGTGCCGACAAAGACGAACACCGCCGCGATCATCACGATGGGCATGACCGGGTTGCCCACGATCCCTTGGATGAAATAGCCGAAGCCCGAGCGTTGGTAGCCGGATTTGACATGTTGTTTGCCTGCGCCGAACACCCTGCGCCCAGCCCATTTGCCCGCCCAGCCTACGCGCACGAACAGTCCGCTGATGGCAATGAACACCAAAACAACGCCGCTGAGCGCGACACCAACGATGACGACCATGACAAGAGCATAAGCAAAGAATGTCAGGAATACCGGCAGTACCGACCCCCAGATATCCTGCTGGTCCATGCCTGCAAGCTCCGCCTGAATTGCGGCCATCAGGAACGGCAGAGCCGTGAGGCCAAGGGCGAGCAGTGCAGCAAGGGGAAACAGTGCCAGATGCGCGAGGATCGGCAGACGCGCGACGCTCACGCTTTGTGACTTGATCCAGTTGATGATGCGCGCCAGCACGCCGCCCATAACAGGTAGATAGATCAGCGCCACGATCAGTGACGCCGACAGCACGAAGATCAGCGTGACGGGCAGCATGCCCATGAACTCGCCCGGCACGCCCGGCCAGAACAGCATTGGCAGGAAGGCACACAGCGTCGTCGCGGTCGACGACACAACGGGCCAGAACATACGTTTGGCCGCATCCACATAGGATTGCATCGGTCCCGCGCCCTCTTGCTGGCGCTTGTCGGCGTATTCGACCACCACGATGGCCCCGTCCACCAGCATCCCCACGGACAGGATCAGCCCGAACATCACGATGTTCGAGATCGAAATGCCCATGATCGCGAGCAGAACAAAGCACAGCAGGAACGAGGTGGGGATCGCAAAGCCTACGAGGATCGAGGCACGCAAGCCAAGGGCGGCGAGCGAGACGATCATCACGAGCGCGATGGCCGTCAGGACCGAGCCCTGCAACTGCCCCACCATCGAGGCTACCTCGCGGCTTTGGTCGTTCGACGTGCCGACCTCGACTGCGGCGATCAGCCCTTCGGGCCATTCGCCGGTCTTTTCGGCCACCAATTCCTTGACCGCCGTGGCGGTGTCGATCAGATTGAACCCCTTGCGCTTGACGATTTGCAGCGCGACCGTGTCATTGCCATTGAAGCGGGCAGTGGAGACGCGATCCTCGAAGGTCAGGTTGATCTGGGCCACATCGCCAAGGGTCACGACGCGGTCGCCATTGGTCTTGACGGGCAGGGCATAGATGTCGCTGACCTCGTCGAAAGATGACGGGATCTTGACTGCAAAGGCCCCTTGGTCACTTTCGATTTCACCGGCGGCGATCAGCTGGTTATTGTTCTGAACCACGGTGATCAACTCACCCGCAGTCACATTGTAGGCCTCAAGACGCAGAGGGTCGATCACGACCTCGACCATCTCGTCGCGGCTGCCAACGATAGAGGCCTCGAGCACGGCATCCATAGCTTCGATGTCGTCCTGCAGGTCTTTGGCGTAACGGGTGATCGTGCGTTCGGGCACGGGGCCCGACAGGTTCACGATGATGATGGGAAACTCGGAAAAGTTGAATTCGTCCAGGGTGTAGGCCTCGAATCCATCCGGGAATTCGGATTCCGCCCCGTCCATGGCGTCGCGCACGTCGGCCATAACCTGCGTCTTGTCCCATCCGAATTCGAACTCCAGCACCACGTTGGCATAGCCTTCGGCAGCAGTGGACGTCATCTTGTTCAGCCCGTCCAGATCGGCCAGTTCGGTTTCCATCGGCTTGACCAGCAGCGTCTCGGAATCCGCCGCCGAAATGCCGGGGAAGGGGACCGAGATCACGAGGGTCGGGATTTCGATATCCGGCTCACCCTCCTTGGGCAGACTGATATAGGCGACCGTGCCCACGGTGAGCGACAGGATGATAAAGGCCAGCACCATGCGCGCACGCGAGGCGGCCCAGTCAACAACTCCGGTCATTGCGTTTGCTCCTGAAAGGTCGGGGCGACTTTGACACCTGCGGTCACGAATTCCTGGCCCACGACGATCACATCCGCATCGTCCGGAAGGCCGGTCAGCCACACGCCCTGCGGCGTGTCACGCAGCATCGTAACAGGGACGAACTGGACAAGGCTGTTTTCATCCAGCGTGCGCAGTCCCAGTTTGCCTTGTGCATCCAGCGTAAGGGCGGAGGAGGGCAACAGATGCGCGCGCGACCCTGCTGCTGAGATCACGATTTCAGCCGTTTGCCCGTCGCGGATCGCCAGATCGCCATTGGCCACCTCGATTTCGACGCGGAAGGTGCGCGTGGTCGGATCGGACGAGCGGCTGAGGAAGGTCACCGCCCCGCTGACATCATCGCCCCCGGCGGCAAGGCGGGCGCGGGCCATGGCGCCGACCTTGACCCGGCTGACTTCGGTTTCCGGGACAAAGGCGACCAACTTGATCGGGTCAAGCTGGATCACGGTCGCGCACAAATCGCCGGGTTGAAGCAGGCTGCCCAATTCGGCCGTATCGCTTTCCAGAAGCCCGGCAAAAGGCGCACGGATTTCCAGTCTCTCCAGTTCTTTTTCGGCTGTTGCAACGGCGGCAGCGGCACTTTGGATGCGCGCATCGGCAGATTGCAGGCCGGATGTCGCAGCGGAGACGCCGGACTTCGCCGCTTCAAGCGTCGCTTTGGCGGACGCCACGGCGGCATCCGCGCCCTTGACGCGCGTTTCGGCGGCAAAACCGTCCACGCTGAGGCGTTGTGCAGCGTTCTGGTTGACCAGCGCCTCGTCGATCAGGGCCTCTGCCTCGACCACGCGGGATTGCGCCTCGGGGATGCGGCTTTCGGCCTCGGTCTTGCTGGCGATGGCTTCGGCCAATTGCGCGCGCGCTTCGTTCAGTGCGGAGTCGCGGGTGCCGGGCGACAATTCACACAGGAGCTCGTTTTCGGCGATGAACGCGCCCTTGCGCAGGGGCGGGGACACCACGGTCGATGATGTTTCGGCGCGCACGTCGACCTGACGCATCGCCTCGGTCTGGCCACGCAGGATCACGGCGCTGTCGATTTCGCGGGCGACGGACTTGCGGGCCACAACCTTGATCAGGCCTGTGGTGTCTTCCGGTTCTGCCTCGGCTTCCGCTTCGGCCACCTCTTCCGGTGCCGCCTCTTGCGGTTGCCCGGCACTGCCGGTTTGCTCTGCAATAAAGGCAAGCGTCGCGTCGCGCTCGATCACCCACAAATACAGAACAACCGACACCAGAATGGCCAGAACAATCGACACAACCCGCATCTTGATTTCTCTCCGTCAGAGTATTCTATCGCACCGCTTCGCGCGATTCACCCGATATATGATCTTTTACGACTGAACTAACCAGTTCAGATTACTTTTTTTCGACCAAATTCGCAATTGTGCCCAAATCGCACTCATGGATGCCCGCTTTGATGCCCTTGGCTTGGTCGCGCATGCAGGCTAAGAGAGGCGCGAAAACAAGGCCGGTGCAGAACATATGCGCCGCCAAACGTGGGGAGCGCGAGGCGTGAGCGACACCGACAGCTTTATCGACGAAGTCACCGAGGAAGTACGCCGGGACCGCCTTTATGGCTATCTCAAACGCTATGGCTGGATTGCGGCCCTTGCGATCCTCGCCATTGTCGCCGCCGCAGGCTACCGCGAATACCAGAAAGCGCAGGACACCGCGCGCGCGCAGGCGCTCGGTGATGCGATGATCGCATCCCTGTCCCAAGACACCGATGCCGCACGCGCGCAGATGCTGGAAGGTGTCAGCGCCGACTCGCCCCAAGGTGCTGCCGTTCTGGCGTTCATGACTGCGGGGGCACAGGCCGAAGCGGGGCAGGCAGATGCCGCCGCCGCCACGCTGCAAACCGTATCGAACAACGCGGATGTTCCGCTGATCTACCGGCAGGTGGCGTCCTTCAAGGCGTTGCTGCTGCAGACCGATACGCTGGATGCAGACACCCGCCGGGCAGGGTTCGAAGCGCTGGCTGTGCCGGGCGTCCGCCTGCGCTTGCTGGCAGAAGAACAACTGGCCTTGTTGGACATCGAAGCGGGCGACACAGACGCGGCCCTTGCGCGCTTTCAGGCCATTCTGGACGATGCCGAGGCGACCTCGGGCTTGCAACGCCGTGCCCTACAGGCAATGGTGGCGCTGGGCGGCACGCCACAGGCCACCGAGACCGCCGATGAAGGATGAGGGTTTAGGGATGATGGATCGCGGCGCACGAGGCACGGGGCGGTTTCAGCGGCCCGTTTTGACGCACAAGACTCTGGGCCTTTGTGCCCTGTCGCTGATCGCCCTGTCCGCATGTTCGGAACGCGAGGTTATCCTTCCGGGCAAACGCGAACCCATCGAAGCGGTTCTTACCCAGACTGCGGGCGCTGAAGAAGCCGCCGCCGTATCCCAAGCTGCCCGCGCGATCCAACTGCCCGCACAGGTCGCCAATGCCAATGCCGCGCAAAGCTTTGGCACGCCGGATTTCCGCACCGACCATCCCCGGCTGAACTCCGCGCTGACGCAGGTGTTCGCTGTCGGCATAGGTGCGGGCGATGATCGCAAGCACCGGATCGTGGCGGACCCGGTGGTGTCTGACGGACGCATATTTACCCTTGATTCCGAAACTACGGTCACAGCCGTGTCCACTTCCGGCGCGGTGCTGTGGCAGCGCGATATCCTGCCCGACGGGGCCGATGCCGGGGATGCCACCGGCGGTGGCCTCGCCGTGGATGGCGAGGTGCTGTATATCTCCTCCGGCTTTGGCGCGCTGACAGCGCTTGAGGCATCGACCGGGCGCACCATCTGGGAACAGGACCTCGAGGGGACCGGATCGGGCCGCCCGACCGTGTTCGGCAATCTGGTCTATGTTCTGGCCGGGGATGACACCGGCTGGGCCATCGACAAATCCAACGGGCGGATCGAATGGCAGGTGACCGGGTCAGATAGCCCCACGAACGTGCTGGGCGCACCTGCACCGATCATCGTGGACGGGCTGACCGTGTTTTCCTTTGGCTCGGGAGAGATGCAGGCGGTGTTCCGCCAAGGCGGTCTGCGCCGCTGGGATGCCTCCGTCTTGGGTGAACGTAAGGGCCGGGCCCTTTCCAAATTCGACGACGTGACCGGACGCCCCATAGCGGTGGGCGATGTGATCTATGCCGGCAACCAGTCCGGGCGCACAGTGGCTGTCTCTGCCGGCAGCGGCGGGCGCATCTGGACAGCAGAGGAAGGGGCGGTCGACACAGTTCTGCCCGTGGGTGGCAGCGTCTTCCTTGTCAGCGACCGCAACGAGTTGCTGCGACTTGATGCCAGCGACGGCACTCGCATCTGGGGGACGCCACTGCCGAACTTCGTCAAGTCCAAGCCGACGCGCCAGTCCGAAATCTTTGCCCATCACGGGCCCATACTGGCCGGGGGGCGTATCCTCGTGGCGTCCTCTGACGGGTTGCTGCGGAGTTTCGACCCGGTTTCGGGCGGTTTGACGGCCACTGTCGAGATCCCCGGCGGGGCATCGACGGCGCCCGTGGTGGCGGGACAGACGCTTTATGTCGTGTCGCGCAAGGGCCAGTTGATCGCCTACCGCTGAGGCCCTCGCGTTTCGCGGCTTTTCGCGGGCGCGCTTATGGTCTATGTGCGGCCTCTGATCTGATGCTCTGGACGTCACCATGACCCTGACCCTTGCCATTGTCGGTCGCCCCAATGTGGGCAAATCGACCCTGTTCAACCGCCTTGTGGGCAAACGCCTTGCGCTGGTCGATGACCAGCCCGGTGTGACGCGCGATTTGCGCGAAGGGGCGGCGCGTCTGGCGGACCTGCGCTTTACCGTGATCGACACGGCTGGTCTGGAAGAAGTCACCGACGACAGCCTGCAAGGGCGCATGCGTCGTTTGACCGAACGGGCCGTGGACATGGCCGATGTGTGCCTGTTCATGATCGACGCGCGCGCCGGGATCACCCCCACGGACGAAGTGTTCGCCGACATCCTGCGCAAACGCTCCGCCCATGTTCTGCTGGCGGCCAACAAGGCAGAAGGGGCGGCGGCGGATGCGGGTGTGCTTGAGGCCTACAACCTCGGCCTTGGCGAGCCGATCCGCCTGTCTGCGGAACACGGTGAGGGGCTGAACGACCTTTATGCGCAACTTCAGCCGCTCGCGGACCTGTACGAGGAACGCAGTGAAGAGGCCGCGCCAGAAGTCGATGTCGATCTGGACGAGGATGAGGGCGACATTGATGCAGTGCGCATGCCCACCAACGCCAAGCCGCTGCAAGTCGCCGTGGTGGGCCGCCCGAACGCGGGTAAATCCACGCTGATCAACCAGATCGTGGGCGAGGATCGGCTGCTGACCGGCCCCGAGGCCGGTATCACGCGCGATGCGATATCCCTGCGCACAGACTGGCTTGGCACTCCGATGCGTATCTTTGACACCGCGGGTATGCGCAAAAAGGCCAAGGTACAGGAAAAGCTGGAGAAACTCAGCGTCAGTGACGGTTTGCGCGCGGTCAAGTTCGCCGAGGTTGTTGTGGTTCTGCTCGACGCTGCCATCCCCTTCGAACAGCAGGACCTGCGGATTGCGGACCTTGCCGAGCGCGAGGGGCGCGCGGTCGTGTTGGCCATCAACAAGTGGGACGTGGAAGAGGACAAGCAGGCCAAGTTGCGCGACCTCAAGGAAAGCTTTGAGCGGCTGTTGCCGCAGCTGAAAGGCGCACCGCTGATCACCGTGTCGGCCAAGACGGGGCGGGGCATGGATCGGCTGCATGACGCGATCATGCGCGCCTATGATGTGTGGAACCGGCGCGTGACGACGGCACAGTTGAATCGCTGGCTGACAGGCATGCTTGAGGCGCACCCGCCCCCCGCGCCGCAAGGCAAGCGGATCAAGTTGCGCTACATGACGCAAGCCAAGACACGCCCCCCCGGGTTCGTGGTGATGTGCAGCCATCCAGACAAGGTACCCGAAAGCTATAATCGCTATCTTGTCAACGGCTTGCGGCTGGACTTTGACATGCCCGGCACGCCGATCCGCATCTGGATGCGGGGTCAGAACGACGCGAACCCCTACAAGGGCCGCAAAAAGGCACCGCCCAGCAAACTGCGCAAACACACGGACGGACGACGGGGCTAGGCAGGCGGAAACCACGAAGGTTTCGGTGACGGAAAATGTATCATTTTCCGCGCGCTGCCCGCACTGTCGGTACGATCATGGCCGCTACCCCTGCCAGCGCCAGCAGCCCCACCCCGGCAAAGCTGTTCTGCACCGCCACCGCAATCAGCGCCCAGATCACCGCCAGCCCGTATCCCGGCGCGCGGGCCAAGGCCCATTGCATTGCAAAGCCCAAAACAATGGCAAGGCCGATCATGACCCATGCCGCCAACATCTGTCCGGTAATCCCGTAGCCCGCCAGCAACAATCCCAGCGCCACACAGCTTGCCGCACTCAGCCAACCTGCATAAAGACCTACGGGCCACTCCGCCGCCCAACTGTTACCACGTGGGGCCCGCCATAACGCCCACAGAGCCGATACCAGCATCACCCAGATCAGGACCGTCGCCCAAACGGGACTGCGCACGGCCACGGGCAACCAAATGGCCCCGACCGCCAGCGAAACAGCCAACGCCGGGCGCATCGCGGTCCAGTCCGGATCGTGCCAACGTTTCACCGCGCCAAACACTGCGCCTACAATCACCCAAACGTAAATCAGCCCCCAGATGGCAAACGCATAGCCAGCGGGCTGAACAGGCGGGTCAACTTGCGGAACGGGGAACTGGTCGGCATCGAAGCCGCCGAAATCGGGCACCCACAAAGGGGATGCGGCAAAGGCGACGGCAAGCAGCAGCACAAGCAAAGGCATGGTATTCCTGACCCTTTCAAAGGCTTTACCGATACACCCTGAACGCGTATGATCAAAGCGTATTTCCAAGATTTCCAATAGCTTGACCAGACAGGGATTTTGTCGATGAAACGCATTGTTGTGCTGTGCGACGGGACGTGGAATTCGCCGGATATTGCCGATACAACGCACCTGCCGGAACTTGCGATCGCGCTCGATACTGGCGACCAACAGATAGTGAAGTATTTCTCGGGCGTTGGGGTGAACGACGACAAGCGCTTTGAGACGTTTGTGGGTCGTGGCGTCAACAAAGTGCTGGGCGGGGCGACCGGGTGG
>CAYGPT010000025.1:0-46281 GCA_964351755.1 uncultured Rhodobacterales bacterium | reverse complement strand
GAACTCGGTCTCGGTCATGTCGCCGCGGCGGATCTGTTCGCTGGGCACTTCGGATGCCTCTGACAGAATCCGCGCGGCGAGCTGCTCGGCACTCATCTCAAGCGAGAAAAAGCCAACGACACCGCCCTCGATGGACCCTTCGGTCCCGTCGGGTTTGATGCCTTTCTTGTAGGCTTTGGCGATGTTGAAGGCGATGTTGGTGGCCAGCGACGTCTTGCCCATCGAGGGACGTCCGGCGAGGATCAGCAAGTCGGACGAATGCAGGCCGCCCAGCTTCTTGTCCATATCCGTGAGACCGGTCGAGATGCCCGCAAGGCCACCCTCGCGCTGATAGGCGGCATTGGCGACGTTGACGGCGTCGGTGACGGCCTTGAGAAAACTTTGAAATCCGCCCTCGGAACTGCCTTGTTCGGCCAGCTTGTAGAGCGCCTGCTCGGCCTCCACGATCTGTTCCTTGGGCTCGTTGGCCACATCGACCTTGGCGGCCTTGGCGCTGATGTCGCGGCCCAACTGGATCAAGTCGCGCCGCACGGCGAGATCATAGATGATCTGGGCATAATCTCGCACCGCGTAGGCGCTGATCGCAGCGCCTGCGAGCCGGGCGAGATAGGCCGGGCCACCCAGTTCCTTAAGCCCCTCGTCATCCTCCATGAACGCCTTCAGCGTGACGGGGCTCGCGAGGTTGTTTTTGGCGATGCGCGCGGCTGAAATCTCGAAAATTCGCGCATGGACGGGGTCATAGAAATGTTTCGGCCCGATGATGGCCGCAACCCGGTCATAGATATCGTTGTTGGTCAGGATCGCGCCCAGAAGCTGCTGTTCGGCCTCGGTCGAATGGGGCATGGTTTCGGCATCCTGCACCGAAATGCCCGTTGGATTGATCGCTGCGATCTCGTTCATGACCCCGGTCCCTGCTCGTGTTTTCGTTTTCTCCGTGAGGGTGGGGGGTGTCACACCGGGCCGCCCACCGCCATCTGGAAAAAACCGTGGAGAAGTCGGGGGATAAGCCTGTCCACCCCGAGTCTCTGTTCAATATATAGTGGAACAGGCGGGGTTTGTCACCACATGGCGCAAGGCGTGTGTCGTCGAATCGTCTTATTCACAAAGGGTCCACAGCCGGGTTGTCCACAGATTCCTTCCATGTGCCCACAGCTTGTCCACATCGCGCGCCTGGTCTGCGCGCAGGCGCGCAGGCAGAACATTTGTCAGAACGTCAGCTGCGCGCGGCCTGCCAGGCGCGGGGGTCTTTCAGAAAGTCCTCGACCCCGCTGAGGGTGGCCGTGTCAAAGGCCTGAGACGCGCGGGCCTCGGCGAGGACATCCCACCATGTGCACAGGTGGTGCAGTGCTACGCCGTGATCGCCCAACGTCTTTTCCGTCTCCGGGAAGATGCCGTAGTAGAATATCACCGCCGTGTGTCCACAGGTCGCACCAGTCTCGCGGATCGCATCGACAAAGCTGAGTTTGGACCCGCCATCGGTGGTCAGATCCTCGACCAGCAGCACACGCTGGCCTTCGGTCATGTCGCCTTCGATGCGGGCATTGCGCCCATAGCCTTTGGGCTTTTTGCGCACATAGGTCATCGGCAGGCCCATCCGTTCGGCCACCAGCGCGGCAAACGGAATGCCCGCGGTTTCACCGCCCGCAATGTTGTCGAATGCCTCGAAGCCTGCGTTGCGCATGACTGTCACGGTCAGGAAGTCCATCAGGGTTGCGCGGATACGCGGGTGGCTGATCAGTTTGCGGCAGTCGATATATGTCGGGCTCGGCAGGCCTGAGGCCAGCGTAAAAGGTTCAGCAGAGTTGAAATGCACCGCCTTTATCTCAAGCAGCATTCGCGCGGTCAGACGCGCCATCTCTTCGGGGGTGGGGTAGCTGGTTGGGGTCATGGCGCTGTGCTTTCAGACGTTTGGGCCGGGGCTGCAGGCAGGGGCCTCGGGCGGCGGATTATTTGGCGATATGAAGTTACTGGACGGACCACTCAAGATCGAAGCCGGGGTCGAAGACAGTGACAGTGCCGTCGTCCGTGTTGATCTGTTTGGGCAGGTCGGGGGCGGTTTTGGTCAGGGTCATTCGACCCTCGTTCACCGGCAGGCCGTAGAAGGCGGGGCCGTTGAGCGAAGTGAAGGCTTCGAGCCGTCCCAGAGCGCCGTCCTGTTCGAACACTTGCGCGAGGATCGCCATCGTGTTGGGCGCGGTGAAGCAGCCCGCGCAGCCGCAGGGCAGCAACTTGTTCGCATCCGTGTGCGGGGCGCTGTCGGTGCCGAGGAAAAACCGCGCCTCGCCGGACGTGGCGGCTTGGCGCAGGGCCAAGCGATGCGTTTCCCGCTTGGCGACCGGAAGGCAGTAGTAGTGCGGTTTGATGCCGCCAGCGAGGATGTGGTTGCGGTTGATCACGAGGTGATGCGTGGTGATCGTCGCCCCAAGGCTGTCATCTTGGGCGCGGGCATACTCGACCGCGTCGGAGGTCGTGATGTGCTCCATCACCACTTTCAGCCCCGGCGTGGCGCGGCGCAGCGGGTCAAGCACGCGGTCGATGAACACCGCCTCGCGATCAAAGATGTCGATGTCAGGGTCGGTCACTTCGCCATGTACGCATAGCGGCAGGCCGATCTGGGCCATGCGGTCGAGCGTGGCGCGAATTCTGCTGAAATCCGCCACCCCGGAGGCGGAATTGGTGGTGGCTCCGGCGGGATAAAGCTTGACCGCTTTCACCAGACCGCTGGCATGGGCGGCCTCGACATCATCCGGATCGGTGTTCTCGGTCAGATACAGCGTCATCAGGGGCGTAAAATCGGCCCCCTTGGGCAGGGCGGCAAGGATGCGGTCGCGGTAGGCTTGCGCCTGTGCGCCCGTGACCACGGGCGGCACGAGGTTGGGCATGATGATCGCCCGGGCGAAATCTTGGGATGTATGGGGCAGAACGGCGCGCATCATCGCGCCATCGCGCAAATGAAGGTGCCAGTCGTCTGGGCGGGCGATGGTAATGCTTGTCATGGACTGCGCGTTAGCACGGGTGGCTTGCGCGTTTCTAGCCCTCGTGCGCGTCGTCCTGTTCGTTTTCGCCATGTTTGGCCGCGGCGCGGTCCGCTTCGATTTCGGACAGGCGGCGCTGGAAACGGGGGGCTTTCATCCGCGCGGTCACATTGCGCGCAATCATATAGGTCAGATCGGTACGTTCCTCGGCATCAAGTGCGGCCATGACACGTCGCAGATAACCGGGATAGGTGCGGCGGGCGCGATAGAGTTCGGCGAATTTGGCCTCGTCCAGCGTTCCGTTGGCTGCATGTTCGAGCAGCGGGATCAGCACGCGCATTTCCATCAGGTCGGATTGGATCGCGTCGCCCATGTTGCGCAGGCGGAATTGGGTGACACCGGCGCGCGTGAACAGGGCGGCGTGCATGGCATCAAGGCGCTCGACCGGGTCATACAACACGAAGGCTTCGTCGCAGGCATCCAGCATGTCCGGGGCGTAGCCGTAGCGCGACGTGAAATCGGTGCGGCGCATTTCGATGAAGCGGTGGTCCCATTCGGTCACACGCGGGTCCAGCGTGGCTTGCGGTTGCACGGCCACCACCCTCGCACCGGGGGACGCCACGGAATAGGCGGCGGCGGCATAGCCGCACGGGCCTGCGCCATAAAACAGCACGTTTTCGAATTCGTCGAAAAAGCCATCGTCGATCATCCGGTCGAACAGGCCGATGACATGACGGTCGCGAAACCACGTGTCGCCGTCCGACGCGATGCACAGATGCGACCAACCCTTTTCGCGCACCAGTTTCCAGCCAAGCGGTTCGGCATTATCGGACAGGGCGCGGATGCCTTGAATCGTCTCGAACGTCACCAGCAGCGTGTCGCCACCCCGGATCAGCGCGCCGAAATGCCGGCGTCCGAGCGGTCGAAAGAACCCGTGCTGTTCCGCCGCTCCGGCAAGCTGGTTCAGCCATTCACCTTTCGGCAAATCAGCCAGATCGGGATCGAAATCCAATGGTGCGTCCTGCATCGCATAACCTCACAGTCCCGCGGTTTTTATAGCGGGTTTGGCATCGGATACCGGGGCAATGCGGCAGAATTAAGAAAAATTTGGGTGACTATTGCGCCGCGGCGCGGGCCTTGTTGGCGTAGGTGACCATGAATTGCGCCGCCTTGGGCGGTACGGGGCGCGTGGGCGGGGTCATCAGCAAACGGCCAAACAGCGCGCGAAAGGGTTCGAGTTCCATCAACGCATCGAACCGGGTGGTCCGCCAGTTCACGGCGTCCTCGTGCAGGGCGACAAGTTCGGGATCATCGCGCAGGCTCGTCAGTTCGGCGTCGCGGCCCGCATCGTAGCGCCGGATCGTGGTGTCGATGTCTGTACAAAAGTTACGCTCGACCCAGTAATCCATGCCAAGCAGGTCGTCGGAATGCACCGCGCGGCCCCGGTCGGCTTTCAGCACATAGCTTTCCATTGCGCCAAGCGGGTAGTGGTTGATCTGTGCCAGCCCATAGTTCGGCTGGCCGTAATTGGAGAAAATGCGCCGCGTCTTGAACTGGTCATCCAATGCCCGCCCGTGGCTGTCATACCAGCGGGCGGCGGCCAGACGTTCCTTGTCGGGGCTACGGGGGCGATGTACGCCCGGTTTCTTGTACGTGCCGTCATTGAGGTAGAGTGTCTTGAACATCGACGCGCGCCATGGCCAGAACAGCACCTCTGGGGCTGCGTGGTCGAAGACTTCGGTGACCGGTTTGTCCAGAAACCGCACCTGACCGTTATTTCCGAACAACCGCCACGTGAGCGTGATCGCCGTGGCGTCGGGCAGGGCGTCGTGCAGGTCGGAAAGTGTGCCTCCACCGGCATGAATGTTGAGGAACTCGTCGATATCCAGCGGCAAAATCCAGTCCGCATCGCGCACGATATCCATCTTGGCGGCCTGTTTGAGGGCGGTGAACTGGATGCCACCCTGATCATAGGGCCCTTCGTTACGAATATGGGTCAGCCATCCCAGACCTGCCAGCCGGTCCAGCATCGTATCGGTGCCATCATCGCAATCATTTGAAAACACAAGGAAATGATCAAAGCCGATAGCGCGATGATGGGCCAGCCATTCCAGTAGAAACGCCCCTTCGTTGCGCACACAAAGGATAGCAAGGTGGTTCACGCCGCGACGAAGCCAACAATGCGGCGCGCGCTGATGCGCGGATCATAAGCCAAACCAGCCTTGCCTGCGGCATCGAACACGGTGCACATGCCCGCATGCCCGATATGGTTGGGATGCAGTTTGACCACAAGGTGGCGTACACCCTTTAGGGGCAGGGCATCCAGCAACTCGGCCTCGCCCCCTTCGATATCGCATATGATCACGGTCGGCTTGAGGGCTGTCATGACCGTCTTGACGTTCAGCATGTCCACCGTGAGATCTTCGACCTCTTCCCCTTCGACTGGCACAAGCGAAGAGGCGGCAAATGGCGTGCGCACATAAAATGGGACGGACGATTTGCGCTTGCCCAGAACAGCGTGGGTCACGGTGGCGTTCGAAATGCCGTTGGTGGCGAGCATCGCCTCGGCATAGGTCAGCAGTTTGGGGTTGCCGTCATAGCCTTGGATTTCCTCGATATTGCGTCGTTTGGCGATCATGGCGGACACAAACCCCAGCCCGCAGCCCAGATCGAGCACCCGATCGCCTTCGCGCGTTGCTTTGAGGGCGGCGGCGGTCAGGTCACGTTCATACCCGCCTTCTCGCAAGAGTCCGCGCACCTTGCCCGTCAGGTAGGTGCCGTCCTTGGGGAATTTCAGCCCGCGCGACTTGATGAAGCCGTCGGGATCAATGGTATTGCTGCCGTCCATGTCAGCTCTCCATGTCTAAGGCGAGGGCATAGGCCACCCGCTCGGTCTCGGTCAGTTTGACCTTGAGGGCCTGTTCATACAGGTCTTTGAATTCCGGGTTTGCGTGCAATTCATCTGCCTTGGCGCGATGCCAAGCCAGTCCTTTTCGGTGCCAGCCGCGCAATGTGTCGTCGGCCATCAGCCGGTCGTATTCCGCGCGCAGGCGGGGCAGGTTGCGCTTGATCGTGATGTCGCGGAAATCGGACCAGTCCATGCGGATCCAGTAGTTGATCCCGATTGAGCGGTCGACATGCAGGGCGCGTCCCCGCTGGCGCTTGATCAGAAAGCTTTCAGCAGAGCGCAATGCGTAGTGATTGAGTTGCAGCAGATCATAGCCGATTGACTTTTTCGAACTTCTCCATCCGTTTTCCGCCGCTTCCTTGGTCATATCCTTGCCGGAACCATTCACCCAGCGCACTTTGGACTTGAAGTCCGGGTCCAGCTTGTTCGGGCGGTGGCAACTGATCTTTTCATAGGCTCCGATGTTCTTGAACATCGTCTTGAAGCCCCAGACCGTGTGCGGCTTGGGGCAGAATTTCGGGGCACAATGATCGAACTGATCGATGACGAAGTCGTCTTTGAGGTCCGTCACCCCGTTGTGCCCGAACAGCCGCCACGTCATCGCCACGTTGGTCGCATCCGGCACTGCATCAAAGAAATCCTTTAGCGTGCCGTTGCCGGTGCGCACGTTCATGAATTCGTCCACGTCGATATGGATGATCCAGTCGGCGTTCTTGATCACCGGTTCCTTAAGCGATTGGTTCAGCGCGTATTGCTGGGGCGAATTGCCCTTCCAGCCGTCATTGTTACGGTGCTGGAGCACGCCCATCTCTTGCAGCCGGTCCAGGATTTCGGACGTCCCGTCCTCGCATCCGTTGGTGTAGATCAGGAAATTGTCCACACCGATGGCACGGTGATAAGCAACCCATTCGACGATATACGGCGCCTCGTTCTTCATGCAGCCGACGATGACGTTGCCGCTGGAGCCGTCGGGCAGGTCGCGGGGCGGGATCGAGGTAAAGGCGGCGGCCAGTTCCTCTTCGTTCACGGCACCCAGTTTATTGTGCGGGGCGAAGGAGGATTTGCGCAGTTTTTCGAAGTTCTGCACGGCCAAGGGCGGCATCAAGGTGCGCGCCACGTCGCTTAGGCCCTCGGACTTTGTCAGCTTCGCCGGGGCGGGCGCCTCGGTGCCGTTCAGGCGGGCCAGATCGGCGGCCTTGGTCTTGCGTTCTTCCTGCGTGGCCTTGTCGATGCGCCACATGAACCCAAGCAGGTACTGGGACGCGCGAAAGCCGCGTGTCGGGTCCGCTTCGACCCACGCCTTTTTGGCGCGGGGGGCTTTGAACAGGTCCTTGGGTAGATCGTGGACTGCGATCAGCGCCTTGTTCTGCGTGGCAAAGGTTTTTGAGACAGCAGAGAGGGAGGCCGGATCAATTGCGTCGCCTTCCACTTTGATTTCATTCACAAAAGACCGCCACAACTGGCGCGGCAGGATGCGTTTTTCGCTTTCGAGCACCTTGAGGATCAGTTCGTTCAGCAAACGCCCGCGTGCCATCCATGCGGCTGACGGGGCCTCTGGCACCTGTTCGGCTGTGGCCTTGCCGATGGCGCCGTCAATCTCGAAACAGGCACGGATTTCGTCCGTCACGGTTTCGGAGGCAAAGACGTCTGCGTCATAGGCGCGGAATGTCAGCGCGCCTTGACCGAACACCGCATGCCAGTGTCGTTCGAGGGCTGCGTAGTCGAGCCAGAAGGGGGCCCCCTGGTTTTCAAGAAACAAACCTGCTTGCGGATTGACGCAAGGGGCTGTGGCCAACGCATCGGACCACCAGGATTTGGATCCCGCCAGCGCCAGTTCCTGATCCAGCGACACGCCGCGACCTTCCATGATCTGCTCGGCATAGACGCGTGCCAGCAGGCGGGCTGGTTCATCCACATGGGCAATAATGCGGATGTTGTCCGACAGGGGCGCAAGCAGCGCTTTCAGCGTCTCAAGTTCCGAACGCGCCACAAGGCTCACGCCCAGCTGAGAGGCAGACAAGATCAGGTGGTCGGGCTTGTGCTGCGCGACTTCCTTGGCCAGATCCCCGGCCAGTGCATCCCGCAGGACCTGCTGCTTGTCGCCAGTGATATAGCCGCGATTGTAGCGCAACGGGTCGATATGGCCGGGGTCGGTCACGGACATGTACAGGCGCGTGTGGTTCTTGTTGCCCGGGCTGCGGGCATAAAGCACACCCTTGGAGATCAGTTGATCGCGCTTGGTCGCCAGCACCGATTGCAGGCGGTCCGCACCCACCTGTTCCAGTCCGATATGGAGGTGGATCTTCATAAAACAGCGACCTCGTTCAACTTGTTCACATTGGTTTTGCCCCACCACTGCACCGGAAATTCCAGAAATCCGCTGATCAGGTCGCGGGCGGCGGGGTCGGCCACGTCATATTCCAGAAAATCGTCGTCATCGCGAAAAATGGCGCGTAGGTGGGCGTAATGCGCCTCGATCCACTGTATGCGTTCACCGGTGGTCTCTCCGTACCCTTCGGGCAGGCCGGGGATGCCCGCGCCGGGCAGGCGGGCGGTGCCCAGATCGGACCAGGCCAGCATGGATTGGGACATCTTGAATGGATCGCGGTTCGACGCCAGAAACTTGACTTCGGGGTGGTGCGCCCGGATGGCCATGATCAGCCCGTGATCCATTTGCGGCCAGATCGACCGCCCCTCGCGCAGAACGCTCATCTCGGTGATGGCGTTGAATTCGGAGAGGTAGGCGATGGGATCGCCCGTCTCGAAATATCCGCGATAGAGCAGATCGGCGACATATGCGCCATGTAGGCCGGAGTTTTCGGTCTGTTTTGCGCGGATGCGATGGTCGGCGACCTTGCACCCGGCACGGCGCAAGGCACGGGCCAGAGTTGTCGTCCCGGTCTTGGGCAGGCCCAGATTGACGACGCGCAATGTCATGCTGTCGCTTCCATCAGACCCAGGTCGATCAACATCGCTTCTTCCTGCGGAGGCAGGGTCGAGGCGGCGCGCAATTGCGCCTGCATCGCGCGGTATTCGGGTTGGGCCAGCAACTCGTCACGCTTGGCCTGATGAGCTTTGACGCAGGCCGAATGCAGTGCCTTGATCTTTTTATCTTTTTTTAGCTCCGCCAAAGCGGCCCTGAGGTCGGGCAAATAGCGTTCGATCGAACGATCCTGCCAAGCCGGGTCATTGCGTTCACGCCAGTATGTGTCGTCAAAGGCGCGGTTTTCGCGGTTCACATCACCCCGGTCGTTCTTGACAAGATAGCTGTCGAGGCTGCGCAGGGCATAATGGTTCAGCGTCGCGAAATCGCGCGCGCCCGCTGCGGGAAAGCGGCGGATGCGGCGCGGATTGGCGGCGACCAGAAAGCGATGAGGCACTTTGCGGCCCGACCCGTCGGTCCACTCGGGCTTGGCCTTGCCCTTTTGAAAGGGTCGGTGCGCGCCGTAATACTGCAAGGGAAAATCGTGGCGCACCAGCGACTTGACTTCAATCGCGGCCTCGCCACACCACAGGTCGGGATTGTGGCTGCGACTGAACTGTTCGATCACTGGCTTGTCGGCGAATGCATCGACGCCGTCATTCGCAAAAAACTGGAAATTCACGGAAATCGCCTGCGGATCGCCGCAGGCCTCGATCAGGGCCGGAATGGTGTGGTTCCCCACATGTATGTTCAGGAATTCGTCCACATCCGCGACCCAGACCCAATCGGCATTGATCACGATATCCTCGGTGCGCGCGGCCTTCAGCGCCTCCATCTGGTAATTGCGCCCTTCTGCGGGGTTGGGCAGATGGCGGCACAGCCCGCGGGCGGCCAGTGCATCCAGCAGGGTATCGGTGCCGTCCGAACAGTCATTGGAATAAAACAGGTGATCCGTTACCCCGATCAGCCGGTTGAAGGCGATCCATTCCAGCAGGAAAGGCCCTTCGTTTTTCACGCAAGTCACAGCTGTCACGCGCATGCGCTTCGTCGCCTTTTTGCTGAGGTCCATTGCCCGCCGCCTCATTCGGGTCCGGGTGCACAATGGCCCCAAACCTCTTGTTCTGTGGTTAACACAGGATGTCCCGCGCTGAGCATACAATGCCATTTCGGACGAATCACGTCAACGATTAGCGCCGAGTGGCCCTTGACGCGGGCCACGGGTGGTGCACCTTGGGAACAAAGCAAGGACCGCCGATGACCCTTCCTCCTTCGATTGATGCCGTTCAGACCATGCTGGCTGGACAGGGCTATGTTTGCGACCGTGCCCTCGGCACGATTGTGTTCCTCAGTCTCAAATTGGGCCGTCCCCTGTTTCTTGAGGGCGAAGCGGGCGTCGGCAAGACAGAGATCGCCAAGGCGCTGAGCGCCGCCCTGGGGCGCCGCCTGATCCGGTTGCAGTGTTACGAGGGGCTTGACGCCTCCTCGGCCGTCTACGAGTGGAACTTTCCGGCGCAGATGGTCGCCATCCGGGCGGCCGAGGCGGCGGGCGCGTCGGACCGCAAGGCGTTGCAGGCGGAACTGTTCTCGGATGAATTCCTGATCCGACGCCCGCTGCTGGAAGCGATGCAGCCGGACGAAAACGGCGCGCCAGTGCTGCTGATCGACGAGTTGGACCGCACGGATGAACCGTTCGAAGCGTTCCTGCTCGAAGCCTTGTCCGACTTTCAGGTCACGATCCCCGAACTCGGCACGATCAAGGCGCCAGAGCCGCCCATCGTCATCTTGACCTCGAACCGCACGCGCGAAGTGCACGATGCGCTCAAACGGCGCTGTCTTTATCACTGGGTCGACTATCCCAGTTTTGATCGCGAAATGGATATTCTGACCGCTCGCGCCCCCGAGGCCGCCGAAACGCTCAGCCGCGAGGTCGTCGCCTTTGTCCAGCAGTTGCGCACCGAGGACCTGTTCAAGAAACCGGGCGTGGCCGAAACCATCGACTGGGCGAAATGCCTGCTGGCGCTGGATGCCATCACGCTGTCTCCGGAAGTCATCGCCGACACGCTTGGCGCGGTGCTGAAATACCAGGATGACATTCAGAAATTGCAGGGCTCGGAAGCCAAACGCATTCTGGATCAGGCCCGGGCCAGTCTGGAACCGGCCTGATGTTTCTTCTGGCCGGAAATACTGTGGGGGTTTGGGGGCAGAGCCCCCATATATAGGATGCCGGAATACGCCCCCCTCGATCTGCCGGAAAATCCCAAGCTTGCGGGCAACATCACCCATTTCGCGCGTGCCCTGCGCCGAGCGGGCCTGCCCATCGGGACAGGAAGGGTCATCGACGCGATCGAGGCGGTCAGTGCGGCAGGCTTTACAGAACGGCGCGATTTCTTCTGGACGCTGCATGCCTGTTTCGTCTCGCGCCCCGAACACCGGGCCGTGTTCGCGCAGATCTTTCGCCTCTACTGGCGCGACCCGCGCTATCTTGAACACATGATGGCGGCGATGCTGCCCGCGGTGCGCGGCGTGCAGGAGGACCGCAGCGCGCAAGCGGCGGAGAAACGCGCCGCCGAGGCCCTGCTGGACGGGGCACAGGCCCCGGATTTCGAGGTCGAGGAGGACCATGGCGAGACGGAGATCGAAATCGACGCCTCGCTGACCACATCGACCGAGGAAAAGCTGAAAACCCTCGATTTCGAACAGATGAGCACCGCCGAGATGGCGCAGGCCAAGAAGATGCTGGCGGCCATGTCCCTGCCCATCGACCCCACGCCCGCGCGGCGCGCCCGGATCGCGGCGCGGGGCCGGATCGACGCCGCCCGCACCTTGCGCAATGCGATGCGCTTTGGCGGTGAACTGCGCAATTTGAAGTGGAAGACGCCGCGCCTGCGCTATCCCAACCTTGTGGTGCTGTGCGATATTTCCGGCTCGATGAGCCAGTATTCCCGCGTCGTGCTGCATTTCCTGCACGCCGTCAGCAACGCCAAGGGCGCGGGCTGGGCGCGGGTCCATGCCTTTACCTTCGGCACCCGGTTGACCAACATCACCCGGCATCTGGCGACGCGCGACGTCGATGCCGCCCTGCGCGCGGCGGGGGCCGAGGCGCAGGACTGGCAGGGCGGCACCCGGATCGGGACCTGCCTTGCGGCCTTCAACCGGGACTGGTCGCGGCGGGTGCTGGGGCAGGGGGCCGTGGTGCTCTTGATCACCGACGGGCTGGACCGGGACGACCCGGACGCGCTTGCACGCCAGATGCAGCGGTTGCACCTGTCTGCGCGTCGCCTGATCTGGATCAACCCGCTGCTGCGCTGGGACGAATTCGCCCCCAAGGCGCGCGGCATCGCGGCCATGCTGCCCCATGTGGACAGCCTTCGCGCAGGGCATTCCATCGCGTCGCTGGAGGAACTGGCGGCGGTGATCTCGAAGCGCGACGATGTGGGCGAACGGGATCGCTTGATCAGGATGTTGCAAAATTGAGCGCCTGACGGCGCATTCCATTTTTAGTTTTCGCTTCGGAACCCACCAAAACCAGAGTTTCGCATCCGCCCTCACATGATCTTTGGCGTGACCGGGGATGGTCTGCCGCTCAAGCAGAAATACGGTTTCCGCTTCTCACGGACCCTCCGCATTTCAGCTTGACCGTCAGCCCATCCCCGGTCCCTTGGAGATCAGGCGAGGGCGGCTCCGAAACCAGGTTCAGGCGAACATATTCCGGAACGTGGTGCGGTAGGTCGCGGCAAGCTCATCCAGTGGAGCCGAAGACCCGCCCATGCGGACCTTATCGCCGCTGAATTTGCCGACACTGGCAATCGCAACGCCCGCCTCTGCGGCGGCGACCATCAGCGCTTCGGCCTTGTCAAAGCTGCAGGCCACGAGGTAGCGCGCCTGATCTTCGCCAAAAAGAAACGGTGTGTCTTCGCTGTCCAGGACTATGCCGACGTTGCCCGCTTCGGCCAGCTCGAACGCAGCCAGGGCAAGTCCACCATCGCTGAGGTCCGTGCAGGCGTTGATGTTGGCCCGATTGGCGCGGATGAAGTCGCCGTTGCGTTTTTCCGCCTCAAGATCGACAGCCGGCGCGTCCCCTTCCACACGGTTGAACACTTCGGCCAGCAGGGCGGACTGGCCCAAGTGTCCCGTCGTCTCGCCGATCAGCAGGGCCACGTGCCCGTCGCGCGCCGTGCCCGCGATGATGTCATCCGTATGCAGGATCAGCCCCACCGCACCGATTGTAGGGGTGGGCAGGATCGCCGTGCCGTCGGTTTCGTTGTAAAGTGAGACGTTGCCCGACACGATGGGCATGTCGAGGGCCGCCACTGCCGCCCCGATTCCCTTGATCGCGCCCACAAGCTGGCCCATGATCTCGGGCTTTTGCGGGTTGCCGAAGTTGAGGTTGTCGGTTGTCGCCAGCGGCGTCGCCCCCACTGCCGTGAGGTTGCGGTAGGCCTCGGCCACCGCCTGTTTGCCACCCATTTCGGGGTTGGCCTTGACATAGCGCGGGGTCACGTCGGACGTGAAGGCCAGCGCCTTGTCGGTGCCGTGTACGCGGACGATACCTGCTCCGAACCCCGGTGTTCGGGCGCTGTCGGCCATGACCATGGTGTCGTATTGTTCGAACACCCAAGCTTTTGAGGCATAATTCGGGCTGGCAAGCAGCGCACGCAACCCGTCAATCGGGTTTACGCTGACCACATCCTCCAAGGGCGGCGCTGAGGGCGTTTCGACCCAAGGTCGGTCATATTCGGGCGCAGTGCTGGCGAGTTTGGAGAGGGGCAGGTCGGCTTTGACCTCGCCATCGAGCAGGATCAGGAAGCGATCCTCGGCAATCGTTTCGCCCACGATGGCGAAATCGAGGTCCCATTTGTCGAACACGGCTTTGGCCTCGGCCTCAAGCTCGGGGCGCAGCACCATCAGCATCCGTTCCTGGGATTCCGACAGCATCATTTCATAGGCGGTCATCGCGGTTTCGCGCACAGGTACTTTTTCGAGGTCAAGGCGCACGCCAAGACCGCCCTTGTCGCCCATTTCGACTGCGGAACAGGTCAGACCAGCGGCACCCATGTCCTGAATCGAGATGACGGCGCCTGTGGCCATCAGTTCGAGCGTCGCTTCCATCAGCCGTTTTTCAGTGAACGGATCGCCAACCTGCACAGTGGGGCGCTTTTCCTCAATCGAGTCGTCGAATTCGGCTGAGGCCATTGTGGCCCCACCAACGCCGTCGCGGCCCGTCTTGGCCCCAAGATAGACGACGGGCATGCCCACACCGGAGGCGGCGGAATAAAAGATCTTGTCCGCATCGGCCAGACCTGCGGCAAAGGCGTTCACAAGGCAGTTGCCGTTATAGGCGGGATCAAAGCGCACTTCGCCCCCAACGGTCGGCACACCGAACGCGTTGCCATAGCCGCCCACACCAGCCACGACCCCGTGCACAAGCTGGCGCGTCTTGGGATGTCCCGGTTCGCCGAAACTCAGCGCATTCATCGCGGCGATGGGGCGCGCGCCCATGGTGAACACGTCGCGCAGGATGCCGCCCACGCCGGTGGCCGCGCCCTGATAGGGTTCGATGTAGGAGGGGTGGTTGTGGGACTCCATCTTGAAGACCACCGCCTGTCCGTCGCCGATATCGACCACGCCCGCGTTTTCACCGGGGCCGCAAATCACCTGGGGGCCATCCGTGGGCAGGGTGCGCAGCCATTTCTTTGAGGATTTGTAGGAACAATGTTCGTTCCACATGGCGGAAAAGATGCCCAACTCGGTAAACGTCGGTGTGCGCCCGATTATGTCGAGGATGCTGGCATATTCGTCGGGGCTGAGGCCATGGGCCGCGATCAGGTCGTCGGTGATCTGTGGTTCTTGCATGTTGGCCCCCGGATGGTTTGCGGCACTTGGTAAACCAAGCGCACATTGGGGGAAAGTGGGGAAAGGCCCGGACGGGCAGTGGGTCAGCAGGTTCGACGTTCCACAGGCGACGGGCGTTTGCGTGTCGCGCAGGAAAAGGGCCGTCCCGCGTGTGCGGAACGGCCCCATCGTCGTTCGACGAATTACCGGCGACGCTTACAGATTGATACGAAGCGCGCGGGAATCACCACTTGTCGATTCCATCGCCTGCAATTCGTTTTCTGTCGCACTCAGTGCGGCGCTGCCATTGGCGATTGTCACATCTTCGGGGTCTGCCGACAGGATCAGCAAGTCACCCAGGAAGTTCGAGCTGGCGGCTACATCAATGATGAACCGGGCACGGTTTTGGTTGTCGATCGAAAAATCGGTGATTGTACCGATTTCCTTACCATCGCTCGAGAATACCATGCCACCCGTTTCTGCTGGCAGGGACTCGACTTGGGCGGTCTTGCCTTCCAGCGTGTTGCCTGCGTCATACATGACGGCGTGGCCTGCGGCCATCAGGGGCGCCGCGCTCAGTGCGAAGATGGTCGATGCGATCAGTGTTGTCGTACGTTTCATGTCAGTCTCCTTTTCGTTTGACTGTGATAAGACAACGGGCGCAGCCGACATGTGTTCCTGAAAAAAGCTGAAAAATCGTCGAAAAAAGCCGAAAAATTATTGCAACTTTCGAGCGACTTATGTGTTGGCGCGCGCCGCTGCGCAGGGGTGCGCGCCCGTGTATTATTGTGCGACGCAGTCGGCGAAATAGTGCAGTGCGCCGTCCTCTGCGATTTCTTGTACCAGACCATGTATGTCCGTTTCGAACCCCGGACATTCGCGCGCGAATTCCCGGTTGAATTTCAGGTACTCCACGATCTTGGAATTGAACACTTCGCCCGGGATCAGCAGCGGGATGCCCGGCGGGTAGGGGGTGACGAGGCTGGTGGTGATCCGCCCCTCAAGCGCGTCGATCGGCACCCTCTGGGTTTCGCGTCGTGCAATATGGGCATAGGCGTCGCTGGGCTTCATCGCCGGCATCAGGTCGGACAGATACATTTCGGTCGACAGGATCGCCACATCGTATTTGGCATAAAGCGCATGCACGTGCTGGCACAGGTCGCGCAGGCCCATCTGTTCGTATCGCGGCTGTTTGGCGCAGAACTCGGGCATGCATCGCCAGAGGGGGACATTGCGCGCGTGGTCGTCCTTGAACTGTTGTAGGGCCGACAGCAGCGTGTTCCACCGTCCTTTGGTGATCCCGATGGTGAACATGATGAAGAAGCTGTAGAGGCCCGTCTTTTCCACCACCACGCCATGTTCCACCAGATATTTGGTAACGATGGAGGCTGGAATGCCTGTGACTTCGAACCGTCCGTCCAGATTGAGGCCAGGCGTGATCAGCGTCGCTTTGATCGGGTCCAGCATGTTGAAGCCGGGGGCCATGTCGCCGAAGCCGTGCCAGCTGTCCTCTCCATCCGCCTTTTGCACACCGTCCGCGTCCGTCCGGCGCAGGACCCATGTTTTCGGATCATATTCACCCTCGACGCCCAGATCGTCCGGTCCCCAGACCTGGAACCACCAGTCATCTGCCCCGTACTCGTCATCCACCTTGCGCATGGCGCGCCGGAAATCGAGCGCTTCGGCAATGCTTTCCTCGACCAGTGCGGTCCCGCCGGGGGGTTCCATCATGGCCGCCGCGACATCGCAGGATGCGATGATCGAATATTGCGGACTGGTGGAGGTGTGCATGAGGTACGCCTCATTGAACAGGTGACGGTCCAGTGCTGTGTCCTGACTGTCCTGCACCAGCACGTGGCTGGCCTGCGAAATCCCGGCCAGCAGCTTGTGGATGGACTGCGTGGCGTAGGTCACTGCGTGCTTGGGCCGTTCGCGATTGCGCCCCATGGAGTGATATTCGCCGTAGAACGGATGGAAGGCGGCGTGGGGCAGCCATGCCTCGTCGAAATGTAGGTTGTCGACGTAGCCGTCCAGCATCCCCTTGATCGTCTCGGTGTTGTACAGCACCCCGTCATAGGTCGATTGCGTCAATGTGATGACCCGCGGTTTGACCGTGTCGGCGTCGATATGGGCCAACAGTGGGTTGTTGCGGATTTTTTCGCGGATCGTTTCGGGTTCGAATTCGGACTGTTGGATCGGGCCGATGATGCCCCAGTGGTTGCGGGTGGGTTTCAGGAACACCGGGATAGCGCCGATCATGATGATCGAATGCAGGATCGACTTGTGGCAGTTGCGATCCACCACCACCACGTCGCCGGGGGCGACGGCATGGTGCCAGACCATCTTGTTGGAGGTGCTCGTGCCGTTGGTTACGAAAAAGCAGTGATCGGCGTTGAAGATACGCGCCGCGTTGCGCTCGGACGCACCAATCGCACCGTTGTGGTCCAGAAGCTGGCCCAATTCCTCGACCGAGTTGCACACATCCGCGCGCAGCATGTTTTCGCCGTAGAACTGGTGATACATCTGCCCGATGGGTGACTTCAGGAAAGCGACACCGCCCGAATGGCCCGGGCAGTGCCAAGAATACGATCCATCCTCGGCATAGTCGAGCAGCGCTTTGAAAAACGGGGGCTGGATCCCTTCGAGGTACGTGCGCGCCTCGCGCAGGATGTGGCGAGCGACGAATTCGGGCGTATCCTCGAACATGTGGATGAAGCCGTGCAATTCGCGCAGGATGTCGTTGGGCAGATGGCGCGATGTCTTAGTCTCGCCATAGATATAGATCGGCACGTCGGCGTTTTTCCAACGCACTTCGGCGATGAAATCGCGCAGGGCGACCACGGCTTGGTCCAGATCGTCACCGGCAGTGAATTCCTCGTCGTCAATAGACAGCACAAAGGCGGATGCGCGTGATTGCTGTTGGGCAAATTGCGACAGGTCGCCATAACTTGTGACGCCGACCACCTCGAATCCTTCAGTCTCGATCGCATCGGCCAAAGCGCGGATGCCAAGGCCCGATGTGTTTTCGGAGCGGAAGTCTTCGTCGATGATGATGACGGGAAAGCGGAATTTCATGGAAATCTCCTGAAGGTGCGGGCATGGGCGCGCAAAGGGTCTGACATCGTTGTTTCGGCTGCGCGTTTGGGTGTCAAGCCGACGCCTGCACCGGATGCAGTGGCGCGAAAAAAAAGGCCGAGCATAAAGCTCGGCCAAGTCCAACAGGGAGGTATGAAGATGGCGCATCGCGCCGTGCATCTTCAATTGGCGAATTAAGTCCCGGCCTGCTCCCTTTCAAGGCACTTTGTTCACGAGGGGCAGCATGGCCGCTATGCGCCACGCGCATGGGTCAGGAGTTTTCCTTTTGCCTCAGCACTTTACGGTAGGCCAATATCTCTTCCTGTACAAAGTCGCGGAAAGCGGCAATCCGCTTGGATTGGCGCAACTCCTCTGGGTAGGCAAGGAACACCGGGATATCCGCCGATTCGACCTCTGGCAGGACATGCACCAGACGCGGGTCTTCGACGCTGACGTAATCGGGCAGGATGCCAAGGCCGAGGTCCTGCAAGACGGCCTGCAACACGCCAAAATAATTGTTCACGGTCAGCAGGCTTTTGATATCATAGGTCAGTATATGCTGCACAAGCGTTGAGCTGGCCCCGACCTGCGCGGCATTCACGCTTTGGCAGATCAGACGGTGATCGGCCAGATCCTCAAGGCGCTTCGGCAAGCCATGGGTGTCCAGATAGGCTTGGGTCGCGAACATTTGCATCTTGACGGTCATCAGGCGCTTGCGGATCAGGTCGGCCTGGCTGGGTTCCTTCATGCGAATGGCTACGTCTGCCTCGCGCATTGGCAGGTCCAGCACGCGTTCTTCCAGCATCAGATCGACGCGCAGATCGGGGTATTGTTCATATAGCTTGACCAGACGCGGGGCGAGCCAAAGCGTGCCGAACCCGATGCTGGTGGTCACGCGCAAATCGCCGAACACTTCTTCCTCGCTGTCGCGGATACGCGCGCTTGCGGTGTCAAGACGTTTGGTCATGGCGCTGGTAGCATCAAACAGCAATTCGCCCTGTTCGGTCAGGATCAGCCCGCGCGCATGTCGGTGAAACAGCGTTGCGTTCAACGACTCCTCCAGCCCGCGGATCTGGCGGGAAACGGCCGATTGGCTCAGGTTCAGCTTGTCGCCTGCATGTGTCAGGCTGCCCGCATCCGCAACCGCGTGAAAGATGCGAAGTTTGTCCCAGTCCATAATTCACCATTCGAAATATATACGACACTGTAGTTTTATCCGGGCTATTTCACACTGCCCAAATGACGTGAACCAGAGAAATGTAAAATTGTTGTATGCAGGTCAGCTTTTGTGACCTATATTTGCTTTAAATATATGCAAGACTGATCGCGGCAGAGGGGGCCATGCATGAGCACGCAAAAGATTTCCTTGAACGATCGCTATGACCTTGAGAAAAGCCCAGTCTTGCTGAACGGCACACAGGCGCTTGTCCGGCTGATGCTGATGCAGAAGGCGCGCGATATCGCCGCCGGGTTGAACACTGCCGGGTTGGTCACGGGCTATCGCGGATCGCCGCTGGGAGCCGTGGACATGCAGATGACCCGCGCGCTCAAGCCGCTATCCGCCCATGACATCACCTTTCAGCCCGGTTTGAACGAGGATCTGGCCGCGACCGCCTTGTGGGGCAGTCAGCAGGCCGAGCTGCGCGGTGAGGGCAAATATGACGGCGTATTCGGCCTGTGGTACGGCAAGGGGCCGGGCGTGGACCGGTCGGGCGATGCGTTCAAGCACGCCAACATGGCCGGCAGTTCGCGCCATGGCGGTGTCGTCGTCGCGATGGGTGACGATCACACCGGCGAATCCTCGACCGTGTTGCACCAGTCCGAATGGGCGCTGATTGATGCCTATTTCCCCATCGTATCGCCCGCAGGTGTACAGGAGATCATGGATTACGGCCTTTATGGCTGGGCGCTTAGTCGGTTTTCGGGGCTTTGGGTCGGCCTCAAAACGATGAAGGACACGGTCGAGGCGACTTCGGTCGTGGACGGCAACCCACACCGGTTGTCCTTTGTCCTGCCCGATTTTCAACTGCCCGAGGGTGGGCTGAACATCCGTCTGATCGACACGCCGACCGAACAGGAAACGCGGATGATCGACCACAAGCGTTTCGCCGCCGAAGCGTTTTCGCGGGCCAATACGATGGACAAGCGCGTCTGGGGCAAGCCGGGGGCCAAGATCGGTTTCGTCGCGGCCGGAAAGAACTGGCTGGACCTGATCCATGCCCTCAGCCTGCTCAACATCGACGAAGCCGAGGCCGAACGCCTTGGCATCACCACCTACAAGATCGGCCAGACCTTTCCGCTGGATATGACCAGCTTTCACGACTGGGCCGAGGGCTTGGATCTGATTGTCATCGTCGAGGAAAAGCGCAAACTGATTGAAGTGCAGGTCAAAGAGGCGCTGTTCGATGACATGCGCACCCGCGTCTATGGCTGGTACAAGGGCGGGGCAGGTGGCCTGCACCGCGAGGAGTTGTTTCCGACACGTGGCGCGCTGGACCCGGTCTGGATCGCGCAAAAGCTGGGCGAAATCCTGATCGAGGAGGGGCGCAATACCGATGGCATCAAGGCGGGCATGCTGACGCTGGACGAGGCGCGCCGGTCCGACAACGCCGAGGAAATTGCCGCCCGGTTGCCCTATTTCTGCTCGGGCTGTCCGCACAATACGTCGACCAAGGTGCCCGAAGGCAGCCGCGCCTATGCGGGCATCGGTTGTCACTACATGGTGCAGTGGATGGACCGCGAAACCACCGGCTATACCCATATGGGGGCCGAAGGAGCCAACTGGATCGGCGAAGCCCCGTTCTCCAAGCGGGATCACGTCTTCCAGAACATCGGCGACGGGACGTATAACCATTCCGGTGTGCAGGCCATTCGCGCCGCTTTGGCTGCGGGCACCAACATCACCTACAAGATCCTTTACAACGACGCTGTCGCCATGACAGGCGGGCAGGGCAACGATGGGGGCCTTGATCCCTATCGCATCGTCAATGAAGTCCGCGCGATGGGCTGTGAAAACGTCGCCGTGGTTTATGATGACAAGGAAGACGTTGATTTGAAACGCTTTCCCTCGGGCGTGCCGACCTATGAGCGGGCCGATTTGCAAACCGTGCAAGAGAAGTTTGCAAAGACCCAAGGCGTCAGCATCATCGTCTACATCCAGACCTGCGCCGCCGAAAAGCGCCGTCGCCGCAAGCGCGGAACCTTTCCCGACATCGACAAGCGCGTGTTCATCAACACGGATGTCTGCGAGGGCTGCGGCGATTGCGGGGTGCAGTCGAACTGCCTGTCCAGCGTGCCCGCCGAAACCGAACTGGGCCGCAAGCGCGCCATCGACCAGTCGAGTTGCAACAAGGATTTTTCCTGCCTCAAGGGGTTCTGCCCGTCCTTCGTGACGCTTGAGGGTGCGCAAGTCAAAAAGCAGGCCACGGCGTCGCTGGACGTGCCCGACCTGCCCAAACCGCTGCTGCCCGCCATACGCGGCACATGGAACGTGGTCATCACCGGGGTCGGCGGCACGGGCGTTGTCACCATCGGCGCCGTCATGGCCCAAGCCGCCCATATCGACGGCAAAGGTGCGGGCATGATGGAAATGGCAGGTTTGGCTCAAAAGGGTGGTGCGGTGCACATCCACTGCCGTCTGGCCAATTCCCCGGACGACATCAGTGCGATACGGGTCGCAACCGGCGAGGCCGACGTACTGATCGGCGGTGACCTTGTGGTCAGTGCCGGGGCCAAGACGCTGGGCCTGACCGCCAAGGGGCGCACCGGGGCCGTGGTCAACAGCCACGAGATCATCACCGGCGATTTCACCCGCAACACCGAATTCTCGCTGCCCTCGGACCGGCTGGCCATGGCGCTTGAGGCGCGGATGCAGGGCCGGGTGGACCTGTTCGATGCCTCGCAGCTTGCGCGGGCAACTTTGGGGGATTCGATCTTTTCCAACATGATGATCTTTGGCGCGGCATGGCAGCGGGGCATGGTTCCGCTGAGCCTTGATGCGATCATGCAGGCCATCGACCTCAATGGTGCTGCGGTGGACAAGAACAAGCGCGCCTTCGAGATCGGGCGCTGGGCCGTGCTGTATCCCGAAGAGGCCGCGCGCGTGGCGGAACCGAAAGTGGTTCAGATGCCCAAGACCCTTGAAGACAAGATCGCCTTTCGGGCGGATCATCTGGTGAAATACCAAGGCAAGCGGCTGGCCAAACGCTATCGCAAACTGGTGGACAGCATCACCGACCCCAAGGTCAAAGAGGCGGTCGCCAAAGGCTACCACAAGCTGCTGGCCTACAAGGACGAATACGAAGTTGCCCGCCTGCATCTGGCAACCGAGGCCAAGGCGCGCGAACAGTTTGAGGGCGATTTCACGATGAAATTCCACCTTGCGCCGCCCTTGCTGTCCAAGACGGGCGCGGATGGCCGTCCGCTGAAAAAGGAGTACGGCCCCGGCATGATGCGCAACTTCCGCCTGCTGGCCCGGCTGAAAGCGTTGCGCGGCACGCCGTTCGACCCCTTCGGGCGCACGGCCGAGCGCAAGATGGAGCGCGCCTTGATCAGACAATACGTGGCCGACATGGCCGATGTCTTGCCCAAGCTCAGCGATCAGACCCGTGATGCCATTGTCGCACTGGCCTCTCTACCACTGGATATTCGCGGCTACGGACCCGTCAAACAGGCGAGCGAGGTCAAAGCCGCCAAACGGCGCGAAGAATTGCTGAGCGTCATACGCGCCGGCGGACCGGTACAGGCCAAAGCTGCGGAGTAACACTGTCATGAGAGTGTCATTAAAGCTTTGCAGACTGCGTCACCGCCATTAAACAGATGGCACTCGTGCCAACAGGGTTCGTCGCTTCATCATGACCAATAGCCAACGCCAGATCGCCCGCGAAATTTCTTATGCTCATTCGGCGGAAACCAAGGGCGGGCGCGCCATGATCCGGTTGATGGAGAACACAACGGGCCGCATCCGGCTGATCAAACGTGCCAAGGGCTACGAGGATGAAGTGGCTGCAGGCCGCGATTTCTGGCAGGTCATGGTCGAGCGCTATGGGCTGACACTGGACGTGGTTGGGGGCAGCTTGTCGAATATCCCCAAGGACGGACCGCTGATCCTGATCGCCAACCATCCCTACGGTATCCTTGACGGCTTGATGATGGGCCACATCCTGTCCACCGTGCGCGGCGACTTCCGCATCCTTGCCCACCGGATTTTCCGCAAGGCCGAGGATCTGAACAAGATCATCCTGCCCATTTCCTTTGATGAAACCAAGGAAGCGGTGCAGCTGAACATCGAAACCCGCAAGACGGCGCTGAATTACCTTGCGGATGGCGGGGCCATCGGCATCTTTCCCGGTGGCACCGTCAGCACGGCGGCCAAGCCGTTTTCCAAACCCATGGACCCCGGATGGCGCGGCTTCACCGCGCGCATGGTGGCGAAGTCGAACGCCACCGTCGTCCCCGTATTCTTCGAGGGGCACACCAGTCGTCTGTTCCAGATTGCCAGCCACATGCATTACACCCTGCGCATGGGTCTGTTGATCCGCGAGTTCCGCGAACGGGTTGATGCGCCGGTCAAGGTCGTGGTCGGAGACCCAATTGACCGGACCCGTCTGGACCCGTTGGCAAAGGATTCCAAAGCCATGATGGAATTCCTGCGAAAAAGCACCTATGAGCTGGCACCGGGCCCGGTCAAAAGCTTTGATCTGGGTTACGAGTTCGAGACCAGGCATCGCGGCCCAGCGGCCTGAGTGCAATAAACGGGGCCGGAGGCCCGCAACATGGCGATAGGTATTTTTGATTCCGGACTGGGCGGGCTGACAGTGATGGCTGCCGTGCAGGAACGGCTGCCGGAGGTCGAGTTTGTCTATCTCGCCGACAGCGCGAATGCGCCCTACGGAGTGCGCACGGCGGATGACATTTTCAACCTGACCTGCGCGGCAGTGCAGCGTCTGTTCGATGCGGGTTGCGATCTGGTCATTCTGGCCTGTAACACGGCGTCTGCTGCTGCTTTGCGGCGGATGCAGGAAAGTTGGGTGCCCGAGGGAAAGCGCGTGCTGGGTGTGTTCGTGCCCATGATCGAGGCGCTGACCGAACGGCAATGGGGCGACAATTCCCCCCCACGCGAAGTGGCTATGCAGCATGTGGCCCTGTTCGCCACCCCTGCCACGGTGGCCAGCCGCGCCTTTCAGCGCGAACTGGCCTTTCGCGCCATCGGGGTCGACGTCGAGGCACAGGCCTGTGGCGGCGTCGTGGACGCGATCGAAGACGGGGACATGATTTTGGCCGATGCGCTGGTGCGCAGCCATGTGGATGCCCTGAAACGCAAGATGCCGCATCCGCAAGCTGCGATCCTCGGCTGTACGCACTATCCGCTGATGCAAGAGGTGTTTCAGGAGGCGCTGGGTGCGGAGGTGTCCGTGTACAGTCAGGCCAAGCTTGTGGGCGAAAGCCTTGCCGACTATCTGGACCGGCACCCTGACAAGATGGGGACGGGTACGTCTGCCTACCTCACCACGGGCGATCCGGCCCGTGTCAGCCAGCGTGCGACACAGTTCTTGCGACGACAGATCACGTTCGAAGCCGCCTGATCTGATCCCAAATATCGAAAGACCGACATGACCTATTCCATCGCTATCCTTGGTGCCTCAGGCTATACAGGTGCCGAGCTGATCCGGCTGATCGCCAACCATTCCTCAATTGAAATCAGGGCTTTGGGGGCGTTTTCCAAGGCTGGGCAGACCGTGGCCGAGGTCTATCCCCACTTACGCCACTTGAACCTGCCGCCCATGGTCCCCTTTGGTGAGATCGACTGGAGCGGCATTGATCTGTGTTTCTGCGCGTTGCCCCACAAGACCAGCCAAGAGGTGATCCGCGACTTGCCGACGACGTTGAAAATCGTGGACCTGTCCGCCGATTTCCGGCTGCGCGATCCGGCGGAGTACAAGAAGTGGTACGGCAACGACCATGCGGCGGTCGAGATGCAGAGCGAGGCCGTCTATGGCCTGACCGAGTTCTATCGGGATGACATCGCAGGCGCGCGTCTTGTGGCCGGGACGGGCTGTAATGCGGCCACGGGCCAATTCGCGCTGCGCCCGCTGATCGCTGCGGGAGTGATTGATCTGGACGAGATCGTGCTGGACCTGAAGGCTGCCGTGTCCGGGGCGGGCCGTGCGCTCAAGGAAAACCTGCTGCACGCAGAACTGTCCGAAGGCTATCATGCCTACGCGCTGGGCAGCACGCACCGCCATCTGGGCGAGTTTGATCAGGAGTTTTCAAAAGTGGCCGGACGGGATGTGCGCATCCAGTTCCAACCGCACCTGATCCCAGCGAACCGGGGTATCCTTGGCACGGCTTACCTGCGCGGTGAGGCCCAGGTGGTGCATGACACGCTGGCGGCGGCCTATGCGGACGAGCCGTTCATCGAAGTGCTGCCCATGGGCGAGGCCCCCAGCACGCGCCACATTCGGGGATCGAACTTTTGCCACATCGGCGTGGTCGCGGACCGCCTTCCGGGTCGGGTCGTGGTGGTGGCCGCCCTTGATAACCTCACCAAAGGGTCATCCGGTCAAGCGTTGCAAAACGCCAACCTGATGTTAGGTATTGACGAAACCGAGGGGCTGATGATGGCCCCGCTATTCCCGTGAGCCAATGAAAAGCCTCAAGAAACAGCGCCGTATCCAGGTCATCGCCCTCGCGGCAGTGGCCCTGACAGTGTCAACCGCTCTGATCGGCTATGCAATGCGTGACGGCATCAACTTCTTTCGCGCACCAAGCCAGGTGATCGCGGAACCGCCCGGACCCACCGAAACATTCCGCATCGGTGGGCTGGTGGCCGAAGGCAGCCTGATGCGCGGGCAGGGCGAATCGATCCGCTTTGAAGTGACCGATGGCGGGGCCTCGGTTCCTGTGGTCTTTACCGGTGTGCTGCCAGACCTGTTTGAGGAAAATCAGGGGATGGTCGGCACTGGCCGTTACATTAACGGCGTCTTTGAAGCCTCTGAAATACTTGCCAAACATGACGAAACCTACATGCCGAAAGAGGTCGTCGATGCCTTGAAAGAGCAAGGCGTGTATCAGGACCCCAACGGCTAGCGTACGCTTGGGTTAAGACCCGTTAACCAGCATTGCAGCACCTTTCGCCCCCAATAGCGCAACACAGCCATTGGGGGCCGAGATGCAAAGCGTCAGAGAAATTGCCAAAGAGATCGTGGACCGCGAAGGCGGCTACGTGAATGACCCGGACGACCCGGGTGGCGCCACGAATTTCGGTGTCACCATCCACACGATGCGCCGACTTGGCCTTGATCTGGACCGGGACGGGGATGTGGATGCAACGGATGTGAAACGGCTGACACGTGCCCAAGCGCTGGATATCTTCGTCACCCATTATTTTGAGCGGCCGCTGATCGCCGAATTGCCCGAGGCCCTGCATGCCACTGTGTTCGACATGTATGTGAACGCCGGGGCCAACGCGATCAAGATCCTGCAGCGCCTGCTGACCGAGATGGGGCATCCTTGTGTCGTGGACGGCGCGTTGGGGCCCAATTCGATCCAAGCTGCCCGTGCTGCTTACGGCAATGCGCCGGAGTATCTGGCGGACGCCTATGGAATCGCGCGGCGCAACTATTACTTCCGCATCGCCGACCGGCGCCCGGCCAGCCGTAAATATGCCCGCACCCGTGCGGGCGGCAAGGGCGGTTGGATCAAACGGGCGGAGGAGTTCATCGCACCACGTTTTCACCTGAGTCCGCTGCAGTTTCAGGAAAGGATCGCGACATGGGGTTGATGGAAAGGATGTTCGGGTTGTTGTTCGGCGGTGGGTCGAACGTGGTCAGGGAGACGGTCGAAGTTTTTCGCGAGAACGCAGAGGCCGGATCGGCGCGCGCGCAGGCCGTGCAGATGCAGGCGATGAAGGAATACGGTCAGGAATTCGCGGTGCCGCGCCAGGGTGCCTTTGATCGCATCATGGACGGTGTGAACCGCCTGCCACGTCCGGCGCTGGCCTTGGGGACGCTGGGTCTGTTCGTATCTGCCATGGTTGCGCCGCTGTGGTTTGCCGAGCGCATGCAGGGCATCGCGCTGGTGCCTGAGCCGCTTTGGTGGCTGTTGGGCGTGATCGTGTCGTTCTATTTCGGTGCGCGCCATCAGGTGAAGGCACAGCAATTTCAACGCGAGATCGTAGGTACCATGGCGCATGTCCCGCAGGTCATGGAAAATGTCGCAGCCTTGCGCAAGTTGCGCGCAGACAGTGTCGGCGTGGCGGCAACGGGCGAGGATGCGCGCCTGACGGCGGCGGCGATCCTGCCAGATCTGAACCCGGCCCTTGATGAGTGGCGCCGCGCGGCGTGATCTGCCTGGGGGCGGAAAATGAAGGCATTTTCAGCCGGGGGCTCTGCCCCCGGCGGGTGCCGCGCCTCCCACATGATTTTTTTGGAACAGAGAAGCTGGGGCGCGGTGGCGGGGTTGTGAACCTGCCATCGCGTTTGTCGCATTGGCGCTTGGGTTTTCAGCGCCTATAAGAGGGTTATGATTACAGAGCTAGGCCACTTCGCCCTTATCCTCGCCTTTCTTGTCGCTGCGTTCCAGGCGGTCGTGCCGATGTATGGTGCCTGGCGGCGCGATGCGCGGTTGATGGCTGTGGCCGAACCCGCGGCCAGCATGCAGTTTCTGCTGATTGCCTTTGCCTTTGCCACGCTCATGCATGCGTTCATCGTGTCAGACTTTTCCTTGCGCCTTGTGGTCCTGAACAGCCATTCGGCCAAGCCGATGCTCTACAAGATTTCCGGCACATGGGGGAATCATGAAGGCTCCATGCTGCTATGGGTGCTGATCGTGTCGCTGTTCGGGGCGACGGCGGCGTGGTTTGGCGGAAATCTGCCCCCGAGTTTGCGCGCCCGCGTCTTGGGTGTCCAAGGGGCGATCGGGCTTGCCTTCCTTGCCTTTATCTTGTTCACCTCGAACCCGTTTTTGCGCCTTGCCGTGCCCCCCTTTGACGGGCAGGACCTGAATCCGTTGTTGCAGGACCCCGGTTTGGCCTTTCACCCGCCATTTCTGTACCTTGGCTATGTGGGCCTGAGCATGGCGTTTTCGTTCGCCGTCGCCGCCTTGATCGAGGGCCGTGTAGACGCCGCATGGGGGCGCTGGGTGCGCCCGTGGACGCTGGCGGCGTGGGTGTTTTTGACCATCGGCATCGCTCTGGGGTCATGGTGGGCCTATTACGAGCTTGGCTGGGGTGGCTTCTGGTTCTGGGACCCGGTTGAAAACGCGTCCTTCATGCCTTGGCTGCTGGCCGCCGCCCTTGTCCATTCCGCCATCGTCGTCGAAAAACGCGAGAGCCTGAAGTCGTGGACCATTCTGCTTGCCATCCTTGCCTTTGGCTTTTCGCTGATCGGGACGTTCATCGTGCGCTCGGGCCTGCTGACATCGGTCCACGCTTTTGCCAATGACCCCGAGCGGGGCGTGTTCATCCTGATGATCATGGGCTTTTTCATGGGGGGCGCGCTGCTGCTGTTTGCGTTGCGCGCTGGCGTGATGGAGGCGCGCGGCGTGTTCGGCATGGTGAGCCGTGAAAGCGCGCTGATCGCCAACAATGTCCTGCTCGCCGTGTCCTGTTTCGTGGTCTTTGTCGGCACGATGTGGCCACTGGTGGCCGAGATGTTCTTTGACCGCAAGCTGAGTGTCGGCCCGCCCTTTTTCAACATGGCCTTTACGCCGTTCATGGTGGCTCTTGGCCTGATCCTGCCGATTGGCGCCATGATCCCGTGGAAGCGGGGGCAGATCGCGCGCGCGCTGCATCCACTGCGCTATGCGTTCGTGCTGGCCGTAGCCATCGCCGGGCTGGTCTGGGCCTTGCAGACAGGGCGCAGCCTGCTTGGGCCGATCGGGGCCTTTCTGGGGGCCTGGGTGGTTATGGGGTCCGCAGTCGATCTGGCCAGCCGGACGGGCAAGCAGTTCAATCCAGCCCGCCTGTTGCGGCTGCCCCGGTCCGATTGGGGCAAATCCGTCGCGCATGCCGGTCTTGGGATCACGATGCTGGGGGTGGCCGGGATTACGTCTTGGCAGTCCGAAGATATTCGCGTGGCGCAAATCGGCGCACCTTTTGAGGTGGGGGGCTATACCCTCACGCTGGATAAGGTCGAAGAGGGGCAGGGGCCGAATTATCTGTTTACCATGGGTTACGTAACATTGGCCAAGAACGGGCGCGACATTTCGCAACTGCGCCCGGAAAAACGTGTTTACCCCGTGGCGCAAATGCCGACAACCGAAGCCGCCATCGACTATAACCTGATGCGCGACGTCTATGTCGTGATCGGCGACGCACAGGACAATGGCGGTTGGGCGGTGCGCACCTATATCAAGCCGCTGACCAACTGGATCTGGATTGGCTGCGGGCTGATGGCCCTTGGCGGGTTGCTATCGCTCAGTGACCGGCGCTTCCGGGTTGCGGTGGGCGCGCGCAAGGCACCGGCGGTACCTGCGGAATGATGCGCTATGCCGTTGCCTTGTGGTTCGTGCTTTGCAGTGCGGCCCTTGCGCTGGATCCGTCAGAGATGCTGGAGGACCCGGACCTTGAGGCGCGCGCGCGTGGCCTTGATCATGCGTTGCGCTGTGTGGTGTGCCAGTCGGAATCCGTGGCCTCATCGAACGCGCAATGGGCGGTGGACGCCCGCAAGGTGATCCGCGAACAGGTTGAGGCTGGGCAGAGCGACGCCGAGATCGTGGATTTCTTTGTCGAACGCTACGGTGAATTCGTGCTGATGACGCCGCGCTCGACAGGGTCGAACTGGTTGCTTTGGGCGGCGGGGCCGCTGATGTTCCTGCTGGCGGCTGCGGTCGGGTTTGGCTATCTGCGCGGCCGGTCGCAGACATCGACTGCACCCGACGATGCGCTGAATGCAGATGAATCCAAACGTCTGGCCGAAATTCTCGACGACTGACGACGCGTCGGGGCTTTTCTAAACCGTTCGGTTTGGTATGCATGTCCGAGACCCCAAAACAAAGGCAGGGCCATGATTTACGAAACGCTGACCTACGCGGTCCAAGACGGTTTGGCCCTGATCACGCTGAACCGGCCCGACGTCATGAATGCGCTGACCACGCAGATGCGGGCCGAGATCGAGCATGCCGTGTCGGCAGGCGGCCAAGAGGCCCGCGTCGTGGTGCTGACCGGTGCGGGACGGGCGTTTTGTTCGGGGCAGGACCTTGGTGACCGTGCCAATGCCGCCAACCTTGATCTGGAACGCACGTTGCGCGACGAATACGCCCCGATGCTGAACACGATCGTCAATTGCCCGGTGCCGACAATTGCTGCCGTCAATGGGGCGGCTGCCGGCGCGGGGGCGAATCTGGCGCTGGCCTGTGATGTGGTGATCGCGAGCGAAAAAGCGTATTTCCTGCAGGCCTTTACGCGGATCGGACTGATCCCGGATGCGGGTGGCACATATGTGCTGCCACGCACCATGGGCATGGCCAAGGCGATGGGCGCGGCGCTGTTCGCGGACAAGATTTCCGCCCGTCAAGCGGATCAGTGGGGCATGATCTGGGAGGCGGTGACGGACGACAGTTTTGACGCCCACTGGCGCGAGCGGGCAACGCAACTGGCCAATGGCCCGACGCAGGCCTTTGGCGCGGTCAAGCGGGTGATCCGGGCCAGCTGGCACAACGATCTTGAGGAACAGCTGGGCCTTGAGGCGTCCGAACAGGGCGGCTGCGGCCAAAGCCGCGATTTTCGTGAAGGCGTTCTGGCCTTTGTTGAAAAACGCAAACCGGACTTCGAGGGGCGTTGAGACGGTACGACACTGACGACTTGAATAAGGCCCGCTGTTGTCATTGGCGGGCTTTTCTTGTTGAGCATCCCGGCGATCAACTGACCCGTTCAAGCACGATCGCGGATTGCGCCGTGAGATCGAAAAAGTCGATGCCGGGGAAATAGGCCACGATCTCGCCATCCGCGTTAAGGGTTGCGACACCGTCGTCGTCTTCGCCAAAGCTGACGCTGGGCGCGATGGGGCCGCTATAGGAATAGACGATGGCGTCATTGGCAGGGTTGAAGCCGACGATGTTCACGGGCTGGTCGGGGTCGACCCATGCGCCGACGTTCACGATGTCGGAACCTGTTCCAGTGTCGACAATGTCATTGCTGCCAGCAAGGATGATGTCATCGCCGACGCCACCGTTCAATGTGTCCGCCTCAAGCGGGTCAGCATTCAGATCGACAAAGCCGGACAGGTCGATGTCGTCGATGTTCTGTCCGGCCAGCGCCGCCGCGATGCTTGCGTCGATCAATCCTTCGGCGTCGATGATATCTGCCCCGGACAGCAAATCGTCACCCACATCGCCATTCAGCACATCTGATCCCGCGCCGCCGAACATCAGGTCGTCGCCATCGCCGCCACGCAGGAAATCGTTGCCCGCGGCGCCCACGATCAGATCGTCGTCATCGCCGCCGAACACCCGGTCATCTCCTGGGCCCGCATCGACAAGGTCCTCACCTGCGGCCGCAAAGACCGTATCGTTGCCAGCCCCTGCGTCGATATAGTCATCGCCGTCCGTGCCCTGTTCGCGCGTGGCTTGGGCGGTGTCGGATCCATTATCGGACGTGTCGTCGTCGTCGCTGTCGGAAAGGCCAAAGATCAGGCCGATACCCAGCAGTCCAAGCAGTGCGAATCCCAGCATGTCGGTGTCCTCGTTAAGGAATTACGGCATGACATAGACGCAGAAATACGAGGCCCGTCAAAGGATTTCGATGATTGTTGAAGCAGAGTGCATAATGTGCCCTAAGGCACTGTATTGAAAAGAAAACGCCCCCTGTTATCCAGGGGGCGCTTAGGTGTCAGCGTTTTTCGATATCGACGTAATCCCGCTCTGTCTCGCCCAGGTACAACTGGCGCGGGCGGCCAATCTTGTTCTGTGGATCGGCGATCATTTCCTTCCACTGCGAAATCCAGCCTACGGTGCGCGACACAGCGAAAATCGGGGTGAACATCGAGGTCGGGAATCCCATCGCCTCAAGGATCACTCCGGAGTAGAAATCGACGTTCGGGAACAGCTTTTTCTCGGCGAAGTAGGGATCGGCGAGGGCGGCTGTTTCCAGTTCCTTGGCGACGGCCAGAACCGGGTTGTCCTCGACCCCCAGCAATTCCAGAACTTCGTCGGCAGACTGTTTCATCACTGTCGCACGCGGATCGAAATTCTTATAGACGCGGTGGCCAAAGCCCATCAGTCGGAACGGGTCATTCTTGTCCTTTGCGCGGGCGATGAATTCGGGAATGCGATCCACCGTGCCGATTTCCTTGAGCATCTCAAGACAGGCCTGGTTGGCGCCCCCATGCGCGGGCCCCCACAGGCAGGCGATCCCGGCGGCGATACAGGCGAACGGGTTCGCGCCCGAGCTTGACGCCAGACGCACGGTCGACGTCGACGCATTCTGTTCGTGATCCGCGTGCAGCGTGAAAATCCGGTCCATTGCGCGGCTCAGGATCGGGTTGACCACGTAATCCTCGCACGGCACGGCAAAGCACATCCGCAAAAAGTTCGACGCATAGTCGAGGTCGTTTTGCGGGTAAACGAACGGCTGGCCGATGGAATATTTATAGGCCCAGGCCGCGATCGTCGGCATCTTGGCGATCAGGCGGTGGCTGGCGATTTCGCGCTGGCGTTCGTCGGAAATGTCGGTGCTGTCGTGATAGAATGCAGACATCGCCCCGACCACACCGACCATGACGGCCATCGGGTGCGCGTCCCGCCGGAAGCCGCGGAAAAAGTTCTGCATCTGCTCATGCAGCATGGTGTGCATGGTGATGTTGGTTTCAAACTTTTCGAGGTCCTTGGCGTTGGGCAGTTCGCCGTAAAGCAACAAATAGCACACTTCGAGAAAGTGAGATTTTTCAGCCAGTTGGCCGATGGGATAGCCACGGTGCAGCAACACGCCCTTGTTGCCGTCGATGAAGGTTATCGTGCTGTCGCAACTCGCCGTCGAGGTAAAGCCGGGATCATAGGTAAATACGCCAGCCTGACTGTAAAGCTTGCGGATATCCAGCACATCCGGCCCCGAAGTGGGCGAATGGATGGGCAGGTCATAGACGTCGTTGCCTATGGTCAGTCTCGCGGATTTTGGGGTGTCAGCCATCGGTGTCGTTCCTTTCATCGCAAGGCAGCAGCGCCGCCAAGGGTCATCGCGCGCGATGGTCCCATCATTAGACTGCCAACCATGAACGAAAGATGACCTACGTCAGGCAGCAGCATCCGTCAGCCGGGCCAAGGACTCGTCGCGCCCAAGCACCAGCATCATATCAAAAACCGAAGGCGTTACGGCCCGGCCTGCAAGGGCCGCGCGGAGGGGGCCAGCAAGCTTGCCGAATTTCGTGTCCTGCGACGTGGCAAATTCGTTCAGGACCACCTCCAAACTGTCACGATCCCAAGTAACGCTTTGCAACTGCGGCGTCAATTGGGCCAGCATGGCACGCGCCTGTGCATCCAGCGCGCCTTGCGCCTTTTCGTCTGGCTCAATCGGGCGAGACGTCAGGATAAAATGCGCTTTATCAATCAGTTCCGGGAAAGTCTTGGACCGTTCCTTGAGAAATGGCATCGCCGCCAGCATACCTGCCTGTTGTTCAATTGTGATCGCGGGCAAGCCAGCGGCGCGCAAATAGGCAATGATTTCTTGCTGCAGTGCGGCGTCATCCGCCTGTGCTATATGCTGTCCGCACAGGTTCTCAAGTTTCTTCAGATCAAAACGCGCCGGGCTCTTGCCGATCCCGTCCAGATCGAACCATTCGCGGGCCTGCGCATCGGTGAAAAACTCGTCATCCCCATGGCTCCAGCCCAGCCGTGCCAGATAGTTGCGCATGCCGGCTGCCGGGTAACCCATCGCCTGATATTCCTGCGCTCCCAGTGCGCCGTGCCGCTTGGACAGTTTCTTGCCATCAGGCCCGTGGATCAGCGGGATATGGGCCCAGACTGGAACGTCCCAGCCCATCGCGTCATAGATCATCATCTGGCGGGCGGCGTTGTTCAGGTGGTCGTCCCCCCGGATCACATGGGTCACGCCCATGTCGTGGTCGTCCACAACCACGGCCAGCATGTAGACGGGTGTGCCGTCTGCGCGCAGCAGCACCATATCATCCAACTGGTCGTTGCGGATGGTCACATCACCTTGCACACGATCCCGGATGACTGTCTGCCCGTCTTGCGGAGCCTTGATGCGGATCACGTAAGGCGCATCCGGATGCGTGGCGGGGTCGGCATCCCGCCAGGGCGAGTGGTAAAGGGTCGAGCGTCCTTCGGCACGTGCAGCCTCGCGAATGGCTGCGATCTCGTCCTGCGTTGCAAAGCATTTATACGCTTTGCCCTCGGCCAGAAGCTGGTTGGCGACCTCGCCATGGCGATCCGCCCGGTCAAACTGGCTGATCACCTCGCCATCATGATCCAGCCCCAACCAGGCCATCCCGTCCAGAATGGCCTGCGTCGCTTCGGGGGTGGAGCGTGCGCGGTCCGTATCCTCGATCCGCAGCAGGAATTTGCCACCTTTGCCACGGGCAAAAAGCCAGTTGAACAGGGCCGTGCGCGCACCCCCGATATGCAGAAAGCCCGTGGGCGAGGGGGCGAAACGGGTGACGATGTCTTGGGGCATAAGGACGATACTAACCTTTGCGTTTACCTTTGTTTAACCATGATGGCTCTAGGGTTTGGCCTCCTGATACTCACCATGGGCGACAGGGGCAAGCATGGGCCTTCTCGGGCGATTTCGCTATGCGATACTGTTTCAGCGGGGCAGCCTGTTCGGCTGGCTGCCCGTGGCCATGGCCTGTGGTATCGCGCTGTTCTTCGGCGTGCGGTTCGAACCGTCACTGGCCGTGATCGGGGGGATCGCTTTGGCCGGCGGCTTCTGTGTGGCACTCGCGCGGATGTCGGATGAAAGCCTGTCACCGATCCCGGTATTCCTTGCCATGATCGCTCTTGGCTTTGTACTGGCGGCATGGCGGGCCCATGCGGTCGCGGGGCCGGTGCTGAGTTGGCGCTACTACGGGCCAATAGAGGGTCGGATTGTCGGCATGGACCGCTCGGCATCGGACGCTGTCCGCCTGACTCTGGACCGGGTCAAGCTGGACCGCGTCAGCCCCGACAAAACCCCGCACCGGGTGCGCGTTTCACTCCATGGTGATGCAGCACTTGGGGTGACGCCCGAGCCGGGCTTGCGGGTCATGACAACCGCCCACCTCGGTCCGCCGGGTGGTCCGGTCGAGCCGGGCGGCTTTGATTTCCAGCGCCATGCTTGGTTTGCCGAACTCGGCGGCGTGGGATACGCCCGCGTGCCGTTGCTCGCGATCTCACGGGCCGAGTTCGACCTGCGCCAGACAGTGTTCCGCATCCGCATGGTTGTCTCTGCCCGGGTGCGCACGGTGCTGCCGGGGGACGTGGGTGGGTTCGCCGCCGCCGTCACGACAGGCGATCGCAGCGGCATCTCTCAGGGTGCGCTTGAGGACCTGCGCGCCTCCAACACCGCGCATTTGCTGGCGATTTCCGGGTTGCATATGGGGCTGTTGTCGGGCTTCGTCTTTGCCCTGCTGCGCCTTGCATTCGCGCTTGTACCTTATGTAGCGCTGCGCTGGCCTGCGCGCAAACTGGCCGCTGTGGGTGCTTTGGGGGCGGCGGCGGTCTATCTCGCACTTTCGGGGGGCAATGTCGCGACCGAGCGCGCCTTTATCATGGTCGCTGTCGCCTTGTGCGCCGTGCTTATCGACCGGCGCGCCTTTTCCCTGCGCGCGGTGGCGATAGCGGCCATGATCGTGCTGGCCTTGCGCCCCGAGGCGTTGATGGGCCCGGGTTTCCAGATGTCATTCGCGGCCACAACCGCGCTGGTCGCGGTGTTTGGCTGGATGCGGGATGGAGAGCTGACCCTGGGCCCCAGATGGGTGCAGCCGGTCGTCGCCGTGTTGATTTCGTCTGCCGTCGCGGGGTTGGCCACGGCCCCCATCGGTGCGGCGCATTTCAACGCAATCGCGCATTACGGGCTGATCGCGAATCTTGCCTCCGTCCCGCTCATGGGGGCGCTGGTGATCCCTGCGGCGGTGCTGGCGCTGCTGTTGGCCCCCCTTGGCCTCGACTGGATCGGCTTGTGGATCATGGGCTGGGGTCTGCGCTGGATCCTGTGGGTCGCGGACACGGTGGCCGGGCTTGAGGGCGCGCGCGGTTTTGTTGCTGGGCCGGGGCCGTGGGTGCTGCCGGTGATGGCGCTTGGCGCGCTGTTTGTGATTCTTTGGCAGGGTCGGGGGCGGTTCATTGGCCTTGCGGGCGTGATCGGCGCTTTGGTCCTGTGGCAGATGGGCGAGCGGCCTGCGGTACTGATCGCTGACAACGGGGGGCTGGTGGGCGTGATGACGGATCGCGGCCGCGCGCTCAGCCGTGAAAAGGGTGCTGGTTTCGTTGCCGACAACTGGCTTGAGAATGACGGCGACGTCGTGGCACAGGACAAGGCGGCTGCGCGTTGGTCAGACACAGGCAGCACCCCGTTCCGTCTGACGCACCTGAGCGGTAAGCGCGCGATTGCCGGATTTCAGGGCTGTGTTACGGGCGACATCGTGGTGATGAACGCCGCGCCCGAGACGGCAGTGACTGCGGACTGCCTGATCCTTGATCCCAGACTTTTGCGCAGCACTGGGGCCGTCGCCATCGTCGGGCAGGGCACGCAGATGCGCCTGGTCACGGCACGCGACAAGGCCGGTGACAGGATGTGGTCGGGATGGGCGCGATATGCGCCCGTCGCGCTGAGCCTACCGGATGGCGCGAACAGGCTGGCGCGCAATTAGCGCTTGGATGGCAAGGCACACATATATGTGCGCCCACCTCGTCAGTAGGTGCGGATCAAACCGACCAGCTTTCCCTGCACTTTGACTTGGCCCACTGGAAATACGCGGGTTTCGTAAGCCGGGTTGGCCGCCTCTAGTGCGATCGTATCACCGCGCCGCTTGTAGCGTTTCAGAGTCGCCTCGTGATCCTCTACCAATGCGACCACGATATCACCATTTTCGGCAACGGAGGTTTCGCGGATCACCACGACGTCGCCGTCGTTGATCCCGGCCTCGATCATCGAATCGCCTTTGACTTCAAGCGCATAGTGTTCGCCCTTGCCCGACAGCATCTGGCCCGGCACGGCGACGGAATGAGATACTTCGGAAATGGCGGAAATCGGCACACCTGCCGCGATCCGCCCCATCACGGGCAATTCCACGGCATAGGCCGCATCCACGGGCATGGCCGAGGGCGGCGCAGGCACGTCCGGTTTGTCGCCATCAATCACGCGCGGGGTAAATCCGGCGGTCGCAGCCCCGCCCAGACTTTCAGGCAGCTTTACCACTTCGATGGCACGGGCGCGATGCGCAAGTCGGCGGATAAAGCCGCGTTCCTCAAGCGCCGTGATCAGCCGGTGAATCCCGGATTTCGAGCGCAGGTCCAGCGCCTCCTTCATTTCATCGAAACTGGGCGGCACGCCGTCACGCTGCACCCGTTTGTGAATGAATTCCAGCAGATCCAGCTGCTTTTTCGTCAACATGCCCCGTCCTCCGAACAAAATGCCAATATACGGCAGTGGTTTGGCTTTGTTCTATGGACGTTCTTGTTTTGTGTCAACCGTTCAGTCGAGCGGGACGATGTCCACCATCTCTCCAACCGCGCGGGCCGGATCATTGGGCGGTCGCACGAGCAATGCGTTTGCACACGCAAGAACGGTCAGCAGCGAGCTGTCCTGTGGCCCCAGATCCTGCACGCGTCCGTCCTTGACCTTGGCCCGCATGTAATGCTCGCGCGGTCCATTTGCCGGCAACTCCGTGCGCAGCGGCAAGGTGATGCGCGGCGCTGGCGCGCGGCCCAGCCCCACCATTGCGTTCAGCATGGGGGTCAGGAACACCGTGCCGCAAACCATGGCCGAAACCGGATTGCCCGGCAGACCGACCATGGGCACGCCGCCCAGCCGTCCGGCCATAAGCGGCTTTCCGGGTCGCATTGCCACCTTGTAGAACGCCTGTTCCATCCCCAGTTCGCCCGCCACGCTGGCCACCAGATCATGATCACCCACGGACGCCCCGCCGATGGTGACGATCAGGTCCGCCCCGCGCGCCAGCCCGAACACGGTGCGCAAGGAGGTTTCGGTATCGCGCGCGATGGGCAGGATGCGCGGCTGAGCGCCGATACCCGCCAACATTGCGGCCAGCCCGTAAGTGTTGGAGGCGATGATCTGGTCCGGTCCGGGGTCTTCTCCGGGCACAACCAGTTCGTCCCCGGTCGATATGAGCGCGACGACAGGAGCCCGCCGCACCGGGACTTGCGCGATGTTCATCGCTGCCAGCAGCGCGATGTCGCCGGGGCTCAGGCGGCGCGGCGCAGAGAGTTCCATGCCGACTTCGAAATCGACACCTGCGGGGCGGATATTGTCCTTGGGCCCCGGATCGTCGGTGATCGAGATCATGTCGCCGGTGCGCGTCACATCCTCCTGAATGATCACCTTGTCCGCCCCGTCCGGCACCGGCGCGCCGGTAAAGATGCGCACCGCCTGACCGGCCTTGAGCGTGCCCGTCCAGCGGCTTCCCGCAGCGGATTCTCCCACGACCTTGAACTGGGCATGCAGGTCCGCCTCGACCCCCTTGATCGCGAACCCATCCATAGATGAAGCGGCAAAGGGCGGCTGCGTGCGCCGCGCCGTGACAGTCTCGGCCAGCACCCGACCCGAGGCTGCGCGCAAGGGCACGGTTTCGACAGGCAAGAGATCGGCCAGATCGAACAGGTGATCGAGCGCCTGCGCAACAGTGATCATGGGGCCTCGTACCTGCCCGACTTGCCGCCGTCCTTGAGGACCACGCGCAGACCGCCGATCTCCATGCCCTTGTCCACGGCCTTGGCCATATCATAAACGGTCAGGGCGGCAGTCGAGGTGGCGGTCAGCGCCTCCATCTCTACGCCGGTTTGCCCGGTGGTCTTGACCGTGGCGGTGATGCGCAGGCCGGGCAGGGTCGCATCCGGTTCGATGTCCACTGCAACCTTGCTGATGGCCAGCGGGTGGCACAGGGGGATCAGGTCAGACGTGCGTTTGGCCCCCATGATCCCGGCCAGACGCGCAACGCCGATCACATCACCCTTCTTGGCGCGCCCTTCGGTAATTATTTCAAGCGTTTCGGGTTGCATCTTCACGTGGCACTCGGCCATGGCGATACGGCTGGTGACGGCCTTGTCCGACACATCGACCATATGCGCAGCGCCTTTGTCGTCGAAATGGGTCAGCGCCATCTACATGCCTCCCTGCGCGGTCAGCGGATTGGCCAGCAGGTCGCGGGTGGCCGCAGCCACGTCCTCTTGCCGCATCAAGCTTTCGCCGATCAGGAAGGTGCGCGCGCCATAGATGGCAAGATCGGCCAGATCCTTTGGGGTGCTCAGGCCACTTTCGGCCACGATCATGCGGTCAAGCGGCACCAGCTTGGCCAACTTGCGCGTCGTGTCGAGCGTGGTCTCGAAGGTCTTGAGATTGCGGTTGTTGATGCCCATCAAGGGGCTCTTGAGCACAGAGGCGCGTTCGAGTTCGTCTTCGTCGTGCACTTCGATCAGCACATCCATGCCCCACCCATGGGCCGCGTCCTCAAGTTCCAGCGCCTGCGCGTCGCTGACGCTGGCCATGATGATCAGGATGCAGTCCGCGTTCAGGCTGCGCGCCTCGGCCACCTGATATGTGTCGTACATGAAATCCTTGCGCAGGGCGGGCAACGCGCAGGCGGCGCGGGCCTCGGTCAGGTACTCCTTGGCCCCCTGAAAACTCGGTGCGTCGGTCAGCACGGACAGGCAGGTCGCCCCCCCTTCCGCATAGGCCTGTGCCAGCGCGGCGGGGTCGAAATCGGCGCGGATCAGACCCTTGGACGGGCTCGCCTTCTTGATCTCGGCGATCAGCCCATAGCCTTCGCGGCTGGCCTTTTGCAGCGCCTCTGCAAAAGGGCGGACCGGGTCGGCCTCGCGCGCTTCGGCCTCGACCGTTTCGAGCGGTTTGGAGGCCTTGTCTGCCGCCACCTCGTCCAGCTTATAGGCTTTGATCTTGTCGAGAATCGTTTCGGTCATGGTTTGGCTCTTTGTCGTTGGTGCGGGACCGAGGGGTCAGCCCCTCGGGCACCCGGCAGTATTTTGGCCAGAAGCAGGGCCCAAGGAAAGGTTAACCTGCCTTCTGTGTGATCTCTGCGACGGCCCTGATCTTAGCCTTGGCGGCGCCACTGTCGATGCTGGTTTTGGCCAGCGCCACGCCGTCCCTGAGGTCGACGACCTTGCCTGCGACTTTCAGCGCGGCCGCGGCGTTCAGCAAGACCGCGTCGCGGTAAGCCCCCGGCGCACCGTCGAGCAGGGCGGTCAAGGCACGGGCATTGTCTTCGGGCGTGCCGCCGAGGATATGTTCGAACGCATGCACCGGCAGTCCGGCCTCTTCGGGGTGGAGTTCGAATTCGCTGACGATCCCGTTTTCCAGCGCGGCGACCCATGATACCCCGCAGATGGTAAGTTCGTCCGTGCCGTCCGAGCCGTGTACGAGCCATGCGACATCCGACCCCAATTGCCCCAGTGTCTCGGCCATTGGCCGGATAAGACCCCGATTGAAGGCCCCTGTCAGTTGCCGTTTTACGCCTGCCGGGTTGGTCAAAGGCCCGAGGATGTTGAAGATCGTACGGGTGCCCAGTTCAGAGCGCGTGGGCATCACGTGCGCAATGGCCGGGTGGTGCATGGGTGCCATCATGAAACCGATGCCTGCCCCCTCCAGCGCCGCCTCGACCACCTTTGGGCCGACCATCACGTTGATCCCCATCTGGGTCAGCGCGTCCGCGGCCCCGGATTTGGAGCTGAGGTTGCGGTTGCCGTGCTTGGCCACGGTCACTCCCGCACCGGCCACCACAAAGGCCGTGGCGGTCGAGATATTGAGCGTACCCTTGCCGTCCCCCCCGGTGCCGACAATGTCCATGGCACCCTCGGGCGCGCGCACCTTGTTGCACTTGGCCCGCATCACGGCGGCGGCGGCAGCGAATTCGTCGACCGTTTCGCCCCGCGTACGCAAGGCCATCAGCAGCCCGCCGATCTGGGAAGGGGTCGCCTCACCCTCGAACAGGATCTGGAAGGCGGCCTCGGCCTCTGCCCGGGTCAGCGGGCCGTTGGCGGCGGCGTCGATCAGCGGTTTCAGCGCGTCACTCATGCGGGCACCGGCAGCATGTTGGTAAAATTGCGCAGCAGGGCGTGCCCGTGTTCGGATCGGATGGATTCGGGGTGAAACTGCACCCCATGGATCGGCAACTCGCGGTGGGACAGGCCCATGATCGTGCCATCCGCGACCTCTGCCGTGATCTCGAGGCAGTCGGGCAGGCTGTCACGCTCGACGGTCAGGGAGTGATAGCGCGTGGCTTCGAACGGGCTCGGCAGGCCCGCGAACAGACCTTTGCCGGTGTGGTGCATGGTGCCCATCTTGCCGTGCACGATGTCCGGCGCACGCACCACCTTGCCGCCGAATGCCTGACCGATGGTCTGATGCCCAAGGCACACGCCCATCAGCGGTGTGCGGGTTTCTGCCGCCGCTTGGGTCAACGCAAGGCAGATGCCCGCCTGATCCGGATCACAGGGGCCGGGCGACAACAGTATGCCAGCAGGGCGCAGCGCCATCGCCTCTTGCACGTTGAGCGCATCGTTGCGATGCACCACCACATCTGTGCCCAACTCGCCCAGATAATGCACGAGGTTGTAGGTAAAACTGTCGTAATTGTCGATCAGCAGCAGCATGGGCAATTCTCGTGTTTCAAAGGGGGGGCAATCGCCCTTATAGTTGCGCGCATACATGCTCAGGCTCACCCGCCCGCGTCAAGAGGACGGGGGAGGCCGGGCAAAAGCCAAGGGCAGAACAGGCACGGCACATCGCAAACGGGGCCGTGCGGGACAGGACGTAAGGACAGCTGACATGGCCAGAGGATTTCTGAGCGGCATAATCTGGGGCGGTGTGGTGAGTGTGATCGGTGCAGGCGCGGTGTCCGTCATCGCAGATGATCCGACCGGACCGGTGGCCGGAATCACAAGCCCCAGCAGCGCGGATGCGCCGGAAACCGGGGCGGGCACGACGGCCTCTGCGGTGACGGACGCGGATCTGGTGCGTGAAGGCGATGCGCCGCAGGTGACCTCTCCGCAAGCCGATGATGTATCTGCGGCGAGCGAGGCGGGGTCCGACACCCCCGTTTTGCCGGAAACCGGTGAAGCGGATGATCTGGGCGATCCCGCCTCAGCTGCGGACAGCAGCGGTGTGGCCGTGGTTGATGAAGCCCCCGTGGAGCCGGGCGTACAAGGCGGCGCACCCGCCGCGCCTGACGTGGAAACGGAGCTTTCCATTTCGACTGACCCGGCGCAGCCCGCACCACCACCTGTCCCTGACACGCCTACCGCCTTTGCGCCCGAGGAAGGGGCGGCCCCAACTCCGCCAATTGCCGAAGCACCTGCGCCTGGCACACCCGACAGTGCCGAGGCGCCAGCCGCCCCCGAGGGCACGGACGCGCCCGCACAGGCCGGGCCCCCCGATACCGGGCAAGATCAGATCGCCGCCCTGCCCAACGCCGTTGATCCCGCAGCCGAAGGGCGACCGAGTATTGGACGTCCCGCCTTGTCCCTTGTCGATCGCGACGCTGCCGAGGCGGAAGCGGACGCAAACCCGCAAATCGAGGCCGCAGCGCAGGACCCCCGCGCGATCAAAGCCCATGCCGAACCTTTCGAGAACCCCGAGGACAAGCCACTGATGGCCATCGTGCTGATGGACACAGGCGTCGATCTGACCAGCGGCCCAGTGGGTCTGGCGGCCTTGCGCAGCTTTCCCTACCCTCTCAGCTTCGCGGTCGATGCAAGCCTTCCGGATGCGACCGCCCGGATGGAGGACTACCGGGCTCAGGGGTTCGAAGTGATGGCGTTGTTGGACTTGCCGCAAGGGGCCACAGCGTCGGATGCCGAAGTGTCCCTCGCCGCCGCTCTGCGAAAGGTGCCCAAAGCGGTCGCAGTGATGGAAGGGACCGGGACGGGTCTGCAGGACAGCCGCGATGCCTCCGACCAGATCGCGCAGGCGGTGCTGGCGTCGGGCCATGGGCTGGTACTGCAATCCAAGGGGCTGAACACAGCCCAGAAGCTTGCAGCGCGTGACGGCGTGCCTGCGGGCCTGATCTTTCGCGATTTCGACAGTGCGGACCAAACGCCTTCGGTGATCCGTCGTTTCCTCGATCAGGCGGCGTTCCGGGCCGGGCAAGAAGGGGGCGTGATCATGGCGGGCCGGGTGCGGCCCGACACAATTTCAGCGCTGCTGCTCTGGGGCCTTCAGGACCGGGCGGAGCGGGTGGCGCTGGCGCCGATTTCGGCCGTGCTGACGGCACTGGTGCCGCCGCCACAATAGGACCTCCTCAGATAATCTCGTCCTCGTCGAACAGCGGGTCGACCTCAAGCTGGGCGGTCAGCGCGTCCACCGTATCCTCGTTCGCGGTGGGGCTGAGTTCGGCGAGGTGGAACACCGCGTCGCCCTCGTTCACCACCGGGAGGACGGCGCGCCCGATCAGGATGCCGGCTGTCGGGGCCAGCAATTCGGTCTCCACATCTCCGGCCGGGTCGGACACGGCGGCAAGCACATCGCCCTTTTCGACGATCTCGCCCTCTGCCCTGAACGTGCGCAGCAGGCCACCGACAGGGGCGCGCAGCCAGGTCGAGGCGCGGCAGATCAGGGACGGCGTGCGCGCCTTGGCAATGCCCTTGGCCGCGAGCATCCCCTCATCGCGCATCACGCGCAGGATACCGGCAACGCCGACGCGCACGGCGAATTCGTCAAAGCGCAAGCCTTCGCCCGCCTCGTACAGCAGAACAGGTGTGCCACGCGCTGCTGACTCACCGCGCAAAGACCCCTCGCGCAGGGGCGATGTCAGGATGACAGGGGCGCCAAAGGCACGCGCCATCCGGGCAGTCGTCGTGTCGCGCGGAGTCACGCGGATTTGCGGCAGGTTTGTTCGATGTTCGGCTGCCGAATGCAGGTCGATCCCAAAATCGCAGCGCAACACGACCTCGTGCAGAAAGATATGGGCCAGCCTCGATCCGAGCGACCCGGACAAAGAGCCCGGAAAACAGCGGTTCAGATCGCGCCGGTCGGGCAGATAGCGCGACCGCGCCAGAAAACCGAAACTGTTGACCACGGGCACCACCAGCAGCGTGCCACGCAAGTTCGCAAGTTGGGGCGTGCGCAGCAATCGGCGCACGATCTCGACTCCGATGATCTCGTCGCCATGCACGGCGGCGCTGACAAACATGGTCGGGCCGGGTCGCTTGCCATGGATCACCTCGACCCCAAGGCCGACCGGCGTGTGATCGGGCAGGGCAGAGACAGGCAAAGTGATGCTGGCGCGCGTTCCTGCGGCCACGTCCATCCCCGCAATCGAAAACGGCTCACGCGGCATGACGATCCCCGATCAGGCGCGCGGTCTGCCACGTCCCATGCTTGTCTGAGCCGAAAAAATCCCACCCCATGGTCTGACAGGCGGCTTGGCCGCCGTAAGGCGAGGGTCGGACGGCCCCAAGCACGTGCAAAGGGACCGCCGGTTTCACCGGTTGCCACCGCCAAAGCGCGCCGCGTCCTCTGCCGCGCGCCGGATGGCGCCGGATTTGTGGACGGTTTCCATATACTCCGCCTCGGGGTCGCTGTCATAGACAACGCCGCCCCCGGCCTGGATATAAAGCTTCTGGTCCTGCAACACGGCAGTGCGCAGGGCGATGCACATGTCCATGTCGCCCCCGGCGCTGAAATATCCCACGCCGCCGCCATAGATGCCGCGCTTTTCCGGCTCCAACTCGTCGATGATCTCCATCGCGCGCACCTTGGGGGCGCCGGACACGGTGCCCGCCGGCATGCCCGCAAAGAACGCATCGAGCGCGTCCTTGTCCTCGGCCAGCTCTCCGACGACGTTTGAGACGATGTGCATGACGTGCGAATAGCGTTCGACGATGAATTCCTCGGTCGGGCGGACGGTGCCGATGCGCGCCACGCGGCCCACATCGTTGCGGCCCAGATCCAGCAGCATCAGATGTTCGGCCAGTTCCTTCTGATCGGCAAGCAGGTCCGCCTCCAGCGCGCGATCCTCTTCGGGCGTTGCGCCGCGCGGCCTTGTGCCTGCAACGGGGCGGATGGTGATTTCGCGTCCGAACACCCGCACGAGGATCTCGGGGCTGGCCCCGATCACCTGAAAGCCGCCAAAGTTGAAATAGAACATGAAGGGGGACGGGTTTGTGCGGCGCAAAGAACGATAAAGCGCAAAAGGCGGTTCGGGAAACGCCTGCGTCCAGCGCTGCGCGGGCACCACCTGAAAAATGTCACCTGCCTTGATGTAATCGCGGGCCTTCTCGACCGCCGCCATATAGCCGGACTTGGTAAAGTTCGACACGGGCTCGGACAAGGCAACCGCGTCGCCCAGATCGCGGGTTTCGGAGGGCATGGCACGTTCCAGATCGCGCACCGCGTCCATGACGCGCTCCGCCGCCTGGGCATAGGCGGCGCGCGCGGTCTGGCCGTCGCTGACCCATGCGGGCGAGACGACCGTGACCTCTCCCTTGACCCCGTCCAGCACCGCCACGACTGACGGGCGCAGCATGATCGCATCCGGCACGCCAAGGACGTCCGTATTGATGTCCGGCAAATGCTCGACAAGCCGGATCATGTCATAGCCGAGATATCCGAACAGGCCCGCTGCGGCTTGCGGCAGGTCGTCGGGCAACTCAATCCGGCTTTCGGCGATGAGCGCACGCAGCACATCCAGCGGATTGCCCGGCGCGTCTTCAAACGCATCCGCATCATAGCGCGCCATGCGGTTGATGGCCGATGTGGTGCCGCGACACTGCCAGATCAGGTCGGGTTTCATGCCCACGATCGAATAGCGTCCGCGCACCTCGCCACCAGTGACGGATTCCAGCACAAATGCGTCCTTCTGGGCCCCCGTCAGCTTCAGCATCAGGGACACGGGCGTGTCCAGATCGGCTGCCAGACGGGTATAAACCACCTGGTTCTGACCTGCTGCGTAGGCGGCGGCGAAGCTGTCGAAATCAGGAACCAGTGCCATCAGGGAAAGTTCACGTGCACGGCGTCCAACGCCTGCTGGTTGATCTGGGGACCCGCGCGCAGCACGACATCCTCGCCGAACAGGTTGAACAGGTCGGTCGCGACGCGTTGGCCGACTTCCTGGCTCAGTTGGGCGGCTTCGGCCATGGCGGGGTCATTTTCGTCCACGTCGTTGACCGCATCCAAGCGTACGATCAGCACAGAGCCAAAGGACGGCACGATGCGCACCTCACCGGGTTCCATGTCGAATACGGCGGGCAGGAAACCGGGCGGCGTGCCCGAGATGAACGCGCCGCGCTCGACTTCGGTTTCGACCGTGGAATCAAGGTTCTGGGCCGCGAACGTCTCGCCTGCCTCAAGCGCAGGCAGGGCCGCCTCGGCCTGTTCGGTCAGGGCGGCTTCGGTCTGTTCGGCCGTCCAGTTGGCCCGCACCTCCTCCTGCACATCCTCGAAG
>CAYGPT010000024.1:0-47843 GCA_964351755.1 uncultured Rhodobacterales bacterium | reverse complement strand
ACACACGGTCAAGGATCACCTTGCGCTGTGTGCCCGTCCAGAAGGACTTGGATACGTTTTCGAACTCTAGCATCCCCGTTGCTCCGCGGTGTGCTGCTGTTGCCCCCTGTTGTAGGTGGGTAACCGGATCCCTCCTTACCAGAGGTGTGTTAAAGGTCTAAATCCCGACTTTGGCGATATTATGTCCGTGTTGCTGACAAATGTACAGGATTCCCAAGACACTGTTGCGTGCCTTGGGACAATGACCTTTGCAGGCTGTTTTCGGAGGGTCTTGGCAGGGTCCTTGCGCAGATCAGGCGACCATCTGCCAGGCGATGCCCGCGATGACCGACCCGGTCAGTGCAAAGCCCAAATAGGCCGCAAAGACACGCGGTTTGACCAGCGCCCAGACCGCGATGGCCGCCGGGATGGAACTGACACCGCCCGCGATCATGAACGACATGGCGGCTCCGTTCGACATGCCCTGCGCCAGCAACTCGGCCACAAGAGGCGCTGCCGCATAGCCGTTGAGGTAGGCGGGCATGCCCACCAGTGCCCCAAGGATCACGGTACCCAACCCGTTGCCGCCCAGCACATTGGCGATCAGGTCGGCGGGCATGTAGTGGACCATCAGCGCTTCGACGGTATAGGCCAGCGTCAGCCACTTAAGCAGGAACACGGCGTTTTCTAGTCCGGTCTCGCGGAAGGTCTGCACGCGGTCATTGTCGGTCCAGAACTTCCAGACGGGCTTGGCCGAGAACGGTTTCTTGACGCCGCAGCATCCCCCCACCTGCGGCTTTGCGCGCAGCGGGTCGGTGAACACGGGGGTGTTGGAAAGCAATTGTGTGCCAAAGCCGCCAAAGATGCCAAGGCCCACGGCCGCCACGGTCTTGGCGATGGCAAAATCGGTGCCGATCGCGCCCGTCGTGATCGCAAACATCGCAGGGTCCATGAGGGGTGAAGCCAGCCAAAAGGCCATCACGGCCCCCAGCGGCGCACCCACAGCCAGCAGGGCCGCAATGAACGGGATCACCTCGCACGAGCAGAAGGGCGAAAGGCCCCCCAGCAACGCCGCCATCACGATCATCCGGGCCGGATTGCCCTCGAAGGCCTTTGCCAGAAGGTTCTCGGCCCCTGTCGCCTTCAGGTAGGCCACCGCCAGTACAGCAAACGCTATGAAGGGCGCTGTGCCCGCCAGCGCCTTGGCGGCGAAGGTCACCGTGGGGGCGAATTGCGCGTAGTCGAACAGTGCGACCAGCGCCAGCAAGGCTGCGGAAAAGACCCACGCCCCGTCAATGCGTTTGCGCCAGTGGATCGGGCTTGGGGTTGTGGTGGTGTCAGCCATGGGGGTGGTCCTCGCAAGGGTCTACGCTGTCGGCGCAGCATTCGGTCAAAAGGAAATTCGACAGGCTTTGCACCTCGTCAAAGGCGACTGCGGCGCAGATGATCGAGCGCCCTTGGCGGGCTTGGGTGACAAGGCCCGCTGTCGAAAGGATTTTCATATGATGTGTCAGGGTCGACCCGGTCACGCCGGTGCGGGTACCGAGTTCGCCGATGCTCAGACCATCGGGCCCGGCGCGCACAAGGGTGCGCAAGACGGCAAGGCGTTGTTCGGAGCCAAGGGCGGCAAACGCGCTGGCCGCACGGGTGAGATCGAGGGGTGCATTTGATTCCATTTTCATATTTCTAGGATTATCGAAGTAATACGACGCTGCCAAGAGTTATTTCGAAATTATTCGAAATGATTGCCGCATAGTGAAAAACATCCTAGCTGGACGGGCATGGAACTGCCCGCCGACATTCGCGCCTGCACGCTGTGCACCGACCGCTTTGCCGCGACCGAAACCGGCCACGCGCCGCGCCCCGTGGTATGGTTCCGCCCCGGTGCGCGCATCCTGATCGCAGGGCAGGCACCGGGCGCGCGGGTGCATGAAAGTGGCCGCCCGTTCACCGACCCCTCCGGGGATCGCCTGCGCGATTGGCTGGGCGTGGATGAGGGGACGTTTTATGATCAGACGCGCGTTGCCATCGTGCCGATGGCCTTCTGTTTTCCGGGCTATAACGCCAAGGGGGCGGACCTGCCGCCGCCCAAGGTCTGCGCAGCCACTTGGCGCGATGCGGTAATGGATCATCTGGGCGAGGTGCCCTTGACCCTGCTGATCGGGGGTTATGCCCAGTCCTGGCATCTGCGCACACGCAAGGGCGTGACGGACACGGTGGCCGCATGGCGCGACCATGCACCGCGCGCCTTTGCCTTGCCTCATCCCTCGTGGCGCAATACCGGGTGGCTGAGGAAAAACCCGTGGTTCGAGGCCGAGGTGCTGCCCGCCCTGCGCGCCCGCGTGAAAGAGGTGCTTGCATGACCGACACTGCCCTGGACCTTGCCCACGCGGCGATGAGTGCGGCCCCCGAGGACGACGCCGCACGCCTGCGCTTTTTCGAGCGGCTTGGGGATGCGGAGCTGTTCCTGCTGCTGGAAAGCGAGGCGACAGGCGATGACGTCACACCGCAGGTTTTCGATCCGGGCAATGGGCCGCTGGTCTTGGTCTTTGACCGCGAGGAACGGCTCAGCGCCTTTGTGGGGTCGCAAGCCCCTTACGCAGCGCTGTCGGGGCGGATGATTGCCGGGCTTCTGGCGGAACAGGGGCTGGGGCTGGGCCTGAATTTGGATGTGGCCCCGTCGTCCTTTCTGCTGGATGCGGCAGGGGTGCAGTGGCTTGCGAACACGCTGGCCCATGGGCCGGACGAGGTCGAGGCGCGGCTGGCGGAGGTGTCGGCGCCCAAGGGTTTGCCCGACACTTTGATCACGGCGCTGGACATGAAGCTCGCGACGGCCACGGGACTGGCGCAGCTGGCCTATCTGGTGGGCACTGCCGACAGTGAGGGAAAACGCTCGCACCTGCTGGCTTTCGTGGGTGCGGCACCGGGGGCGGAACCTGCACTGGCCCGTGCCGCGTCCGAAGCGCTGACATTCTCGGGGATAGATGCGGGCGCACTGGACGTGGGGTTCTTTGATGCCTCGGACCCTGTGGCGGCGCGGCTGGCGCGGGTTGGCCTGCGCTTCGATTTGCCCCAACCGGCGCCCGCCCGTAGCCCAGAGCGCGGCGCCCCGGGCTCGGACCCGGACCGGCCGCCGCGTTTGCGCTAGGGATTGATCACGCGATGCTGGCATTGGGTCACATGCGCGCGAGGGTGACTGACGCGGTGCCTGCTTGCACGCTACTGTCCATGCCAAGCGGGGCCACTTCAAATCGCGCCGCGCAGACTCCATTCAGTCCAGAGGACACCAGCCCATGATGACCCGTTTCACCCTGACCATCGCAGCCGCCGCCAGCGCGCTAACCTTTGCCACCGCCGCCTTTGCTGGCGATCAGTATGTCGACGGGACGGGCTATGCCGTTTCGGGATATGACGTGGTCGCCTATTTCGACCTGCCCCAAAACCCGGTCGGACAATCCCAGCCCGAAGGCATCCCGGGCAAAGCGTCGATCACCGCCGACTACAACGGGGCAACATTCGCCTTTTCGACCGAGGAAAACCGCGACCGTTTCCTCGCTGATCCTGCCAAATATGCGCCGCAATATGACGGACACTGCGCCTATGGCGTGGCCAAGGGTGGCAAGGTGCCGGGCAACCCGAACCTGTGGCGGGTCGTGGACGACAAGCTGTACCTCAACATCACCAAGAATGTTGTGAGCTTTTGGGAAGAGGACATTCCGGGTAACCTGAACACCTCCGAATCCAACTGGGTGTCGCTTGATCCGCAACCCGCGTCGAGCAACCCGATCCCCCAGTTTCAAAGCGCCGCACCGCAAAAGTGATGTGACCACATGACCGACCCCGGGATGACACCCCGAAACAGGGAAACGAAGAGCCCGGCGCGCATGACGCGCCGGGTTTTTGGCTTGGGGGCAGGGGCGGTGATTGTAGGCGGGGCGGTCTTTGCTTCGCGCTGGTACAACATCTCGGCCCGGGCCAGCGGCGAAGGTGTGCTGAGCACACCAGACGTCCACCGCGCCGCCGCAACGGGCGAGGTCCTTCTGATCGACATCCGCCGCCCGGATGAGTGGCAGCTTACCGGGATCGGTGAAGGGGCCGTGCCACTGGACATGCGGCGCGAGGATTTCGCCGAGGTGCTGTTGACACTGACGCAGGGGCGCACCGATACGCCCGTGGCGCTGATATGCGCGCGCGGTGTACGCTCGCGGGGGCTTTCGGGGCGTCTCAGGGCCGCGGGGTTCACGGGCATCATCGACGTGCCCGAAGGCATGCTCGGCTCCGGAGCCGGGGCGGGTTGGCTCAAGCGCGGCTTGCCCGTGGTCGCGTGGCAGCCCGGATAAGCCGGCTGTTGCCGAAAGGACCGCGCAGACGCGCGCACGACATTTTTGTCGGGCCAGCATAACGCCTCCCGAGACGGAAGAACCATATGCGCCTTATTCGGCGGGAATGTCCGTGGCTTCGATTCGCGCGCGCAGACCAGCCCGCGCAGTGCGCGCATGGGCCACGATCGAAGGTTCCCGCAAGGTCAGCGGGTTGTCCAGCCGTAGCGCGGTGGACGTTGTCGCGCTGAGCGCCGAAAGCGGTACCGCCAACAGCAAGCTTGCCATGATCGGGATCAGCCACCACGAGATCAGCCCGGCCCAGAGCCCGGCCAGAAGCAGTGCACCCAGAATCGTTTCAACCCAGTGAAAGGCCAGCAGGGCACGCAGCGGATAGGCCCGCGCGTCGCGGCGTTGAGGTTGCCAGCCTGCCCCGCGCCCCAGAACCGAGCGCAGGACCGCGCGGCTTTGCTGGATCATCATGATCGGGGCGTAGGCCACGGACAGGGCCAATTCCACCAGTACGGCGGTCGCGAAAACACGTCTGCCCCCGAACAGGCGTACAGCCTTGGCCTGCAGGATGATGGTGCCTGCACTGGCAAGTTTGGGGGCCAGCAGCATGGAGTACATGACGACCAGAAACATCGCGCTGTCCACATGGGTCATCGCCGGGGGCCAGTTTGGAAACAGCGGGTTGGCCTCGCTGAAATAGGTGATCACATTGGTCTCTGCGTCCCGCCCCAAGAGCGCCCAGAAGATCAGAAGGATCAGCCATGCAGGCGACATCAGGTACGCCGCAGCCCCCTGGAACAGGTGGAAGCGACTGATCGGGTGCAAGCCACGGGTGGTCAGCAAACGCAAGTGTTGCAGGTTGCCCCGGCACCAGCGGTTGTCGCGCAGCACATAGTCGATCAGGGTGCCAGGCGTCTCTTCAAAACTGCCTGATACGCGGGGCAGGAAACGGACACGCCAGCCTGCACGGCGCAGCAAGGATGCTTCGACGAAATCGTGGGACAGGATCAGATCCTCGCGCCCGGTCAGGCTGCGCAGGTGCGGCAACCCGGCGGAGGAGGCAAAGGCGCGGGTGCGGATGATCGCGTTATGGCCCCAATAGTTGCCTTCGGTCCGGCTCCAGTGCGCCAGCCCCTCGGCGAGCAGCCAGCCGTAAGCGACGTTGGAAAACTGCTGCATCCGAGCAAAGAGCGTGTCTGCCCCGATCAGTTGCGGAAAGCTTTGGATCAGGCCGCTGTGCGGATCGGCGGCAAGTTCATTGGCCAGCCGGTCGATAGCGCGCCCTGTCATCAGGCTGTCGGCGTCCAGAACCAGCATCGCCTCGTAGGCCGCGCCCCAGCCTGTGATCCAGTCCAGCAGGTTCCCAACCTTGCGATCGGTGTTGTCCGCGCGGCGGCGGTAGTGGACGGGGAAGGGGGCAGTGGCGGCCAACGACTGGAATGCGCGCCATTCCTGCGCGGCGATGTCGTCATCGCGGGTGTCCGAAAGCACGAACAGGGTAAAGCGGTGCCCGCTTGTGCGACGGGCCAGATCGTTCAGCATCGCCTCGGCGTTGCCGAACACATCCCAAGGGGTTTCATTGTAGACGGGCACAAGCAGGGCCACGTCCAGCGGGGCAGCCATAGCCGCATCGCGGGTGCGATCAAGCCGCCCGATCAGGCCCACCGTCACGGTCGACACCGATAGTGTCACCCAGACAAACGTGAGTCCGATCAGGGTCAGCAGCACATATTCCAGTGTCGTCATGCCGGAAGTTTCGAACAAACCGTGCAGCGCCCAGATCATTGCAGCAGTGGTGATCAGCGCCGGGGCAAAGACTGCGATGCGCCAGATCGGATCGCGCCGGCCAGCGGCTTGCGCGGCGACCGCAGGCGCGGTTCCGAAATCCTGTTCGGGCATCGCCAGAGGGGCAGGGGCGGGCATGTCGTGGGGACGCGTGGTCATGTCTGCGTCCACCGGTAGAGCCACACCTCGCTCAGCGCCTCACCATCCAGACGCAGTTGGGCGCGGAATTCCGCCCATGTCGCATCGCCAGGCATGAAGGTGAAAGCAAGGCGCGGACCGCCCGTCGCCGGGTTGCGCTGGATGATGCCTTCGGTGACTTCGCCTGCGGATGTGCGCACCAGACGGTCGATCTGGCCCAGATCGGTGGGCACGTGGTTGGCGTTTTCAAAGTCGATCGCAAAGATGCGTCCGCCCTCGGGTCGCCCACCGGCGGCGGTGTTCAGAACCCGCAGCGGCATCGCTGCTTTGGGCGCGGGGTCGCTGCCCCAATCCATCCGATAGGTAAACCGGTGCGAGGTGCCTGCCGCCATAGGGTCGGCCGGACGCCAATAGGCGACGATATTGTCATAGATTTCGAGGTCGGAAGGGATTTCGACCAGATGCACGCTGCCACGCCCCCAGCCTTCGCCCGGTGTGATCCACAGGCCGGGACGGCGGTGATAAAGCGCTTCGAGGTCGTTGAATTCCTCGAAATGGCGGGCGCGTTGCATAAGACCGAAACCGCGCGGGTCGATATCGCCGAAGGCGCTGATTTGCAGGGTTGTCGGGTTGGCAAGCGGTCGCCAGATCACCTCGCCTGCGCCATTGTGGATCATAAGCCCGTCATTGTCGTGCACCGCCGGTCGAAAATCGTTGAACCGCTGGCGGTCGGTGTCATCAAACAGGAACATCGAGGTCAGAGGCGCGATACCCACATGGGTCAAGTCGGTGCGCGCGAAGACTTCGGCTTCGACCTCCATCCGCAGAGGTTGGCCCGGCGTGATGGCAAAGCGGTATGCCCCGGTGCAGGACGGGCTGTCGAGCAGCGCGTGCAGGATGATGGTGGCGTCGCCGGGCGCGGGACGTTCCAGCCAGAAATGGGTGAAGTCGGGAAATTCTTCGCCCATTGGATCGCCGGTTTTCAGCGCAAGGCCCCGTGCGGACAGACCATAGATGTCGCCCGTACCAATGCCCCGGAAATAGCTGGCACCCTGAAAGACCGCGTATTCCTCGTAAATGCCGGGCTGGCGCAATTCGGCCCGCAGACGCAGGCCCGAATAGCCAAGCGTGTCGTCTATGGGTACATCCGGGAATTTATCCGTGGTGTCGAATACGCCCATGTCGAACAGCATTGGGCGGGCCTGATCGCCCTCGACCACGTATGTGCGGACGGCCTGCGGAAAGTAGAGGCCCGGCGGGAAAACGTCGACCCGTTGCGGCGCGTCAGATCCTTCCCAAAGCGCGTTGCGGGAATCGAACCAGATCTTGCGATACTGGTCATAGGTCAGATCGCGCCACGGTTCGGGGATGAGCGGGCGGGGTTCGTAGGGTACGCGGGCCATCTGCCGCGCGCGTTCGATCACGTCCGATGGAGCAAAAGGAGATGCCTCGCCAAGTTGCATACCCGGCTCGGTCGCCTCTTGCGCCCAAGTGCTACGCGGGGTGGCGGCAAGGGCTGCCAAGGCAGCAAGAAATTCGCGGCGCAGCATCAGTTGGTGACCTTTTTCCAAGGGTTCGATTTGAACCAACCCGCCAGATAGGCGGTGCAAACCAACACGCAAGCCCCGCAAAAGTTCACCAGCAACACCGTGCCTGTTTCGCGTCCCAGAACATCCATGGCAAAGCCCATCAGGCGAGCGGTAAACATCGACACCACAAAAACGGCCAGTGATTGCTGCCCGACCTTGAGGATGATGGCCAGTATACGCCCCCAAAGGCGGCCCCCAGCGCCATTGCCTGCCCGGATACGGTCGCCTTTGTCCCCGGCAAGCACCCAGCATAAGTAGGCAAGTGCCAAGAAATGCACGTAACGCAGGATGCCGAAGTCGGATTTGGTGATCCACGCCTCGTTTGCGTCGCGCCAAACGCGCGCCCAATCAAGGTTCAGCTCTCGCACGCCGATATTGGACAGGGGCACGTTTGCCAGCACGACGGCAAGCGCGATCCCGATCAGCAGCGCATTTACCGGTGGTTTCGGAATCCAGCCCCGCATGAACGAAAAACCGGTAAAGAATATCAGTTGCCAGCCGAACGGATTGAAAAACCACGTCCGGTCCGAGGACGGATCGGCAGGCAGCGCCAAATGCGGCAGGCCAAGCGCCGCCGTGAGCCCCGATTGCCCCAGTGCCCATGTCAGCCCCATGAATCCCGCAACCAGCCACAGGTTGATGCGGGCCAACGCCATGATGATCGGCATCATGATCAGCACAACCATATACATCGGCAGGATGTCGAAATAGTTCGGCACATAGCGCAGCGTCATGAAGCGGATGATCAGGTCGGTGACCGTACCGGTGTCCGTTTCGACATAGAACCTCCAAAGGTTCAGCTGGCCGACGTAATTGCGCGTCCCTTCCCATTCGAGCGTGGTCAGGAACGACACCAGCGCCAGCGTGGCAAAGAACAGCCCCACATGCGCCCAATAGACCTGCCAGACGCGGTACGTGACCCGCGCCGTGCCCATGCGCCAGCCTGCTGTTTCGAAGGCGCGGCCAAAGGCGATGGCGGATGCCATTCCGGAACAAAAAACAAAGATTTCAGTGGCGTCTGAGAACCCCCACCGCGCGGGAATCCAGCTTGTCAGGAAGTTGCCCGGCGTGTGGGCGATAAGGATGATGAACATCGCGATGCCGCGAAAGAAATCCAGACGAATGTCACGCACCCGCGCCTGTGCGGCGGGGGCGGCAGCCGCAGGGGCGGCCCGGGTTTGTGTGGGGTCGGCGAATGTCATGGCCGGTCTTTAATCTTCTTTCTGTCCAGAGTCTCGCCTTATGCTGCGCTGCGGCGAAAATAGAATTGACCCTTATTGCGCGGGGATACGCCGGGCGTCCCCAATGGTAGCAAGCCGCGTGGCGGCAAATCGGTCTACAGCTCCGTCGCGGCGGGCGATGCGGTCTTCGATCAGGCTTTCGCTGGCGTCGATCATGCCCGCGCGCAGACCTGCGTCGATGGTCATGCGTTCAAACACGTCGCGCTGGGCATGGCTGCCGCCGATGGTCTGCATGGCAGGGCGGGCAGCGGCAAGGTTGTGAAAGGCCAGATCATAGCGCCCCTCTGAAAAGGCATTGAGACCCGCTAGGGCGGCCTTGCCCGGATGGGCCACACGGGCAGGCATTTCGCCCTGACGGGTCGCGTCCATTGCGAAACGGGCGGTCATGGCCAGCTGCGCCTTGGTCCGTCCGGCCCGTGCAAGGGCCATTTGATAGTGCAGGTCCGCAAAGACCAGGCAGCCGTCGTCGGTTCGCTTTTCGGCGAAATCGGCCAGTTCGTCCCAGCGTTTACCGACCTTGATACCTTCCAACTCAAGGCGCATCAGGATCGACGTTGCATTGGCCATGTCGCGGTAATCGTCGGTTTTGTCGGCACGGATCTGGTCGTCGTAGAGGGCCAGAACGATATCCGTCTCGCCCCGGTCCAGATGCAACAGCGCCTTGTGCCACCACACGTGGTAGCGGAAGTTGTTGCAGTGGCCCCAGGCCGAACAGTTGTTTTCGATCAATGCGATGCCATGGTCGGGCCGGGCGGTCATGTCATAAACGTGGGCGACCGCATGCAGGCCCCATGCGTCGTCCGTGGCCAGTTGCAGGCCGTGCAGCCCGGCAGCCTCGGCCGCGTCATAGTCGCCCGTTTCCTCCAAAGTGAAGGCGTGGCAGCCGTGTACATACCCCTCAAGCGGGTGACCCTTGTGCGCCTCCAGCACGTTTTCGATCGAGCCGCGCATGCCGGCACCGTCGCCAAGGATAAAGCGGATCGCGTGGCTGACCTTGGCCGACAGCGTGTCGGTAGGGTGATCCACCAGAACACGTTCCATCGCGGCGATGGCACCAGAAGGGCGACCGTCCAGCCATTCTCCCAAGGCGCGCACCCAGAGCCGTTCGCGCGTGCTGCCCCCCGATGCTGCCAACGCCGCGACGGCAGCCTGTCCGGCCTCGCGGGCGACGGTATTCAGTTCCTTGCGCCCCATCATCAGCGAAAACAGCCCTTTGGCCGCATATCCCATCGCGAAATCCGGCGCCCCTGACAGTACCGCGCCCAGATGCGTCGGGGTCGCCGTCCCGTGGGCCATGAAGGCACGGATCATACCGTTCCATTCCGCGACGATGGCGGGGTCCTCCAGCGTAACCGGGGACTGACAAATATCGTGCATCATGGCCGCGTAACCTCTTAACCGCTTGTATTCTATTGGTCTAAACCATCTGGTTGTGAAAGGCAGGCTTTGCGCGGGTCTCACACGCACACGTGAAGCGTGAATGGTTATTCCGTGAGCAAGATTTCAGCACAGGGTGGCAGCACCGGCGGAATTCGGCCAACGCCCGGTGGTCAGGTCCCTGGGTCCTGCTGCTTTTTGCCGCTCAACGTCTCCAGAACGGCTTTGGTGTCCTGTCCGAAGCGGGGTGGGGGGCGGTCATAGCGTACGGGAGTCGCCGAAAACTTCAGTGGATTCGCCAGCAGGCGGATGTGCCCACCAGCCACATCATTGCGCGCCACTTCGACCACGGTGCCGCGCGCCTGTGCTTGATCGGACCCCAACGCCTCGGCCACGTTGTGGATCGGGCCACAAGGGACTTTGACCGCTTGCAGTTTTGCCAGCACATCGGCCTTGCTCATCGCGCCAAGCAAGGGAACAAGAGCCGGGATCAGGGTATCACGGTGTTCGATGCGCCCCATGTTCGTCAAATACCGGGGATCGCGCGCCAGCTCCGGCGCGCCGACCGAGTCGCAGAAGCGCACGAACTGTGCATCGTTGCCCACTGCGATCAGCACGTGGCCGTCACTGGTGGCAAAGGCATCATAGGGCACGATGTTGGGATGCGCGTTGCCGCGCCTTTCGGGCACTTGGCCAGAGGTAAGAAAGTTGCAGCCCTCGTTGATCAGCCACGCCATCTGTGCATCCACAAGGGACAGGTCGATATGCTGGCCTTGCCCCGTCGCGTCGCGGTGGCGCAGGGCGGCGAGGATGCCGATGGTCGCATACATCCCGCACATAACATCCGCGATGCCCACGCCCACCTTCATCGGCGCGCCATCGGGTTCACCCGTCAACGACATGATCCCGCCATAGCCTTGGGCCATCAGGTCATATCCCGGCATGTCCCGGTTCGGCCCGGTCTGCCCGTAGCCCGAGATCGAGCAATAGACGAGGCCGGGATGGGCCGCCCGCAATGTCGCGTGATCCAGTCCGTATTTCACGAGGCCATCGGGTTTGTAATTCTCGATCACCACGTCTGCGCGCGCGGCCAGTTGGCGGACGATGTCCTGCCCTTCTTGGGTCGAGATATCGACGGCAATCGACTGCTTGTTGCGGTTGGCGGCCATGAAATAGGCCGACAGGTCCGTCCGGTTGCCGTCCGTGTCGCAGGCATAGTTCGGCCCCCATCCGCGGGTGTCATCGCCACCTGTCTTGGGGTTTTCGACCTTGATGACCGTGGCCCCCAGATCGCCCAGCAGTTGCGTTGCCGTCGGCCCGGCCAGGATGCGCGACAGGTCGAGGACGAATACGCCGTCCAGCGCGCCCGGTTTAGATGCGTCCGTCATAAGCGCCTCGTTCGATGACCGCTGCGATCACGGTGAACGTGTCGCTGGTTTGCGCGGCGTTCAGTGCGTCCTGCAATTCGGCGCGCGAGGAAACCGTGTGGCCTGCACCCCCGAAGGCGCGGCCCATGGCGGCAAAGTCGTGCTTGGCAAAGTCCACGCCCGCATTGCTCAACTGCCGCTGGCGCTGTTTCAGCTCGATCAGGGACAGTGAGGCATCGACAAAGACCACGAAGATGGTCTTCAGTCCCAACTCTGCTGCCGTCGCCAGTTCGCCCGCCACCATCAGGAATCCGGCATCGCCTGAAAAGCTGACGATGGTGCGCTCGGGCTCGATCACCTGCGCGCCCATGGCCAGCGGAATGGCGCAGCCCATGGTGCACAGGGCCGAGGATTGCATGAGGCCGCGCGGCTCGTAGCACTGCCACATCTGGCTTAGCAGGATGCGGTGCGCGCCGCTGTCCGCCGTCGCCAGAGTGTCCCGAGGCAGAATGGCGCGGCAGGTTTCGATGATGGCCGCGGGCCCCCAATCGTCATCGGTGGGAAAGGCTGCGGCAAGGTCGGCCTTGGCCGCCGCCACTTCGCCGGCCACCCATGTGGGGCGCGGCGTCACGCCTACCGACATTGCGGCAAGGGTCGCTTCGCAATCGCCCACCACGTTCATCGTGGCCTGATGCATGTAGTGGTGGTTCGGCTCTGCCGTGATGTCGATCATGGTCTGGATGCCGGGAAAGTAGAAATTACGCCAGCCGGTGCGCATCTCGATCGGGTCATAGCCAAGGCCGATGATCAGGTCGGCACGTTGCACCAGCGGCAACAGGACCTTGTCGGCTTTGGGGGATAGGCCCGCACCGCCAAGGGCCAAGGCATGATCCTCGGGCAGCAACCCCTTGGCCTTATAGGTGGTGATGACGGGAACGCCGAATGTCTCGACAAAGTCGCGCAATGTCTGGGCCATATCGGTACGGCGCACATCGAACCCTTGGGTCAATGCATCAACGCCGACGATCAGGATCGGCCGCTCGGCACGAGCGAGGTGCGCGCGGATCTCCTCCAGTTGCGCGGAGGCAGGCACGACCGGAGTCGCGGGGACCCTGCGGGCGGCTATGTCTGGCGTGACAGGCGTGACGGCAACTGTGATGGGCACGTCAATGTGCACAGGTCCGGGGCGGCCTTCGGTGGCAATGGCGACCGCCTTGTCGGCGATCACATGGGCCGCGTCGCAGTTCAGCGTGAACGTTGCCTTGGTGATCGGACGGAAAACGGCTGTCTGGTCAAGCACTTGATGGGTATAGGTCTGTGCCTCGTCCGCATCGACGCAGCCTGCCAGCACGAGCAGCGGCACGCGGTCCTGATGGGCATTGGCCACCGCGTTGACGCCATTGAGGGCACCGGGGCCGACTGTTGCGACCAGAATGCCGGGCGCACCTGTACGGTGCCACGCCCCTTCTGCCATGAAGGCGGCAGCGTTTTCATGCTTGCACAGAATGAACCGGATGCCTGCCCGTTCCAGCGCATCCACCAGCGTCAGAACCTCACCCCCCGGCATGCCAAACGCGTGGCGACACCCCGCATCGTAAAGCCGGGCCGCCAGCACATCTGCGGCGCGCGGTGGTGTCGGGGGCATGTCTCTCATAGTGGGTCTTTCCGCATCGTTCGGGTGTTGGGGCCTTCCTGTCACGGGGCGCACACACGCACAACTCACACCTGCGTTCGAGAATGTTTCAGACATTTTCCCGCGCGCCCTTGACCTTCCAGTGACGGGAACCCCTATGTAAGGAACATGACAGATTTATCCCTCTCTTTTGGCGTCTCCGGCCTCAACTGTGCGTCCTGCGTGGGACGCGCGGAAAAGGCATTGAACGCTTTACCGGGCGCGCGCGACGTGCGCGTGAACCTGGCCGATCACAGCGCGCGCATTGCGGGCGTGGCCCCCGATCTCGCGGTCAAGGCGCTGGCCGATGCGGGCTATCCCGCTCAGGTTACGCATTTGCGGCTCGACATTCCGAGCATGTCCTGTGCGTCCTGCGTGGTCCGGATCGAGGCGGCAGCGCTGGCCGAACCCGGCGTGCTGCGCGCCGAGGCCCGTCTTCCGACCCACGAATTGCACGCCGAAGTGCTGGGAGACGGCGAGGGCCTGCGCGCGGCCCTTGCCGCTGCCGGTTACCCCGCGCAAGAGACCGAACCCGAGGCCACGCCTCAGGACCCTGCCCGGCCCTTGTTGCGCCGGTTCGTCCTGTCTGCCGCGCTAACCCTGCCAGTCTTCTTGATGGAGATGGGTAGCCACCTGTTCCCACCCCTGCACCACTGGATCGCGCAGACGATGGGCACTGGCACCAGCCATATGATCCAGTTGGTGCTGACCGCGCTGGTCCTGCTGGGGCCCGGCGCGGGCTTCTTCCGCCGTGGCATTCCCGGCCTGCTCAAGGCGCGCCCTGACATGGACGCTCTGGTGGCCCTCGGAGCCGGGGCGGCGTTCGGTTTCTCGGCTTTCGCCTTGCTGGCACCGGGGCTGTTGCCCCCGTCGGGTGTCTATTTTGAAGCGGCAGCGGTGATCGTCACCCTGATCCTGCTGGGCCGTTGGCTGGAAGCACGGGCAAAGGGGCGCACGGGCGATGCTGTGCGCCGACTGCTGGGCCTGCGCCCGGACGTGGCCGAGGTTGAACGGGACGGCGCCTTTGACTCCATCGCTTTGGACAAGGTGCGTGTCGGCGACATCTTGCGTGTGCGCCCGGGGGGCCGGATCGCAGTGGATGGCACGGTGATCTCGGGTGAAACCCATATCGACGAATCCATGCTGACGGGCGAACCCATCCCGGTGCTCAAACGTCCTGGCGACAGTCTCAATGCAGGGACGCTGGCCACGACCGGAGCCCTGACATATCGCGCCACCCATGTGGGTCGCGACACCGCGCTGGCCCGGATCACTGCCCTGACCGAGGCCGCACAGGCCGCCCGCCTGCCGGTCGAGGCGCTGATCAATCGCGTGACTGCATGGTTCGTGCCGGCGGTATTCGTCGTTGCCACACTGACGTTTGGCATTTGGTGGGCGCTGTCCGACCTTGCCCCAGCGGTGGTTGCGGGCGTGTCCGTGCTGATCATCGCCTGCCCTTGTGCCATGGGGCTGGCCACGCCGATGTCGATTATGGTCGGCACGGGCCGGGCGGCGGAACTGGGCGTGCTATTTCACAAAGGGGCCGCGCTGCAGCGCCTGCAGGATGCGCGTGTGTTCGCTTTTGACAAGACGGGTACACTGACGATGGGCGCGCCCGCTGTCACGGACATTGCAGGAACCGAAACGGGCGAACTGCTGCGTCTGGCGGCAGGGGTGGAGAAAAACTCCGAACACCCCATCGCCCGCGCGATCATCGCCGCCACCGATGAGGTGCCAGCCGATGTCACAGACTTTGACGCGGTCCTTGGGGAAGGGGCACGCGCCGTCGTCGAAGGGAAACAGGTCACCATCGGCAACTGTGCGATGCTGAAACGGGCAGGGGTTTGCCTTCGGGATGAGTGGCTGACGCAAGCGGATGCGTGGGCTGAAACCGGTGTCACGCCAATCCACATCGCTGTTGACGGCGCACATGCAGGCGTGCTGGCGATCAGCGACCAGATCCGCGCTGGCGCTGCAGATACAATTGCAGCGATCAAGGCAACAGGTCGCAGCGTCGCAATGATCTCGGGCGATGCAGAGCGCACGGCGCAGCATGTGGCACGCCGTCTGGGCATCGACCACGTCGTTGCGAATGTCCGACCCGACGGCAAGGTGGAGGCCATAAGCGACCTACGCGCCACTCATGGGCCAGTGGCCTTTGTCGGGGACGGAATCAATGATGCGCCTGCGCTTGCGGCGGCGGATGTGGGGTTGGCGGTGAACGGAGCCAACGATGCAGCCATCGAAGCGGCGGATATCGTGATGATGTCGCCCGAGCCGGGGGCGGTTCTGCGCGCCATCAACATTTCTGCCGCGACTCTGCGCAACATTCGCCAGAACCTCGCTTGGGCCTTTGGGTACAACGTGCTTCTTATCCCCGTCGCGGCAGGGGTCCTCGTGCCATTCGGCGGGCCGCAGCTGTCGCCACAATTGGCCGCCCTCGCGATGGCCCTTTCGTCGGTCTTTGTCGTCACCAATGCGCTGCGCTTACGCGGAAAGGGCCAGCCATGAATATCTCTGACGCAGCGAACGCCACCGGCCTGCCCGCCAAAACGATCCGCTACTACGAAGAGATCGGGCTGATCCAACCCACTCGCAGCGCCAATGGATATCGCCGCTTCGACGAAACGGCACTGCACCAATTGACCTTTCTTGCCCGCGCCCGCGCGCTTGGCTTTGCCATCGAAGACTGCCGCTCGCTTCTTGCCCTGTGGGAAGACCGGGACCGCGCCAGTGCCGACGTACGCCGCATTGCTGCCGCACACCTGAACGAGATCGAAACAAAAATTGCAGACCTCACGGCCATGCGTGGCACACTCAAAGAGCTCGTCAAAAGCTGCGAAGGCAATGATCGTCCCGACTGCCCAATCCTGAACAACTTGTCGGCGTCTTCATCTGGCTGAAGATACTGTGGGGGAGTCGCGAAAGCGACGGGGGCGAACGCTCCTGAACGATGATGTCGCCGTCAGGCGGCCCTTGGATCAGCGGCGGCGATCGCGGCGTGACGACATAGGCTGGAACGCGACGCCGACATGGGCCTCGCAATAGGGCTTACCCTGCTGCACAGGCAACCCGCAGAACCAGAAATTGTCCGTGGCGGGGTCGCCAACGGGCCATTTGCAGGTGCGTTCGGTCAATTCCATCAGGCTGATCTTTTTGGCCTTCTTCTCGACTTCGTTGACCTTGGCCAATGCCTCTGGGCTAATCTCATTGGCAGAGGGTTGCGGGGGCAGGGGTTGACCGGCAGGGATTATCTGCTTGCGGGCAGGCAAGTTCGGCTTGGCCTCTCCGGCGGGGACAGGTTTGATCGCGGGCTCGGTCTTGGGCTGTGGCGGGGCCTTGGGCTTGGCCTCGGTCTTGGGTGCGGCTGGTTTTGCCTTGGCTTCGGGCTTGGTGGTGGCCGCGCCGCTTCCGGCACGGTTGGAGAGGCCCAGACGGTGCACCTTGCCGATCACCGCATTGCGGGTGACGCCGCCCAGTTCCTTGGCGATCTGGCTGGCCGACTGGCCTTCGCCCCACATCTTTTTCAGAAGTTCAACGCGCTCGTCAGTCCAGGACATCGGCAGGCTTTCTTAGCTAAAAAGCGGCCTCCCGCAGGGGCCGCCCGAAATTTCGTATCAGCGCCGCATTCTAATGACGCGCGCCAAAGTTACAAGGGAGCATGAGCAGGTTCGGGCTTCGCGCGCCGTCCCTCGCGCCAGGCTAGCATGATCGCGCCCGCGATGATGATGGCCGCGCCCAGAATCGTAACTCCGTCCGGCACCACACCATAAAACAGAATGTCATAGAGGGCTGCAAAGATCAGCGTGCCATAGCTGAAGGGTGCGACAAAGCTGGCATCGGCCCGCGCCATGGCATTCACGAAACAAGTCTGCGCCACGGCCATCGCACAACCCAAGCCCGCCATCAGCCCCCATTGCCCGAGGGTCGGCATCGCCCAGACCCAGACGACAGCAAGGCTTGCGATACACACGCCAATCGCATTGTTGATGACGAGGATCGAGAACGGATTTTCCCGCCGTGTCAGCAACTTGATAAAGATCACCTCGAACCCGAGGATCACGGCGGCCCCCAGGGCCAGCAATGCGGCCGGTTGGAAACTTTCCGGTGTCGGGCGCAGCAGGATCAGTGCCCCGACAAAGGCGATCAGGGCCGCCAGCCAGCGCCATTTCCCCACTTTCTCGCCCAAAAGGGGGATGGCGATGATCATCCCGAACACCGGGTTCAGGAACGAAATCGCTGTCGCATCTGCCAGCGGAATGTGGGCAACGCTCGCAAACATCAGCGTCAGACCGGCCCAGCCTCCAAGGGTGCGCCCGATATGCAATCGCAGATGCGGGCGCTGCAGTCGCGGGCGCAAAATGGCGGCTGCGCAGCCAAAAACCACGAACGCAAAGAAAAACCGCCCGAACACGATCTGGAACGGATGCATGGGCGGGCCGTAAAGGTCGGTTGCAAGCGTCTTGGCGATCAGCGTCGTGATAGCAATGAACGCGCAGGCGATCACCATCAGCACCACAGAAAGCGCGGGGTTATGCGTTTTGGCGGCATACATGGGCGTTCTTTGCGCCCGAACAGATTCGCGCGCAACTGTTAAAACATGCTGGCGTGGCCACGCGGGATGCGCTAAACGCGCACCATGATCATGCGCGTATCCCTCCGACGAAACGCCTGACGCCGCTTGCGGTGCGACTGATCCTGTTGCGCCCGCCGCAATACCCCACCCCTCAATTTTGTTGACCCCGCCCGACGCCTCATGCACCAACGGGCCTGACGCCTCTGGCTTTTCACAAGGATGATCCCCATGATCGCTTCCGTTCTGCCGACCTACAACCGTGCTCCATTCTCCTTCGTCAAAGGCGAAGGCACGTGGCTGATCGAGGCGGATGGGCGACGTTTTCTGGACCTCGGGGCGGGTATCGCGGTGAATGTGCTGGGGCACGCCAACCCCGAATTGACTGCTGCGCTGACGGCGCAGGCGGGTGCGCTCTGGCACACTTCCAACCTCTATCAGATACCGCAGCAACAAGCGCTGGCCGACAAGCTGGTCGAGGCGACATTCGCCGACACGGTATTTTTTACGAACTCAGGGACCGAATGCTGCGAACTCGCGGTGAAAATGGCGCGTAAATACTGGTATGACAAAGGTGAGCCGGGCCGGGTTGAGATCATCACCTTCTCCGGCAGCTTCCATGGCCGCTCGTCCGCAGGGATAGCCGCGGCTGGGTCCGAAAAGATGACCAAGGGCTTCGGCCCCCTGTTGCCCGGTTTCGTGCACCTGCCCTTTGCTGATCACGAGGCCATCGCGCCTGCGATCACCCATCATACGGCGGCCATCCTGATCGAACCCGTGCAGGGTGAAGGCGGGATCATCCCGCTGCCTGACCAATGCCTCAAGGGCCTGCGCGATCTGTGTGACCAACACGGCATCCTGCTGATCCTGGACGAGGTGCAATGCGGCGTGGGCCGTACGGGTCGGCTTTTTGCCCACGAATGGGCGGGGATCGAACCCGACATCATGATGGTGGCCAAAGGCATCGGCGGCGGCTTTCCTCTGGGCTGTGTGCTGGCGACGGAAAACGCGGCGAGCGGAATGACAGCAGGCACGCATGGGTCCACCTATGGTGGCAACCCGCTGGGCTGTGCCGTGGGTAACGCGGTGATGGATGTGGTCAACACGCCTGAATTCCTGTCGGAAGTGAACCGCAAGGCAGGAAGCCTGCGCCAAAAGCTCGAAGGACTGGTAGCCGCACACCCGGACGTGTTCGACAGCGTGCGCGGGCAGGGGCTGATGATCGGGCTCAAGTGCAAATCGACAAATACGGATGTGGTGCAGGCAGGCTATGCCCAACAGCTTCTGACCGTTCCTGCGGCAGACAATACGATCCGCCTGCTGCCCCCGCTGAACATCACGGATGAAGAGATTGGCGAAGCGGTAGATCGCCTCGACAAAGCGGCTGCAACACTCGCGGCCTGATCCTTCTCTGATTGAAAAATCCTCGGGGGTTCCGGGGCAGACAGCCCCAGGCGCTTTCCAACTGTTCGAGACATCTTTTATGACCCACTTTCTTGACATCCATACGACCGATCCAACCGACCTCCGGCGCATCATCGACGACGCGCAAGCGATGAAAAAGGCGCGCGCAGGCCGCCCAAAGGGCAAGCCCGACGACGAACAGCCGCTGGCAGGGCACATGGTCGCCCTGATTTTCGAAAAGCCGTCGACCCGCACCCGCGTGTCCTTTGACGTGGGCGTGCGCCAGATGGGCGGGCAGACCATGGTCCTGTCGGGCAGCGACATGCAGCTTGGGCATGGTGAGACCATTGCCGACACCGCGCGCGTGCTGTCGCGCTATGTCGACCTGATCATGATCCGCACCTTCGAGGAAGCGACGCTGTTGGAAATGGCCGAACACGCGACTGTGCCGGTGATCAATGGGCTGACCAACCGCACGCATCCCTGCCAAATCATGGCCGACGTCATGACGTTCGAGGAACATCGCGGACCCATAAAGGGCAAGAAAGTCGTGTGGTCGGGCGACGGCAACAACGTGTTCGCCAGTTTTGCCCACGCGGCCAAACAGTTCGATTTCGATCTGGTCTTCACCGGCCCCGAAACGCTGGACCCCGAGCGCAGCCTTGATGGCATGTACACGACCGTACGCAACCCTCACGAGGCGGTGCAGGGTGCCGACCTGGTGGTGACGGACACATGGGTGTCGATGCACGACCCGCAATCGGCCCGCGAACGGCGTCACAACCAGTTGCGCGGCTATCAGGTCAACGCGGACCTCATGTCCAAGGCCGGGCCCGACAGCCTGTTCATGCATTGCCTCCCCGCACATCGCGATGACGAGGCAACGTCAGAAGTGATGGACGGCCCCCATTCGGTGATCTTCGACGAGGCGGAAAACCGCCTGCACGCGCAAAAGTCGATCATGCGCTGGTGTTTGGGCCGGTGACGCGATGACCGCGCCCACGATCGCCATCGCGGGCGCGGGCAGCATCGGGTGCTTTGTCGGCGCCGTTCTGGCGGATGCGGGGTACAAAGTGCGCCTGCTGGCCCGTCCGCGCGTGATCAATGCCATTGCGCAAACGGGCTTGCGTCTTACCGATTTTGGCGGACTTGACCTCCATGTGGGCGACGTGCACGCCTCTGAAGACCCCGAAGTCGCCTTGGGCGGCGCCGACCTTATCCTTGTCTGCGTGAAGTCAGGCGATACCGAAGCGATGGGCAGATTGATTGCGGCGAATGCGCCCGAGGCGCAAGTGATCAGCCTGCAAAACGGTGTGACGAATGCGACGACCCTGCGCTTTGTGCTGCCGCAGGCCGATGTGCGCGCGGCCATGGTCCCTTTCAACGTCGTGTGCGCCGCGCCGGGGCACTATCACCGTGCGACGTCGGGCGATATCCTAGTCGAGCAGGGGCCACTGCCCGACCTGTCCAGCACGGCGCTGACATGGACATCCGTAGACAATATAGAGGCGGTGCAATGGGGCAAGCTGCTGATCAACCTTGGCAACGCGGTCAACGCGCTGGCGGATATGCCTCTGCTGGAACAGTTACAGGACCGCGCGTGGCGCCGCCTGCTGGCCGACCAGATGGCCGAGGCGCTGCGGGTGCTCAAGGCTGCCGGGGTCATTCCGGCGCAGGTCACCGCCGCACCGCCACATTTGATCCCGCATATATTGCGCCTGCCCACCGGGATATTCCGTGTCATCGCCGCGCAGATGCTCAGCATCGACGCACAGGCCCGCTCGTCCATGTGGGATGACCTGAACCAGGGCCGCAAAACCGAAGTTGACGCCTTGCAAGGCGCGATCCTGCAGCTGGCGGACCGCTTTGGCAGGCAGGCGCCGTTGAATGCCCGTATGCGCATGCTGATCCGCGAAGCTGAGGCAGCGCGAAACGGCCCACCCGGCCTGAGCGTCGCACAGATCCGGCAATAGCGCCGCCCGTCACATTACACATCTTCAATTTGCCTCGGCACACCGGGTGGCAAGGTGACTTGCCGTGATGGTTTCCTTGAGCCGGTCTGGGCTTGCACACCCACGGGCGCGACCTATGGTCGGACGCAGCAGAATAGCGGGGACTTTCGAGTATGGCAGCGGATATCGGGGTTTATGGCTTGGGCACGATGGGCAGCGCCCTGGCGCTCAACCTTGCGGAACGGGGATTTTCCGTCGCTGTGTCCAACCGCGAGGCGGACTGGATCGCACCGTTCCTGAACGAAGCCGATGGGCTGGACGGAAGTGTCACGGGCCACGCAGACCTGTCCGACTTCGTCGCCGGGATCAAGGCCCCGCGCACCCTCCTGTGCATGATCCCCTCGGGCGCGCCGATGGACGCGATGATTGACGCACTGCGCCCACTTCTGGGCGAAGGCGATACAATCATCGACGGGGGCAATGCGGATTTCAACGACACGCGCGCCCGGACGGAAAGGCTCTCGGGCACGGGTTTGCATTTCGTCGGCATGGGGGTTTCCGGCGGATCGGAGGGCGCGCGGCACGGACCCTCAATGATGGTCGGCGGGTCCGCCCACGCGTGGAACCAGTTCCGCCCCATGGCCGAGGCCATCGCCGCAAGGTTCGAGGGCGATCCTTGCGTGGCCCATGTGGGTCCGGACGGCGCGGGCCATTTCGTCAAGACCGTGCACAATGGCATCGAATATGCCGACATGCAGATGATCGCCGAAGTCTATGGGGTGCAGCGCGATATGGCCGGGCTGGCACCTGCCGAGGTTGGCGCGATGTTCGGGCGCTGGAAGGGCGGGCCGCTGGCCTCTTACCTCGTCGAAATCGCGCAAAGCGTTCTTGAGGCGGTGGACGCCGAGTCTGGCAAGCCCATGATCGAGGTCATTCTGGACGCCGCCGGACAAAAAGGCACGGGCCGGTGGACCATCGTGGAGGCGTTGAAGCTTGGCCAGTCCGCCTCGACCATCGAAGCGGCGGTGGGGGCGCGGGGATGGTCCTCGCAAAAAGAGACCCGCGTGGCGGCGCAGGCGCTGCTTGGCCATGGCACTCCGGCCGAGATGGTCCCATCCGAGGACGATCTCGAGATGGCCCTTCTGGCGGGCCGCATTCTGGCCCATGCGCAGGGCTTTCGAGTCTTGTCCGCCGCGTCGGAGGCGTTCGAGTGGTCGCTGGACATGGCCCGGATTGCCGAGATCTGGCGGGCGGGCTGCATCATCCGCTCGGCTCTCTTGGATGAGTTTGCCGATGCATTTCGCGGGGACTTGCCCCATGGGCACATGATCCTTGCTCCGGCCATGGTAGCGCGGATGAAGGCTTCGGTTCCCGGTCTGCGCCGCGTTGTGGCGGCGGCTGCGCTTGCCGGGCAGCCTGTGCCGTCTCTTGCTGCGGCGTTGTCCTGGCATGACAGCATGGCACAAGGCCGTGGAACCGCGGACATGATCCAAGGGTTGCGCGACTTTTTCGGCAATCATGGGTTCGCGCGTGTGGACAGGGACGGCGCGTATCACGGAAGTTGGTGAGGGCGGGTCTAATGGCCGCTTGTGCGATGCGATTTTAGAAGTGGCTCTGCCCCCGCCCTATGAGCGCCCCCGGGGTATTTTACGCCAGAGGAAGCGGGATGGTGTGTCTTACTTGCGGGGTTTTGCGCGCAAGGTGGGGTCGGCTTGTGTCGGGTCCTCGGGCCAGGGGTGTTTGGGGTATTGGCCGCGCATATCCTTGCGCACGTCCTCGTAGGATGTCGCCCAGAACCTTGGCAGGTCGGAGGTGACTTGCACCGGGCGCTGCGCGGGCGAGAGCAGGGTGACTTGCAGAGGCGTGTTGCCCACGATGGGGTGAGCCGTGACACCGAACATTTCCTGGAGCCGCACTGCTATGCCCGGTGTAGCATCGTCATAGTCAATTGCGATCTTGCGCCCCAGCGGCGTCTGGAAGTGTCCTGGAACAGCGCGTTCTAGCTGTTGCATGTGATCCCAGCCAAGGTGGGATTGCAGCGCAGGCAGGATGTCGAAGGCTTTCCAGTCCGCCGCTGTGCGGACCCCTGCCAGGTGGGGCAGCAGCCAGTGGTCGAGTGTGGTCATCAGTGTTGTTTCGCTGAGGTCCGGAAAATCATCGCCCATCAGGGCCGCCCGTGCCATCAGGCGGCGCGCCGCTTTGGATGGTTTCAAGCCGAGTTCGCGCACGCCGTCCAGCATGGCCTTCGCAATGTCCGAATCCCCGGCCTCGTGCCACGTCAGGTCTTCGAGCACGAGCGCGCCAAAGCGCTGCTGACGGCGTGCCAACACTGCGCGGTCGCGTTTGGACCATGCGCAGAAATTGTGCCATGCGATCTGGTTTGCAAACAGCGCCTCAAGGGTGTCCTGTGTCAGGGCCGTTGCTTGTCTGATCCGGGCCTCGCGCGGGTCGCCGTCAAGGTCCGTGGCCACGATCAGCCGGTGCCCGGCCAGCGCGTCGCCTTGCGGCAGGATTGCGCCCTTGCCCCCCGAGAGCACATAGCGCGGCGCTGTGCCGTCGCGCCGCAGGCCGATGCGGTCGGGATAGGCGAGGGCCGCAAGCGCCCCAAGGTCGTGATGGCGGACCTTTGTGTTGTTGCGCTTGAGCCGCTTTGCCTCCTCACGGATACGCGCGATTGCTCCACGATGGGCTTGAGGAAAGGCATTCGGGTCTTTGATCGCCCGCATCCGCAGATGAAGGTCCGTTCCCACCCCGCGCAAGGGGTCGCGTTCGGCCAGCAGGGCAGCGAGCGTGGCAGCCTCTGCGCCGCCGGTGACCAGCATATGGGCAAGGCGCGGATGCAGCGGCTGGCGGGCCAGTGCGCGCCCGTGATCGGTGATCCGCATGTCTGCATCCAACGCGCCCAGCATCTGCAACAGGCCGCGCGCCTCGGCCAGTCGGCCGGAATGGGCCGGGGTGACAAAGCGCAAGGACTCCGCGCTGCCCCAAACGGCCAGTTCCAGTGCAAAACCGGCCAGGTCGCCGATGGAGATTTCGGGTGGGGGAAAGGCGGCCAGTGCGCCGTCTTCGCCCTTGGTCCAGAGCTTGTAGACAACACCGGGGGCAACCCGGCCTGCGCGGCCGGCCCGTTGGGTGGCTTCGGCCCGTGTGACGCGTTCAGTGATCAGCCGCGACATGCCGGATGCGGGATCGAACTGCGCCCGCCGCGACCGTCCGCCATCAACCACGATCCGAATGTCCGGAATGGTCAGTGACGTTTCTGCGATGGAAGTGGCCAGCACCACCTTGCGCTGGTCAGAGGGTTGAATGGCCCCGCGTTGCGCGGAGAAGTTCATCGCGCCGAACAGGGGATGCACTGTCGTACCCTTGGGTACGTGCCCCTCAATCAGCGCCTGAGTGCGCCGGATCTCGCCCTCGCCGGGCAGAAAGGCGAGCAGGGCGCCTTTCGCCTCGCTCAAGGCCTGCAGGATCAGGTCGGCCATGCCACTCTCAAACCGCGTGTCCTTTGGGATTGGCTTGCTGAGCCAATGGGCCGCGACGTCAAAGCTTTTGCCTTCGGAAGTCAGGATCGGGGCCCGCATCACCTCGGCCACAGGGGCGGCATCCAGTGTCGCCGACATCGCCAACAGGATAAGATCATCGCGCAGCGCCTCGGCCACTTCAAGGCACAGCGCAAGGCCCAGATCCGCATTGAGGGATCGTTCGTGGAATTCGTCAAAGATCACTGCACCGATGCCCGGCAGGTCGGGCGCGTCCTGCAGCATCCGGGTCAGGATGCCCTCGGTCACAACTTCAACGCGTGTGTCGGGGCCAACGGCGCTGTCCCCGCGGATGCGGTAGCCCACCGTTTGGCCCGTCTTTTCGCCCAAGGTTGCGGCCATGCGGTCGGCTGCGGCGCGGGTGGCGAGTCGGCGGGGTTCCAGCATCAGGATACGCCCCTTGCACAGTCCCGCCTCAAGAATGGCCAGTGGCACGCGCGTCGTTTTGCCCGCACCGGGAGGGGCCTGCAGCACGGCGCGGCCATGGATGCGCAGCGCGTCGATCAGTTCGGGCAGGATCGCGTCAATGGGAAGTTTGAGGACCATCGCTCGCCTTATGGCGCAAGTCTCTGCCCGCGCCAACACTGGACATTTCCGCCCCGCTTGCACAAAACCGAAAGGACGAGGAGAGAGCGGCTCATGGACACCACCGATCTGGCCCAACGGATCGCCGCCGGAGAGCGGCGCGCGTTGGCCCGTGGCATAACGCTGGTCGAAAGCGCGCGTGCCGATCATCAGGCGCAGGGGGCCGAGGTGATCGCGGCGCTGCCGCGCGACCGTCAGGCCTTGCGGGTCGGGCTGTCGGGCACACCAGGTGTCGGAAAGTCCACCTTCATTGAGGCGTTCGGGATGATGCTGATCGGGCGGGGGCTGCGGGTCGCCGTGCTGGCGGTCGATCCTTCTTCGGCCCGTTCGGGCGGGTCGATCCTTGGGGACAAGACGCGTATGGATCGGCTTGCCCGCGAACCGACCGCTTTTATTCGTCCCTCGCCCAGCCAGACCCATCTGGGCGGCGTGGCACGCCACACCCGCGAGGCTGTCGCCCTGTGCGAAGGTGCTGGATTTGACGTGGTGCTGATCGAAACAGTGGGCGTGGGGCAATCCGAGACCGTTGTGGCTCAGATGGCCGACCTGTTCCTGCTGCTTCTGGCCCCGGCGGGGGGCGACGAATTGCAGGGAGTCAAGCGTGGCATCATGGAAATCGCCGACATGATTCTGATCAACAAGGCGGATGGGGATTTGAAATCTGCGGCCACGCGCACCTGTGCGGACTATGCCGGAGCGCTTCGCTTGTTGCGTAAGCGTCCGCAGGATCCCAAGGGCTATCCGCGCGCAATGATGGTGTCGGCACAGGCGGAAGAGGGGCTGGACACCGCATGGGCTGACATGCAGGCCCTTGTGGAGTGGCGCCGGAAGTACGGTTTTTTCGACGCCACGCGCAACGCGCAGGCCCGCTACTGGTTCGAGGAAGAGGTGCGGCATGCCCTTCTCGCGCAACTGCGCGAGCCGGGCGTGCGCCACGCGATGGAGGTGCTGGCCGCGCAGGTCGCCGACGGCAGCCTGACCCCCGTGGCTGCGGCCCGTGAATTGGTGATCCGGCGGTTGCCAGATTAAGTGGCCTTTGCGCCCTGTGCGCGAGCGCTCAGGGGGTTGACGCGGGCGCGGCGTGGGCCTAATCACCCCCAGACCAGATTCCCGGGTGCTGTCGCCGACGCGCCCTTTTTATATTTGCGAGAGCGTGACCCTCGCATCAGATGACGAGGAAGAGCCATGTCGCGAGTATGCGAATTGACCGGTAAAGGCCCGATGACTGGCAACAATGTCAGCCACGCCAACAACAAGACACGTCGGCGTTTTCTGCCGAACCTGAACGATGTGACGCTGCAGTCCGAAACACTTGGCCGTGGCATCAAGATGCGGATTTGTGCGGCGGCGCTGCGCACCGTCGATCACCGCGGAGGTCTGGACGGGTATCTGGCCAAGGCCAAGGACACCGAACTTTCGGCCAGCGTGCTGAAAGTGAAAAAAGAGATCATGAAGGCCCAAGCCGCAAACGCATAAGCGTCAGCGCCGAGGTTATGAAAATCGACCCCGTCTGCGACTCTGCAGGCGGGGTTTTGCTTTGCCCAACGCGGATTGCGATTTGCCGCAGTTGAGCGCCTGCGTGTGATGGCGTAGACACCTTTCATGATCCAAACGCTTGCATCCTTCGCCTTGAGTGTGTTGCTGGTGCTGTCCAGCTACGGCAATGGTCTGGCGCGCGGGTCTGCAGGGGCCATCGACCAGATGGTCATCTGCGCGGGCAGCAAGGCGGTCCTTGTCTATGTGGACGCAGATGGCAATCCGACCCAAGCCCCTCATGTCTGTCCCGATTGCGCCATGCACGGGCTTGATATGCTGGCCGTGGTGCTGCCTCACCTTGGGCCTGCGCCAGGGTTTTCGCATCACGGCCTTGACCTACAAGGTGCGGTCGGGCCGGTTTTGCGCTTTGGCGGCAAAATGGTCCGCGCGCCGCCTGCGCTGATCTGAACTCCACCCGGTTTTAATCAACTCTCAGTTCAGAAAAGGGGACTGCCATGTCCTACCGTAAGCGTTTTTTGGCGGCAGTGGCCGCAAGTGTTCTGGCCCTGCCCGCGATGGCCGAAGGGATCATGGTCATGGATGCCTATGCCCGCGCAGCCAGCCCTGCGGCCAGGTCAGGCGCAGCGTTCATGACGCTTCACAACATGAGCGGGCAGGACGATCGGTTGATCGCCGCACGCTCGGATGCCGCCGCACGGGTTGAATTGCACACGCATGTGGAAACCGGGGACGGCATAATGCAGATGCGCGAGATCGACGGCGGCATCGCTGTGCCGATGGGCGAGATGCACCAGATGATGCGCGGCGGGGACCACGTGATGTTGATGGGCCTGACTGGCCCGCTTGAGCAGGGTGCAGAGATTGCAGTCACGCTCGTATTCGAAAACGCAGGCGAGATAGAGGTCACCATTCCCGTCGACAATGACCGCGCACCCGAAGTCGGGGCACATAGCGGCGCGATGAACTAAGCGGGGGGCGGAGGATACCTTCGCCTTAACCGTCCAAAATTTCGTCCACCCAAGCAGGTACCGTTGCGGAGGCCTTGCCCGGGCGTGTGTCCTCGAACAGGGCCACGATTTCGGATGGGTCAAGGTTCATCTCGACCGTTCTGGCACCGACATGGGCCGCCATTTGCACGAATCCGGCTGCGGGATAGACGTTGCCAGACGTGCCGATCGCGGCAAAGATGTCTGCCCGCGCCAGCGCTGCCTCGATCCGTTCCATGTGATAGGGCATTTCCCCGAACCACACGATGTCGGGGCGCGCCGTGGGGGCGTTGCACTGCGGGCATGGCTCGCCAACCTGCATCCGCAACGGGGCGGGCCAGCGATGATCGCAGGCCGCGCACAGGGCGGAAGCCAGCTCCCCGTGCATATGGACCACATCCGCGCTGCCCGCCTTTTCGTGCAATGCGTCGACGTTTTGCGTGACCAGCGTCACCTCTCCCTCATAGTTCGCCTGAAGCCGGGCAAGGGCGACATGCGCCGCATTCGCGACCGCCGCATGCGCCTGCGCGCGGCGTATGTTGTAGAAATCGACCACGCGCTTTGGGTTGCGCGCGAATGCCTCGGGCGTGGCGACATCCTCGATGCGATGTTGCGCCCACAATCCGCCCTCGTCACGGAACGTGCCCAGCCCGCTTTCGGCGGATATGCCCGCGCCGGTGAGGATCACGATGGATGGGTATGCCATATTATCGACCATTTCGTCAGGTTTATCGGCACCCGACCAAAGCACGAGAACAAAGGCAAGTGCCGCCATGATATTGACCAAGGCAATCTGGAGTTTCCGCGGCCCCAAAGGCGTACGTTTCGAGGTTCTGTCTGGCGCGGCGGCTTTTTATACGCTGTTTGCGGGTACGCTCGTGCTGTTTCAGGGGATGTCCATTGGAGTCCTGCTTTACCCGCTTCTGTTTCTGCTTGCCGTTCTGACCCACGAATGGGGCCACGCGTGGTCCGCGATACGCCAGGGGTTTGCCGTCAAGCGCATTGCGCTGACTTTTGGCGGTGGGCAATGCGACACTGATGGGGGCGACGTGGGTCGTGCATTCAGGATGGTTCTGATGGGACCGGTAGCCAGCCTTGGTATGGCGGTTCTGAGCTTGCTGGCTTCTGTTGGCGTTGCAACTTACATGACACTGAAGGGTGTTGATCCGTCCCTGATCACAGAGCACACGCAGCTTTGGGTCTGGCTGTTGATTTTCGCCCTTATCAATCTGGCCTTTTGCCTGCTGAACCTGTTTCCCTTCCAGCCTCTTGATGGAGGCAAGCTGTTGCATCTGGGTTTGGCCTGCGTTCTGCCCCCGCATCGTGCATGCCGGATCGCGGGGGCTGTGGGGCTGGTGCTGGGGATCATCTGGCTGCCGGTGATGCTTTGGCTGCTGACCTGGGGGCTGCTCATACCGGTGTTGCCGCATCTGCAAACCCATTGGAACATGGTGTTTGGTCGTGACACGGGCGCTGAGGTGCTGGCGATACAGCCAACCGCTCAACCTGCGTGATCCGCTTTGGCACTATGCCTCGATCAACCGCATCTCGCCCGCAAGCCACGGCAACCTGCCGAGTGCTGGGTCGATCATGTGCGTCTGGATCAGCCGACGCATCGTGTGGGCCACATCCGTGGGCACATTCCCCGCCCAGTCCGCACTGGCATACAGCGAGATCGTGCGCGAAAACGGGGCAAAGGGCAGGGCAAAGGCGTCAACCTCGTCATGAAATCGCCCCGCGCGCATATAGCCCAGTGGCGTCGTCACTGCCCAGCCGATGCCCCGCGCAACCATCGCCATCAGCGCCAGATGGCTGCCGATTTCGAAGCGGTCCTGCAGGTCCAGTTTCTGACGGGCCAGATGCGCCTCGATCTGGCGCGAGATCAGCTGATCGCGCTCATAGCGCAGAAACGGCAGATCGCGCAGGCTGGCCAGAAGATCGCCGTGCCGGGCAAGGCCCTTGGGCGCGACCAGAATGAAAGGATCGCGCGCCAGCGGATATTCCAGCACCGCGTCGCGCATCGCCCCGTCACTGGCCGAAATCGCAATGTGCAGCTTTTTGTCTGTGATCGCTTGCAGGATTTCGTGGCTTGGGGCGGTGGCCAGAGTGAACTTGCACCGTGTCAGGTTGTCGGCCAGAATCGTGACCAGCCGTGGCGTCAGGTCGTTTTCAAAGTCGTCGATCACCCCGATAGACAGGGCGGACAGGTGTGCAAGGTCCATCACGGTCAGTTCGGACTGGGCAAGGCGCAGTTGCGACAGCGCTGCCTGTGCCCGGATCAGAAAGCTGTGTCCGGCGGGCGTCAGCCGCATCGGCCGCCTGCCGTGGTCGATGAGGTCCGTGGACAGTGCCGTTTCAAGGTTGCGTAATTGCTGGCTGACGGCAGGTTGGCTGAGACCCGTGGCCGAGGCGGCTTGAGCCACTGATCCTGTGGCCGCCAACGCCTCGAACACTTCGAGGCCGCGTAATGTGACGCCTTTGCTGAGCATGTCGCCCTTGTCCTAGTTTTGCATTTATTGAAATTATGGCGGGCGTGCGTCAATGAAAAAGTCGTTTTTGGTGGTTTTGTATTTTGTTTTCGTGATGATGAGTGGGGCTTGCCAGTGCAAGCTGCGCTGGGCATCATAGTGCCATGAAAATTGCAACTGCCGCCTATCCCCTTGACGTTCTGCCCGATTGGGCCGTCTACGAAGACAAGCTGACCCGCTGGGTGGACGAAGCGGCTTCCAATGGTGCTGACCTGCTCGTTTTCCCCGAATATGGGGCCATGGAACTTGCGACCCTGGCGGGTTTGGATGTGGCGGGCAACCTTGAGGCATCGCTGTTTGCCGTGGCCGACCGGTTGGGCGAAGCGGACGCGCTGCATGCGCATCTGGCAACCATGTTCGGGGTGCATATCCTTGCCGCCTCGGGGCCCGCGACGGACGCCTTGCCCGATGGCGTGACCCGACCCGTCAACCGGGCCCGGTTCTTTGGCCCAAGCGGCACGCGCGTCATCCAGGATAAGCAGATCATGACCCGGTTCGAGGCCGAAGTCTGGGACGTGGTGCCCGGCGGGCCATTGCAATTGTTCGACACCGCCCTTGGTAGGATCGGGATACTTATATGTTATGACAGTGAATTTCCCCTTCTGGGTCGGGCCCTGGCCGAGGCGGACATCATACTGGTGCCCTCCGTGACCGAGGCATTGACAGGCTATTCCCGCGTCCGCATCGGCGCGCAGGCCCGCGCGCTGGAAAACCAGTGCATAACGGTCATGTCCTCGGTCGTGGGCGAGGCGCCGTGGTCGCCCGCCGTTGATACCTCGACAGGGGCAGGGGGAATATTCGGCCCGCCGGATGTGGGCTTTCCCGCGACCGGCGTGATCGCCTTGGGCGAGTTGAACGCGCCGGGCTGGGTGTATGGCGATGTCGACATTGCTGCCGTCGCTGCGGTGCGCGCCGATGGTGTTGTGCTGAACCGCCGTCATTGGGAGCTGCAGCAGGGTCGTGCCGATCCTGTCACAGTCGTGCCACTGGCCTGATTAGCCCTTGAAATGTTGCACCGACAGGCGCATTTAGTGGCGCGTCCGCATCTGTGCGGACTGTCTAAGCAAGGAGAGACCATGGCCAAGGAAGATACGCTCGAATTTCCCGGTGTCGTAAAGGAGCTCCTGCCGAATGCGACATTCAGGGTCGAGCTCGAGAACGGCCATGAGATCATCGCACATACGGCAGGAAAAATGCGCAAGAACCGCATCCGGGTTCTGGCAGGGGACAAGGTTCAGGTCGAAATGACCCCCTATGACCTGTCCAAGGGCCGCATCAATTACCGATTCAAGTAAGGTGTGCGCCTGGCGCACACCACACGGTGCCCCGTGACCAGATTCATCCTCGGATCAGGCAGTCCGCGGCGCCTTGAGCTGCTTGGACAACTGGGTATCGTGCCTTATGACGTGCGCGCCCCCGATATTGACGAAGATCCGGTCCAAGGTGAATTGCCGCGCCCCTACTGCGCCCGCATGGCGCGTGAAAAGGTGGCCGCCGTCGTGGCGGATGCAGGCGATGTGGTGCTTTGCGCCGATACCACCGTCGCGCTTGGCCGCCGCATTCTGGGCAAACCCGCCGATGCGGAGGAAGCGCGGCGCTTTCTGACACTCATGTCCGGCCGCCGCCACCGCGTCATCACGGCCGTGGCCGTGCGCAAGGGCACGCAAATATGGGAAAAGGACGTGGTCAGCACCGTGCGTATGAAAAACCTGTCGGCGCCTGAAATCGCGGGCTACATCGCCACTGGGGACTGGAAGGGCAAGGCCGGTGGCTATGGCATTCAAGGGCCTGCGGGCGCGTTGATCCCGTGGATTTCGGGGTCGTTTACAGGCATTGTGGGCCTGCCGCTGGCGGAAACAGCCGGGCTGCTGCAAGCCGCCGGATTGAAGGTTTGGGCATGAAAGGCAACCAGATTTTGCTGGACCATATGGGCGCGCGCGAAGCGGCGGCCCTCATGGTCGACGGACGGCTGAGCGATCTGCTGATCGATGGCGACGCTCCTCGCCCAGGCACGGTTTACCGCGCCATCACAGACCGCCCGGTGGCGGGGCAGGGTGGCATATTCCTGAAAACGCCCGACGGCCAGGCCTATTTACGCGGGGTCAAGGGCATTGGCGCGGGCGAGGTGCTGCAAGTGCAGGTGACGGGCTATTCCGAGCCGGGCAAGGCGATCCCCGTCACCCACAAACTGCTTTTCAAGAGCCGCTATGCCATTGTGACACCCGATGCGCCGGGTTTGAACCTGTCGCGCAGCATTCGCGACGACGAGGTGCGGGACGGTTTGCTGGCGCTGGCCCATGACGGGATGGAGGGCAGCGGTATGGGCCTGATCCTGCGCTCTGCCGCCGCCGGAGCGGAAGACGACGCGGTCGCCGACGACATCGCCGCCATGCGCGAACTGGCCGAGCAGGTGACAGGTGACACCGACACGGGGCCGGACGTGCTGACCCTTGGCGATGGGCCCCACGTTCTGGCCTGGCGCGACTGGGTGGCGCCGGCGGACGTGGTGACGGATGCGGGCTGTTTCGAAACCCACGGCGTTCTGGAGGAGATCGACGCCGCGCGCGGCATCCGCGTGCCCCTCGGGTCGGATGCGTCGATGTTCATCGAGGCCACGCGCGCCCTCGTGGCCGTGGACGTCAACACCGGCGCGGACGGCTCCTTTGCCGCAGGTCTCAAGGCGAACATCGCCTGCGCACGTGCCTTGCCGGCTGCGCTGCGGGTGCGCGGCCTTGGCGGGCAGATCACAGTCGATCTGGCACCCATGCCCAAGAAAGAGCGCAAGACGTTCGAGGCGTCCCTGCGCGCAGCCTTCCGCGGCGACGACGTGGATACGGTTCTGGCGGGCTGGACCCCGCTCGGGCATTTCGAGATGCAACGGAAACGCGCGCGCCTGCCTTTGTCTGAGGTGCTTGGATGACATGCCCGATCTGCCAGCGCGCAACGGTGGACGAATACCGCCCGTTCTGCTCGCGCCGCTGCGCGGATGTCGATCTGGCGCGCTGGGTCACGGGCGGCTACGCTATCCCGTCCGAGCGAGAAGAGGACCAGGACATACACGAAGACGAGGACCCGACAACCCACTGATGGTGCGATGTGCGAAGGCGTTTGATTTTTGTCGGTTTTTCTATGGACAGTGTGCGGTCTTCGTCCTATCACGCGTCCACCCAGAAGGTAGCACCTTCAGCCCGTGCCCGGGTAGCTCAGGGGTAGAGCAGTGGATTGAAAATCCTCGTGTCGGTGGTTCGATTCCGCCCCCGGGCACCATTTATACTTACAGCACAGTCCAGCCGTGTCCGGTATCTTTGGTAACGTCATTGTCTGACGCCAGCCGATGTCTACTTCGGACGCGCTGAGCAGACCCTGAAACAGCGAGAGGAGATCAAACGAAAAACCATGATCAAGCGGCGCTTGCGCCACGAAACTGAAAACGCGTAATCTCAATCAAGGATGAGCCAGAGCCTCCAAACGGAAAACACCTCTCATGTCCCGAATTATCTGACGACGGACACTCAAGGCGTCAACGGTTGTATAAGTGCCGATGTCTACAGACCTTCGGCAATCTTGCGCAGTTCGAACTTCTGGATCTTGCCGGTCGACGTCTTTGGCAACTCCTGAAAAATCACCTTCTTGGGCGCTTTGAACCCGGCCAGCGTTTCGCGGCTGAAGGCAATCAACTCGGCCTCTGTCGGGTTCTTCCCGGTTTTCAACTCCACAAAGGCGCACGGCACCTCGCCCCATTTTTCGTCCGGTTTGGCGACCACGGCGGCAAGGTTTACGTCCGGGTGCGCCATCAGAACGCCCTCGACCTCGACGCTCGATATATTCTCTCCGCCCGAGATGATGATGTCCTTGGCCCGGTCCGAAATCTGGATATAGCCGTCGGGATGCTGGATCGCGATGTCGCCGGAGTGGAAATAGCCGCTCGCAAACGCCTCTGCCGTGGCGGCGGGATTCTTGAGGTACCCCTTCATCACCGAGTTGCCGCGGATCATGATTTCGCCCTGTGCGGCGGCGTCCATCGGCACCTGTTCCATGTCGGCGTCCATCACGGTGATGTCTTCCATCATCGGAAATGCCACGCCCTGACGCGCCTTGATCGCGGATTTTTGTGACTGGTCCAACCCGTCCCAATCTTCGGCTCGCCAAACGCATTCGGTCACGTGGCCATAGGTTTCGGTTAGCCCGTAGACCTGGGTGACGTTGAATCCAAGTGCTTCGATCTTGGCGAGGGTCGCTGGGGCAGGGGGGGCACCGGCTGTGAACACTTCGACCACGTGATCGAAGGGGCGGCGGTCGCCTGCATCCGCATTGACGATCATGTTCAGCACGATGGGCGCGCCGCCGAAATGAGTGACCCCTTCGTCGGCGATAGCGTTATAGATCGCGGTTGCGGTGATGTCGCGGCAGCACACGATGGCGCCACCCAGAACGGGCATCATCCACGTGTGGTTCCAACCGTTGCAGTGAAACAGCGGAACGATGGTCAAGTAGATCGGGTGCATCACCATGCGCCAGCTGATCACAGTGCCCAGCGTCATCAGGTACGCCCCGCGATGGTGATAGACGACGCCCTTGGGCCGCCCCGTCGTGCCCGAGGTATAGTTGAGCGCAAGGCTTTCCCATTCGTCCTGCGGCATGATCCATTCAAAGTCGGGATCAGCCTGTGCCAGCACGTCCTCGTAAACCGGATGCCGCCCGGTGGCGGGCCAGCCTGCGTCTGCATCCGGGACTTCGATGATTTCAGGGCCGGTGCCGTCCATCGCAGCCACTGACGCCTCGGCCAGATCAATGAACTGTGTGTCGACCAGCGCGACCTTGGCTTGCCCATGTTCAAAGATGTAGGAAACCGTGTCCACGTCGAGCCGTGTGTTGATCGTGTTCAGCACAGCACCGCAGGCGGGCACGCCGAAATGCGCCTCGGCCTGTGCGGGCAGGTTGGGGATCAGCGTGGCGACCACATCGCCGGGGGCGACACCGCGCGCGGCGAGGGCCGAAGCGAGCCGCGTGCAGCGCTCGAAGTATTGCGCGTAGGTGACGCGGTGATCGCCATAGATCACGGCCACGCGGTCGGCAAAGACATGGGCGGCGCGGCGGAGATGCGACAACGGTGTCAAAGGGACATAGTTCGCATCAGTCTTGTCCAGACCGGTTTCATCTGCCATCCAACCCATCACGCACCTCCTGCATGCAGTAATATCTGTGTTCGGGATTTATGAAGCGGTACGCTTCAGATGGAAAGAGATGATGCAATCAGGCCGGCAACTGCGCCCGATGGCGGCGGCCACGTCGATGGTGGCGGCGATGTGCATCATCGGGGTGATCGACATCTATGTGGCGGTGATGGCCCAGACGATTTCGATCTGGCAGTTCTTTTTGGTGCGGACGGCCATGTCATTGCCGCTGATCCTGCTGGCGGCGTGGTTGGGCTGGGGGACGTTGCGCCCGCTGCGACCCTACAGGCTGGCGATCCGCAGTGGGCTGATTGCCCTGGGCATGTTCTGCTATTTCGGGGCGTTGGCGTTCATGCCCATTGCGATGGCGCTTGCGGGTCTGTTCACCTCGCCGATCTTTGTGCTGTTGATCACGGCCTTTGGCTTGGGCCAACGGATCGGGCGGTGGCGCATCCTGGCGGTGGCCGTCGGCTTTGCTGGCATTCTGGTGGTGCTGGGGCCGCAGGCGTCGAACCTTGGATGGGTGATCCTGCTGCCGGTTATGGGTGGCGCGCTTTATGCAGCGGGCGTGGTCGCGACGCGCGCGATGTGCGAAGGCGAAAGCACGCTGGCCCTTTTGCTGGGCATATTCGTCGCCCAATGCGCCCTCAGTCTTGCGGTGATGGGCGCGATCAGTTTGCTGCGCCCCGAGGTCGGCTTGGGCGGCATGGCATTTTTGACCCGTGGGTGGGTCTGGCCCATGACCGAGGCCATGCCCTATGTCGCCATGCAAGCGGTTGGGGCCACGATTGGGGTGGCCTTGCTGAATCGGGCCTATCAACTGGGAGAGGCGAGCCATGTGGCCGTTTTTGAATATTCCATCATGATCTTTGGCCCATTGTTTGGCTGGCTGTTGCTGGCCCAACCCGTAAACGCAATGCAAGGCGTCGGGATCGCGCTGATCGCGAGTGCAGGTATTATCATCGCAGTGCGTAGCGCCGATGCCTGAGACCGCGGAGCCCATAGACCTCCTGTGCCAGATCACTAGGCTGTGCCCATGATCCTGAGCCCGGGCCGCAAATATGTCTTTGTGCATGCTCCCAAGACCGGGGGCACCGCGATGGCCCTCGCGCTTGAGGGGCGGGCGATGAAGGACGACATTATGCTGGGCGACACTCCAAAGGCGCTGAAACGCCGCCGCCGGTTGAAGGACGTGCAGACGCGCGGTCGGTTGTGGAAGCATTCCACCTTGGCAGACATCGACGGGCTGGTGCCCAGCCTTGACGGTTTGTTCGCCTTTACACTTGTGCGCAATCCTTGGGACCGGATGGTCAGCTATTACCACTGGCTCAAAAATCAGCGCTTTGACCATCCGGCGGTGGCGCTGGCGGGCCAGATGGACTTCGCCGAATTCGCCTGTGCCGCGCAGGTGCGTGCGTCGATGCAAGCCAGCCCGGCGCGGTTCTATATGACAGATGCTGCGGGGCAGGAACGCTGCGACTTGTATATCCGGCTCGAAGCGGTCGAAACGGATGCAGCCCCCCTGTGGGATCATCTGGGGTTCGCGCTGGAGCTTCCACATGTCAATGCATCGACGCGCGACGCGGATTATCGCAGCTACTACGACGATGCTGCCCGCGTTGCCGTGCAAGAGGCCTGCGCCGAGGACATCAAGAGGTTCTGTTACAGCTTCGATTAACCCGCGAAACTTGTATTTGCCAAAATACTGTCGCCAGTTTTGATCCAATCCGAGCAGCCCACCCTAAATTGCCATCGGCGCAAGCGACAGTGCCCGATTTCTGCCCAGATCAAGACCCGTGGTTGCCCCGAGAATCACTCCAACTGGTTCCATCAACGCAACGGGCGCACATCAAAGCGCTGTCACCATGGGGATGGATGAAATGTTTGGATGGAAGACAAAAAACGCACCGCGCCGCATGGCCGAAACGTCGGCTGCCTGCGACGGCGCAATTCTGACAACACGCGGCCTGCTGGCCGGCAGCCAGGTGGCGTCGTCCATGGGATGGCGCGCTGTCGAGGCGCTGGCCCCCGGCGATCTGGTGCTGACATTCGACAATGGCTTGCAGCCGCTGATCGAAGTACGCCGTGATACGTTCTGGGTTGCCGACATGATGGCGCCTGCCGCCTATGCGTCTGTCATGGTGCCCGCTGGCGCACTCGGAAATTCCAAAGACCTCGAATTGCTGCCAGATCAAGGCGTACTGATCGAGTCCGATGCAGCCTGTGATGCCTATGGGGATCCTTTCGCAGTGGTCGCGGCCAAGGCGCTTGTCGGCTATCGCGGCATCACCCGCACGATTCCGCGTACGCAGGTTGAAGTGATCACACTGGTCTTTGAAGATGAACAGGTTGTCTATGCTGATGGCGGCGCCCTTGTGCACTGCCCTCGCGCGCACATGTGCCTGTCCAATCTTGGGCGCGACATGGGCGGCTATGATGTGATCCCGGCCCGCGACGCAAGCTTCCTTGTGGAGTGCATGATCGTCGAAGACATGGGCAACGTCGCAGCCTGATCCCCGCGCACTGGCGCGGGGCTTGCGCCTTGTGCTCTACCTTCTCTGCGTCCGGTTCAGGTCCCGACCCGGCTGCCCCGACCCCCAACATCGGGGTGGTTGCCGGACGCAGGGACAGAACAGATTTCGTATTCCCCACGCGAACAAGGGCCTTGCACCACGCAAGGCCCTTTTTTTTCTGACATGGCTGGGCGTCACGTTCTACTTGCGCACGGGATCGATCAGAAGCGAGACCAGAGTGCGAGGATGACCCCACTCGTTTGGATTGAGACCAAATTCTATCCGCGTGTCGAGGTCGCGTTCGCGAACAAATGTGCCAAACAGCCGGTCCCAGATGGTAAACACCAGTCCCAGATTGGCGTTGTAGTGCGCCTGATCCGTGCTGTGATGCACCCGGTGTAAGTCCGGCGTGAAAATGATCGCTCCCAAAGCGTACTGGCCAGGAAAATTGGCGACATTGGTGTGGTGCCAGATATTGAAAACGAACTGGAATAAACTGAAGATCAGGATGCCTTCGCCTTGCAACCCCAGCATGGGAACGATGGCCAGCCCGGCGCCGTTCAGAACCAAGGATTCAAGCGGATGGTGCAGCAGCCCTGTGCTGGCTGAAATCATCGTGTCGGAATGGTGTACCCGGTGCAATCGCCAGAACACACGCACCCGGTGCATCGCATAATGTACCAAAAAGGCTGCGAAATCCAGAATGAGGACCGTCAGGAGCACCTTTGCCCAAAACGGCAGGGCATCCGATTGCAGCAAGCCTGCGCCGTTTTGCTCGTTCCATTTTGCAAGGGCATAGCCCAGTGCAGGTATCACCACGGCCAGCAACGGTACGGTCAGCAAGTAAAGCATGATAGAATTGTACCAGCGGCTGAGTGGCACTGGTTCGTCTCGGCGCGGAAATTGCCATTCAAGGTAAGTGGCGACCGACCCCGCGATAAAGACCGGGATCAGGAACTGGATCGGGGCAAGCAGAGCGGACAAGTCTTCCAAGTCTCTCTCCGTTGGTAATCAGATGTCACGCGCATAGGGCACCGGCCTCAAGACGTGCGTGGCCAGTCGACGTAAAATCAAATCCGCGCTACGAGGAATGTTCCAAGTTTTTGGCCGACACGGATATGTCCGTGCCGACTATGCCAGCTCACTACATGATACGCTCGGTCAGTCCACGAGATTTACGCTGTAGCCCAGAACGGCCCTTGGTCCATTGTCGCTACCGCCGGCAATCGCACCTATGAGGACGATGGCAGTCAGGCCCAAAAGAACGCCAAGGGCGCTTTCGCTTGGCGGCGCATCAGTCAGGTTCTGAGCGACGACTTCCTCGTCGATTTGCGTTGTCTGCGTCGTGGTGTTTTGTGCCATGGCCGTAACGGCTGAAACGGCGAGCGCGAATGCGCACACCAAAGATATGATTTTCTGCATTTTAATATTCCCCCAGGAAATTATGGAAAAAGGCTAGGCGGGATTCGGCGTTCAGTCCAGAACTAACCTGATTTTAAAGCCAAATTTCCATTCATAGGTGTATGGCGCATGGAAATACCAAAAAAAGGCCCCGGGTGCCCGGGGCCTTTTCTTACTTTGATGGCAATTTTGCTGACTTATGCCGCTTTGGCGTCTTGGGGGCCGAAGCGTCCATAAAAGCTTTGGTTCTTTTCGGCCATGTCGCGCAGCAGGTCAGGGCACTTGAACCGCGCGCCGTACTTTGCCTCAAGCTGGTCACAGCGTTCAGCGGCATAAGGCGCGCCGATGATGTCAAGCCAGGACAGCGGCCCGCCGGACCAAGGCGCAAAGCCCCAGCCAAGGATCGCGCCCACGTCGCCTTCGCGGATGTCCATCAGCACGCCTTCTTCCAGCGCGCGCACTGCTTCGAGAACCTGGGAGAACAGCAGACGATGTTGCACTTCGACAACTTCGGGCTGCTCGTCGGCCAGCGGGTACTTTTCGTTCAGACCTTTCCACAGCCCAACGCGCTTGCCCTTGTCGTCATATTCATAGAAGCCCGCGTTGGCCTTGCGCCCGAGACGTCCCTCGGCTTCGAGCCAGAAGATCAGATCGTCCGCGCCCGATTTCGGGTAGGCATCGCCCATCGCCGCCATGGTGGCACGCGCGATCTTGGCCCCAAGGTCGATGGCGGTTTCGTCCGTCAGTTGCAGCGGCCCCAGCGGCATGCCGACCAGTTTGGCAGCGTTTTCGATCAGTGCGGGTTCAACCCCTTCTGTGACCATCCGCGCCCCTTCGTTGACGTATGGGATGATGCAGCGGTTGGCATAGAAGAACCGCGCGTCGTTGACCACGATCGGGGTCTTGCGGATCTGGCGGACATAGTCGAGCGCCTTGGCCACGGCCCGGTCACCGGTTTCCTTGCCCTTGATAATCTCGACCAACAGCATCTTTTCAACCGGAGAGAAGAAGTGAATGCCGATGAACTGATCCTGATTCTTGCTTGCCTTGGCCAGTTCGGAAATGGGCAGGGTCGAGGTATTGGAGGCAAAGATGCAGTCGTCAGGAATGATCGCTTCGACTTTTTGCGTAATCTCCGCCTTGATCTTGGGGTCCTCGAACACGGCCTCGATGATCAGATCACAGCCCTTGAGGGCCTCCAGATCGGATGTCGGTGTGATGCGCGCCAGCAGGGCATCGGCCTTGTCTTGCGTTGTCTTGCCACGTTTGATGCCGCCATCCGTGTATTTCTGGGCATAGGCCTTGCCCTTGTCCGCGGCCTCCTGATCGCGGTCGATCAGAACGACGTCGATCCCCGCTTGTGCTGACACCAGCGCAATGCCCGCACCCATCAGCCCTGCACCCAGCACGCCGAGTTTTTTCACCCGTTGATCCGGCACATCCGCAGGACGCACGGCACCTTTTTCCAGCGCTTCCTTGTTCAGGAAAAGCGAGCGGATCATCGCACCCGAGGACGGGTTCAGCAGGATGTTGGTGAACCACCGCGCCTCGATCTTGAGGGCGGTGTCGAAAGGCACAAGCGCCCCTTCGTAAACCGCACTCAGTAGTGCTTTGGCCGCCGGATAGACACCTTGGGTCTTGCCGTTGACCATGGCTGCAGCCCCCACAAAAGTCATGAAGCCCGCAGGGTGGTAGGGGGCGCCGCCGGGCATTTTGTAACCCTTGGCGTCCCACGGTTTGAGAATGTCGGCATCGGTGGCTTTCAGCACCCATTCGCGGGCAGCGGCGACGGGGTCGGCGACTACTTCGTCGACCAGCGTGCCCTTGGCCTGCGCCGGGGCGACCATCTTGCCCTCAAGCAGGAAAGGGGACGCGGCCATGGCCCCGAGTTTGCGCACGAGGCGCGTCGTACCACCTGCGCCGGGGAAAATCCCGACCATGATTTCGGGCAGGCCGACTTTGGCCTTGGGATTGTCGGCAAGGAATATGCGATGCGTGGCCAGCGGCAGTTCCAGACCGATACCAGCGGCAGTGCCGGGCAGGGCGGCGGCAATCGGTTTGCCGCCCTTGTTGGTCTTGGGGTCCATGCCTGCGCGTTCGATCTTGCGCAGCAGCCCGTGCATCTTCATCGTGCCCTCGAACAGACCCTTGGCCGGGTCGTCGCCTGCACTTTCCTTCATCTTGGCGAGCAGGTTCAGGTCCATGCCACCCGCAAAGGTGTCCTTGCCGGAGGTGATCACGACACCTTTGACCGCATCATCGGCCAGCACGTCGTCAATCAGGTCGTTCAAGGTTTCCAACCCTTCCAGCGACATCACGTTCATGGATTTGTCGGCCACGTCCCAAGTGATGGTGGCGATGCCTTCGGCGTCTTTTTGCAGTGTGAAATCGGTCATGTGCAGTCTCCGGAATGTGAAAGGTGGGATGCGGCGGGCGTGCCGCTGTGTCTGGGCGAAAAGGGTCTGGTCATAGCTGATCCCGATCGTGGGTCGCGATCCAGTTCAAGTGACCCAGCGCGCGTTTGATGGTCGAAATCCGCCACGTGTCATCGATACGCAGCAGTATGGTAGCTGCGTCCCAAGGGGGAACGACATAGGTGCCTTGGTTGAGGACATGCACACGGTAGTGGCACATCATCTGATCGGGTTCGAGCATGCTGACGGACATGACCTGGCGCGTTATGTCCGTCACGCGATTGATCTTGAACTGTTGCAGGTAAAGGTCGAAATCTTCGGACAGTTCTTCTTCGGTGCGGATCACCTGAACCGCGTGGCTCGCCTCGATGGTCAGTGGCAGGTTGACGGCGCGACGCCAGCCTTCGTAGTCGCCACTGACAAAAATGGTGTCGAGCCGGTCTATGATCTGCTGAACCTCGGCATTGCGCGCGGTCTTGCTGTCAATGGCGCGGTCTCGATACCCGGTGACAGCGGTATGGGGAAGAATCGTCCAACCCGCATCGTTCACGCTCAGCGCGCTTTCCGATTTGCTGAGCCGCCAGGCGTCCCCAAGCTTTTGCAGGACCCATTTGCTTTGGTAAGGCGGCAGGGTCGTGCCATCACGCCGTGTCAGTCGGTTGGTATGATATCCGACGATTGTACTTGGATCTGTCAGGCGCGCGGTTTCACATTCGCGGGAAATGTTCACCACGTCCATTCGTGCAAGGCTGTCGGCAAAGGTTTCCAAACCGGTCACCACTTGTTCTGTCGTTTCGAGGATGACACGGCCATCCGATGTCGCCATGAGGTGCGGCGTCATGATATGGGCACACCATGTGCGGCTGTCACGCGACAGAATTGCGGCTGTCATCACATCGAGGATGCCTTGATAGATATGCCGTACCTCTGACATGCGTGTGGCTCCCGCCTTGTGTCAGACGCGTTCGATGATTGTGGCCGCACCCATCCCGGATGCAATGCACAGCGTCGCAAGGCCAACTTCCTTGTCCGCGCGCTCAAGCTCATCCAGCAGTGTGCCGATGATCATCGCACCCGTTGCCCCAAGCGGGTGACCCATGGCAATGGACCCGCCATTCACGTTGACTTTGTCGTGGTCAACGTCGAACGCTTGCATGAAGCGCAGCACGACGGATGCAAAGGCCTCGTTCACTTCGAACAGGTCGATGTCCTTGATGTCCATGCCGTGATCCTTGAGGATCTTCTCCGTCACTGGCACGGGGCCTGTTAGCATGATGGTGGGATCGGTCCCGATCTTGGCCGTCGCACGAATGCGGGCGCGAGGTTTGAGTCCCCATTTCTCGCCGAATTCCTTGTTGCCGATCAGCACGGCCGCGGCCCCGTCCACGATGCCGGACGAGTTGCCCGCATGGTGAATGTGATTGATCCGCTCAAGATGAGGATATTTCATCAGCGCGACTTTGTCGAAACCGGGCATGACCTCGCCCATGGCCTGAAAGGCGGGGTTTAGGGCGCCGAGCGACTGCATGTCGGTCTGAGGGCGCATGTATTCGTCGTGATCGAGGATGGTGAGGCCGTTGATGTCCTTGATCTCGATAACCGATTTCGAAAACCGCTTCGCATCCCAGGCGGCCTTGGCGCGCTGCTGGCTGGCCACGGCCAACTGGTCGGCGTCATCGCGGGTAAAGCCGTATTCAGTGGCGATGATATCGGCGCTGATGCCTTGGGGAACGAAATAGGTGTCCATGGCAATACTTGGATCGGCTGCGATGGCGGCACCGTCACTGCCCATGGCGACACGGCCCATCATCTCGACCCCGCCGGCGATATATGCCTCTCCGGCCCCGCCGCGGACCTGATTGGCGGCAAGGTTCACCGCCTCCATTCCGCTGGCGCAGAAACGGTTGATGGCAAGGCCCGGGATCGACTGATCAAGGTCCGAGGCCAGAACGGCGGAGCGGGCGAGGCAGCCGCCCTGTTCCATCACCTGCGTGACGTTGCCCCAGATCACATCCTCGACCGCATGGCCGTCAAAGCCGTTGCGCTCTTTCAGCGCGTTGAGGGTTTGTGCGGACAGACGCAACGCAGTGACTTCGTGCAGGCTGCCATCCTTGCGGCCCTTGCCGCGGGGGGTGCGAATGGCGTCGTAGATATAGGCTTCGCTCATCTTTCCAATTCCTTTTGCCAGAGGCGTCATGTTCTATTCATAACTGGGGTAGACCACTCGGTCTAATCAAGGGTGACGTTGCGGCGCATTACGTAAACTCATGCGCGGTCGGCGGGCGAACCCGGCATCAAATCGTATGGGGCTTTCCAGCCGGGCAGGTCTTGCAGGTTTGACAGCCAGCGGTCGATATTCGGCCACTCGGCGCGTTCGAAACCGAAAGGTTCAGGGTAATAAAGGTACCCGCAGCAACTCAGATCCGCATTTGTGACGGTGGCGCCCACGATCCAGTCACGCCCCGCAAGATGCGCTTCAAGCACGGCATAGGCAGCCTTGAGACGGCCCTGATTGAAGGCGATCACCTCGGCTGGGCGCTTGTCTTGGGGCAGAAAGTTCATCAAAAACCGGGTAATGCCGCACATCGAGGACAGTTTGTGATTGTCCCAAAGCACCCAGCGCAGCACGTCGTATTTTTCATCGCCCACACCGCCATGTTTGCCGGTCTTGTCGGTGATGTATTGCTGAATTGCGCCCGATTGACTGATGCACGCGTCGCCGTCGATCAGCAAAGGCGCTTCGCCCATCGGGTTGAGGCTGCGGTACGCTTGCGTGCGCGATTCGCCGTTGAAGAAGTCGACAAAGACCGGTTCCCAGTCCAGCCCGGACAATTCCAATGCAAGTGCTGCCTTGTAGGAGTTTCCGCTTTCGCCAAAGCAATGCAGTTTGAGGGTCATATGATTTCAAGTCCTGTTTGTATTGAGATAGCAGAACCGGGGGTTTCACACCCCCGGACCCCCGTGGAGTATTTTTTACGAAAAGAAGCACACATGTGACAGGCGTGGTAACGCCAAATTAACCGTGCAGGGATTTGAATGGGGTTGCGGTACAGGCTGGAGAGCCGATGATCGCACGAGGAGAAGCCCTGCCGCCCCGTCCGCATCTCGCGTTCCGGGTGGTGGGGTGGACCTGTCCCTTGTTTCTTCTCGTTCCAAATACTCAAAAAATCGCGGCCGGAAGAATGCGCAGGATGTGTGACTCAAAACGCCCTCGCAATCAGTTCTTTCATGATCTCGTTCGTGCCGCCGTAAATCCGCTGCACCCGCGCGTCCGTCCACATGCCACCGATGTCATAGTCCTGCATGAATCCGTAACCGCCATGCAGTTGCAGGCATTCATCCAACACCCAGGCCTGTGTGTCCGTGGTCCAGTATTTGCACATTGCGGCCTTATCCACCGTCAGTGCACCGCGCAGGTGTTCTGCCATGCATTCGTCGAAAAAGGCGCGGCTGACGCAGGTCTTGGTTTTGGCCTCGGCCAGTTTGAACCGGGTGTTCTGGAACTGCATGATCGGCCCACCAAACGCTTCGCGTTCCTTGCAGTAGGCGATCGTGCGGGTGACCGCGCCCTCCATTGCGCCGACGGCTGAACAGGCGATGATCATTCGTTCCTGCGGCAGTTGTTGCATGAGTTGGTAAAAGCCGTGACCGGGATCGCCGCCAAGGATATTTTCGGGCGGGATCGCCACATTGTCAAAGAACAGCTCGGACGTGTCCGATGCATGCATCCCGATCTTGTCGAGGTTGCGCCCGCGCTCGAACCCGGCCGCACCATCCGTTTCCACAACGACGAGCGACACGCCCTTGGACCCTTGGGTCGGGTCGGTCTTGGCGGCGACCACGATCAAGTTGGCATGCTGGCCGTTGGTGATGAACGTCTTGGAACCGGTCAGCTTGTAGGCATTACCATCGGCGATCGCGCGCGTCTTGATCGCCTGCACATCCGATCCGGTGGACGGTTCGGTCATCGCCAGCGCCCCCACCAGTTCGCCCGTCACCATCTTGGGCAGCCAGCGGATTTTCTGTTCTTCGGTGCCGTAGGCAAGGATGTAATGCGCGACGATACCGGAATGGATGCCGTGCCCCCATGCAGCGAGGTTGGCGCGTGAGGCTTCGATAAGGATCGCGGCCTCGTGGCCAAAGTCGCCTCCGGCTCCGCCGAATTCCTCGGGGATCGACGGGCAGAGCAGGCCGAGTTCTCCCGCTTGTGCCCATGTGCTGCGGTCCATCTCGCCCTGTTTGCGCCAGCGTTCGAAATGTGGGGCCCATTCATTCGTGATGAACTGCGCCGTCATATCCGCGATCATGCGGTGTTCGTCGGTCATCCAGCCAGTGGTGCCGTGTTCAAGGTCCTTCATATCTTTCCTCCCCAAAAAAAGATGTGATCAGCGTTTGCGCGCCTCAAGCTCGGCATTGAACAGCCGCAATCGCGCGGTCAGGTTTTCCTCATGGGTCACGCTTTCGAAATTTTCGAACAGGAAAGACAGCGCCTCGCCTTCGTCCAGACCTGCGTCGGCTGCAAACCGCTTGAGCCGACGATAGCCGTCTTCGGTCATGGCGACCGGGAACCGGCGCGTGAGGCGGAATCGTTTCGGCATGGTCCCTCCAGAATGCGGTAGGGCGGGGTTCGACCCCGCCACACCACCTTAGAAGTTTGCGGCTTCCAGCGCCATCACCGTATCGCCCCCGGATTGAATCCGGGTCAGGTGCAACGCCGTGGCAGGCAATTGGCGCGCCATGTAATAGCGCCCCGTGGCCAGCTTGGTTTCGAAGAACTCTGGGTCCGACGTGCCACCCGCCAGTGCCGCGCGTGCCGCCTTGCCCATCCGCGCCCACATCAGGCCGATGCAGACATGGCCGAACATGTGCATGAAGTCATAGGACCCGCTGAGCGCGTTGTTCGGGTTTGTCATGCCTTGCTGCATGAAATACATCCCCGCCGCCTGAAGATCCTTTGACGCCGCTTTGAGTGGTTCAAGGAATTCCTTGTCATAGGCGTCGTCCTGCCCTGCGTTTTCCTTGATGAAGGATTTGACCAGCTCAAAGAACGCCATCACGTGCTTGCCGCCGTCCTGCGCCAGCTTGCGGCCCACGAGATCCAGCGCCTGCACGCCGTTGGCCCCTTCGTATATCATGGCGATTCGCGCATCGCGGGTGTATTGCGACATGCCCCATTCCTCGATGTAGCCGTGACCGCCATAGACCTGCTGGGCCTTGATCGTCATGTCGTAACCTTGATCGGTCAGGAAGCCCTTGATGATCGGGGTCAGCAGCGACACGATACCGTCCGCATCCTTGTCACCTGCACGGTGGGCCGCGTCGATCATCGTCGCACTCCACAGGGCAAAGGCCCGCGCGCCTTCGGCAAAGGATTTCTGGTCCATCAGTGACCGGCGGATGTCGGGGTGCACGATCAGCGGATCGGCGGGACCGTCCGGGTTCTTCACGCCCGTCACATCGCGCCCCTGCAGGCGGTCCTTGGCGTAGATCAGCGCGTTCTGATAGGCGACCTCGGCCTGGCTCAGGCCCTGCATGCCGACGCCGATGCGGGCCTCGTTCATCATGGTGAACATGGCGCGCATGCCCTTGTGTTCTTCGCCCAAGAGCCAGCCCTTGGCACCGTCGTAATCCATCACACAGGTGGAATTGCCGTGAATGCCCATCTTCTCTTCGATCTTCGAGCATTTGACGCCATTGCGGTCGCCGAGGCTGCCATCTTCTTTGACGAGGAATTTCGGCACGATGAAGAGCGACACGCCCTTGATGCCCTCGGGCCCGCCGGGGATCTTGGCAAGAAC
>CAYGPT010000023.1:0-47850 GCA_964351755.1 uncultured Rhodobacterales bacterium | reverse complement strand
AAACTTTTCTCACTTTCGGGTTCCTCTTTGGTGGTTTCCCCATATATGAACGCTGATCGAAAGATAATCGGAGCGGTCGGCGTTATCGGGCCCACGCGACTGAATTACGGGCGGATCGTTCCGATCGTGGATTACACAGCCCAGCTGGTCGGGCGCATGCTGTCGGACCGCAGTGAAAGGTGACATATGGCTGAGCCAAAGAATGACGATTTTCTCGACGACATCGACATGGCCGAAGACGAAGAGTACGCCGAAGAGATGTCTGAAATTGATGACGAGGCGCTTGAACTAGAACAATTGCGCGCAGAGCGGGATCAATTGAAGGATCGGTTCATGCGCGCGCTTGCAGATGCGGAAAACGCGCGCAAGCGATCGGACAAGGATCGACGCGAGGCCGAAAACTATGGCGGTTCCAAGCTCGCCCGCGACATGCTGCCCGTCTATGACAATATGAAACGCGCGCTTGAGGCAGCGACCGAAGAACAGCGCGCCGTGTCCGGTCCGCTGCTGGAAGGGGTCGAGTTGACCATGCGCGAACTACTGAACGTGTTCAAAAAACACGGTATCGAGGTGATCGCGCCAGAAGTCGGCGACACGTTCGACCCGCAGCACCATCAGGCGATGTTCGAAGCACCCGTTCCCGGAACCAAGGCGGGCGAGATCATTCAAGTCGCCGCCGAGGGATTTATGCTGCATGATCGCTTGCTGCGCCCCGCTCAGGTTGGCGTATCGTCGATGCCTGCCAGCTAGGTATCAAAATAACAACAAACAAAGCGCGCCCAAGTACAGGGCGCGCTTTTTCGTTCAGCCATCGTCCTCAACGTCTTTCAACTTATAGATCAGGTCCAGCGCTTCGCGCGGGCTGAGCGCGTCGGGATGGATGTTTTTAAGCATGTCCAGCACAGGTGACCGTTTGGGTTTAGCCAAAGCCGGAGCAGGCGTGGCAGCGAACAGTGGCAGGTCGTCGATCAGTGTCTTTTGGGTTGCGCCACCCTCCCGCTCACCGCTTTCAAGCGCATCCAGCACAACCCGCGCCCGGTTGATCACGGCGCTGGGTAACCCGGCAAGCTGTGCAACCTGCACCCCGTAAGACCGATCCGCCGCACCACGCCGCACCTCGTGCAGGAACACGATCTCGCCATCCCATTCCTTGACTGTGACAGTGGCGTTTTCGACCCCTTCCAGCTTACCCGCTAACGCTGTCATCTCATGGTAATGCGTTGCAAACAATGCGCGCGAGCGGTTGACGTCGTGCAGATGTTCCAGCGAGGCCCAGGCGATAGACAACCCATCATAGGTCGCCGTGCCACGCCCGATCTCGTCCAGAATGACCAGCGCGCGGTCGTCTGCTTGGTTGAGAATGGCCGCAGTCTCGACCATTTCCACCATGAAGGTCGAGCGCCCCCGCGCCAGATCGTCCGACGCCCCAACGCGGGAAAAAATTTGACTGACGATGCCGATATGTGCTGCGGATGCAGGCACAAAACTGCCGGATTGAGCCAATATTGCGATCAGCGCGTTCTGGCGGAGGAATGTTGATTTACCGGCCATGTTCGGACCCGTAAGCAGCCAGATTGCCGCCGTGTCAGCGGCATTCAGGGTACAGTCGTTGGCGATAAATGGCGTGCCACCTTGATTGCGCAGGGCCTGCTCCACAACTGGATGGCGCCCACCCTCGATGTCGAAAGCACGAGACATGTCGAGGGTCGGTTTGCACCAGTCCTCTGTCACTGCAAGATGGGCGAGTGCCGTTGCCAAATCAATCTCAGCCAGAGCGCGCGAAGTTTGGCTGATCGGCGCGGCCCTGTCCAAAACTCGCGACCTGAGCCTTTCATAGTGACGCTTTTCGATCTCCAGTGCTTGTGAGCCTGCGTTCAGTATCCGGGTTTCTAGACTGGACAGTTCGACAGTCGTGAACCGCACCTGATTGGCTGTAGTCTGACGGTGAATAAACGTCTCGCTCAACGGCTTGGACATCATCTTGTCCGCATGAGTTGCGGTGACTTCGATGAAATAGCCCAGCACATTGTTATGCTTAATCTTGAGGGAGGGAACACCAGACAGTCGTGCATAGTCCTGTTGCATTTGCGCTATGACTGACCGCCCTTCGTCCCGCAGCGTGCGCGCTTCATCCAGTTCGGGATCGCAGCCAGCGGCAACAAACCCGCCATCACGGACCAAAAGCGGCGGTTCGGCCACGAGGTCGCTGTCCAGAGCGTCGATCAGGGGGCCATGACCTGTCAGATCGGCAAACGCATGTTTCAGCAGCGGTGGAAAGCCATGGTTAATCAGACCAGACAGATCCTGCGCCTGTATCAACCCGCTGCGTAGTGCCGCGAGGTCCCTTGGGCCGCCGCGATCCAATGACAAGCGGGACAAGGCGCGGTCAATATCGGGAACACTGCGCAGCTTGGTGCGTACCAATTGGGTCAAGCTCTGATCCCCAACGCAGAAGGAAACGGTATCCAGACGCTCGGATATCGTCTCTAACACACGCGAAGGTGACGCAATTCGCCGCTCCAATAAACGCGCCCCGGCTGAGGTTACCGTCTTGTCGATGACGTCGAGCAGCGATCCTGACCGCCCGCCAGACAACCCCACTGTCAGTTCAAGATTCCGGCGCGTCGATGCATCAATTTGCACCGTCTTTGACTGTGCTTCCTGCTGTGGAGGACGCAACAGGGGCAGGTTTCCTTTTTGCGTGATCTCGAGATATTCGACCAGTGCGCCCATGGCTCCGATCTCAGCGCGCGAGAACGACCCAAAAGAGTCAAGCGTGGCCACCTTGAATAATCCTGCCAGCCTGTCCAACCTTGACGTACTGTCAAATGCCGCAGCGCCCAGAGTTGTGACGGGGATGCCGAAGTCGTCACAGATGGGACGCAGCGTTTCTTCTTTATTGTCCGCGACGATCAACTCGCTTGGTGTGAGGCGGGCCAATTCAGGCCCTAAGTTAGCTGAATCAAGCGCCATGACCTGAAATGCACCCGTTGAAATATCTACCCAAGCCAGTCCACAACTACCTCGGACCTCGGCAAAAGCAGCGAGGTAGTTGTGCCTCCGTGCTTCAAGCAGGGATTCTTCGATAAGCGTACCGGGCGTCACAAGGCGAACCACATCGCGTTTCACGACAGACTTCGACCCACGCTTTTTGGCTTCCGCTGGGCTTTCCATTTGTTCGCACACGGCGACGCGGAATCCCTTGCGGATCAGGGTCAGCAAGTACCCTTCGGCCGAGTGCACAGGCACGCCGCACATCGGGATATCATCGCCATCGTGTTTGCCCCGTTTGGTCAAGGCAATGTCCAGCGCGGCCGATGCCGCCACGGCATCATCAAAAAACATCTCGTAAAAGTCGCCCATGCGATAAAAAAGCAGCGCATCGCCGTGCGCTGCCTTGATCTCCAGGTACTGCGCCATCATCGGCGTGGTCGACATAACGGCCCCCAAGGCAACTTTCGGGCGACCTTACAAACAGCCGTGACCAAGCGAAAGGCAAAGTCGATTGAGGCATGGCCCTTGCTGGGCTAAGAGCGAAAGGGTCAGGGAGGACGCAAGAACATGGCAAGCAACAAGGTGACCGCAGAAGAGGCGCTGGCATTCCATATGGAGCCAAGCCCCGGCAAGTTCGAAATCACGGCGACCGTCCCGATGACCACGCAACGCGATCTGAGCCTTGCCTATTCGCCCGGTGTCGCCGTTCCTTGCGAAGCGATCGCGGCCAATCCGGAGCTCGCCTACGACTATACCAACAAGGGCAACCTTGTGGCCGTCATTTCCAACGGTACGGCTGTGCTGGGGTTGGGAAATCTTGGCGCACTGGGATCAAAGCCGGTGATGGAAGGCAAGGCGGTGCTGTTCAAGCGGTTTGCCGACGTGAATTCCATCGACATTGAACTCGACACGGAGGACCCGGACGAATTCATTCAGGCGGTCAAGCTGATGGGGCCGACCTTTGGCGGTATCAACCTTGAAGATATCAAGGCGCCCGAATGTTTCATCATCGAGCAGACGCTCAAAGAACTGATGGATATCCCCGTCTTTCACGACGATCAGCACGGAACAGCGGTAATTTGTGCAGCAGGCTTGATCAACGCGCTGCACCTTTCGGGCAAAAAGATTGAGGATGTGAAGATCGTATTGAATGGGGCCGGAGCCGCTGGCATCGCCTGTATCGAATTGCTGAAATCCATGGGAGCGCGGCACGACAATTGCATCGCCTGCGACACCAAAGGCGTGATTTATCAGGGCCGGACCGAAGGCATGAACCAGTGGAAGTCGGCCCACGCCGTCAAGACCGACCTGCGCACGCTTGAAGAGGCGATGAAAGGGGCGGATGTGTTTCTGGGCGTGTCCGTCAAAGGCGCGGTGACGCCTGCGATGGTTGAAAGTATGGCTGACAATCCAGTTATTTTCGCCATGGCCAATCCAGACCCTGAAATCACCCCCGAAGAAGCGCACGAGGTGCGCATGGACGCCATCGTTGCCACGGGTCGCAGCGACTATCCAAATCAGGTCAACAACGTGCTTGGCTTTCCTTACCTTTTTCGCGGCGCGCTCGACATACACGCGCGCGCTATCAATGACGAGATGAAGATCGCGTGTGCACATGCCCTGGCCGCCCTCGCGCGTGAGGATGTGCCGGACGAGGTGGCGCTGGCATATGGTAAATCGCTGACGTTTGGGCGCGACTATATCATCCCCACCCCGTTCGATCCTCGCTTGATCCACCGCATTCCTACTGCTGTCGCCAAGGCGGGCATGGACACCGGCGCGGCACGCCGTCCGATCATCGACATGGAGGCGTATGAGCTGTCCCTCAAGTCCCGTATGGACCCGACGGCCAGCATTCTCACCGGGATCAACGCGCGCGCCCGTGCGGCCCAGGCCCGCATGATCTTTGCCGAAGGGGATGACCCCCGCGTGCTGCGCGCTGCCGTAACTTACCAGCGGTCAGGCTTTGGCAAAGCGTTGGTGGTGGGCCGGAAAGAAGATGTGAAGGCCAAGTTGGAAGAGGCAGGTCTTGCTGACGCGGTGCGGGAAATCGAAGTTGTCAACGCCGCTAACACAACCCATTTGGACCAGTACAAGACGTATCTTTACGAACGGCTCAACCGCCGCGGATTCGATCGGCAGGACATCCATCGCCTCGCCGCGAGGGATCGCCACGTGTTTTCCGCGCTCATGCTGGCGCATGGTCATGGGGATGGCCTAGTGACCGGCGCGACCCGAAAATCGGCGCATGTGCTGGACCGCATCAACCACGTCTTTGATGCGGACGCCAACAGCAAGGCGGCGGGCATCACCGCCCTGATTCACAAAGGGCGCATCGTCTTCATCGCAGACACGTTGGTGCACGAATGGCCGGATGAGGAAAACCTTGCCGACATTGCCACCCAAGCCGCTGTTGTCGCCCGAAATATGGGGCTTGAGCCGCGCGTGGCCTTTGTCAGCTTCTCGACCTTCGGCTATCCGGTGTCTGAGCGGGCCGAGAAAATGCATGCTGCCCCCCGAGTTCTGGACAAACGTGGTGTGGATTTCGAATACGAGGGCGAAATGACCGTTGATGTCGCCCTGAATGCGCAGTCGCAGGCGGCCTATCCGTTTTCGCGGCTAACCGGACCTGCAAACATACTGGTCGTTCCGGCGCGCCATTCGGCCAGCATTTCGGTCAAGCTGATGCAGGAAATGGGCGGGGCTACCGTCATTGGCCCGATTCTGGCCGGGGTGGACGGGTCGATCCAGATCTGTTCCGCTGTGTCCACGGCCAACGACATTCTGAACATGGCGGTGCTTGCGGCCTGCAAGGTGGGCTAATGGCGGTCTGGAACCTTGGCTCGATCAATATCGACAACGTCTATCGCGTGCGGCATTTGCCTGGGCCGGGCGAAACAATTGCCGCAACGGACTATACCCAAGGTCTGGGCGGCAAGGGCGCGAATATGTCCGTGGCCATGGCGCGCGGCGCGGCGCACGTAACACATATCGGCGCTGTCGGAACTGACGGGGCGTGGACGGTTGAACGGTTGATGGAATATGGCGTGGACATACGACATATCGCAACGCTCGCGGATATCGCGAGCGGGCATGCCAATATTTCGGTGGCCGAGGATGGCGAAAACCAGATTGTTCTGTTTGCTGGCGCGAATCATGAAATCACCGAGGACATGATTGGCGCCGCGCTGTCGGATGCGGCCGCGGGCGATACGCTCGTGATCCAGAACGAAACGAACGGCCAGCGCCATGCTGCAGAGATGGCTAAAGCGCTGGGGCTGAACGTGGTCTACGCCGCTGCGCCCTTCGACGCGGAGGCCGTGGCCGAAGTGTTGCCTTTCACGGACCTTTTGGTGCTGAATGCTGTCGAGGCCAATCAGTTGGTCGAAACGCTTGCGCGTGATCTGACGGAGCTTGGCGTGGGTTCGATCGTGGTGACCCTTGGCGGCGATGGATGTCGCTGGTTGGACGTTTCGGCCGGATCAGAGACACATATGCCCGCAATTGCTGTCACGCCGATTGATACCACCGGCGCGGGCGATACGTTCACAGGTTACCTCGTCGCGGGCCTTGATCGCGGTATGCCGATGCTTCAAGCGCTATCGCTCGCGACGCAAGCCGGAGCGCTGATGGTGACGCGGGTTGGAACAGCAGATGTTATCCCCGACCTGAAGGATATCGAGGATGCACGGCTGGCCTAGCTGCCCGCAAACGGTGCGGCATCGCCCCAAAGGGCTTTGACACGCGCATCCCGACCACAGGCATCGCGATAAGCTTTATAGGCCTTCGCCTTGGTCTTTGGCCCGAAGCGGGTCAGAACGATGTCGCCCTGTTTGTAGTAATCCTGATGATAGCTGTCCGCAGGATAGAATGTGGAAGTACTCAACACTGGGGTTACCACTGTCTTGCCAAGATCATTCTGCGCCGCCGCTTTGGCCTGACTCGCTGCGTCCACCTGTGACGGGGTTGCAAAAATTGCCGTGCGATAGCTGTCGCCCCGATCACAGAACTGCCCGCCAGCATCTGTTGGATCGACAGAGCGGAAGAACAGCGACAACAGCGTTTCAACTTGAACCCGAGACGGATCAAATGTGATTTGAACGGCCTCATAGTGACCCGTGCCACCATTCGTCACCTGCTTGTAGGTCGGGTTGGCGACAGTGCCGCCGGTAAAACCCGACACAGCCTTGGTTACACCTTTGACCTTCTCAAAATCAGCTTCAACACACCAAAAGCAACCTCCAGCCACTGTCAGCGTTTCCAGTTGCTGTGCATGAGTTGTCTTGGATTGGGCAAACAGGCCAACGCCGATCATCAGGGCCAGCGATACTGTTTTGATCGTGCGTTTTACGGTCATGGCTGTACTCCTTTGCCATCAGTCTGGGTGATTGTGGTCTGGCGAACAACTCACGGCTCAGAGAGGTCGCGAAGGTGTGAATGGGCATTTACCATGGATGAACGGCCCCCTAGCCTGCGATCATGACAACACGCATCGCCATGTGGTCCGGGCCGCGCAACCTGTCGACGGCCATGATGTACAGTTTCGCCGCGCGCGGAGATTGCCGCGTGGTGGACGAGCCGTTTTATGCTGCGTTTCTGGCGCGAAGCGGGGATGATCATCCAATGCGCGACACGGTGCTGGCCAGTCAGCCGACAGACCCGGGCGTTGTTGCAAAATTTCTGAGTTCCCCTGTGTCAGAGCCTGTTTTTTACCAAAAACACATGGCGCACCACATGGATGATGACTGGCCCAGCGACTGGATGGCTGGCGTGTGCCATTGTCTGTTGATCCGCCATCCCGTCCGCGTCGTCGCCAGCTACGCAAAAAAGCGGGAAGCGCCGACGCTGGAAGATCTGGGCTTTGTTCAACTAACGCGGCTCATGGCGCGGATGGATGACCCGGTCGTCATCGATTCAACAGACATACGCGCCAACCCGGTCGGAATGTTACAGGCCCTATGCGCCCGGATCGGTATCGACTGGACACCAAACATGTTGCACTGGCCCAAAGGCGGGCACCCGCAAGACGGCGCGTGGGCTCCGCATTGGTACGGGGCCGTGCACGCATCGACTGGTTTTGAGGGGTTTGAGGGGGATATACCCAACCTCAGTGGCGAATATGCCCGGTTGGCGGATGCGGCGATGCCCTATTACCAGGCGCTCGCTGCACACACGCTCAGGATTTAAGGCGGCGGTCCCTTGCGGCCAGTAGTTTCAGGCGCAGAGCGTTCAATTGGATGAACCCTGCGGCGTCCTTCTGATCATAGGCTCCTGCGTCGTCTTCGAATGTCACATGCGCTTCGGAATATAGCGAGTGATCTGACCAGCGACCGACGGTGCGCGCCAGACCTTTATACAGTTTCAGCCGCACAGTCCCCGTTACGTGTTCCTGGCTCTTGTCAATCAGCGCCTGCAACATCTCGCGCTCAGGCGAGAACCAGAAGCCGTTATAGATCAGTTCGGCATAGCGCGGCATCATTTCGTCCTTCAGATGCGCAGCACCGCGATCCAGCGTGATTTGTTCGATCCCCCGATGCGCCTCGATCAGGATGGTGCCGCCGGGCGTTTCATAGATGCCGCGGGACTTCATGCCGACAAACCGACCCTCGACCAGATCAAGACGGCCAATGCCATGCTTGCCACCCAAGCGATTCAGCTCTGTCAGGATCGTGGCAGGAGACATCGTTTCGCCATTGATAGAGACTGCGTCGCCCTTCTCAAAACCCACTTCGATGAACTCGGCTTCGTTCGGTGCATCCTCGGGCGCGACCGTGCGCTGATAGACGTAATCGGGCGCTTCCTGCGCGGGGTCCTCAAGCACTTTGCCCTCGGACGAGGTGTGCAGCAGGTTGGCGTCCACGCTGAAAGGTGCCTCGCCGCGCTTGTCCTTGGCGATCGGAATCTGGTTCTTTTCGGCAAAGTCGAGCAGTTTGGTCCGGCTGGAAAGGTCCCATTCCCGCCACGGTGCGATCACCTTGATGTCGGGGTTCAGCGCGTAAGCGGCCAGTTCAAAACGCACCTGATCGTTACCCTTGCCTGTGGCCCCGTGGGCGACGGCATCAGCGCCTTCAATTGCTGCAATTTCAACGAGACGTTTGGAGATCAGAGGACGCGCAATAGAGGTGCCCAGCAGATAGAGTCCCTCATAAAGTGCATTCGCGCGGAACATCGGAAACACAAAATCCCGCACGAATTCTTCGCGTACGTCCTCGATATAGATGCTGGATGCCCCCATCAGCTCGGCCTTGGCGCGGGCAGGCTCCAATTCCTCGCCTTGACCCAGATCGGCGGTAAAGGTCACCACCTCGCAGCCATATTCGGTTTGCAGCCATTTCAGGATGATCGACGTGTCCAGACCGCCTGAATAGGCCAGCACAACTTTCTTTGGGGCGCTCATTTCTTTCGTTCCTCATGAGGTTTGGCAGCCGATAACGGTTTTGCGCATCCGGGGCAAGATTGACCCAATCGGTCTGTGCCGCTAGGCCAGAGCGATTGCATGAGGGATCGACTGATGAGTTTTGAGGATGGTGCACGGGCCGGGGAGCAGGCGATGCGCGATGTGTTTCCGCGTACACCATTGCTGCGCAACGACATGCTGTCGGCCCGATATGATGCTGACATCTGGCTGAAACGCGAAGATCTGAGCCCAGTGCGATCCTACAAGCTGCGCGGCGCGTTCAACGCGATGCGCAAGGTCATGCAGGACGGCGCGGTATTTGTCTGTGCCAGCGCGGGCAATCACGCTCAGGGCGTCGCGTTCATGTGCCGGCACTTTGGGGTGCGCGGTGTGGTTTTCATGCCGGTCACGACTCCGCAGCAAAAGGTGCTCAAGACCCGTATGTTCGGCGGTGACCGGGTCGAAATAAAGCTGACCGGGGACTATTTCGACGACACATTGAAAGCGGCGCAGGCGTTTTGTGCGGATGAGGGCGGACACTTCCTGTCCCCCTTCGATGATGAGGACGTGATCGAGGGGCAGGCATCCGTCGCGGTCGAGATCGAAGCGCAGCTGGGCCGCCTGCCGGACCGGATCATTCTGCCCGTGGGTGGTGGCGGTCTGTCATCTGGCACCCGCAGCTACTTCGGAAACCGTGTGCAATACACCTTTGTAGAGCCGCAGGGCGCCAGATCGCTGGCCGAAGCGATTTCTGCGGGTCAGCCCGTCGATGTGTCCCCGATCAACAGTTTTGTCGATGGTGCAGCAGTGGCCAAGATCGGCCAACGTACTTTTGCCAGACTGGCGGATGTGAATCCTGCGGACGTGGTAAGTATCGCCGAGGATCGCATTTGCACGACCATCGTCGAGATGCTGAATGTGGAGGGGATCGTGCTGGAACCGGCGGGTGCCTTGGCAATTGAGGCCCTCACGGATTTGCAGGATCAGATCAGGGGCAAGACTGTCGTGTGCATCGCATCAGGCGGAAATTTCGATTTCGAACGCCTGCCCGAGGTCAAGGAACGCGCTCAGCGCTACTCCGGCGTCAAAAAGTACTTTATTCTGCGCATGCCGCAGCGCCCCGGCGCATTGAAAGATTTTCTGAACATTCTTGGACCCGAGGATGATATCGCCCGGTTCGAGTACCTGAAAAAGTCAGCCCGGAATTTCGGGTCGGTCCTGATCGGCATCGAAACGCAGCGGCCCGAAAATTTTGACCGGTTTCGCGCGGCACTGGATGCGGGCGGCTTCACCTACACGGACATCACCAACAACGAAACGTTGGCACAATTCGTGATCTAGGCGGCCTTTCCGTGATCCAGCCCGCTTAGAAAAGCGACGCGGGATGCGTCGAAACTGCGTAGGATTGCGGACACATCCACCGATCCGGCATCGCCCTTTGCGGCTTTTGATTCGCCTATGCTGCACAGTCGCGAAAACTCGGTAAACCCAAGGTTCATCGCACTTCCCTTGAGGCAATGCAGGTCTTCTTCCAAGTGATCAAGGTTAGGTTCAGAGCGTAACCGGTCAGTGATTTCAGTCACTTCCTCAAGAAATATAGGAACGATTTCTTCGAAGTCTTCGCTTCCGACTTCAGCCTTTAGATCCATTACGCGTTGCCAATCAATCATCACCTGTCTCCGATTCATCAAAGACCATCTACGCACAGGTCAGATTAACAGGAGGTAATCGGTAAAGGTTTACGCAATCCACGCGGCGGATTTCACGGGGCATTAAAAGGTCTGGGATAGGCCGGGGGCAGGCAGATTGGATAATGCGTTAGATGAATGTGAAGGTTCAGCCGAAGGATGCGGAACAGCTATCCCCACCCGCGCCGCCGGACCCGGATGCGCCAGCACGTGTATTGGTTGTCGATGACAGCCGCTTGCAGCGCAAGATCCTGTGCAGTTCCGTCAAACGCTGGGGTTTTGAGGTGTTCGAGGCTGGATCAGGCGAGGAGGCGCTGAACATCGCTGCCGGTGTGCAGCCTGATCTGGTATTGAGTGATTGGATGATGCCCGGCATGAACGGGCTGGAGTTTTGTGACGCTTTCCGGAAGCAATCCGGCGACAGGTACGGCTATTTCATCCTGCTGACCTCAAAAAGTGAAAAGAACGAAATCGCCATGGGGCTTGAGGCCGGCGCGGACGATTTCGTGACCAAGCCGGTGGATGCCAACGAATTGCGGGCACGCATCACTGCTGGCGAGCGTATCCTGCGCATGCAGCACGAGTTGATCAAAAAGAACGCGTTGATCACTGAAACGCTGGGCGAACTGCAGCGCGTGTACAACTCTCTCGACAGTGATCTGCTGGAAGCGAAAAAGTTGCAGCAATCCCTGATCCGCGAACGCAACAAGTCTTTTGAAACGGGCGATGTGTCCCTGATGTTGCGCTCAAGCGGCCATGTGGGTGGCGATCTGGTCGGCTTCTTTCCTGCTGGCGAGGGGCATTTGGGGTTGTTTTCGATTGATGTGTCGGGCCATGGGATCAGTTCGGCGCTGATGACCGCACGCCTTGCCGGATATTTGTCGGCGGCCGCGCCGGATCAGAATGTCGCGCTACACCGACGCGGCGACGGATCTTACGCCTTTTTACCGCCCGAATCGGTGATCGAGACGCTGAATGATCTGGTTCTGGACGAGATGGAAACGGAGCATTACTTTACCCTCTTGCTTGCCGATATCAGCTTGAAGACAGGCCATGTACGCATGGCGCAAGCGGGTCATCCGCATCCGGCCATCCAGCGCAAGGACGGCACCATCGAACAGGACGGCCCCGGCGGTTTCCCTGTCGGGTTGATGTCGGGCATCTCGTTCACCCAGTTCGAGGCTCAGTTGCAGCCCGGCGACCGGCTGTTGCTGTTGTCCGATGGGGTTACGGAATGCCCGGGCCCGACAGGTGACATGCTGCAGGAGGAAGGGCTAGAAGCGATGATGACCGAACTCGCAGACGTTTCCGGACCTGCCTTTTTCGAGGCGATGTTGTGGAAACTGGGCGAATTCGCCGGGGATCAGTCATTCCCGGATGATGTGTCGGGCATTCTGTTTGAATATCATGGGCCCGACAGCCCGAAGTAACGCGCCAGAAAAAGCTGGTCACCATCATTGCCAAGGAACGTGGCCGCCTCCTCGGGCGACATCCAGAACACTTCATGATCCGGTTCGGTCGGATCACCCATGCGCAACGTCGGAGTGGCGACGTAAACATGGCACAGCTTTTCCGCCCAAAGGTCGTATTCCGGCATGTAGACAAAGCGGCGGAACATCCCGATACGAAGCGGGCGGGCGATGTGCCATCCCGTTTCCTCGAACACTTCGCGATGCAGTGCCTGAATGGGCCCTTCGCCCGGATCGATGCCACCACCGGGCAGTTGAAACTCGGGTTCCGGGCTGGTCTGGCACGTCAGCAAAACCGCCCCGTCACGCGGTAGGATCGCATAGGCACCAGGTCGCGCAGTGTATCGGCGGCCGGTTTGCGGGGGTTGTCCAATACGGCGGTTCACCGGCGCCCTCTTTCAGTTCTGGCTCAAGGTCCTATATAGGGCGTCAAAATGCCAACACATGGCGCCAAAGGAAACCCCATGACTATTGGTTCGCAACTCGCGTGGGACGACACCGTCCTGCCCTTCCAACTTGATGCCGCTGACATCCGCGGGCGCGTGGCGCGTCTGGACGGGGTGTTGGGTGGCATCCTCAAACAGCATAACTATCCGCCTCAGGTCGAAGCGCTGGTGGCCGAGATGGCCTTGCTGACCGCATTGATCGGTCAGACGGTCAAGCTGCGCTGGAAGCTGTCCCTTCAGGTTCAATCCAAGGGCGCGGTGCGCATGATCGCCACGGATTATTACGGGCCGCAGCACGAGGGCGACATCGCCCGAATTCGTGCCTATGCCAGCTATGATGCGGATCGGCTTAGCGACAGCGCCCCCTTTGATCAGGTTGGCGAGGGGTATTTCGCCATCATGATCGATCAGGGCAAGGGTATGACCCCCTACCAGGGCATAACACCGCTTGAGGGTGGGTCCCTGTCGGCCTGCGCCCAGGCTTATTTTGCGCAATCCGAACAGTTGCCGACCCGGTTCCAGCTCAGCTTTGGCAGGTCGTCTGAACCGGGCGTGTCCGAACATTGGCGCGCGGGCGGCGTTATGTTGCAGCATATGCCGGTCGCTTCCCCTTTCGTTGCCAAGGGCGAGGGCACAGGTGAGGTCCTGCAAGCGCAGGATCTGGTTCATGGCGATGCATCCGAAAACTGGAACCGCGTCAATATCCTGCTCGATACCGTCGAAGAGATGGAGTTGATCGGCCCGCAACTGGCACCTACAGACCTGCTGCTGCGGTTGTTTCACCAGGAAACACCGCGCGTGTTCGACGCACAGCCCGTGCGGTTCGGTTGCACCTGTTCCGAGGATCGTGTGCGCCAAAGCCTGTCGATCTATTCGGCCCGCGACATCGAAAAGATGACGACGGACGAAGGGCGCGTAACGGCGGATTGTCAGTTCTGCAGTGCGCATTACGACCTCGACCCGGCCACAGTCGGGTTTGAGGCGGAAGAACAGGACGGTGAGTGACCTGATCGCCCGCACCCGTGCGGCCCTTGCACGGGGCGGGCGTGCCTCCTCCGATTTTGACCTGAACCCAAGTGTTACCTTGGCCGCGGGACGTACACTGCGTACGGCGGCCGTTCTTGCGCCCATCATTGCGGGCGAGAACGGGTTCGACCTGATTTTGACGAAACGCTCATCAGCTTTGAAACACCATCCGGGTCAGATCGCATTTCCCGGAGGCAAACAGGACGGCACCGATGCCAACCTGATCGCAACCGCATTGCGCGAGGCGCGCGAGGAGATCGGCTTGCCCACTGATCATGTCGAAGTTCTAGGCACGTTCGAGCCGCATGAAACCGTGACCGCATTTACCGTGACGCCTGTCGTTGCGCTGATCACACTGGACTTCGAGACGGTGGCCGAGGTCGGAGAAGTGGCCGAAGTGTTCCGCGTGCCGCTGGCCCATGTGCTGAACCCGGACAATTACATCATCCAATCACGTCGCTGGCGTGGCCAGCAGCGTGCCTATTACACGGTGCCTTACGGCCCCTATTACATCTGGGGCGCGACCGCGCGTATATTGCGCGCATGGACCGAAGCGCTGCCCAAATCCTAGACCCGAACACCCCGTTCCTGACCGATCAGGCAGCGCAGGCCCTGTGCGGTGCGCTTGAGGCGTCCGGGTACAGGGCGCTGTTTGTGGGTGGCTGCGTGCGTAATGCTATTCTGGGGCGGCCTGCCAGCGATATTGACCTGTCCACCGATGCCCGCCCCCAAGATGTGATTTCCACAGTCGAACGCGCGGGGTTTCGTGCTGTTCCAACAGGGATAGACCATGGAACCGTGACTGTGATCGTTGATGGCAAGCCGTTCGAGGTGACGACCTTTCGCCGCGATGTGGCCACGGATGGGCGTCGCGCCGTTGTCGCGTTTTCCGACGACATAACTGACGACGCCCGTCGCCGCGATTTTACGATGAATGCCATCTATGCGGACAGCCTGGGCGCCATTGTTGACCCGTTGGGCGGCCTCTCCGATGTGCGCGCAGGCCGGGTGCGGTTCATCGAGGATTCAGGCCGGCGTATTCGCGAAGATTACCTGCGTATCCTGCGATTCTTCCGGTTTCACGCGTATTATGCCAATCCTGAACTGGGCTGGGATGTGGATGCGCTGGCCGGAATCGCGGAGAATCTGGATGGGCTCGACACGCTGTCGGCAGAACGTGTCGGCGCTGAAGTGATCAAGCTGCTGTCGGCCCCTGATCCCGCGCCTGCGCTCGCTGTCATGGCGCAGACAGGTGTGTTGGGCCGTATCCTTCCGGGTGCAGATTCGAACCTGATCGCGCCGCTGGTACATACGGAACAGAGTCTCAAGGCAAAGGCCGACCCGATGACGCGACTGGCAGCACTTGGCGGAGTGGATGTGGCCGACCGGTTGCGTTTGTCGCGTGCGGATCAAAAAAGGCTCGAGATGATCCTTGATCAAAGCACAAGCATGTCCAGCCCCAAAGCAATCGGCTATCTGGTCGGTTCAGATGCGGGTCTGGGTGCGATCCTGCTGAATTCCGCTATTTTCGGCAGGATGCCTGACCCGTCAATCAAGGACGACATCACGCAGGGTGCCAGCGCGAAATTTCCCGTCAAGGCCAGCGACTTGCCCGATCTCGAAGGCTCCGATTTAGGCAGGCGACTTGCCCGGATGAAAGACGACTGGTTGGCCTCAAACATGACAAAGACAAAAAACGATCTCCTCAAGTCGTGACTTTTGCAAATCGGCGCGCTAAACCGTCCAGAGAACACGGAGGGAAACAACATGTTTCGCGGGATCTGGAACGACACCTGACATTGTCGCCGATCGTCTGAAGTGACGATACGGGCCGCGGCCCACGTCACCGCCATGTTGCATCACACCTTTACGAGATTTCCCCATGTTCAAGTATTTTGAATCGCTCGTCGATCCGTACACCTCTTATACGGAAACCGACGTTCCGCCGACCCGCCTTTGGCCGTTCTTTCGGCAGTATGTCCACCCGTTCAAGCGCGTTTTTGCGCTGACCGCGGTCATGTCGCTGGTCGTGGCATTCATAGAGGTTGGCCTGATCTTTTATATGGGCCGCGTCGTCGACCTTCTCAGCACGTCGCCGTCCGAATTCTGGGCCACTTACGGGGTCGAGGTGATTGCCGTGGCCGTGTTCGTGCTGCTTGCGCGCCCCCTGATCCAGATGCTGGATGTGCTGCTGCTCAACAACACGATCCTGCCGAACTTCGGGACCCTGATCCGCTGGCGTGCGCACAAGCACGTGTTGCGCCAGTCGGTCGGCTGGTTCGAGAACGACTTTGCCGGTCGCATCGCCAACCGGATCATGCAGACGCCGCGTTCGGCGGGCGAGGTCGTGTTCCAGGTGTTCGACGCGATTTCGTTTTCTCTGGCCTATCTGCTTGGGGCCTTTGTCCTGCTCAGCGTGACGGACGTGCGGTTGCTGGTGCCGTTGGTGGTGTGGTTCGTGTTATACGGTTTTCTGGTCAACTGGACGATCCGGCGCGTCGGACCTGCGTCCAAGGCGGCGTCGGATGCGCGTTCGGCCCTGACGGGGCGGGTCGTGGACGCCTATACCAATATCCACTCGGTCAAGATGTTCGCCCATCATGACCGCGAGCTGGATTATGCCCGTGATGCCATCGAACACACCCGGCGTACCTTCATGAAGGAGATGCGCATTTTCACCACCATGGATGTGGTGCTGACTGGTCTGAACGGCTTTCTGATCGTCGCTATCGTCGGTTGGGCCATCGCGCTGTGGACACAAGGGGCGGCCACCGTGGGCGTGGTGGCGGCAGCGACGACGCTGGCCTTGCGGTTGAATGCGATGACGGGGTGGATCATGTGGGCCCTGACCTCGTTCTTCCAGGAACTGGGGGTGGTGGCCGAAGGGATGGAGACGATTGCCCAGCCTATCACGCTTGTGGACGCACCCGACGCCAAACCGCTGCAGATCGTAAACGGGGAAATCGCATTGCGCGACCTGACTCACCACTACGGGCGGGAAAGCGGCGGTCTGGACGGCGTAAATATGATCGTGCGACCGGGCGAAAAGGTCGGCCTTGTGGGTCGTTCGGGCGCGGGCAAGTCTACGCTGGTCAAGCTGTTGTTGCGGTTCTACGACGCCGAATCGGGCCGGATCGAAATTGACGGGCAGGACATCAAACAGGTTACGCAGGACAGTCTGCGCCGCAATATCGGCATGGTGCAGCAGGACAGTTCGCTATTGCACCGCTCGGTGCGCGAAAACATCCTTTATGGCCTGCCGGACGCGACCGAGGCACAGATGATCGCCGCCGCCAAACAGGCGCAGGCGCATGACTTCATCCTCGATCTGGTCGATCCGCAGGGGCGCAAGGGGTACGAGGCGCAAGTGGGCGAGCGCGGTGTGAAGCTGTCGGGTGGCCAGCGCCAGCGGGTAACTTTGGCGCGCGTCATCCTCAAGAACGCGCCGATCCTGCTGCTGGACGAGGCGACAAGTGCGCTCGATTCCGAGGTGGAGGCGGCGATTCAGGATACGCTTTACCAGATGATGGAGGGCAAGACCGTGATCGCCATTGCCCACCGTTTGTCCACGATTGCACAGATGGACCGCATCCTTGTCCTCGACGCTGGCAAAATCGTCGAGGATGGCAGCCATGACGCGCTTTTGGCCAAAGGTGGCCTATATGCAGAGTTCTGGGCGCGCCAATCGGGCGGGTTCATCGGATCAGAGGCAGCCGAGTGACCATATCTGACTGGATCGATTCCTTTCGCCGTGCCGACGGCCCTCCGCCGCAAGAGTTGTGGCCATTCATGCGCTGGTGCCTGTCCGGCGCGTGGCCCGCGTTGTGGCTGGCGGGCCTCTGTTCGGCAGCCGCAGGCGCGCTCGAGGCGGGCACGGCACTGATCCTCGGATGGGTGATCGACGCAACGGTTCAACTGGGCCCGGACGGGTTCTTTGCAGTCGAGAATGTCGCGCTGATTGTTGGGGCTCTCACCTTTTTCCTGATTGCGCGGCCCGTTCTGTTCGGGCTTAGCGCAGCGACCAACGCCATCATCGTGCAGCCCAACGTCAACCCGCTGGTGCTGTCGCGTCTGCACCGCTGGACGCTGGGACAGTCCGTGCGCTTTTTCGATGACGATTTCGCAGGGCGCATCGCGCAAAAGCAGATGCAGGCGGCGCGGGCCGTCACCGATGTCGTTTCGGAATTCATCAACGTGGTCGCCTTTGCCCTTGCCTCGCTCGTCGGGTCGGTCCTGTTGTTGCTGGCGATCGATTGGCGGGTCGCGCTTGGCTTTGCCGTGTGGCTGGTGGCCTATTTCGCGCTGATCCGCTGGTATCTGCCGCGTATCCGCAAACGCTCGGCCTCTCGTGCTGCTGCGCGGGCGATGGTGTCGGGTCAGGTGGTCGATACGATCACCAATATCAAAACGGTCAAGCTGTTTGCCCATGACGATCACGAGGATCAGGCGGCATTGGGTGCGATGGCGACGTTCCGGCGCAATTCGGTGCAGTTCGGGATCCTGTCCGCCGGGTTCCGTTTCGCGCTGATGGCGCTGGCGGGGTTGTTGCCCGTGTTCCTGCTGGGCGGCACGATCCTGATGTGGCAGCGCGGGCTGGCGACACCTGGCGATATCGTCGCTTCTGGCGCAATCGCCATCCGCATCGCGCAGATGACGGGTTGGGTCAGCTTCACGCTCATGGCGATCTACTCCAACGTGGGCGAGGTAGAGGATGGCATTCGTACGTTGACCCCCCGTGTTCGGGTCGAAGATACAGACGATGCGATGCCGCTGGAGGTACCAAAAGGCGAGATCGTGTTCGACGACCTCGGCTTTGCCTATGGGCGCGAGTCAGGCGGCATTCAGGATATCAAACTGACAATCAAACCCGGCGAGAAAGTGGGGATCGTCGGTGCGTCCGGTGCGGGTAAGTCCACCCTGGTTTCTATTCTTTTGCGTCTCTACGAACCGGAATCGGGGCGCATCCTGATCGACGGGCAGGACACAACGACCGTCACGCAGGACAGTCTGCGCAGCAATATCGGGCTGGTCACGCAGGAAACCGCGATGTTCAACCGCTCGGCCCGCGAAAACATCCTGTACGGCAAGCCGGACGCGGATGATGACGCGATGGTCGAGGCGGCGAACAAGGCCGAAGCCCACGATTTCATCCTCGGCCTGCAGGATCACAAGGGCAGGCAGGGCTATGCGGCGCATCTGGGCGAGCGTGGCGTGAAACTATCCGGTGGCCAGCGCCAGCGCATTGCCCTTGCCCGCGCCATCCTCAAGGACGCGCCGATTCTCGTGCTGGATGAGGCAACAAGCGCTTTGGACAGCGAGGTCGAGGCGTCGATTCAGACCGCCCTGTCCCGCGTGATGGAGGGCAAGACCGTTCTGGCCATCGCCCACCGCCTGTCCACCTTGACCGAGATGGACCGGATCGTGGTCATGGATGCTGGCAGGATCGTTGAGCAGGGAACGCATGACGCCCTGCTGGCCAAAGGCGGGTTATATGCGCGCTACTGGCAGCGCCAGTCGGGTGGGTTTATCAGCACGCAGGCTGCGGAATAGGGCTTTTGCCCCGATCATCCGCCGGATAGGGCTGGTCGCATGACCACAGTGACCATCGAACGATTGGGCCAGCAGGGCGACGGCGTCGCGCGCGGGCCGCTGTTTGTGCCGCTTGCCCTTCCGGGTGAAGTGGTCAGTGGAACCGTTGATGGCGACACGCTGTCAGATATCCGCATCGAAACGCCATCCCCGGACCGCGTGTCTGCGCCGTGCGCGCACTTCCGGTCCTGCGGCGGATGCCAGTTACAGCATGCCAGCGACGATCTGGTTGCAGCGTGGAAGCGTGAGATCGTGGCAACCGCTTTGTCCGTGCACGGGATCGAAACCGACGTGCGGGCAACGATTACCTCTCCTGACAAATCGCGCAGGCGGGCCACTTACGCCGCGCGCCGGACGAAAAAGGGGGCGATGGTCGGCTTTCACACCCGCAAATCCGACGCGATCATCCCTGTGCCGCAGTGCATCCTTGTTACGCCCGCGCTTGTCGCCTCCTCCCCGTTGGCCGAGGCCCTCGCCATGGCCGGAGCGAGTCGGAAGGGCGCCCTCGCTGTGACGGTGACGGACAGTATCGAAGGGTTGGATGTGGCAGTGATCGGTGGCAAGCCGCTGGATGGTCCGCTGCGCATCGAATTGGCCGCGTTGTGCGAGATGCACAGGTTGGCGCGTTTGACGTGGGACAATGAATTGATCGGGATGCGTGTGCAGCCCGCCCAAATCATGGGGCGGGCACGGGTCGTGCCGCCACCGGGCGCGTTCCTGCAAGCCACAAGTCACGGGCAGGAGACGCTGACCGCACTGGTGCAGGACATCGTCGGTGGCGCCAAATCGGTCGTGGATCTGTTCGCAGGGTGCGGGACATTCGCGTTACCGCTGGCAGAAAAGGCCGAGGTTCTTGCGGTTGAAGGTGCTTCGGACATGGTGGTCGCGTTAGACGCTGGGTGGCGGCAGGCCCAAGGCTTGAAGCGTGTGACGACACAGGCTCGCGATCTGTTCCGTCGGCCTCTTTACAGAGACGAATTGCATAAGTTTGATGCTGCCGTTATCGACCCTCCGCGCGCAGGTGCTGCCGCGCAGATTGCAGAGCTTGCTGAGGCGCGAACCCCGGTGATTGCCCATGTGTCCTGCAATCCACAAACCTTTGCGCGTGATGCCTCAACTTTGATCAATGCTGGATATACGCTCGATTGGGTGCAACCTGTGGACCAGTTTCGATGGTCCGCGCACGTGGAACTTGTCGGCGCATTCCGTTTGACGCATATGCGTTAACCAAGGAGACACCGGATGATCAACCGCGCACGCTTGGCCGAATTTCTGGAAGGGCCCAGATTCAGCAACTTTATCATGGGCGTGATCATCGTGAACGCGATCACGCTGGGGCTGGAGACATCCAAGACGGCGGTGGCTTATGCGGGCGGCCTTATCAGTCTGGTCGACGAGATTTGCCTTGCCATTTTTGTGATCGAGCTGGTGGCGAAACTGTTTACATTCCGGCAGAATTTCTTTCGCAGCGGCTGGAATATCTTTGACTTCATCATCGTAGGCATCGCGCTTGCACCGGGCACCGAGGGTCTGTCGGTCTTGCGTGCACTGCGGATTTTGCGGGTGCTGCGTGTCATCTCCGTTGCCCCATCCTTGCGCCGTGTGGTGGAGGGGTTCGTGACCGCCCTTCCTGGCATGGGCAGTGTGTTCGTGCTGATGGCGATGATATTTTACATTGGCGCGGTGATGGCCACAAAACTGTTTGGCCCAAGTTTTCCCGAGTGGTTCGGCACACTTGGCCTAAGCGCCTATTCCCTGTTCCAGATCATGACGCTGGAATCCTGGTCCATGGGCATTGTGCGGCCCGTGATGCGTGAATTCCCCTATGCATGGGCGTTTTTTGTGCCCTTCATCATGGTGACGACATTTGCCGTGGTGAACCTGCTGGTCGGTTTGATCGTCAATTCGATGCAGGATGCCCATTCCGAAGAATCCAATGCGGCAACCGACACTTACCGCGACCTTGTGTTGAAACGGCTGGATGACATCGAGGCCAAGCTCAACAAGAGTGATTCATAAACAACGATCACAGGCTGGTGAACGCCGCATGGCAGAAACAGGCTAGGCCTGTTTGCCCAAAAGGTGCTATTTCATGTCCAATTACAAACAATAAGACCCACGTGGGACAGGATTTAGATGAAGCGCAGACATCTTTTGATGGGGGGCGCAGCGGCGTTTGGCCTTGGCGCATGCACCCAGCAAACCAAGTTCAGAACCTATAACGGGCCCGAGGTGACCTATATCGTGGTCAACAAGGAAGCCCGACGTATGTACCTGATGCACAACGAAAAGGTACTCAAGGACTATGATATCGACCTTGGCTTTGCCCCGATTGGCCACAAATTCTTTGAGGGCGACGGGCGCACGCCTGAAGGGACGTATCTGATCGATCGCCGTAACCCCAACAGCCAGTTCCACCTTTCACTGGGCATCTCTTATCCAAATGCAGTGGATCGAGCCGAGGCAGCCGCGCTGGGCAAGCCGCCGGGCGGCGACATTTTCATCCACGGCAACTCCAAATCCCGCCGCAAAGCGAGAGGGGATTGGACATGGGGATGTATCGCGATCACTGACCGCGAAATGGAAGATGTCTACGCCATGGTCCGCAACGGCACACCCATCCAGATCAATCCCTGAACTTACGTTGAAGGCGTTGTGGTGATTACGACGGTATCTTCGTCGGTCTCATCCACGGCAGCCGCATCCGGATTGTCCACCGCGTCCGGCACAAGCCGGGTGGCCGACGGATTTGCGCGCGGGATAAGCGGCGCGCTATTGGGGTCACCCATCACCATCGTCCACCAGATTTTGCCATTGGGTTCCTGAAACCAAGCAAATCCCATCTCGCGGGCCTGACGTGACAGAATGGTGCGACGGGTGTCGGGTTGCTCCATCCACGCAGCCAGTGTTTCCAGCTCGGTCTCGTAGCTTTCAGAGATGTTTTCCCCGACAAGCTTGCCCTGGTATCCGACCCGTGCAAGCCGGTCGATCGGGGATGATCCGTCAGAGCCAAAGTGCCAAGGGCGGTTTTGCAACGACATATCCTTGGCATGCGTTGCGGCAGCGGCATTCAGTTGCGGATTCAATTCAACGGCCGGTGCACCCTGAGCGCTGCGCAGCGCATTCACCGAATCAAGCATGCGGAACTGCAGCTTTGCCGTATCATTGCCGCGAATACGGTACAGTTTGGGCAGCGGACGGCCATCATCGCCAATTGTGGGTGCTTGGGGCGTGGCACATGCGGCAAGGGACAGAAGGGCAACCAGAAGAAAAGAGAGAATACGCATGGGTCCTGCACATCTTTTGTTATATTTAGCGACGTCGATAGCGGGTCGCGCGTTGCAATACAAACGCACATCGGCGTGATCCTGCAAGATGACAGGTCTTTGATTTGCGACTGCGACATTCGCGCAATAAATTGCCCGCAACAGGCAACAGCTTTTTTGGAGGGACATCCGATGTCCAAGAAATCGTTAAACACACCCAGCCGCCGCGCATTCATTGCCGGCTCCGCCGCTTTTTTGGGCGCGCCGGCCATTGCACAGGTCGCAGCAGGCCAGGCAGAGCGTGATCCAACTCTATCGGTCCGCCGAAACATTTCGAGTTTTCGCACGCTGGATTGGCAGCCCTATTTCGACAGCCTCAGGAATGGCGCTATTCTGGTCGATATCGACAGCCGGGCTGTCCACTACTGGAACGAAGACCAGACAGTTTACAAACTCTACCCATCCAGCGTTCCGCTGACGGATGACCTGACCCGCCGCGGCCGCACAAATGTCATTCTAAAAGACCCCAAGCCGGATTGGCGCCCCACTCCGTCGATGAAGCAGCGAAACCCGGAATGGCCAGACTATATCGGTCCCGGACCAGAGAACCCGCTTGGAACTCGTGCGCTGCACCTGAGCTGGACGTATTACCGTATTCACGGCACCCACGATACGCGCAAGATCGGCCGGAAATCATCCAACGGCTGCATCGGTCTGTACAACGAGCACATAGAAGAGCTGTACGGAATGGCCAAAGTGGGTACGCAAGTGTTGCTAATTTGACGACATCGCGTCGGATCGGCGGCAAAGCTTTTGAATCACACTTTGCATTCGACTTGCATTGCTGTTTACACAGGATCACGAGGTAAGTCTTGGGTGCGTTGTGGCATTTTTGCCCGCGCGCGTAACTGGAGGTTAATATGAAAAAACTCGTTCTCGCCGCTGCTCTGACTGCTGCTGCTTCGACCGCATTTGCCGGCGCTCCTGCCGATCCGATCATCGAAGCACCCGTCATTGTCGAAGAAACAGGTAGCTCCTCGGGCGGCATCATTCTGCCCCTGCTGCTGTTGCTCGTCGTTGCGGCCGCTGTTTCGGACTAATTGTTCGATACAACAAAACAAAAAGGCGGCACGTTTGTGCCGCCTTTTTTCGTGCCTGATCAACTGTTCAGAGGGCTTTCACGGGCGCCTAGTCCAGCCACCCTCTTAGATTTTCCTCGATCACTGTATTCAGCGCATCGATATGCGCGTCGTCGTCATTGAGGCAGGGGATGTAGGTAAAATGCTCCCCCCCCGCATGTTCGAAGCTTTCCTTGATCTCTTCGTTGATCTCTTCCAGCGTTTCGATGCAATCCGCTGAAAAAGCAGGCGCACAGACCGCGATATTCTTTTTTCCCGCTTCGGCCAAACGCGCGACTTCTTCGACAGTGTAGGGCTGCAGCCACTCTTCAGGGCCGAATTTGGACTGAAACGTTGTCTTTATCTCGGTATCCGCCCACCCCAATCTTTCCTTGAGCAGACGCGTCGTTTTCTGGCATTGGCAATGATAGGGGTCGCCCTCCATCAAGTACCGTATAGGCACGCCGTGATAGCTGCACACCAGAATATCCGGGCGCGTATCCATCGCGCTGTAGGCACGCTCGATGGATTGCGCCAGCGCCTCGATATACTTCGGATGCTGATAGTAAGGTTCGACTGTACGCGTGGTCGGCTGCCACTTTTCCAGCATCATCGCGCGAAAGAATTCATCATTGGCCGTTGCCGAAGTTGCGCCTGCATAGTGCGGGTATAGCGGGAAGAACAAAATTTTCTGGCATCCCGCATCCATCATCTCGCGCACCTTGGATTTGGTGGACGGATTGCCGTAGCGCATGCAGAAATCGACCATGACCTGATCGCCATAACGGGCGTGCATGCCTTCCTTGATCTTGGCGGTCTGGTTCTTGGTGATGGTCATCAGCGGGCTTTCCCCCGCTTCGTGGTTCCAGATGGATTTATAGGCGACGCCAGACGAAAACGGGCGTTTGGTCAGGATGATCAGCTGCAACAATGGCTGCCAAATCCAGGGTGAATAGTCGATGACGCGACGGTCCGACAGGAATTCATTGAGGTAACGACGCATTGACCAGTAGTCGTAATTGTCCGGCGTACCAAGGTTGGCCAGCAGAATTCCCACACGGGCGGGCGGAATCGCCGGATGATCGTCGGCTGCATGTTGCGGACGTGTTGCGGCTTTGCTGGTATCAAGCATATTCGGCGATTTCCCCTGCTTATGCGCACCAGATAAACGGTTTTCCTTTCAGGTCAATCTGACAGCGGCGTTTCGTCCGTCCGCAGGGCATCCGCAAGCCGCGCCTGCGCAGATCCTGGGCGCAGTGGTTTGGGCTGGCTTTCGTCGGGTGCCCAGCCTGTCAGGACGATCAATTCGTAGGTCGCCACGATGCCTCCATCGGGATGAGGAAAGTTCTGATCGTAGAGCTGTGCTGCTGTTTCCATGACTGTCCGCCGTGTCGGGCGGCGCAGTCGCGCATCCATGGCGTTGCATTCACCCATGGCCCGCAGATCGCGCATCAGGTGCCACATCGAATTATAGCGTGCCGTAAGTCGTACAGAATCGGCAACCGGCAGCGCCAACCCGGCCCGTTGCAGCAGTGCGCCCAGATCGCGGACTTCTCCCATCGGGGCGACGCGGGGCGACAGACCGAAGGTGTGGGCGACTTCGGCCTGTGCCAGCACGCTGCGCAATTCGTTCAGGGTCTGACCGCCCAGTGCGACCGCCAGCAACATGCCGTCCGGGCGCAGCGCTCGTCGGCATTGAATCAGCTGCCCGACCGGATCGTTGGACCAATGCAGGCCCAGACTGTGGACCACCAGATCGAAGGCGCCCGTCGCCAGAGGGATCACATCCGCCTCATCCACAATCTGCGCATCGGCGATGCGCCCGCGCCACAGGTTGGGAAAGGCTGCGATGATTCCCGTCGTCTGAAAGGTTTTGTTAACCATGGAGAGCCGATCCTCCACCTCAACAAGCGCAAGCTCCTGCAGGAACAGCGCATCCGCTTGGGCGCGTGCACGGTTGCGCGTCAGCGCGCGCGGATCGGTCAGGGTCTGGCTATGGGTCATGGGATATAAGGATAGGGATGACATGGGCCTAATACAAACGACACTCGCTGCGATCTATCCCCCGCGCTGTCTTGGGTGCGGTGTGACCGTGGACAGTGACTTTGGCTTGTGTGGACACTGCTGGGGCGAAACGGAATTCATCGGCGGGGCGTCCTGTGACAGGTGCAGCATGCCCTTGCCCGGTCAATCCTTGGACGAAGCAATCGAATGCGACACGTGCATGGCCGACCGGCCGCCTTGGGCACATGGACGTGCGGCGCTGGTCTATGCCGGAATGGGGCGCAAGCTGGTGTTGCAGTTGAAACATGGTGACCGTCAGGAAATTGCGCGCCCCGCCGCCGGATGGATGCGTCTGGCCGTGCAGCCGTTGATCAACGAAACAACGCTGATTGCGCCCGTGCCCCTGCACTGGCTGCGCCTTGCCAAGCGCCGCTATAATCAGTCCGCCCTGATCGCCAAGAATCTGTCGAACCAGACAGGCAGCGACTGGTGCGCCGACCTGTTGGAGCGTCCTCGTCGCACCGTGTCGCTGGATGGAAAAACCAAGGTGGAGCGGGCCGCAATACTTGATGGGGCGATCCGCGTGAACCTGCGGCGCACGCATCGCATCTTGGGTCGGTCTGTTCTGTTGGTGGATGATGTAATGACATCGGGGGCCACGTTGGCCGCTTGCACGCAGGCCTGTCTTGCAGCGGGCGCGCAGCAGGTGTGCGTGTCGGTACTGGCGCGCGTGGTCAAAGACACCTAGATCAGTGTTCAAAGGCCTTGGCTTGAAAGGACACGGATCATGAAACCAGTTGAAATCTACACTTCTCCCCTATGTGGCTTTTGCCATGCAGCCAAACGGTTGTTGAATGAAAAGGGTGTCGGTTTTACGGAAGTCGATGTGCTGTCGCAGCCCGAACGCAAACCCGAGATGATCCAGCGCGCCGGTGGCGGGCGGACCGTGCCGCAGATATTCATTGGCGACATGCATGTGGGCGGGTGTGACGACCTTTACGCACTAGAACGGGCGGGCAAGCTTGATGGTTTGTTGGCTGCCTAGATGAAAACGGCCCTGCTGCAACTGAACGTGACGGATGATCCGGCGGCCAATCTGGTCCGGACCGTTGCAATGCTGCGGCAGGCCGCTGACATGGGGGCGGAATTTGTTCTGACGCCCGAGGTTACGAACTGCATCAGCGCAAGTCGGGCGCATCAGGCCGAAGTGCTTTCGAACGAAGCGGAGGATGCCACGCTGGCGGAACTGCGCGATGTCGCAGCTGAGCGCGGCATTCACCTGCTGATTGGGTCACTGGCACTCAAGACGGATGATCCACAAGGCCGCTTTGCGAACCGGTCCTTCCTGATTGACCCACAGGGCGACATATTGGCCCGCTATGACAAGATCCACATGTTCGATGTCGCCATCTCGAATACCGAAACCTACGCAGAATCCTCGGGCTTCCGCCCCGGAGAGATGGCAATTTTGGCTAGGCCGGACTTTGCGACCGTCGGTATGGCGATCTGCTATGACATGCGGTTTCCCAGGCTGGCAGATGCGCTGGTATCCGCGGGCGCTCAAATCCTGACCTACCCTTCGGCCTTTTCGCCGATCACGGGTGCGGCCCATTGGCACAGCCTTCTACGGGCCCGCGCGATCGAGGCGGGCGCGTGGGTGTTGGCTCCGGCCCAGACCGGCACTCACCAGGCAACCGCTGGCAAGCCGCGCAGCACCTATGGACACAGCCTTGCGGTCGATCCATGGGGTGACGTCGTCCTTGACGCAGGGACGGCCCCCGGGGTTTATGTATTTGATATGGAATTGAATAAGGTGGCAGAAGCGCGCCGCCGCATTCCCTCGCGGGACAATGCGCGCCCGTTTCGTGGCCCCCAGGGTGTATGAGCACAGAGAAAAATGCATTGGCGATTTCGCTGTTCAGCGAGGTGTTGGCGGCAGACCAGATGGTCCGTTACCGGCTAAGCCGGGTATTGCCGAAGGGCATGGAAATCTCTCACTTTTCGGTCCTCAACCACCTTGTCTGGGCCGAGGTTGAGCGTAGCCCGGCCCAACTTGCCGATACGTTCAACGTCACGCGCGGAGCGATGACCAACACGCTGAACAGGCTGGAATGGGCTGGCTATGTTCATATCCGACCGGATTGGGATGATGCGCGCCGCAAGATGGTGGCGATCAGCCCCGCGGGTCGCCGCGCCCGCGAGCAGGCGCTGAGTGCGATCACCCCGATGATTGCGGACGTCATCGACAATCTGGGCGAAGAGCGAGTGCGGGAAAGCCTGCCGATCCTGCGCCAGTTGCGTCTGCGCATGTCCGATAAGGGCAAGGCTGACTAGACGGGTTTGAGACTCGCGGTCACGTAATTCACGCTCAGATCGCTATCCGACAGTCGCCAGCCCCACGTCAGCGGGTTGAACACGAACCCCTGTCGATCCACGGGGTCCAGCCCTGCCTTGCGCAAAAGGTCGAACAATTCGTCCGGGGTGATGAATTTCGACCACTCATGCGTGCCCTTGGGCAGCCAGCGCATCACGTGTTCGGCACCGATGATCGCCATGACATAGGACTTCGGATTGCGGTTGAGGGTCGAACAGATATGCAGGCCGCCCGGTTTCAGCAGGTCGTGGCAAGCGGTCAAATAACCAAGGGGGTCAGACACATGCTCGACCACCTCCATATTCAGCACAACGTCGAACTGTTCGCCTGCTGCCGCCATGTCTTCGGCCGTGGTGTGGCGATAGTCGATGTGCAGCCCGGATTGCTCCGCGTGCACTTGAGCGACTGGTATGTTGCGTTCAGCGGCATCCGCGCCGACCACGTCTGCCCCAAGCCGCGCCATCGGTTCGGCTAGCAACCCGCCGCCACAGCCGATATCTAGAATACGAAGGCCTGCAAATGGCTTGGATCCGGTTAGATCACGGTCGAACTCTGCGGCAATCTGGCGCGTGATGTAGTCAAGCCGACACGGGTTCAGCATGTGCAGCGGCTTGAATTTTCCGTTCGGATCCCACCATTCTGCGGCCATTGCCTCGAATTTCGCGATTTCTCCGGGGTCAACGGTGGTTTGATGCGTTTGCATTTTCGTCTCCGTATGCTCATGTGCGTTTAACGCTCTATGTAGGTCAGTAATGGACAAACACAGTGACCAAAAGCGCGCGGTGCAATATCTGTACCCGCCGACAGACCCCTACGACCAACGTATGCTGGACGTGGGGCAGGGTCATCGTGTCTATGTGGAGCAGTGCGGCAATCCGTCTGGCATTCCGGTGGTGGTGCTGCATGGCGGCCCCGGTGGCGGGTGTAGCCCGGCGATGCGCCGCTATTTCGACCCGGAGCTTTATCGTGTGATTCTATTCGACCAGCGCGGTTGCGGGCGCTCGCGCCCCCATGCTTCGGTGATGAACAACACGACTTGGCATCTGGTCGACGATATCGAAATGATCCGCCGCACGCTCGACATCGACGCGTGGATCGTGTTCGGCGGCAGTTGGGGTGCGACTCTGGCCCTGATCTATGCGCAGGCCCATCCGGCGCGGGTGCGCCAGTTGGTGCTGCGCGGCGTGTTCCTGATGACCCAACGCGAGTTGGACTGGTTTTATGGCGGCGGCGCGGGCCGGTTCTGGCCCGAAGTCTGGGCCCGGTTCGAAGGTCTTGTGCCCGAGGACGAGCGCGGGGATCTGATCAGCGCTTATCACCGGCGGCTGTTTTCGGGCGATGTCGCGATGGAGACACGGTTTGCCCGCGCGTGGTCGTCCTGGGAAAACGCGCTGGCATCGATCCATTCGACCGGTGTGGGGGGTGAGGCGCCCGGCGATTATGCCCGTGCCTTTGCCCGTCTGGAAAACCACTACTTCACCAATGCGGGTTTCCTTGAGTTTGACGGCCAGATCCTCGCTCATGCGGGCCGGATCAAACATATCCCCGGAACCATCGTTCAGGGTCGCTATGACATGATCTGCCCGCCCGAAAGTGCCTATGCCCTGTCCAAAGTATGGCCCGCCGCCGAGCTGAAGATGATTCGTACCGCTGGTCATGCGTTGTCCGAACCGGGCATTTCTGCTGAACTTGTGCGCACAATGGACAGGATCGCAGGCAAATGACCCGGATTGATCGCCGCGCACTTTTCGCATCTGGTGCTGCTGCCGCTTTGCTGGCTGCTACAGGTGTGTCTGCGAATCCGCAACGCGGCGGACGCCTGCGCGCGGCCCTGTCCACGCCATTGTTCGATCAGGCGGTTGCGGCGACGATCTTTGACAATCTGACCGAGATTGCGGCGGATGGCACGCTGCGGGGTGAGCTTGCGACAGGCTGGTCATCCGATACCACGGCGAAACGCTGGCGCTTTACCTTGCGCGAGGGGGTGGCATTTCACGACGGAACTGAGTTTGACTCTGAAGCGGTACGCGTTCTGCCGATGAATGTCGCCGTCATCGACCGCCACACCATCGACATCCACCTTGATGATCCCAACGCCAACCTGCCTTATCTGCTTGCCCATCCGGGCCACGAAATCCGCTCCCAAGGTGGGTCGGGCACGGGTCTTTATCAGGTACAAAAGCTTGAACCGGGCCGCCATTTCATCGCCCAGCGGGTCGGGAGCCATTGGAAGGGCTCGGCAGGCTGGTTCGACAGCGTGGAATTCGTGCATTTCAGCGCCGAGTCTGTGCGCGCCGAGGCGCTGCGGGACGGGCTGGTAGATGTTGCGGATGTCACGGCACTGGCCCCACATGCAGACCCGCGCGACTTTCAATCCTTGCCGGACGGGCAATTCACGACGCATATGGCCGCGAAATCCGTGGCCGTGCCGCTGACGGTCGGAAAATCATGGCCGCTGGACAACCTGCGCATGGCCGAGAGGTGGTGGATGGGCTGACAGGCCTTGCATCACGGGGACGACGTGCGTATATGCCCCTCAACAGCGGCGCGCTGGGGTCCAAACCCAGCCCTCCACCGAGAATCATCAACGGGCCGCGCGCCCGTTTTTTTGTGCTCGAAACCCACGCAGGACCCATGTCAAACGACCTTATCGCCAAAGCCGCCATCGACCGTCGCCTGGCCGAGATCGTCACCCCGGTGATCGAGGATCTGGGCTATGAACTGGTGCGAATCCGGCTGATGAGCGGCAAGGACGAATCGACCTTGCAGATCATGGCCGACAAGCCCGAAGGCGGTATCCTTGTTGACGACTGTGCTAAGATTTCCACCGCCGTCAGTGCGACACTAGATGTCGAAGACCCGATTCTGGATGCCTATACGCTTGAAGTCTCAAGCCCCGGCATCGACCGCCCGCTGACCCGACTCAAGGACTTCGACATGTTCGAAGGCTACGACGCCAAGCTGGAAACGGACGAGTTGATCGACGGTCGCCGCCGTTTCAAGGGCGTGCTGGCGGGGGTCGAGGATGACGAAGTGCTGATCAACGTCGCTGAAGGCACCATCGGCCTCAAGTTCGAATGGCTGGTTGAGGCCAAGCTGATCCTGACCGACGAGCTGATCAAGGAGATGTTGCGCCAACGCAAAGCGGCTGGCGTGATCAAGGAAGCCGAATTCGACGAAATAGAAGAAGACACAACGACCGAAGAGTCCGAGGAGAACACCTGATGGCCATTACATCTGCAAACCAGCTTGAGCTGTTGCAAACCGCCGAGGCGGTAGCGCGCGAAAAGATGATCGACCCCGGTCTGGTCATCGAGGCAATGGAAGAATCGCTCGCCCGGGCCGCCAAGTCCCGCTACGGCGCGGAAATGGACATTCGTGTCAGCATCGACCGCAAGACCGGTCGCGCGACATTTACCCGTGTGCGCACAGTGGTTGCCGACGACGAGCTGGAAAACTACCAGGCCGAGTTCACCGTCGAACAGGCAAAGCAGTATATGGAAAACCCCGAGATCGGCCAGCAGTTGATCGAGGAAGTGCCACCCGTCGAAATGGGCCGCATCGCCGCACAGTCGGCCAAGCAGGTCATCCTGCAAAAAGTGCGCGAAGCTGAGCGGGATCGACAGTACGAAGAATTCAAGGACCGCGCGGGCACCATCATCAACGCCCTCGTCAAACGCGAAGAATACGGCAACGTCATCGTCGATGTGGGCGCAGGCGAGGCGATTCTGCGCCGCAACGAAAAGATCGGGCGCGAATCCTATCGCCCCAACGACCGCATCCGCTGCTATATCAAGGACGTGCGTCGCGAACAGCGCGGTCCGCAGATTTTCCTGAGCCGTACTGCGCCGGAATTCATGGCCGAACTGTTCAAGATGGAAGTGCCCGAGATTTACGATGGCATCATCGAGATCAAGGCTGTTGCCCGCGACCCCGGCAGCCGCGCCAAGATCGCCGTGATTTCCTATGACAACTCCATCGACCCTGTTGGCGCTTGCGTCGGTATGCGCGGCAGCCGCGTGCAAGCAGTCGTGAACGAGTTGCAAGGTGAAAAGATCGACATCATTCCATGGAACGAAGATCAGCCGACCTTCCTTGTGAATGCGCTCCAGCCTGCCGAAGTAAGCAAGGTCGTTCTGGACGAGGAAGCTGGCAAGATCGAAGTCGTCGTGCCCGAGGAACAACTGTCCCTCGCTATCGGGCGCCGCGGTCAGAACGTGCGTTTGGCCAGCCAGTTGACCGGTCTTGATATCGACATCATGACGGAAGCCGACGAATCGGCACGTCGTCAGGCCGAATTCGAAACGCGCACCAAGCTGTTCATGGACAATCTGGACCTCGACGAATTCTTTGCCCAGTTGCTGGTGTCCGAAGGGTTCACGAACCTCGAAGAAGTGGCGTATGTCGAACAGGACGAACTGCTGGTCATCGACGGCGTCGACGAAGATACGGCGCAAGAACTGCAGGCCCGGGCCCGCGACGTTCTGGAAGCCGCTGCCAAACAGGCGCTGGAAAATGCGCGCGCTCTGGGTGCCGAGGACAGTCTTATTGATTTTGACGGTCTGACACCCCAAATGATTGAAGCGTTGGCCAAGGATGATGTCAAAACCCTTGAGGATTTCGCGACCTGCGCGGATTGGGAACTGGCCGGTGGCTGGACGACGGTGAATGGCGAGCGTCACAAGGACGAGGGTGTGCTTGAACCCTTCGACGTGTCGCTCGAAGAGGCTCAACACTTGGTGATGACCGCCCGTATCCTGTTGGGCTGGGTTGACCCCGCAGATCTGGAAGCAGACGGGGAAGAAGAAGACGGCGCACTGGCCGAGGAGACCGAGGCCTGATCTCAGGCCTCGGTGCAGCCTGATGGGTCGCGGTGGCGCATCCAAGGATCGGTCGGATGGACCTGAACGCAAGTGCATTGCCACCGGCGAGGTGCAGCCAAAGTATGGTCTGATCCGCTTCGTCGTCGGGCCCGAAACGCAGATCGTGCCCGACATTGCGGGCAAGTTGCCCGGGCGTGGTATGTATGTTGCAGCCGATCGCGATGCGCTGCACAAGGCGGTGACGAAAAAACTGTTCGCGCGGGGGGCCAAGATGCCCGTGCAGGTGCCCGAGGGTCTGATCGACGAAGTCGAACGGCAATTGGCCCGCCGCGTGGTTGACCTGATCGCGTTGTCACGCAAGTCCGGCAGGGCGGTCGCGGGCTACGAAAAGGTCAAAGCCTGGCTTCAGATGGAAGAGGCGCAGGTGCTGATACAGGCGGTCGATGGCTCGGGGCGTGGCAAGTCCAAGCTGAGCACGCCGCATTTTGGAACGTACATCGGCTGGTTGACAGCAGATGAGTTGGGTTTGGCCTTTGGACGCCAAACTGTGATACATGGCGCGCTCGCCTCTGGTGGACTCACGCAACGTGTTGTAGAGGAAGCCAACCGTTTACGCGGTGTGCGCGAAAATGACGGCGGCAACGGTCGCCGGGAAGGATAGACGAGCTTTGAGCGATACTGACGGGAAAAAGACACTGGGTTTGCGCAGCGGCGCGCGTCCGGGCAACGTGAAACAAAGTTTCAGCCACGGGCGGACCAAGAATGTCGTCGTCGAGACCAAGCGCAAGCGGGTCGTCGTGCCCAAGCCGGGCGCGGCCAAACCTGCGGCGCCTGCCAGCGGCCCGACCGTAGGCGACCCAAGCCGGCGTCCGGCTGGCATCACCGATGCCGAGATGGAGCGCCGGATGAAGGCGTTGCAGGCGGCAAAGGGACGCGAAGTCGAAGAAGCAGCCCAACGCGAAGCCGACGAAAAGGCCCGCGAAGAAGAACGTGAGCGCCGCCGGGCCGAGATCGAGGCCAAGGAGCGCGAAGAGAAAGAGCGCGAGGAAAGCCTGCGCGCGAAGGAAGAAGAAGACGCTCGCAAGGCCGCTGAAGCCGAAGCAGCTGCGCAAGCTGCCGCCGCCCCTGCACCTGTGCAGGATGATGCCGGAAAGCCGACACAGCGTCAGGCACCTGCGAATGCTGCGCCGCGCAAGCAGCAGGAACGCGACCGCGAACAGCGCACCGCCCGCCCCAACAAGGGCGACGATGGCCGTCGGTCTGGTAAGCTGACACTCAACCAGGCCCTTGCTGGTGGCGAAGGTGGCCGCCAGCGGTCCATGGCCGCGATGAAGCGCAAGCAGGAACGCGCCCGCCAAAAGGCCATGGGTGGTTCGGTCGAGCGTGAAAAGGTCACGCGCACCGTCAACCTGCCCGAGGCCATCATGGTGTCCGAACTGGCCAACCGTATGGCCGAGCGTGTCGGTGATGTCGTCAAGTCGTTGATGCAGATGGGCCTCATGGTCACGCAGAACGAAACCATCGACGCTGACACAGCCGAACTGATCATCGAAGAGTTTGGGCACAACATCCAACGTGTGTCCGATGCCGACGTCGAGGATGTGATCAAAGAGATCATCGACGATGAAAAGGATCTGCAACCGCGCCCACCGGTCATCACGATCATGGGTCACGTCGATCACGGCAAAACCTCGCTTCTCGACGCCATCCGTGACGCCAAGGTTGTCGCGGGCGAAGCGGGCGGGATCACGCAGCATATCGGCGCCTATCAGGTGACGACGTCGACGGGTGCCGTGCTCAGCTTCCTCGACACACCCGGCCACGCGGCGTTCACGTCGATGCGTTCGCGCGGTGCGCAAGTCACGGATATCGTGGTTCTTGTGGTTGCGGCGGATGACGCCGTGATGCCCCAGACGATCGAGGCGATTGCTCACGCCAAGGCGGCCAAGGTGCCGATGATCGTGGCGATCAACAAGATCGACAAGCCGTCCGCAAACCCGGACAAAGTTCGCACCGATCTGCTGCAACACGAGGTCATCGTCGAAAAGATGTCCGGTGAAGTGCAGGACGTCGAAGTCTCGGCCATGACGGGTCAGGGTCTTGACGATCTGCTTGAGGCGATTGCCCTGCAGTCCGAACTTCTTGAACTGAAGGCCAACCCCGACCGCGCCGCCCAAGGTGCCGTGATCGAGGCACAGCTTGACGTCGGTCGCGGCCCTGTCGCCACCGTTCTGATCCAGAATGGTACGCTGCGTCAGGGCGATATCTTTGTTGTGGGCGAGCAGTACGGCAAAGTCCGCGCGCTGATCAACGACAAGGGCGAGCGTGTGAAAGAAGCCGGGCCATCCGTGCCGGTTGAGGTTCTGGGTCTAAACGGCACACCCGAAGCGGGCGACGTTCTGAACGTGACCGGAACCGAGGCGCAGGCTCGCGAAATCGCCGAGTACCGCTCAAAGGCGGCCAAGGACAAACGTGCGGCGGCCGGTGCTGCGACGACCCTCGAACAGCTTATGGCCAACGCCAAGGCTGACGAGGATGTCAGCGAATTGCCAATTCTGGTCAAGGCTGACGTCCAAGGCTCTGCCGAGGCAATCGTTCAGGCGATGGAAAAAATCGGAAATGATGAAGTGCGCGTCCGCGTGCTGCATTCGGGGGTTGGTGCTATCACCGAAACCGATGTGGGTCTGGCTGAGGCGTCGGGTGCGCCGATCATGGGCTTTAACGTCCGTGCGAATGCATCCGCGCGAAACACGGCCAATCAGAAAGGTGTGGAGATCCGGTATTATTCGGTGATCTATGACCTTGTGGACGATGTGAAGGCCGCGGCGTCTGGTTTGCTCAGCAATGAAATCCGCGAAACCTTTATCGGCTACGCCGAAATCAAAGAGGTGTTCAAGGTGTCCAATGTCGGCAAAGTCGCTGGCTGTCTGGTCACCGAAGGTGTCGCCCGCCGGTCCGCCGGTGTGCGTCTGCTGCGCGATAACGTGGTCATTCACGAGGGCACGCTGAAGACCCTCAAACGCTTCAAGGACGAAGTCGCAGAGGTTCAGTCGGGTCAGGAATGCGGTATGGCCTTCGAGAATTACGACGATGTCCGGCCCAAGGATGTCATCGAGATTTTTGAGCGGGAAGAGATTGCCCGATCACTCGCCTAAGTCCACGAAACAAAAAATCAAAAAAGGGACGGCTCGCGCCGTCCCTTTTTTTGTCGGTTCTGATTATTCAGGCTGTCTGAGAAACTGGTTTCCCCGAATACTGTGCATCGTCGACCCGGACGGTCATGCGACCGTCTGGAAGGGTTTTGACATAAGACCCCTGCACCAAAACCGAACTGCCCAAAGCGATTGTCTTAAGCATTGTCTTTCCTCCCCAGAAAATCCTGTTCCAACTGTGCACAAAAAAAGCGGTCAGAGTCATCAACAATGTTTCGAAAATGACACTTTTTGTGCAATTTGTGAAAAAGTGGAAGGTCGCTCAGAGCCAGTCGCGCAATATGGGGATCAACGGAACGTCCGCAGCGGGCATCGGATACGATTTCAGGTCTTGCGGTTTGACCCACTTCAGCGCCTGACCCTCTTTGGATTGCGGTGTGCCTTCCCATTTCCGGCAGGCAAACAGCGGCATAAGCAAGTGAAACGAATCGTAGCTGTGGCTGGCAAAGGTCAGGGGGGCGAGGCAGGACCGCCAGGTGTTGATACCCAGCTCCTCCTCCAACTCGCGGATCAGGGCGACTTCGGGGGTTTCCCCCGGCTCGACCTTGCCTCCGGGAAACTCCCAAAGACCCGCCATCGACTTGCCTTCAGGCCGCTGGGCGAGCAAGACGCGCCCATCTACGTCGATCAGCGCAACCGCAGAAACAAGAACGGTTTTCATCTGCCTACCTCTGGTGCGAATTTCACGATCGGTAGTCAGCGTTGATGTCGATATATCCGTGGGTCAAATCGCAGGTCCATACGGTTGCGGCGCCTTCCCCCATGCCGCAATCGACCCGGATGCGGATGTGTTCCGATTTCATGTGCGCGGCAGCGTCCGCTTCGGAATAGCCGGGGCTGACCCAGCCGTTTTCCGCGACCAGCACATCCCCAAACCAGATCGACAGCGTGTCCCGGTCAGCCGGCGCGCCGGACTTGCCAACGGCCATCACGACGCGCCCCCAATTGGGATCCTCGCCTGCGATGGCAGTTTTGACGAGAGGGGAGTTGGCGATGGACAGGCCGTGAATCTTTGCGCTGGCATCGTCAACCGCACCCGTCACTGCGATTTCAACGAATTTTGTAGCGCCTTCGCCGTCGCGGACAACCTGATGGGCCAGGTCCTGCATCACAGCATGCAGGGCGACTTCGAAACTCGGGTTGCCGGTCGCATCCACGCCACTTGCACCGGTTGCAGCGACCAGCAAACTATCGGAGGTTGACGTATCGCTGTCCACGGTGATGCAATTGAAGGTGCTGTCGCAGAATTTGGTCGTCATCTCCTGCAGCGCAGATTGATCCACTTTCGCATCCGTGAAGATATAGACCAGCATCGTCGCCATATCCGGCGCGATCATGCCGCTGCCTTTGGCAATACCTGCGATTTTGACAGTTTTGCCGTCTACCTCGCAGGAAACAGTGGCCCCTTTCGGGTAGGTGTCGGTCGTCATGATCGCGCGTGCTGCGTCGCCGATTGCCGTTGGCGACAAGGCAGATGTCAGTTCGCCCAGCTTGGCGGTGATCCGCTCGTATGGAAGCGGTTCACCGATCACTCCGGTAGATGCGGTGAATACGCGCGCCGCAGGCACCTTTGTGGAGTCGGCGGTGGCATTCACGATACCGTCCACCGCGGCCTGCCCGTTCTTGCCCGTAAAGGCATTCGAGTTGCCCGAGTTCACAAGTATGACTGCCCCCGCATCCGATGGGCCACCAAGCTTTGACTGACAGTCCAAAACCGGGGCGGACCGGGTTGCAGAGCGGGTGAACGCCCCGGCAAGCGCTGTTCCGGGCACGCATTTCGCCATCATCACATCGGTGCGTCCGGAATAGCGGACCCCGGCAGCGACGGCAGCAAATGACACGCCGTCAATCACCGGCAGGTCTGGAAATTCGGACGGTGCCAGCGGCGAAACATGTGAAATCTTGGCCATGGTTCAGTCGACCAAAGTGAGGTCTTTGAGCAGCGCAGGTTCGACATCTACCGCGCCTGTCCGGTCAATTTGCGCCGCTGATTCAAGCTGCTCTACATGAGCTTCGATGGCAGCGCTGCGCACGTCCTCCTCGATCTCGCCGCGGATTTGTTCCAGCGATGGGCGTTCCTGCACGCGAGTTTCGTTCAGGATGATGATGTGCCAGCCAAATTGGGTCTGCACAGGCTCTGATACTTGGCCAACCTCTAGGGCGATCACGGCAGCCTCGAAACTTGGAACCATGGCGCCGGTGCCGAACCAACCCAATTGCCCGCCATTGGGACCCGACGGGCCGGTTGATTTTTCACGCGCGGTAGCAGCGAAATCAGCGCCTGCGTCCAGTTCGGCCTTGACGGCCGCAGCCGCTTCCTCGGTTTCTACGAGGATGTGCGAGGCATTGTATTCCTGCGCGGCCTCCGCCCCTTCAAAACGCGCCTCATAGGCGGCCTCGATGGCGGCGGGCGTCATTGCTTCTTTCAGGACCAGTTCCAACGCCTCGCCTGCGGTCAGGGACCGGGTTTCGTTTTCAAGGGACAGTTGGGCGCGGGCAGGCAGTTCGCCGTCATAGGATTGGGCCAGCAATGCTTGCTGCACCAATTGTTCGAGGATGCCGTTGAACAGTACCTCATCGGGCAGTTCCTGAAATTGCGGAGGCAGCGTGGCGCGCGCAACGATCATGTGACCGACTGTGATGTCCGTCCCGTTCACTGTCGCCACAACCGTGTTGGCATCTTGCGCGGCTGCAGGCAACGCCATAGCGGCAACGAGGCCCAGCGCGGGCAAACAAAGCAGGTGTTTCATCATCAATCAGTCCTTGGGCTTGGCACGCGGGGCTACGCGCATTGACAGTGTTTGGCGCGACCCTTACATCGCCCTATGGACGCGGCCCGGGCCGATTTTTGCCCCTTGTACTTATGGGCTTGGCGCGCGCCCGGCAAGCAGTTGCTGTACAACATGAATTGATCGGCTGGAGAACGCATGCTCGGTTTAGGAACCCTCACCAAAAAGGTGTTTGGTACGCCCAATGATCGCAAGGTCAAGGCGACGCGGTCACTGGTCGAGCAGATCAACGCGCTGGAGCCTGAGTTTGTGGCGCTGAGCGACGAGGCCCTGAAGGACAAGACCGAAGCGCTGGCCAAACGGGCAATGGGTGGCGAGGCGCTCGACGATTTGCTGCCAGAGGCGTTTGCCAATTGCCGCGAGGCCGCCCGCCGCACGCTGGGCCTGCGCGCCTATGACACTCAACTTCTGGGCGCGATCTTTCTGCATCAGGGCAATATTGCTGAGCAAAAGACTGGTGAAGGCAAGACGCTGACGGCCACATTCGCCTGCTATCTGAACGCGCTGACCGGCAAGGGCGTGCACGTCGTCACGGTCAACGACTACCTCGTGCAACGCGACGCGGAATGGATGGGCAAAGTGTTTGGCGCCCTTGGCTTGACGACAGGCGTCGCCATCGCCGGCATGGACGAAACGGCCAAGCGCGCCGCCTACGCCTGTGACATCACCTATGCGACCAACAACGAACTTGGCTTCGATTACCTGCGCGACAACATGAAGCCGTCCATCGACCAGATGGTCCAACGCGGGCACAACTATGCGATCGTGGACGAAGTTGACAGCATCCTGATCGACGAGGCGCGCACTCCGCTTATCATTTCCGGCCCCTTGCAGGACCGATCCGAGATGTATGTGACCATCGACGCGATCATCCCTCTGATCGAGGACACGCATTTTGATTTGGACGAAAAACAGCGCAGCGTGACGTTCACAGATGACGGCAATGAATTCCTTGAGGAACAGTTGCGCGCCCGTGGACTGATCGAGGAAGGTGCGTCGCTATACGATCCCGAAAGCACGTCCATCGTGCACCACGTTAATCAGGGCCTGCGCGCGCACAAATTGTTCCGCAAGGACAAGGACTACATCGTCCGTGACAACGAGGTGGTGCTGATAGACGAATTTACCGGTCGGATGATGGCTGGTCGTCGTTTGTCGGACGGTTTGCATCAGGCGATCGAAGCCAAGGAAGGCGTCAAGATTCAACCGGAGAACCAGACACTCGCCTCTGTCACGTTCCAGAACTATTTCCGTTTGTATAACAAGTTGGCTGGCATGACCGGGACAGCTGTGACCGAAGCCGAAGAATTCAATGAAATCTATGGCCTCGGTGTTGTCGAGGTGCCGACGAACAAACCCATCACGCGGGTGGACGAAGACGACCAGGTGTTCCGCACCGGCGCAGAAAAGTACAAGGCCATGATCAAGGAGATCGCGGTCGCCCATGAAAAAGGTCAGCCCGTTCTGGTCGGCACCACTTCCATCGACAAATCCGAGATGTTTTCTGAGCTGTTGAAAGCCGAAGGCATCCCGCACAACGTCCTGAACGCGCGCCAGCACGAAAAAGAAGCGCAAATCATCGCGGATGCGGGCAAGTTCGGGGCGGTCACCATAGCGACCAATATGGCAGGGCGCGGCACGGACATTCAGCTTGGCGGCAACGTCGAGATGAAGGTGCTGGAGGCGATCACCGCCGACCCCGAAGCTGACCCCGCCGAAGTGCGCAAGCGCATTGAGTCGGAGCACAAAGAAGAGAAGGAAAAGGTACTCGCGGCAGGCGGTCTGTTTGTCCTTGCCTCAGAACGTCACGAAAGCCGCAGGATCGACAACCAGTTGCGCGGCCGGTCGGGTCGCCAGGGCGATCCGGGCCGCACGTCCTTTTACCTTTCCCTTGAAGACGACCTGATGCGCATCTTTGGCTCGGGCCGTCTGGACAAGGTGCTCAAGACGCTGGGCCTTGAGGAAGGCGAGGCGATTGTGCACCCTTGGGTAAACAAGTCGCTTGAGCGCGCGCAGGCCAAAGTCGAAGGCCGCAACTTTGATATCCGCAAGCAGTTGTTGAAATTCGATGACGTAATGAACGATCAGCGCAAAGTGGTGTTCAGCCAGCGCCGCGAGATCATGGAAGCCGACGACCTGCACGAGATTACTTCGGACATGCGCGATCAGGTGGTGGACGACCTGGTGGACCAGTTCCTGCCGCAGGGCACGTATGCCGACCAGTGGGACGGCGAGGGGCTGTATGCCGCCGCTATGGAGCAGCTGGGCCTAGACGTTCCCGTAATGGCATGGTGCGAAGAAGAAGGTGTGGACGACGAACAGATCCGCGAGCGTCTGATCGCTGCAAGCGACAAGCTGATGGCGGAAAAGACCGAGGCCTTTGGCCCCGAAAACATGCGCAGTATCGAAAAGCAGCTTCTGCTGCAGGCCATCGACGGCAAGTGGCGCGAACACCTGCTGACGCTGGAACACCTGCGGTCGGTTGTGGGCTTTCGCAGCTATGCCCAGCGTGATCCGCTGAACGAATACAAGAACGAAGCGTTCCAGTTGTTTGAAACCATGCTGGACAGCCTGCGCACCGAGGTGACGCAGAAACTTGCCATGATCCGTCCCATGACGGACGAGGAGCGCCAGCAGATGCTGGCCGAAATTGCGGCGCAACAAAGGGCCGCAACTGAAATTGCGGAAGGCAGTGCGCCACCAGCACCGACTGCCGAAGCGCAGGCCAGTGGCTTTGATGAAAACGATCAAAGCACTTGGGGAAATCCTGGTCGCAACGAACCCTGCCCGTGTGGATCAGGCAAGAAATTCAAGCATTGCCACGGGCGCCTCGGCTAGCCCAACTGCCCCATTCCTGCCTCAAAGACTCCGTTTGCCCGCCATAACGCGGCCCTTTTGCTGTGCGAATTCCGGTCCTGAACCAATCCGTGGAAGGGAACTGGGACAATGCAGCATATGAAAGAAATCGTGACAGCTGCCGGCACGCTGATCATAGCCGTTGGCATCGGTTTCGTCATGCAAAGCAGCGAATCCGCAAAAGAGCGTTACGGTGAATCGGCACGTCCGATCGTCGTCGCCCCCCCCAAAGATGTCAGCGCGGTTCTCGAAAGTTCGGTGAGCGCGGATATCATGATGCAGGTGCAAGAGGTCGAACTGACATCAGGAAGCGATCCAGTCGGCGTTTCCGTGCCTTCAAGCATTACGGATGTGCAACGTGTCTCTGCCCCGGCAACGGATATGCCTGCAGCCCCGGACGACCTGCCGATTGCCGAAGGGTGCGAAGTGGTTGCCAAGGCCACCCCAATCAATGGTGCGCTGGTGAATGTGTCTCTATCTGCGCCTTGTGCGCCGAACGAACGGCTGACCGTGCATCACAATGGAATGCTTTTCACCGAAACCACGGATGATACGGGCGAGTTGTTCTTTACCGTTCCGGCGCTGGCGGAACAGGCCGTGTTCATCATGGCATTTTCGAATGGGGACGGCGCTGTGGCACAGGCCAATATCGACGACATCTCGGAATACGACCGCGTGGTTTTGCAATGGCGCGGCGAAATGGGATTTGAACTGCATGCCCGCGAATTCGGTGCCGATTATGGCCAGCCAGGCCACGTGTGGTCGGGCGCGTTGCCTGATCTGGATGGGCTTGCCGCTGGTACGAACGGCCTGATCATGCGTCTTGGTGACACCCTGGCCGCAGAACCGCTGGTCGCCGAGGTCTATTCCTTTCCAAGCGGCAAGGCAGCCAGGACAGGTCTTGTGGATCTTAGCGTCGAAGCAGAGGTCACATCGAACAACTGCGGGCTTGAGATCGAAGCCCAGTCATTGGAAATGATGCCTGGTGGTGTGATGAAAACCCACGACCTATCGCTGTCTGTGCCCGATTGCGATGCGATTGGAAACTTTCTGGTGTTGAACAATCTTGTCTCAGACCTGAAAGTCGCAAGCAACTGACCGTTGCGGCAAAGGGCACTTCATGGCTTGGAAGCGTGCGGCGATTTTCGCCGCACTTTCTTTCTTGGGATCCGCCCTGTGCGCGCAGGACGTGACGCTGACTTCGCCCGACGGGCAGGTCGAGCTGAGTGGTACGCTGTTGGGTTTTGATGGCGAATTTTACCGGATCGAAACTGTCTATGGCGAGTTGACCGTGGATGGATCTGGCGTGTTGTGCGAAGGTCCAGCCTGCCCGAACCTGCAGGACTATGTGGCCGAGGTGGCCATTTCCGGTTCGTCCACCATGGGTGCTGTGCTGATGCCTGCCCTGATCGAGGGGTTTGCCTTGCGCAACGGCTATGTGGTGCAGCGCGCGCCGATTGAACCCACCGGCTTTGTGCACGTGCTTGCTGATGAGACCACGAATAAGTCGGTTGCCCGGTTCTACATCCAAGCGTCAACCACGGACGAAGGCTTTGCCGATCTGCTGGCCAATGATGCCGACATCGTCATGGCTTTGCGTGAAATCCGCCCAGAGGAACGCCAGCGCGCGCGCGAGGCAGGTATGGGCGACATGACGGATGCCGGGCGCAGCCGCGTTCTGGCGCTGGACGCGATGGTGCCGGTTGTCTCACCCTCGAACCCTGTCGACCGGATTTCACCGCAGGCCCTCGCGCAGGTCTTTGCCGGGCGGATCACGAACTGGCAGAGCCTCGGTGGGGCCGATGCGCCAATATCGCTGCATTTGTCGGGGCTGCGCACAGGTCTGGGCCAGTCGGTCGAAGACAAGGTGATGGGGCCCGTGAACTTCACATTTGCCGACGGGATCGTCCGCCATGATAGAGCGGGTGACGTGGTGGATGCGGTGCTAGCCGACCCGTTTGCCGTTGGCATCGCCAGCTTTGCTGAGGTCGGGAACGCCCGCGCGCTGACCCTGACGGGAGAGTGCGGGTTTTCCCTGTCCGCGCAGCGCGGCACGATCAAGACCGAGGATTATCCGCTGACTGCGCCCATGTTTCTTTACATGCCTGCGCGGCGCCTGCCCAAAGTGGCGCGCGAATTTCTGGCGTTTCTGCGTGGCCCATCGGCGCAGATCGTCATTCGACGCGCAGGTTTCATTGATCAGGCCCCCGAAGAGGTGTCGATCAATGATCAGGGCTATCGGTTCGCCAATGCCGTAACTTCGGCCGGTCCTGAAATCACGCTTGAAGAATTGCAACGTATGACGCGCACGTTGTACGGCATGGCGCGGCTTACCACGTCCTTTCGGTTCGAGGCGGGGTCTGTGCGGCTTGATGCGCAATCGCGTTCGAACGTGCAGCAATTGGCCCGTGCACTTGAACAGGGGACGTATGACGCGCGTCAATTGTTGCTGGTCGGGTTCAGTGATGGTGACGGGCCTGCGACGGCCAACCGCAACATTGCCTTGCGCCGGGCCGAGGCTGTGAAACGCGCCGTCATGGCCGCTGCAGAGACAGCCAATTTCGACCGCATCGCCATCGACGTAGATGCGTTCGGAGAGGCCCTTCCCATGGCCTGCGACGACAGCGCGTGGGGGCGTCAAGCCAACCGCAGGGTCGAAGTCTGGGTCCGCTAAAGGTATCCTTCGGATTTAAAGCTAAGTTCACGGGATTTGCCGACGATCAGGTGATCGTGCAACGTCAGACCCAATGCGCGACAGGCGTTTTCCATCTGGTTGGTCATGTCGATGTCCGACTGGCTGGGCGTCGGATCGCCTGACGGGTGATTATGCACGAGGATCAGCGCCGAGGCATTGAGTTCGAGCGCTCGCTTGGCGACTTCGCGGGGGTAGACGGGGACGTGATCGACCGTGCCCTTGCCTTGTTCCTCATCCGCGATCAGCACATTCTTGCGGTCAAGAAACAGCACGCGAAACTGTTCAGTTTCGCGATGCGCCATGGTCGTGTGGCAGTAGTCGATCAGCGCGTCCCAACTGGAAATCACCTGCTTGTTCAGAACCTTGGCGCGGGCCAGACGCTGAGCTGCGGCCTCGATAATCTTGAGTTCGCAGATCACCGCGTCCCCCACGCCGTTGACCCTGCGCAGTCGCTCCACGGGTGCGGATACGACTCGGTTGAAATCCCCAAGTTCGGCCATCAGCAGATGTGCCAACGGTTTGACATCCTGCCGGGGAATGGCGCGAAACAGAACCAGCTCAAGCAGTTCGTAATCGAGCATCGCACCGGCCCCGCCATCCATGAATCGAGTGCGCAGGCGTTTGCGATGATCCGCCATATAAGATGGCGTGGGTCCGCTGGGCACGGGCAAAGGGGCCGCTTCGTCAAAGCCGAAGGGGAGCGGTTGTTCAGCAAAATGTGACATGCCCCACCATCACCCGATCTGGTTAGTGAAGGGTTAATAGGACCCAAAAACCTGTCGGCATGGTCTGTGCACCGTTTTTCGCATATTCCCGGATGTTCACGTTTCGGGACGGGGCATGGCAAAAGCGGCTTTGGTCTCGCCATAATTGACTTTGATCCCGGTAAAGGTGAACCCTGCCCAATCTGTCATTTTGGGGGATGCGGTTTTTCCGGGGTCTGACCAGACTTTGATCCGCGCAGTTTTCTTTTCCTCAAAGATGTAACGGCAGGCCATCTACATGGTGCGCAACCCGTGGCCTTTCCCGTGCGAATTGGATGCGAGAGTTATGCCGAGTTCGACCTCGGTTGTGTCCGCAAATAAACGAATCCCCAGGTTGCCGATCAAATTGTTTCTTGTAGGGCCTGCAAACCCAACTTGGGTCCAATTGTCAGGCTGAAACAAGGGCATGATCCGGGCCATGTGGCCGAGAAAGCCCAACATCTGAGTGGCGTCCATCCTGTCTCAGCTTTGATGGAACACAATCGTGGCGCCGTCGCGACAGGCCTGAAACGCATGCAGGTCGTCGGGTGACAAGCATCGCAACGATGTTCGACCGGATGTCGGGCACATGTGGGCAAAGTAAAGACAGGAAAGGCAGATTTAAATCCGCCTTTCTTGTTTCTTAGCCCTTCATCGAGTCCCAAAAGGATTTGACTGACGAAAAGAAGCTTGTGGATTCGGGGTTGTTCTCAGACGACAACTCTTCGAATTCGCGCAGCAGTTCCTTTTGCTTGGTCGTCAGGTTCACTGGGGTTTCCACTGCCAGTTCGATGAACATATCGCCCGGTCCGCCGCCGCGCAAAGCGGGCATGCCCTTGCCACGCAGACGCATCTGGCGGCCCGACTGCGAGCCCGCGGGGATCTGTACGCGGCCCCGGCCGCCGTCGATCGTCGGCACTTCGATCGAGCCACCCAAAGCTGCGGCGCTCATCGCAACAGGCACACGGCAAAACAGGTTGTTGCCGTCGCGTTCAAACAGGTCATGCTGGGCTACATCGATAAAGATATAAAGATCACCCGATGGCCCGCCACGCATTCCGGCTTCGCCTTCGCCTGCGAGGCGGATACGAGTCCCGGTTTCGACGCCCGCGGGGATGTTCACGGACAGCGAGCGGTCTTTTTCCACCCGGCCTGCGCCGCCACAGGATTTGCACGGGTTCTTGATGTGCTGGCCAAGGCCCTGACAGGTTGGGCAGGTACGTTCCACCGTAAAGAACCCTTGCTGTGCGCGTACCTTGCCCATGCCCGAACATGTCGGGCAGGTCGTCGGTTCAGATCCGCTTTCCGCCCCTGTACCGTTGCAGCTGTCGCAGCCGACGGATGTCGGGACGTTGATGGTTTTTTGCAGGCCGGTGAATGCATCCTCAAGCGTGACGCGCAGGTTATAGCGCAGGTCAGATCCGCGAGTGGCGCGTCGTCCGCCACCACCGCGCTGGCCGCCCATGAAGTCGCCAAAAAGGTCATCAAACACGTCCGAAAAGGCCGAACCGAAGTCGCCCTGCTGGCCACCAAAGCCACCGCCGGGTCGGCCACCGCCGCCACCGCCCACGCCACCCTCGAATGCGGCGTGACCGAAGCGATCATAGGCTGCCTTTTTTTCGGGGTCCTTCAGGACTTCATAAGCCTCGTTGGCTTCCTTGAATTGCGATTCCGCTTCGGGTCTGTCGGTGTTGCGGTCGGGATGCAATTCCTTGGCCTTGGTGCGATAACCCTTTTTGATCTCGTCCGCGCTGGCCCCTTTCTTGACGCCAAGCACCTCGTAATAGTCACGTTTTGCCATGGATCATGTCCTTTTCTGGAACGTCTGAGGCCGGCCTGAGCGGGCCGGCCTCGTGATTGGTTCCGTCTGCCACGCGGATCAAGCGCGCTTGTCGTTGTCCAGGTCTTCGAACTCGGCGTCGACGATGTCGTCGTCATCGCGGCGGGGTTCGTCCGCGCCCGCTGGTTCGTCATCACCATCTTCCTGCGCGGCCTTGTAAATGGCTTCGCCCAGTTTCATAGCGGCTTCCGTAACGTTCTGGATGCCGGACTTGATCTTGTCCGCATTGTCGGTTTCCAGTTCATCCTTCAGCGCGGCAATGGCCAGTTCGATGGCTTCGACCGTGGTCGGGTCGACCTTGTCCGAATGCTCTTCCACAGACTTTTCGGTCGAGTGAATCAGGCTTTCGGCCTGGTTCTTGGCTTCGATCAGCGCGCGACGCTCCTTGTCGGACTCGGCGTTGTCCTCGGCGTCCTTGACCATTTTCTCGATGTCTTCGTCGGTCAGACCACCGGAAGCCTGGATTGTGATCTGCTGTTCCTTGCCGGTGCCCTTGTCCTTGGCGCCCACCGACACGATGC
>CAYGPT010000022.1:0-52918 GCA_964351755.1 uncultured Rhodobacterales bacterium | reverse complement strand
CGGCGGGCGGTGCGGTCAAGGCGGTGGACATGGTGCTGGACGACGAGGTGCAGAACGCCTTTGTCGCCATGCGCCCGCCGGGGCATCACGCGGAACACGAACTGCCGATGGGGTTCTGCATCTTCGGCAATGTCGCCATCGCGGCCAAGCACGCGCTTGAAGTGCACGGGCTTTCCCGCGTCGCGGTCGTCGATTTTGATGTCCACCATGGCAACGGCACGCAAGCTTTGTTGCAGGACGACCCGCGCGTACTGGTGGTGACCAGCCAGCAGATGCCGCTGTGGCCCGGAACCGGCCACGCCTCTGATCGGGGTCCGCACGGCACGGTGCTCAACATACCGCTGGCGCCGGGCACAGACGGGGCGCACGCAGTTGCAGTATATGAGCGGCAGGTGATCCCGGCGCTGCACAAACACACCCCTGAGCTGATCCTGATCTCTGCCGGGTTCGATGCCCATCGGGATGACCCCTTGGCCCAGTTGAACTGGACGGTAGACACCTTTGCCCACCTCACCGACATGATCACACAAGCTGCACAAAACCTGTGCAAGGGTCGGGTGGTGTCCGTGCTGGAAGGTGGCTATGATCTGGACGCGCTGGCGCTGTGTGCACGCGCCCATGTTCAATCGCTGATAAAGGCCGCCAAATGACAGACCGCCCCGTAGACGAAATGAGCTTTGAAGAGGCGATGGCCGAACTGGAACAGGTTCTGGGACAGCTCGAACGTGGCGACGTGGCGCTGGATGCGTCGATCACGCTTTATGAACGCGGGGCCGCGCTCAAGGCGCGTTGCGAGACCAAGCTGAAAGAGGCCGAGGAGAAAGTGGCCGCCATCACGCTTGATGGCGATGGCAACCCGACCGGGTTGAAGCCGGTCAGCGATCTTTAGCCCCCGTGTTCCAGCAACGACTGACTGATGCGGCCCTTGCCATTCAGGGGCAGTTCGACACGGTGCTTGCCGGGTTCGCCGACCTGCCAGTGGTGCAGGCCATGGCGCATGCGACCCGGGGCGGCAAACGCCTGCGCGGTTTCTTGGTGTTGGAAAGCGCGCGCTTGCACGGCGTGGACCCGGCAGCGGCCCTGTGGCCCGCGACGGGGATCGAGGCGCTGCATGCCTATTCGCTGGTCCACGATGATCTGCCCTGCATGGATGATGACGATCTGCGCCGGGGCGAACCCACGGTCCATGTGAAATGGGACGAGGCGACCGCGGTTCTGGCTGGCGATGCGCTGCAGACGCTGGCCTTCGACCTTGTGACCCGCCCTGAGGTGGGCAGTGGCGCGGTGCGCGCGGACCTTGTGTCGTCCCTGGCGCGCGCGTCAGGTGCGCAGGGCATGGTGCTGGGCCAGGCTTTGGATATTGCGGCGGAAACGGCCGCCGAACCCCTCAGCCTTGATGACATCACCGCCCTGCAACGCGGCAAGACGGGCGCGCTGATCGAATGGGCTGCCACCGCAGGTGCGCGCATGGCGCAGGCTGATTTGGCACCCTTGCAGACCTATGCGCGCGCGCTGGGCCTTGCCTTTCAGATCGCCGACGATGTGCTGGACGTGACAAGCGACGCCGCCACTCTGGGCAAGGCCACGGGCAAAGACGCAGGCGCGGGCAAGGCAACTTTTGTGTCCCTGCTGGGTTTGGACGAGGCGATACGCCGCGCCGATGCGCTGGTGACCGAGGCCTGCGATGCCTTAAATGAGTACCAGTCGGATGGCGACATTCTGCGGGACGCCGCCCGCTTTGTCGTGACCCGCAAGACCTGAAAGACAGCCATGACAGACGCTCCCAAGACCCCGCTGCTGGACACTGTTCACCGCCCCGCTGACCTCAAGCGGTTCTCCGACGCGCAATTGCGCCAGATCGCGGACGAGGTACGCGCCGAAACCGTGTCTGCCGTGTCGGTGACAGGCGGCCATCTGGGCGCGGGTCTGGGTGTGGTCGAACTGACCGTTGCGCTGCACGCCATCTTTGACACACCACGTGACAAACTGATCTGGGACGTGGGCCACCAGTGCTACCCCCACAAGATCCTCACCGAACGGCGCGACCGCATCCGCACCCTCCGGATGAAGGACGGACTGAGCGGATTCACCAAGCGCGCCGAGTCGCCTTATGACCCCTTCGGCGCGGCGCATTCCTCGACCTCGATCAGTGCGGCTGTCGGATTTGCTGTGGCGCGCGATCTGGGCGGCAACCCGCCCGAAGGCACGGGAGACGCCATCGCCGTAATCGGGGACGGCGCGATGAGCGCGGGTATGGCTTACGAGGCGCTGAACAACGCCGGGCACCTTGGCAAACGCCTGATCGTGATCCTGAACGACAACGAAATGTCCATCGCCCCGCCCGTGGGCGCGATGTCGTCCTACCTGTCGCGCCTCTACGCGCAAAATCCGTTTCAGGATCTCAAGGCAGCGGCCAAGGGGGCGGTCAGCCTGCTACCCGAACCTTTCCGCGAAGGGGCCAAGCGGGCCAAGGAAATGCTCAAGGGCATGGCTGTTGGCGGTACACTCTTCGAGGAGTTGGGATTCAGCTATCTCGGCCCCATCGACGGACACGACATGAACCAACTGCTACCGGTCTTGCGCACGGTCAAGGCCCGCGCGACCGGTCCGATCCTGATTCACGTCCTGACGAAGAAGGGCAAGGGCTATGCCCCTGCCGAAACCGCCCGCGACAAGGGGCACGCGACGGCGAAGTTTGACGTGCTGACCGGCGCGCAAAAGAAATCGCCCAGCAATGCACCCAGCTACACCAAGGTCTTCGCTGAACATCTGCTCAAGGCTGCCAAGGACGACGACAAGATTTGCGCCGTGACGGCGGCGATGCCCGATGGAACCGGCCTGAACCTGTTTGCCGAACGCTATCCCAGCCGCTGTTTCGACGTAGGGATCGCCGAACAGCATGGCGTGACATTCTCGGCAGCGTTGGCAGCGGGCGGGATGAAGCCGTTCTGCGCCATCTACTCCACCTTCCTGCAACGCGGTTACGATCAGGTCGTGCACGACGTCGCAATTCAACGCCTGCCGGTGCGTTTCGCCATCGACCGGGCAGGGCTGGTGGGCGCGGACGGTGCCACCCACGCAGGCGCGTTCGATGTCGCCTATCTGTCAAACCTGCCCGGTTTCGTGGTGATGGCCGCTGCGGACGAGGCCGAACTGGCCCACATGGTCGCCACCGCCGCAGCCCATGATACCGGCCCCATCGCCTTCCGCTTTCCACGCGGCGAAGGCACTGGGGTCGTCATGCCCGAACGCGGTACGCCGCTCGAGATCGGCAAGGGCCGCATGATCCGGCAGGGCAAGGGGATCGCGATCCTCAGTTTCGGCACCCGGTTGGCCGAAGTCGAAAAAGCCGCCGAAAACCTCGCGGCCAAGGGGATCACACCTACAATCGCCGATGCGCGCTTCGCCAAGCCGCTGGACCGCGACCTGATCCTGAACCTCGCCCGCACCCATGAGGCGCTGATTACCATAGAAGAGGGCGCAATCGGCGGTTTTGGCAGCCACGTCGCGCAGCTTCTGGCCGAGGAGGGTGTGTTCGACACCGGCCTCAAATACCGCTCGATGGTGCTGCCCGACACGTTCATCGATCAGGCCAACCCGGCGGACATGTACGCAGTCGCAGGCATGAACGCCGAACATATCGAAGCCAAGGTGCTCAAGGTGCTCGGCATCGCCTCGCTGGGCGAGGTGCGTGCCTGAGGCTTGCCTGAACGCGCGGCTTGGGCCAACCTGCACCCATGAATGTGTACAGCCGCCCAGTTCTGACCTACCGCTGGATCGTGTTCCTACTGGCGGCGGGCTATTGCCTCTACCAGATGCTGTTCGGGCTTTGGACCGGGCCGGGCGGGCCCTTTCGCTACCTCACCATCTGGGCGCTGTTTCTGTCTTTCTACGCGGCCAGCCGGATGCTGGCGATCTCGGAACGCAGAATCACGCGCCGACACGAGGTGACGGCGATGTGTGCTGCCGTGCTGAACGTGATGGTCGTGTTCCTCTACTGGCGGCTCTATTTCACAGACCCGAGCCTCGTGAACAACGGTGGGCCGATCGTGTGGTGGCTGGAATACTACCTTCACGCGCTTGGCCCGGCGCTGCAAATCATCGACGCGCTTGTGATCGGGGCCGTCTTTCGCCGCGTCTGGCGGGCGATTCTGCCGCTGATGGCGATAATCGCAGCCTATGTGGCATGGGCCGAACTGTTCGTACAACGCTTCAACGACAGGCCGCAGGGCACGGTGACCAGCGGATTGCCCTACCCGTTCCTCAATTCGATGGAACTGCCGGAACGGGCAGTGTTTTACGCGGTGAACGCTGGCACGGCGCTTGGGTTGCTGGTGGTGTTCGCGGTGATAGGCGCGGTCGTGTACCGGATCCGCCGGCCTCAGGTCCCGGCCTGAATCAGCGCCACGACCGCACTCGCCATGCCCGCGACAACGGCGTATCCGCCCACAACGTAAAGTCCGTCGCGCGTGATCAGCCCGAACGACATCAGCGCGACAGCCCCGGCGCCGATGGACGTGACGAAAGGCACCAGTTCCAGCACCGGCCAGATCATGGGGACCACAAGGCACAGCACCAGTGTCAGCCAGCGCAGCGGCCCCGCCGTCAGAATGCGCAGCCGCGGATGCGAGTGGCGATCGATCCATGCTGCTGGTTTGCGCAGCCATCCCACCGCCGTGTGCAACCGTTCCGAACGGACCCTCCGATTGCGCAGAAAGGGCGGCAGCCACAGGTGATGCCGCCCCGCAACGGTCTGCACCATCACCGTCACGATCACGAGGGCGGACAAAGTGGAAAACCCCGGTATCCCGGAAAGCGGAGAGACAAGAAGCAACGAAATCGCAAGCACCACGGGCATCATGGACTGGTCCCCGATCTGGTCCAGAATATTCTGGACCGATACCGTTTCCCCTGTTGCGGCCTTTTCTATCTTATCCAGCAAGTGCGTCAGTGCACGATCGTCAGGCATTTTCACTTGCGAGCAAAGCGGCCAGCCCCTCGCGATAGGTCGGGTACAGCAGTTCGATCCCCAACTCGTGCTTGATCCGGTCGTTCCGTACCCGCTTGCTTTCGGCATAGAAACTGCGGGCCATGGGGGTCATGTCAGCGGTTTCGAAATCCTGCGCCGGGGGCAGGGGCAGGCCCAACAGTTCGGCGGCGTGCCCGATCACGTCCTGCGGCGGGGCCGGGTCGTCGTCACACAGGTTATAGATTGCGCCCGGATTGGGTTGTGCGATGGATGCTGCGACCACTTGGGCGATATCCTGGACATGAATGCGCGAAAACACCTGCCCCTCCTTGATGATGCGGCGCGCAGTACCGTTGCGCACTTTGGCAAAGGGGCCGCGTCCGGGGCCATAGATGCCCGCTAGGCGGAAGATATGCAGCGGCAGACCCGGAATGGCGGCCCATGCCGCTTCGGCCTCGACCCGCCACTGGCCCCGTCTGGTGGCCGGGGTCAACGCGCTGGATTCATCCACCCAGCCGCCCCGATGGTCGCCGTAGACGCCTGTGGTGGACAGGTACCCAACCCATTCGAACCGATCCGCATGGGCGGCAATCTGGTCCCCAACTTTGCGCAGGGTCGGATCGCCCTGCGCATCCGGCCCGGCAGAAATCAGCAGATGTGTAGCCTGGGAAATCGCCGTGCCCATGTTCGATCCGGGAAAGATCATGGGCTCAACGCCGGAAGTGCACAGTGCCTCGGCCTTGTCCGCGCTGCGCGTTGTGCCGATGATGCGCCAACCTTGCGCCAACAGCAGCGGGGTCAGTGCGCGGGCCGAGAATCCGTGTCCGAATGAAAGCAGTGTCTTGGTCATGGCGTATAGGTGAAGCTTAGCTGCGTCGCCGACAAGCCCCTTGCGTTTGTGCGCGCGTCTTTGCCTAATCGGAACGATGAGTGAAGAGCCCGACCTAGACCGCGCCTACGCGCTGGAGACTCCCGAGGATTCAGTGCGTCTCTATGCCGAATGGGCCGACAGCTACGATGACAGCTTTGCCGCCGACAGCGGCTATGTCCTGCATGAAGAGGTCGCGCGGCACTTCGTTCTGATGGGCGGCTTTGGCCCGGTGCTGGACGTGGGCGCAGGCACGGGCCTTTGCGGGGCGGCGCTCGTGGCGCGCGGCATCGACCCGGTGGACGGCACGGACATATCAAAGGCGATGCTGGAACAGGCCCGCACCAAAGGGGTCTATCGCCACCTGTTCGCAGGCAACCTGCTCGACGGTCCGGCACTGCCCGATGGCCCCTATCAGGGGGCGGTCAGTTCGGGCACCTTCACAAACGGGCACGTGGGGCCAGAGGGTCTGGACCCGGTTCTGGATGCGGTACGCCCCGGCGGTTGGGTCGTGCTGTCGGTGAACACCCGGCACTACGTCGCCGCCGGGTTCGCAGCCAGGTTGGAACAGATCGCGCCAGACGTCACTGAATTCACCGAGACCGAAGTCGCCATCTATGCCCCGGAGGCAACAGGCCCCCACGCACGCGACACCGCCCTGCTCCTCGCGTTTCGCAAGGCCTAGGTATACATCTGCTTCTTTCGCGCCCGCGCCTCCTCCGTCGCGCGGCCCGTGCCGTCGTGATAGCTGCCGAACCAGCGGTCCCACGGCATCTCGACGGTGCCATAGTTGCACTCGAAATAACGGTGATGCAGCTGGTGAAAGAACACGCCCATGCGCATCTGCTTGCTGTCCTTTACCACCAGTTCCTCGAACCCCGAATGGGAAAACACAGGGTGCGTGGACTGCACATAGCCGTGAAACATCAGGTGGAGCGGATGGCTGGGCACCACCAGATGGATGGCAAAGTTGGTAAAGAACAGCACATGCTCGACCGGGTGCATCGCGATCCCCGACCACGGCCCGACATTGACGTTGCGGTGATGCAGGCTGTGCGCAAGCTTGTACAGCGGCGGCCAGTGCAGGGCGCGGTGGATCCAGTAGAAATGAAAGCTGCTCCAGATCGGGATCAGCACAAAGGCGGCGACGAACCACACCGGGTTGTCGGGGAACAGCAGCGTCGGGGCGTATCCGTTCGCCATCGCCCAGAAGACAAGGATTTGGGCCACGCTCCACAACGTAATGCCGCTGGCGATGTGCCAGAACATGTTGTCCAGCACTTGGTTGTTGAAGGTAAAGGACCCGTTCTTGCGGTTCTGATCACGCGGGTCGAACTTGGTCGCATCGCCCTGACCCTTCCGCGTGATCAGCCAGTAATGCAAACTACCCGCGATCAGGCATTGCGGCACCAGATTGGCCAGCCACACGCGAATCATCCAACCGGGGGCGAGGCTCTGCATCGCCTCAAGCGGGGGCAGGATCAGGAAATAGGCCCCAAGCGCCAGCACAAGACACAAGGTGGTGGTCGAAATCTCGAACCAGAACGCGGCGTACCATTTGAAGATCGCAGCTGGCTGCGGAGGCCACAAGAACAGTGGGTTCTGCGCGATGGGTGTGGGCGGGCGATGGTGCCAGCGCCCGGCCTCTTTCGCCTCTGCATCAGCTGGCATAATTCGACCCCTCCTCGTCCAGAATGGCCTTGAGTTCGGACAGATGCCGCTCGTCCTGTTCGGGATAGTCCTCGATCTCGCGCGCGGTCTTTTCGGCGATATCCTCGGGGATCAGGCGCAGCGGCTTGCCGGTTTGCAGGGCCAGCAGATAGGTCTGGCAGGCCCGCTCGAAATAGAACATGCGGTTGAAGGTGTCGGCCACCGTATCGCCCACGACCATGATGCCGTGATTGCCCATGACCATCACTTTTTTCTTCGGGTCATCGAACAGTTTGGCACAGCGCTCGCCCTCTTCTTCGAACGCCAGCCCGCCATAGCTCTCATCCACAACCACGCGGTTAAAGAACATGCAGCCGTTCTGATCCACGGGCGGCAGGGTGCTGTCAGCCAGCGCGGCCAGCGCAGTGGCATAAGGCGAATGCACATGCATCGCACAGCGCGCATGGGCGCAGAATTTGTGCATCCCCCCGTGCAGTCCCCACGCGGTCGGGTCGGGCGCATCGGGACCTTCCATGCTAGTGGGGTCGTTCGCGTCCACCACCAGCAGGTCCGACGCCTTGATGCGGGAAAAGTGCATCTGGTTCGGGTTCATCAGGAACTTGGTCCCATCGTCGTTGATCGACAGGGAAAAGTGGTTGGCGACTGCCTCGTGCATGTTCAGGCGCACGGTCCAGCGAAAGGCGGCGGCAAGGTCCACCCGTTCCTGCCAGTGGTCCATGTTCGGGCGGATATTGGTGACGGTCATGGCACGGCTCTCCTTGCAGGTTGCGGCCATGGTGCAAGAGGTGCGCGACAGCAATCAAGCCCAAAGGCTGTTCAGCCAGCGACATTCGGAGAGGACAGGGAACCGAAGGAGGCATGAGCGGATTGCGCCTCACCGCGTTCTCCGGATTTGGTGCCTTTGCCTGCTCGGCTGGCAAATCGGGGCGGGTGTGACGGCACAGGGCACGTGCCCGAAACCCGGTATCAGCGTATCATCCCCGATGGGTCCCCATGGTTTCCCAATGGCAATTGACGCCTTACGGTCATTCCGGCTCGGGGTCTTTGCCATCCTGCCGGTCGATGTTGTCCGGCCCCATCGGTCCTGCGTCGAATGCGCGGCTCATCCGGCCAAGGATATGGGGAATGGCGGTATCCATGACGCCGGGTTCAAGACGCAGGGTCGCCACGCTGTCGGACTGGAAGATGCTGACGATGCCATGCACCGCCGCCCAGATGAACAGCGCGTCGCGCTCGACCGAGGCGCGATCGCCCACCGCCACCTCGTCGGCCGGAAACCGCGACAGGCCCTCGGTCACAAGATCGAAGGCGTGTCTGGCTTCGGCCATCATCTCCTGATGTGCGGCCATCGGGGGCAGGGGCGTGTTGAACATCAGCCGGTACTTTGCCGGGTTGGCCAGCGCGAATTCGATATAACGGATGCCCATGCTGCGCATGTCATCATGCGCGTCGCCGGTGCGGGGGCGTGTGTCGAGGTAATTGGCAAAATCGCGAAAGCAGTGCGCGACCACCTCGGCCAGAATGTGATCGCGGCTGGGGAAATGCTTGTAGGGCGCCTGATGCGACAGGCCCAATCGGCGCGCCACTTCGCGCAAGCTCAGCTTTTCGACACCGTCCTCGTCGATCACTCTCAGCGCTTCTGCGATGCAGGCATCACGCACACTGGGTTTTTCTGAGACGGCGTCGTTGTTTCGAGTCATGCTTGGTGTTTCGTCATTCCCTTTAAGACCTGTTGCAATATGCGGGCGCGCAGGGACCGAGGCAATGTCGAAAGCATCGTCTGCAGGAAGCGGTTGAAGAACACCGGCCGTACGGTGCCGCGCCGCCCGAGGGCGCGCAGCGTCTCTCGCGCCACCTGATCGGGGCTGGCGACCCCGTTCATCGCCAGATCCGCCCGCCCGCCAAAGCCGGTTTCCACCGGACCCGGAGCGGTGACCAGCACGTCGATGCGATGGGCCGTCAGTTCCCGCGCGATGCCTTCGGCAAAGACCTGCACCCACGCCTTTGTGGCAGCATAGTTGGCGGCCCGCGCGACGCCCTGAAATGCCCCAAGCGACGAAAACAGAATGATGCCGCCGCGTTTGCGCGGGATCATCCGCTTGGCGAAGTGGCGGGTACTGGCCAAGACGGCGCCGCAATTGAGCGCGATCATGTCCAGTTCCGTGTCCAGATCGGTACGGATGAAGTCGCCCGAAGTGCCAAAGCCCGCCGCCGCCACGAACAGCCCCACTTCCAGATCGTCGAAGGCCGACAGCAGGGCGGGGACAGCCGCCGCGTCGGACAGATCGGCGACCAGCACCCGCGTCTCGATCCCATGGCGCGCGGCAAGGTCGGCGGCGAGGTCGTCGAGCACATCGGCCCGACGCGCAACAAGGGCCACGTTCAGTCTGGCGGCGGCAAGCTGGGTCGCAAGGGCGCGCCCGATCCCATCCGAAGCCCCGGTGATGACGGCCCATGGCCCATATGCGGCGGCAAGGCGTTTTGCGGTGCTCATTTCAGGGTAATCTCGATGCGGTGGGCGCCTGTGGCACCGATGGAAAAGGCGGCTTCGTCGAAGCGGGGCGCGCGCAGGCGGGGCCGTGCGTTGTTCGAAACACCCCACGCCTCGGTCGGAAGGCCTACGGCATTGGTATCCGCCTTGCGATTGCCGTTCGCATCGTGGCTTGCCGCCACGGCATAGGTGCCTGCCGACAAGCCCGTGAAACTGCAGGTCGCACCGCCCGCCGCGACCGGGTGCCAGGATTGGCTGGCATTCGAGTTGTCGAGCGGGAATCCGTCGGCGCCGGGATAAAGCGCACACCCGATCTGGCCGCTGTTGGCCGGGGCGCCGGTAACGACGACAGTCAGGTCGGCGGGAAAGGCGGGAACGGCGCTCAAAAGCAGCGCCACGAGAACTGGGCGGGGGTGTAGAGGCATGGGTCTCTCCGACTCGGTTGACACTGTCTACGTCATATGCCAGTTTGGTAGACACCGTCAACACAGCAGTCGAGGTCGTTGCGGGCAAGATCGAAGACCAACTGACCGTCCGCCAGTTCGCAGTTGACCCGGCGCATCCTTCTCAAGGGCCCGATCGGCCTGATGCTGGTCTTCGGCAATTGTTTTCAGGGCTTCGGCTAGGGCAGACCAATGAGGTCGGGCAGGAGCGGCGCAAAGGAGCGGGACGTCTATGTATCCATCACCAGTTTACGGCAGCGGCGTTTCTGACATACGCCCGTCTTCTGGCCACTTGCGCTGCGGTCGATGGCGCAGGCTAGCACGATCAACGGTGTGCGGCGCACGTTCGTGTGCGTTTTGGCAGCTTTCTAAATTCGTTTTGGTGGCGTTGAGCACTGAGCCGTCAGAGGCAAATGTGCATGAAGACCCATCGCCGGCTGCATATCGAATAGCAAAAAATATGAGAGCGCATGAGGTAAGAATAATGGCAGCCCCAGCCGAGAATACTAGGAAGCGATATGAGGCTCGAAAAACACAGATTACATAGTTTGCGATAATTGGCCCCATCAGTCCTTCCCCCTCGACGGCACCCAAGCATACCCGTTCTCACATAGGATATACGCCTCGCGCAGGCCGTGGGGTTTGTCTGTCGGTTCTTGCAGGATCGTGCCGCCATGCGCTTCGGCCTTCGCACAAGCCTCTTCGGGGTCGGTGTCGTAAAGCCGGATCTCGATCCCACCTCCGCGTGGCGGGTTCTCTGGCAACAAGCCCAACAGCGGGTTGGAATGATACGTCCCGTCGCTGTGCAACTGGAACACCTGATCGCCATAGGACATGATCGCGAAATCCGCCGTAGGCTGGTGTGCCCGCATCCCGAACACTCCCGTCAGAAACGCAACCTCAGCCGCCACATCCTGTACCAGCAGGTTCAGCCCCATCCCGCGCAATCCGCGCCCGAAACCGTCCGCGTCAATCGTGTCGTAATCCATGCCTGCGACCCTTGCCGCAGCGCGAATGCTGGTCAAGCACAATGGGCAAGGAAATGAAGCTTTGACGACATCGCGTCAGCCCCCCTTGCGCAGGCGGCAAATTCTTGATCCAACGGGACATGGAACATGACCTTTTCCCGTCCTGGCCCGATGCCGCCCCCGATCTTGTCGAAGTTGCTGCAGGCCGTGCGCCCGCAGACACCGTTATCCGTGGCGGAGTCTGGGTGAACGTCCACACGCGCGAAGCGCTGCCCGACCACGACATCGCCATCAAACACGGGCGCATCGCCTGCGTGGTGCCGGATGCATCCTATTGCACCGGACCGGATACGGAAGTGATCGAGGCTAGGGGGCGTTATATGATTCCGGGCCTGTGCGACGGTCACATGCATATCGAAAGTGGCATGCTGACCCCGGCGGAATTCGCCGCCGCAGTCATCCCCCATGGCACGACATCCATGTTCACCGATCCGCACGAGATCGCCAATGTTCTCGGCCTCAAGGGCGTGCGGCTGATGCATGACGAGGCATTGATGCAGCCCGTCAATATCTGGACCCAGATGCCCTCTTGCGCGCCTTCGGCCCCGGGGATGGAGACGACAGGGTACGAGATCACAGCCGAGGATGTGGCTGAGGCCATGGCTTGGCCGGGTATCATCGGTCTGGGCGAGATGATGAACTTTCCCGGGCTGGCCGCAGGCGATCCGCAGATGCTGGCCGAAGTCGCGGCGACCCAACGGGTGGGCAAGACCGTTGGCGGGCACTACGCCTCGCCCGATCTTGGTCCGGCGTTTGCGGCCTATGTGGCCGGTGGGCCTGCGGACGATCACGAAGGCACGGTCGAGGCCGATGCGATCGCGCGGATGCGGCAGGGGATGCGCTCGATGATCCGCTTGGGATCGGCGTGGTACGATGTGGAAACGCAGATCACGGCGATCACGCAAAAGGGTCTGGACCCGCGCAACATGATCCTGTGCACGGATGATTGCCATTCCGGCACGCTGGTGAACGAGGGGCACATGAACCGCGTTGTGCGCCATGCAATTGCCTGCGGGTGTGACCCGCTTGTGGCGCTCCAGATGGCGACGATCAACACGGCCACGCATTTTGGACTTGAGCGCGAGATCGGGTCGATCACGCCGGGACGGCGGGCGGATGTGATCCTGACCTCTGATCTGACGACCCTGCCCATCGAGCATGTGATTGCGCGCGGGCGCACGGTGGCGATGGACGGTGCGCTGATGGTCGAATGTCCGCATCTCGACTGGCCCGACGCAGCGCGGCATACGGTGAACATGGGGTCACCCAAGGCGGCGACGGATTTTGAGATCAAAGCCCCCGACGGGCGCAACTCGGTTACCGCCAACGTTATCGGCGTGGTCGAAAACCAGGCACCCACCAAGGCGCTGAAGCGCGACATGCCGGTCAGCGACGGCAAGGTCGAAAGCCATGGGGACACCTGCCAGATTGCGCTGGTCGAACGGCACCGGGCAACGGGCGGCGTGGTCAACGCGCTGGTGTCGGGCTTTGATTACGAAGGGCGGATGGCCATGGCCTCGACCGTGGCGCATGACAGCCACCATATGATTGTCGTCGGCACGGATCGCGACCAGATGGCGCTGGCCGCCAACCGGCTGGCCGAGGTGGGCGGTGGTATCACGATCTGGCGCGACGGGGCCGAACTGGCCTTGGTCGAACTGCCCATTGCGGGTCTGATGTCTGACAGTCCGGCGCGCGAGGTGGCAGCCAAAGCGGACAAGATGGTACAGGCCATGATCGATTGCGGCTGCACGCTGAACAACGCCTACATGCAGCATTCCCTGCTGGCCCTTGTCGTGATCCCCGAGCTGCGGATTTCCGACCTTGGTCTGGTCGATGTGCGCACTTTTGAATTCATACCCATACTTGAGCCAACAACATGAACACTCTTAGTCAGGGCGCCAAGCCCCATGTCGAATTTCGCGATGCCAAGGAAGCAGTGGCGCACCTGCGGGCGCTTTATGATGACGCCGTTCGGTTTCTCTGCGACCAGTTTATGGACGCTATGCGTGACGGTCCGCCCGAGGGGCGCGTGCGTGCGTTCTACCCCGAAATTCGGTTCACGACGACCAGCTATTCGCGCGTTGATACCCGTCTCAGCTTTGGCCATGTAGCCAATCCCGGCACCTATTCCACCACGGTGACCCGGCCGGACCTGTTCGAAAACTACCTTGTCCAACAGATCGGTCTGTTGATCACCAACCACGGCCAGCCAGTCGAAATCGGCTATTCCACCACGCCGATGCCGGTGCATTTCGCCGTGGCCAATGATCCGACGATCTCGGTGCCACAACAGGGGGCGGCGGCCTTTTCCATGCGGGACGTGTTCGATGTGCCCGACCTCAGCAACACCAACGACGATATCGTGAACGGGACTTACTCTTCCCTCGATGGCATCGCGCCGCTGGCCCCCTTCACCGCCCAGCGGATCGACTATTCCCTTGCGCGCCTGTCGCATTACACTGCGACCGAGGCGCATCATTTTCAGAACCACGTGCTGTTCACCAACTACCAGTTCTACGTATCCGAGTTCGAGGCTTATGCCCGCATCCAACTGGATGATCCAAACAGCGGCTACACGTCCTTTGTGTCCACCGGCAATGCCGAGATCACCGCGGGCGATCAGGCGCTGCCGGACAGCCCAAAGACTCCGCAAATGCCGACCTATCACCTTAAGCGTGCCGATGGGTCAGGCATCACGTTGGTCAATATCGGGGTGGGGCCAAGCAATGCCAAGACGGCGACCGATCACATCGCCGTGCTGCGCCCGCATGCGTGGCTGATGGTGGGTCACTGCGCGGGTTTGCGCAACTCTCAGGCACTGGGCGATTTCGTGCTGGCCCATGGATACTTGCGCGAGGATCACGTGTTGGACAACGACCTGCCACCCTGGGTGCCGATCCCGGCGCTCGCCGAAATACAGATCGCGCTGGAAGAGGCGGTGGCGAAGGTCACGAAACTCAAAGGGTACGAGCTTAAGCGGATCATGCGGACCGGCACCGTGGCCACGCATGATGATCGCAACTGGGAATTGCGCGACCAGCGCGGCCCAGTGCAGCGCCTGTCCCAATCCCGCGCCATCGCACTGGACATGGAAAGTGCGACGATTGCCGCCAATGGCTACCGTTTCCGTGTGCCCTACGGCACGCTTCTATGCGTCTCCGACAAGCCGTTGCACGGCGAATTGAAGCTGCCTGGCATGGCCTCTGCCTTTTACAAAGAACAGGTTGCGCGCCACCTTATGATCGGAATACGCGCCATGGAGCAGTTGCGCGAAATGCCGCTGGAACGCATCCATAGCCGGAAACTGCGCGCGTTCGATGAGACTGCATTCCTGTAGCGCTGCTTCAGCGTGACGCCTCCACCAGCATCCCGGTCTTCAGGTCCAGCGTCCCCAGCTCGCCATATCGGCGCAGGGCTGTCGTGACGTCGGCTTTGGGAATGGAACCAAGCGCCCACACTTCGAAATCCTTGTGTATATCGGAAACGAACGCCCCCGAAAGAACCTCGTCTTTCGAGGACGGGGTCAGAGACGTGACCGTGGTGTCCACCGCCAGCACGAACTCGCCCGTGTTCGCACGCAGAACGTCGATTTCGCCTGCAAGGGGCGACTCGCTGTACCTGCACTTGAGGAAGAAATTCGGGTCATCGAAACGGCTGCAGGTGGCACCATACCCTTGCGCTCTGTTTTCGACGCGCTGAACAAGAACGGTTGCGCCGGTCTGCGCGACAAAGGCTTCGGACACGGCAATCCGCGTCGTCGCCACGCCCGTAAAAGGGGTGCATCCCGTGGCAAGCGCCGCGACGATGCAAAGTAGGAATGGTCCCGGCGACCGTGTTGAATCCACTGCATCCATGGCTCGAAGCTAAGTGCAACGTTGGCCCGAGTCATCCCGAAAACTTATCCCCCATTGCCCCCTTGCCGCCCGATGCGGCCCTGCCCAACGGCGAAAATGGGCTGAAAACCGCAGAATACCCCTGTTTTTCTCTTGCAAGCGGCCACTATTCGTTGTGTTTTCCCACAACATACCGTTACAAAACGTCAGTGAGGCCCTAATTCTCGGGCAGACGAAGGAGACCAGAAAATGGCAAAACCTATGACCAAGACCCAACTCGTCGCCGCGCTGGCCGAAGATATGGGGACAGACAAGAAATCCGCAGGCGCCGCATTGGACGCAATTTGTGGCCTGATCACCAAGGAAGTGTCCGGCGGCGGTGCAGTCACTTTGCCCGGCGTCGGCAAGATCTATTGCCGCGAGCGCCCCGAGCGTATGGTGCGCAACCCCGCGACTGGTGAGCAGTTCAAGAAAGACGCCGACAAAGTGGTCAAAATGACCATCGCAAAGGCGCTCAAGGACAGCGTGAACGAATAAACGCGACAATCGCGTGGATGACAAAGGGTCGCCCTCGGGGCGGCCCTTTTACGTTGCTGCACTGCGGCTTGTGCGACTCGTCCCTTGCCCTTTACCTTGGGTTGAATCCGGCATGCGCCCAAGTGTGCGGATACAGGGAGGAACCTCATGAACATTTCACGAATTGCCGGTCTGTCGACGATACTGTTGGCGGGCTTGGGTCTGTCCGTATCGGCCCAGACCCTGACGCCCGAGGACATCACCGCCGCAACTGGGGCCGTCAACGCCAGCACCATTGCGGACCCCGGTGGCAACTGGCTGACCCACGGGCTCGACTACGCCGAAACCCGGCACAGCAAGCTGACCCAGATCACTGCCGAGAACGCGGACCAGCTTGGGCTGGCATGGAGCTATGACCTGCAATCCAAACGTGGGGTCGAGGCCACACCCATCGTTGTGGACGGGGTGATGTACGTCACGGCCTCTTGGTCCGTGGTCCATGCGCTGAATGCTGTGACCGGAGAGGAGTTGTGGGTCTATGACCCGCAGGTCCCGCGCGACTTTGCCTCGAAGGGCTGTTGCGACGTGGTCAACCGGGGTGTCGCACTGTGGGAAGGACAGGTGTTCGTCGCCACCTATGACGGACGCCTTGTGGCGCTGGACTCCGCAACCGGCGACGTCACGTGGGAAGTCGACACTATCGAGAACCGCGACCTCAGCTATACCATCACGGGCGCGCCCCGCGTCTACAACGGCAAGGTCATCATCGGCAACGGCGGCGCGGAATACGGCGTGCGCGGGTATCTCACCGCCTATGACGCGGCCAGCGGCGATCAAGTCTGGCGTTGGTACTCCGTGCCCGGCGACCCGGCCGATCCTTACGAAGGCCCCGAGATGGCGCGCGCGGCCCTGACATGGGACCCAGCGGGCGAATACTGGAAGGCCGGGGGCGGCGGCACGATGTGGGACAGCATGGCCTATGACCCCGAACTGAACCTGATGTACGTGGGCACCGGCAACGGCAGCCCGTGGAACCGCGACATCCGCAGTCCGGGGGGTGGCGACAACCTGTACCTGTCGTCCATCGTGGCGCTGGACCCGGATACCGGCGAGTACAAGTGTCACTATCAGGAAGTGCCGGGCGACAATTGGGACTATACCGCGACCCAGCACATCATCCTCGCCGACCTCGAGATCGAAGGACAGATGCGCAAGGTGATGCTGCATGCGCCGAAATCCGGATTCTTCTACGTGGTGGATCGTACCGATTGCGGCTTCATTTCGGCCGAACCCTTCGTGCAGACCACGTGGGCCACGGAGTATGACGCCAATGGACGCCCGGTCGAAGACCCGCGCGCCCGTGCCGCCGATGAAACCTTCGAGGTGATCCCGTCGCCCTATGGCGCACACAACTGGCACCCGATGAGCTTCAACCCCGAGACCGGGCTGGTCTACATCCCGGCGCAAGGCGTGCCTTTCGTGCTGGAACAGGACAGCCGTGATGCGTGGTCGTTCAACGCCAACCTGCCGGGCCGTCCGCATTCGAATTTGGGGTGGAACCTTGGCTGGCTGGTCAGCGCGACACCGCCCGAGGGGCGCCCGTTCGGCCACCTGCTGGCATGGGACCCTGTGGCGCAGAAAGAAGTGTGGCGTCAGCAATATGTCTCGCCCTGGAATGGCGGTACGTTGACGACAGCTGGCAACCTTGTGTTCCAAGGCTCGGCTGACGGTCGGTTCATTGCCTATGACGCGACCACCGGGGCCACGGTCTGGCAGACGCCCGTGGGCAACGGCATCGTCGCGGCCCCCAGCACGTTCGAGGTCGACGGGACGCAATATGTGACCGTTCTGGCGGGCTGGGGCGGCGTCTATGGCATCACCGCCAAGGCGACGGACGTGATCGGCACAGGCACTGTCTATACCTTCAAGGTGGGGGGCGACGCGCCCATGCCTGACTTTGTCCAGCCCAGCGACAAGGCGCTGGTACAGGGTGTGGCCTATAACCCCGATCACTATGGTGAAGGGGCGGCCATCTATATCGCCAACTGCGTGTTCTGCCACGGCGTGCCCGGTGTGGACGGGGGCGGCAACGTGCCCAACCTCGGCTATTCGGACGCGTCCAAGATCGAAGGGCTGAGCGATATCCTGTTCACCGCCGCCTATGCCGAAGACGGGATGCCCGACTTTACCGGCAAGCTGACCGAGGATGAGGTGGCGCGGATCACAGCCTTCATCCAGGGCACAGCGGACGCGGTCGCTGCGCAATAAGCCGTCAGACATGGGGCCGTCCGCTTCGGGCGGCCCTTTTGCGTTTCAGCCACCGTAAACCGTTGCGGCATCGCCCATGTAGTTGTCCCACGCGAACCAGAAGGAAATGTGCCCCGCCACACGCGGCAGGCTGGTGCCATCGGGCCCGATCAGCGCATCCTCTGTCACGCGCCAGTCCGCCCCGCCTTGATCGCTCAGCCGTCCGCCCTTGGCGGTAAAGCTGTTCGATCCCCGCTCATAGGCACGGACACTGCGCGCGTCCGCATCTCCGATCAGCACGATAGGTGTGTCTGCGATCGCATCATTGATCAGCGGCGTTTTTTCAAAGGCATCCAGCGGCCATGCCCGCGCCGCGCCGAATTGGCGGATGGTAAAGACATAGTCCTTCTGCCGATGCGCCGACTCATCCACCAAAGCGGGAAACATCAGGTCCGGTGAGGCAAAGTAGTCGTTATAGACCACACCCGACCCATAGTCGCGCCTGAATCCGGTATCGAGGCTAAGCACGCGCGTTGACGGGTTCGATGCCTTCCACTTTTCCCAAGTGGCAATCACCACCGGGCGCTGTTTCAGCGCGATGCCGCTGCCGACCAGCGGGCCGACGACGGGCTCTCCGGTGTACTGGTTCCATAGTGAATTTGTTTCACGGTCGAACATCAGCTTGTTGGACCGATATAAGAACCCGGAGGACCCGAAGACCAGTGGCTTGGGCCGTCCCGCAACCTGCGTTTCGAAAAGAATGCCCGACCCACACAGCGTGCAATAGGCAAGCGCGACGGGCACGCCGCCGATGACCTCGTTGAACATCTCGTGCCAGCCCATGATCCGCAGCGGATAGGCGCGCACGTCGCCGTTGATCGACACGCCGAAGACCAGATCGTCGCCGCGCAGATAGTCGGCGGCGTCGGCGGCGATAAGGTCGGGGTTGTCGAGCGACGGAATGCCGTCCTTGACCACCCCGCCCCAAGTGATCTCCTCCAGCCTGATCCGCATCTGGTCGGGCTGGATGTGTTCCAGGCGCAGAAAGTCGGCGAAGTTGTCGTCGATCCGCACCAGAACCTCGCGTTTGAAGGTGGGGAAATCGGGGTGGGGTCTGATCTGTGGGTTGCGTTCCTGCCAGAGCATCCACTCGAACCAGTCGGTAAAGTAATCCTCGCCCGTGATCGCGCTTAGCGTGGCAGCGATTTGTGGCCCGCGCCCGCGGGAAAAGCGCAACGCGGTGATCAGGCTGGCAGACATGTCAGGGTTGCCGCGTGCCTTGATCGCTGCCATCGCGGAATCGAATTCCGAACTTGTGCCGGATAGCGGTGCACGCATCGCCTCCAGCATGGATAGGCCTTGGCCAAAGGCGCTGCCGGGCAACGCGATGCTGGACAGGGACAGGGCGCTAAACTGTCGGCGGGATAGAGTCATGGATGAGTCTCCGTTGCGGGTGGTGCCACAGTGATCGTTTGCGCGATCACATGCACAGCAAAGACGCGTGATCGCTGTACCTTGCATCCCGGGGCGAATTGCCAGAACGTCCGCGCGAAACGGGCAAGGCTTGGTCATGGATTTTCGCGCACTACTGATGGGCCTGACCTTTGCCCTTATCTGGTCGTCGGCCTTTACGTCCGCGCGGATCATTGTGGCCGATGCCTCGCCCTTGGCCTCACTGGCGCTGCGGTTCTTTCTGTCAGGGCTGATTGGCGTGACCATCGCCCGCGCGATTGGGCAGACATGGCGTCTTACGAGGGATCAGTGGCGTGCGACGATCATTTTCGGCGTCTGCCAGAACGCCATCTACCTTGGGCTCAACTTTTTTGCGATGCAGACGGTCGAGGCTTCGCTGGCCTCCATCATAGCATCCCTGATGCCATTGATGGTCGCCTTTGCCGGTTGGGTCGTGTTTCGAGATCGTTTACCTGTTTTGGGCATCATTGGTTTGGTTCTGGGTATTGCAGGTGTGGTCATCATCATGTCGGCGCGGATGGAGGTCGGCGTGGACCTTTACGGCGTGGCCCTGTGTATCATCGGAACGATCGCGCTGACCATCGCGACCCTTTCGATGCGCACCATGTCTGCGGGTGGCAACCTCATGATGGTAGTCGGATTGCAGATGTTCGTGGGCGCGGGCGTGCTGGCCATCGCCTCGGCCCTGACCGAAACCATCCGGGTGGATGTGACACCCGAACTGATCGCGGCATTCGCCTATACGACGCTGGCACCGGGTCTGCTCGCCACATGGATTTGGTTCGCGCTGGTGGCGCGGATCGGGGCGACAAAGGCGGCGACGTTCCACTTTCTCAACCCGTTCTTCGGCGTGGCCATCGCGGCCCTGCTGCTGGGTGAACGGCTGGGGCCACGGGACGTGATCGGGGTGGCAATTATCGCGGCAGGCATCCTTGCGGTGCAATTGTCACGACAGCGCAAAACCTGACGCAAGGGGCTTGCGCGACAGGGTGGCGGTCATATTCTGCCTTGGGTCTTTTCGATTTCGGGAAATCAATATGCACCGCCGCTCATTTTTGCTGACTTCCGCCGCCACATTGGTTCCATCCCTGACGCTCGCCTATCCAGCAGAGACGTTTTCCCCTGCGGTCTGGAGTGACCTGCGGGAAAGCGACGAGGTGTTCATCCTGAACTATCGAGCCAGCTGGTCGCTGACCTGTCAGATCAAGGCAGACCTGATCAAAGAAGCGCTGGCCGACACCCCGGCCTATCGCGAACTGACGTTCGTGGATGTGGATTGGGACACCTTCGGCCCGTCACAACTGACGCAGCGGTTGAAGGTGACGCGCCGGTCGACCCTGCTGGTGATGAAGAACGGTAAGGAAGTCGCGCGGCTGGAAAACGCGCCTTATGCGCCTCAGGTGCGCGCCCTTCTGGACACGGCCCTTGCCGCCTGATCCAAGCGCGGCAAAAGCATATGCCTTTCTGCTGATCCCCGGCTATTCGCAACTTGGCTTTGCCTGCGCGCTTGAGGCGCTGAGCCTTGCGAACCTGCATCCCTCGGGACAGACTTTTTACACATGGCGCTTGATCGGGGAAACCGGCGCGCCTGTTTCGGCCTATAATGGCATTACAACCGCTGTCGATGCGACCCTGCCAGAACTCGATCGGCACGAAACGCTTGTGGTCTGCGCCGGTGAGGACGCTGCGCAGGGCAGCACCAAGGTTGTATTGAACTGGCTTCGGCGTGAAGCGCGCAAAGGCATGAATATCGGGGCCCTTTCGTCGGGCGCCTATGTGTTGGCGCTGGCCGGATTACTGGGGGGCAAACGGGTGACGACCCATTGGGAATACCATGACGCCCTTGTCGAACTGCTGCCCGATGTGACCGTTGAAACCAGCCTGTTTTCCGTAGACGGTCGCGTGTTCACCAGTGCGGGTGGGGCGGCGTCGATGGACATGATGCTGGACCGCATCCATTCGGATTACGGGTCTGATCTGGCCACCTGGGTGGCGGATCAGATGGTCTATACCGACCCACGCAGCGCCACCCATGGCCAGCGCCTGTCCCGGCGTGCGCGCCCGGACTTGTCGCATGGCAAATTAAGCATGGCGATGCAGATCATGGAACACAACCTCGAAGAACCGCTTCGCCCGGACGAAATCGCGGCGATGATCGCGCTAAGCACCCGCCAGCTTGAACGGTTGTTCGCCAGACATCTGGGCATGTCACCCAAGCGCCATTACCTCCAGCTTCGGCTTGAAAAGGCACGCGGCCTGTTGCGTCAGACATCACTAAGCGTGACGGATATCTGTGTGGCCTGCGGGTTTCATTCGCTGTCGCATTTCTCGAAAAGCTATCGCGCCGCGTTCGGGTTAAGCCCGGGGCAAGAAAAACGAGGTACGGCAAAAATATGGCCTGCCCACTCTTGATTGCACCACATGTGCGCGGAAGGTATCCACAGGCGTTGTCAGCGAGGATGCGATGAAACTTCTTTTTGTGCACCAGAATATGCCGGGTCAGTACCGCGAACTTGTCCAGTGGCTGGCGGCGCAGGGCGGTCATGAGATCGTATTCCTGACCCAGCGCGTCAAGCATCCCGAATTCGCGGGCGTTCGCACCGTCGTCTACAAGACGCATCACAAGGCGGCGGATGATTGTTACGGCCTGTCCAAGACATGGGAAAACGCCGCCGGAAACGGCTTCGGGGCCGCGCAGGCGTTGCGTAAGATCGTCAAAGCCGGGTTCGTGCCCGACATCGTGATCGGCCATGTCGGCTGGGGTGAGATGACCTTTTTCCGTGAGGTTTTGCCGGACACGCCGATGATCGGCTTTTTCGAGTATTTCTATTCCGTGCGTGGCGGTCCTGTCGGCTTTGATCCCAAAGAGACGGTCAGCGAACATGCGCCTTTCATCATGCACGGGCACAACGTGGTGCCACTGATAAACATCGAAGCGGTCGATCTGGGCCATAGTCCGACCCTGTGGCAGCGCGACCGCTTTCCCGAAAGCTTCCACGACAAGATTTACGTTTGCCATGACGGGATCCGAACTGACAGGCTCAAGCCCAACAAGAAGGCCAGCGTGTCTCTGGGACGCATTGGTCGTCCTCTGACAATCAAGGATGAAATCGTGACGTATATGGCGCGCAATCTGGAAACCACGCGCGGGTTTCACCAGTTCATGCGCGCGCTGCCCCATATCCAGAACGCGCGCCCCAATGCGCGCATTCTTGTGATCGGGGGAAACGAAGTGTCGTATGGCGGAAAATCCAAGCATCCCGGTGGTCTGCGTGGCCAGATGGAGGCTGAGGTGGGTCACTTGCTGGACTGGGATCGGCTGCATTTTCTGGGGCAGGTGCCTTACGAAAGCTACCAGCAGATCATCCAGATCAGCACCTGCCACGTCTACCTTACGATGCCGTTCGTGCTGTCCTGGTCGCTGCTGGAAAGCATGTCGATGGGCGCCACCATCGTGGCAAGCGACGTCGCCCCCGTGCGCGAGGCGATGACGCATGGCAAAACTGGGCTGCTCGTCGATTTCTTTGATCCAGAGGCAATTGCGGCGCAGGTTGTCGATGTTCTGGCCCGGCCCAGGGACTTCGCGCATCTTGGCCTCGCTGCTCGTCAGCATGTGGTCGACAACTACGATTTCCTGACTGTGTGCCTGCCCGAACATATTCGCCAGATCAATGCACTGGTGCAGGATGACATCCAGATTCAGGTGCCCTGAGCGATGACCATCGTCGTCCTTGGGGCTGGCGGAAAACTGGGGCGTCTGTTGCGTCCGATGTTCCCACGCGCGGCGATTTGGCTGGCTCGAACCGATGCCGACATCTGGGACAACGCTGGGTTGCGTTCTGCACTAGGCGGTGCACAGGCGGTCCTGTGCCTGGCCGGGATCACTCATGGACGAACCGAACCGATGGAGATGAACGTCGATCTTGCGCGGCGCACCCTCGATGCCGCACGCGATGTTGGCGCTGGACGCGTGTTCCTGTTTTCGAGTGCTGCGGTCTATGGGCGTGGGGATGGCCGGCTGCAGGAAAGCGGGCCAACGGCCCCGATGTCGCCCTATGGTATTGCCAAGCTGGCGATGGAGGATGCGGTGGGCGCCCATGCCCACCCCAGCACTGTGTTACGTCTTGGCAATGTCGCCGGGGCGGATGCGATCCTGGGTGGGTGGCGGCCCGGCTTCGCGCTCGACACGTTTCCGGATGGCACCACGCCGCAGCGCAGCTATATCGGCCCTGCGCGTCTTGCCCATGTGCTGTCAGACCTGTGCCACTGCCCCAACCTGCCGCCACTTATCAATGTGGCTGCACCCGGTATGGTGCGGATGGGCGCACTTTTGGATGCCGCAGGTCTTGAATGGCGGCCACGACCCGCCGACGGGGAAACCATTGCGCAAGTTCACCTCGACACCGCGGTGCTGGAACGGTTCATTAAGTTCGGTGTGCTGGACAGCACACCTGCAGGCATTGTCGCGGACTGGAAAGGGGTGACTGGGGCAAAATGACATGGCGCAAGCGCATCTTTGATCTGTTCTTTGCCAGTCTGTTGGTCGTGATCCTTGGGCCTGTGATCCTGTATCTGACGTGGGTCATCTGGCGCAAACAGGGCAGGCCGCTGTTTTATGTCGCCGAACGGATGAAAAGCCCGACAAAGAGTTTCGGTCTGTGGAAGTTTCGTACGATGACGGTGGTGGATGCGGATGCCGGAGTGTCCGGCGGGGACAAGGTATCGCGGGTCACGCCGTTGGGAGCAAAGCTGAGGGCGAAACGGCTGGACGAATTCCCGCAGCTTTGGAACATAATACGCGGTGACCTCAGTTTTGTGGGCCCGCGTCCGCCGTTGCGGGAATATGTCGAACGGTTCCCAGACATCTACCGAGAAGTTTTGAAATCCCGCCCTGGTGTGACCGGACTTGCCACCATCAAATTTCACAAACATGAAGACCGGTTGCTGGAACGTTGCCGCACGCCCGAGGAAACTGATGATGTCTATGCCCGCATCTGCGTGCCGCGGAAGGCGCGGCTCGACCTCATTTATCAGCGGAATCAAACAACCTGCTATGACTTCGATCTTGTGTTCCAGACCATCGGGAATCTGTTCCGACGAACGCCTAAGAAAAAGTAAACGGAGGCATGATCGCGTTGCCCCTGATCCGATTAGATTGTCGAATGCGCGTTTTTTTGCTGTTCGCATCGATTTTAAGCATATACTCGCTAAGCCGAGTTGTAGTTTCTGCGTGTGCGAAAAGAGCGCAGGTGTTTAACGCGTTGCTGTGGTACCGCCAATAATGCGGGCGCACTTCGCACCCCGCGCGAGGGCGTGATGCTGAGTTTGGTCAAATCTCTATCCCGTACGCAGAAGCGTAATCTGCTTATCGCGATTGACGCGATGATTATCCCTGCTGCCTTGTTTTTTGCTTTCAGCTTGCAGCTGTCCACGGCCAACGCGTGGCAGATGGTTCAGTCCTACCTGCCCATTTTGCCGTATATGTTGCTGGTTTGCGCCGCTTTGTCGGTCTGGCTTGGGATTTCGTCGACCACCCTGAATGATTACGAGGCCGGGTCGATTGGCCGTACGGCAGTGTTTGCGGGGCTGCTGGCGATGACATCGACCCTGTTGACGACGGCGGCGAACATGCCCGTCTCCCTCAGCACGCAGATCGTGTTCGGGATCACCTTTTTCGTGTTTTCGATTATTAGCCGCGCGATACTTTTGCAGATCGTTCTGGCGATATACCGAAACGGAACGAATCGGTGCCGCGTGCTGATTTATGGTGCTGGAACCACCGGAATGCAGTTGGTCTCCGCCCTGCGCAGCCATGAATTGATCGATCCTGTTGCCTTTGTAGATGACAATCAGGCCCTGCAAGGTGTCAATGTACTGCGCCTGCCTGTCTATAGCCCCGTGCGTATCGCGGAGATCGTGGCAGAAAAGAAGATCGACCGTGTGCTGCTGGCTATTCCGTCGCAAAGCCACACCAAACAGATGCAGATCGCGCGCCGCCTTCAGCGGATGGGGCTGGAAGTGCAATCGCTACCCTCTTTCTCCCAGCTGATCGGAGAAGAGGCGCTACTGGAGAAACTGACCCCTGTAAATCCGCGCAACTTCCTTGGGCGCGACGAGGTGAACACGCGCAAGGGCGAAGGCGCGGAGGCTTATGCCGGGCGTGTCGTTCTGATCTCGGGCGCCGGCGGGTCCATCGGGTCCGAGCTCAGTCGTCAGGTGCTGGAGTGTTTGCCATCCAAGATCGTTTTGTATGAACTGAGTGAACTGGCCCTGTACCAGATCCATCAAGAGCTGATCCAGCTTGTCGAAGGCAGCGATATTGAAATCGTGCCCCTGTTGGGATCGGTCACCGACGCCCGTCAGGTGCGACGTGTATTGCAGGTACACCAAATTCAGGTTGTACTGCACGCGGCGGCCTACAAGCACGTGCCTTTGGTCGAATTCAACCCGCTGGCGGGTCTGGCCAACAACGTGCTTGGCACCCAGACCCTTGTGACCGAAGCGGCAGAGGCGGGTGTTGAACGCTTTGTGCTTATCTCATCCGACAAGGCAGTGCGTCCGACAAACGTCATGGGCGCGTCCAAGCGGCTGGCAGAGTTGGTGGTTCAGGATGTCGCTGATCGCATTGCGGCCCAGAAGGGCCTGATCTTTTCCATTGTGCGCTTTGGCAATGTCCTTGGCTCTTCTGGGTCCGTTGTGCCGTTGTTTCAGGAACAGTTGCGCCGTGGTGGCCCCTTGACAGTAACCCATCGCGACGTGTCGCGGTATTTCATGACAGTACAAGAGGCGGTGCATCTGGTACTACGGGCCGGTTCGATGGCCCAGGGCGGAGAAGTGTTTGTGCTGGACATGGGCAAGCCCGTGAAAATTGCGCACCTGGCCCGTCAGGTCATCGAAAGCGCCGGGCTGACCGTGCGCGACGTCAACAATCCGGAAGGCGATATCGAAATCGAATTCACCGGTCTGCGCCCCGGCGAAAAAATGACCGAAGAGTTGACCTTGAACGGCGCCCTTGTGGGCACCGGCCACAAAAAGATTTTCTTTACAGTCGAGGACAGCCTGAGCGAAATCGAAGTGGCGTCTGCCTTGCGTTCATTGCGGCATGCCCTCGCATCCAGCGACGAAGACGAGGCCCGTGCGCTGGCCCGGCGCTGGGTCGAAGGCTACAATGGTGTGGCGCCGACACCCGCGAAAGAACGCGAGTTGGTCAAGCCTGTATCCTGAAAGACGCGCTTTCCCGCCTGTCCGTTACCGCGGCTTTGCTTGACGTTGATTTAAGGGACTTTCCCGTGGTCTAAACGATGAAACATAAGTCAATAAATCGGACAGTGAAGCGTATGCCGAAGACCATTCAAGCCATGTTGCTGGCCGGAGTTAGCTGTGGTGCGATCGGCGTCGCAACGACAATGGCACCTGCGCAAGGTCGTTCGGCGGATAAGCCGGTAGTGGTGACATCCGCACCCAGCTTGAACTTTTATGGTGTGCCGGGCCTGATCGACATGCCAAGCGGCGAAGCGTTGCCTAGTGGGCAGATGGCCATCGGTGTTTCGACATTTGCCGGGCAAACGCGCACGAACCTGACCTTTCAGTTTTCGCCCCGAATTTCTGCGACATTCCGTTATGTCGGGATTCAGGATTGGAATTCGGACGGCTTCGGCACCTACCGCGACCGCAGTTTTGATTTCCGCTATCTTCTTGTCAAGGAAGGGCGGTACGCGCCCGCTGTGACGGTCGGACTTCAGGATTTTGCGGGCACCGGAATCTATGCCGGTGAATACCTTGCCGCAACCAAACAGTTCCGCCGTCCGTTCAACCTGCCCGGTAACGTCAAGGTCACCGCAGGGCTCGGCTGGGGGCGCCTTGGAAGTGCCGGTGACATCGGTTCGCCTTTCGGCTCCGACCGTCCTGTGTTTGACGTCACTGACACCGGGGGTGAGCCGGCGACGGATCAATGGTTCCGCGGGCCCGTTTCGCCGTTTGGTGGCATCGAATGGCAAGTCAACGACCGTCTCGGTCTCAAAGTCGAATATTCGACCGATGCTTACGAACCTGAAACATCTCGCGGTGTGTTTGACCGTGACTCGCGGCTGAACTTCGGGGTCGAATATCAGGTTCGTCAGAACCTTCGGGTCGGTGGCTACTGGCTTTATGGGTCCGAGGTTGGCGTCAATCTTCAGCTACAATTCAATCCCAATACACCGGCGACGGCGTACCGGCTCGCCGGTCCTCGCCCGATCATCGTGCGCCCGGCACGCGCATCCAATCCAGCCGCCTATGACACAGGCTGGACCACATCACAAAATGCGCCGTTGGTGATCCGTGATGCCATCCGCCCGGAACTGAGCGCGGATGGCATCCGTCTGGAGAGCATTACGGTTTCCGCCACAAGAGCGGAAGCGCGTGTTTCCAGCGTGCGCTACGACAACCACGCCATCGTTTTCGGGCGCACTGCGCGCGCAATGGCGCGGATCCTGCCGCCATCGGTGGACACGTTCGATATCGTGCTGGTCAATAACGGCCTTGCCCTTTCCAATATCACCGTATCGCGCCGCGATCTCGAAACCCTCGAATTCCAACCCAATGCAAGCCAGCTTTTGCTTTCTCGGGTCATCATCGACGATGCAGGGCCACAGACTGCTGGCGTAACGGCGGAAGTCGACAAGCTTTATCCTCGGTTCAGCTGGTCCCTCGGACCATATGTTCGCCCCAGCTTTTTCGACCCCGACGAACCGGTCAGGGCTGACGTGGGTGTTTCGTTGGAGGGGAATTACCGGTTCGGGCCCGGATGGCTGGTGTCGGGTGAAATTCGCCATCGCCTCGCCGGAAACGTGGAAAACAGCGACAGGTTGTCCAACTCTGTGCTGCCGCGCGTCCGCACCGACGCGATCCTGTACGCGCGTGCCGCTGACACTACCTTGGAAAAACTGTTTGTCTCCAAGCAGTGGAAACCCGGCAAGAATACCTATGCACGCATCAGCGCGGGCTACCTTGAGCAGATGTTTGGTGGTGTATCGACCGAGTTTCTTTGGAAGCCCGTCAACAATCGGCTCGCCCTCGGGATCGAGGCGAATTACGTCAAACAACGTGACTTCGACCAGCGCTTGGGTTTTCAGAACTACGAAGTCGCGACAGGCCACGTGTCGGCTTATTACGACTTTGGGCAAGGTTACTATGGCCAGCTTGACGTCGGGAGATACCTTGCCGGCGATGTCGGTGCCACGGTTACACTCGAACGACAGTTTGCTAACGGCTGGAAGGTCGGTGGTTTCTTTACCCTCACGGATGTGTCTGCGGATGAATTCGGTGAGGGGTCGTTCGACAAGGGCATCATGGTGACGGTCCCCGTCAGTTGGTTTATCGGTCAGCCGTCGCGCCAGTCGGTAACGACGACAATACGGCCAGTGCAACGTGACGGTGGGGCGCGCCTGAACGTGTCTGACCGTCTGTACGAGCAAGTCCGCGACGGTCACCTCACGGACCTGACGAATGATTGGGGAAGAGTGTGGGAATGATGCGTCAAACAATGAAGGCTTTGGCGGCAGTATCCAGCCTGTTGCTCGCAGCATGTTCTGGCGGCACGGATTCTTCCAATTCGCAGGCAGCACAGGTCAGCACCTACGTCAGTATCCTCAGGGCCAGTCGTACGCCGCCCCCGCCCCCGCCGCAGCTTACTCCAGCTCTGATCAATAGATTGACGGTGTCATCCCTGGAAGTAACGGTCGAAAGCACGGGCCAGACCGCGTTTTTGGTGCCGTATTCCGATCGTCGCGACACCGGACCAGGCCAGTTGCGCACATGGCGCACAGCGGACGACGCACAATTGACGCTGCGCAGCGGCGTTTTGGTGACAACACGCGGTCTGGGCAATGATCTGGGATCGTCGCAAGCCGATGCAGCCGTGAAGGCGATCCAATCAAGGTCGCCGATATCGGGCCCGCACAAGCTGTACGTCAAAACCGGCAATAACGGGATCAGTGAAATAGACCTTTTGTGTGAGATGCGCACGGTCGGACAGGGGTCTATCGAGATCGTTCAACGAACCTTTCCCGTCTTACATTTGCAGGAAAATTGCACCGGCACGCGCGGTATCATCACTTATGACTATTGGGTTGATCGGCGTGACTCGACTGTCTGGCAATCCCGCCAATGGGCTGGCCACGAAATCGGATATGTCCGCACCCGACTGCTTAAAAAGTAACCTTTGTGCCGCACATGTGCGGCTTTCGACCATTATCGAGCCTTTGCGGGCAATCTGGATTGTGTTTGTTTGAAATCTGACCTACATCTCATGCAGGTAGCCAAAGGAGTCATGAGTATGACTAAGACACTTAAACTTATTTCCGCAGCCGCTTTGATGGCAGCGACATCGACAGCCGCGTTCGCACAGGACGTGCCATTGAACACAACCGTCTCTGGCGGTGCTGGTGCTGAACAGGTCGACGGCCAGGTTGGTGGTGCGCTCGTATTGAGCCTTGGAACTACGGCGACAATCGTTGGTCTCACGACCCTTTTGGTCGTGGCCGGTTCGACGGGTGATACGGACTGATAAGCACAGGTTCCTATTTGAAATTTCTGCAGGGGCTCACGGTTACGTGGGCCCTTGTTTCGTTTTTGCTATGTAATCAGCAGCCTTGATTTTGCGTCCCAAGCACAGTGCATGAATTACGGGCAAGTGCTGTATTTGGCCGACCGGAGTCATTGAAACCGGCGGCGTTGCACCCGTTTCAAGCCGCACAGCGTTGCACCGTTGCTCCGATACTTTGTACGTTGCACGAGTGACCCATCAATTCACAACAGATGGGTTAGCAGATCATGATTCGGACATCCGTAGCTGTCGTCGCAGCGCTTGGCCTTGCCGCGCCCGTATTTGCGCAAGATACCGGTACAAATGCGCCACCCCCCGCTCAGACGCCCCCGCCCCCTGCAAACGGACAGCTTCTGGCTGGCACGTTGACACCTGGGGTCGCTGTGGGGGCCACCATTATCGGCCTTGCCGTGGTGTTCGGGGCTGGTGGCGGGACGGGTACAACCACCACCACAACCACCGCCTCTCCCTGACTTTCAGACGAAGCTCAACGCGTGTGTAACGCATCCTCGACCGCGTCCTTGATTGGGCGCGACATCGGGGATGTGCGTGACCCCCATGTCGCAGTGACCGTGCCGTCACGCGCAAATAGCACCTTGTTGAAATTCCAACCCGGCACAAATCCGGTTTCTTCCCGCACCGCGCGATAAAGAGGATGTGCGTCTGCGCCCGTGACGTTGGTGATATCCGTCATTGGCAGGTCAAGGCCAAAGTTCATCTCGCAGAATTCCTTGACCTCTTCGGCGCTGTCCAGTTCTTGGCGGAAGTCGTCCGATGGCACCGCCAACACGACCAATCCCTGATCGCGATAGGCATCGTACAACGCTTGCAGTTCTTCGTACTGACCAGTGAATGCGCACCGGGATGCAGTGTTCACGACCAGAACCGGTCGTCCGTCCCAATCCGACATGGACAGTGTGCCGCCGTCGATAGAGGGGAACGTCACGTTCGGCATCCCCGCGACGGCCATACCGGCGCTCAGGACCACAACGGCTGTGGCGATCAACGTTCGCATTACTCATCTCCTTACGCTTGCCTTGCCTCTGAAATAGCGCATCACAGGTTCGCGTCACCCTCTTTCAATCTTTGTGATATGCCCCAAATATGAACACAGACCCGACGCAACACGGGAAAGGAAGTCATGAGCGAATATACCAAGAACCCCGACGTGATCGCGACCCTGTCGCCCGAGGAATTCTATGTCACCCAGCAAAGCGGGACAGAGCGACCCGGCACCGGCAAACTGCTGAACAACAAGGAGCCCGGCATCTACGTCGACATCGTGTCGGGCGAGCCCCTGTTTGCATCTTCGGACAAATATGAATCCGGGTGCGGCTGGCCATCGTTCACCAAACCTATCGAGCCGGCCTATGTCGAGGAGTTCCGGGATGCGACGCTGGGCATGATCCGCACAGAAGTACGTTCCAAACATGGTGACAGCCATTTGGGCCACGTGTTTGATGACGGCCCGCGCGACCGGGGCGGTCTGCGTTATTGCATCAACTCGGCCTCGCTGCGCTTCGTGCATCGCGACGACATGGAGGCCGAAGGTTACGGCAAGTATCTCAACCAGGTGGAGGATGTGGCATGAGTGAGCAACGCGCAGTTCTGGCAGGCGGATGTTTCTGGGGCATGCAGGACCTGATCCGCAAGAAACCCGGCATCAAGTCCACCCGCGTCGGCTACACCGGCGGCGATGTACCCAATGCGACCTATCGCAACCACGGCACCCACGCCGAAGGGATCGAGATCATTTATGACCCGGCAGTAACGTCCTATCGCGAATTGCTGGAGTTCTTTTTCCAGATCCACGATCCGACCACGCTGAACCGGCAGGGCAATGACCGGGGTCTGAGTTATCGCTCGGCCATCTACTACGTGGACGACGAACAAAAGCGGATTGCCGAAGATACCATCGCGGATGTCGAAGCCTCCGGCCTGTGGCCGGGCAAGGTTGTCACCGAAGTGGAACCCGTGGGCGATTTCTGGGAGGCCGAGCCCGAGCATCAGGATTATCTTGAGCGGATTCCCAACGGCTACACCTGCCACTTCGTGCGCCCTGGCTGGGTCCTGCCACGCCGCGCGGCCGAGTAGAACGGACCGAAAGTAAGGCGGATCAAGATCCGCCTTACCTGCCGTCTGTCAGACGCTCAGACAGACGTATTTCATTTCAAGGTAATCCTCGATTCCGTGGTGCGACCCTTCGCGCCCCAGACCGGATTGCTTGACCCCGCCGAACGGCGCCACCTCGGTCGAGATCAGGCCGGTGTTTACACCGACGATCCCGTATTCCAGCGCTTCGGCCACCTTGTACACGCGGCTCAGATCCTTGGCATAGAAGTACGAGGCCAGGCCAAAGATCGTGTCGTTGGCCATCGCGATCACGTCATCCTCGTTGTCGAACTTGAACAACGGGGCGAGTGGACCAAAGGTTTCTTCCTTGGCAACCTTCATATCCTGCGTAACACCGGTGATGATGGTGGGGGCAAAGAAGTTGCCGCTCATGCTGTCCTGTGCGTCGCCCAAAATGACGGAGCCGCCTTTATCCTTGGCGTCCTTGATATGCTCGATCACCTTTTCCGATGCATCCGGATTGATCAGCGGGCCAAGGTCCACACCGGGCGTCAATCCGTCACCCACCTTCATTGCCCCGACGCGTTTGGCCAGCTTCTCGGCAAAGGCATCGTAGACGCCTGCCTGGACATAGATGCGGTTTGCACAGACACAGGTCTGCCCGTTGTTGCGGAACTTGCAAAGGATCGCGCCCTCGACTGCGGCATCCAGATCGGCGTCGTCGAACACGATAAAGGGCGCGTTGCCGCCCAGTTCCATGCTGCATTTCATCACCTGATCGGCGGCCTGTTTCATCAGGATGCGACCCACTTCGGTGGATCCTGTAAAGGTCAGCTTGCGCACGGCGGGGTTCTCGCAGAACTCCTTGCCAATTTCCGACGAAGACGAGGACGGCACCACGCTGAACACGCCCGCCGGGATGCCCGCCCGTTCGGCCAGCACACCCATGACGATGGCGCTCAGTGGTGTTTCCTTGGCGGGGCGCGCCACGAACGAACAGCCCGCGGCCAGTGCGGGGCCCGCCTTGCGGGTGATCATCGCGTTGGGGAAATTCCACGGGGTGATCGAAGCCGCAACGCCGATAGGCTGCTTTAGCACCATGATGCGCTTGTCGCGCTGGTGGCCGGGGATCATCTCGCCGTAGATACGCTTGGCCTCTTCCCCGAAGAATTCGATGAAGGACGCGCCATAAGCGACCTCGCCCTTCGCTTCGGCCAGCGGCTTGCCCTGTTCGGCGGTCAGGATGGTGCCCAGATCGTCCTGGTTGGCCATCATCAGGTCGAACCACTTGCGCATCACGCCCGCGCGCTCCTTGCCCGTCCACTTGGCCCATTCCTTTTGCGCCTTTTCAGCGGCAGCAATGGCGTCGGCCACCTGTTTGCGGCTCAGGTCCGCCACCTGCGCGATCACGTCGCCACGCGCGGGGTTGGTGACATCAAAGGTGCCGTTGTCGCCGTCAATCCACGCGCCGTTCACATAGGCACGGGTTTCAAGCAGGCTCGGGTCCTTGAGCAGGGATTTGAGATCTGTGGTTTGGTCAAGCATGACGAGGGTCCTTTCAAGGCTGGCATATCTCTTTCAACACGGACTAGGATTGTCCAGTTCCAATGAGGTGAGATGCCATGGCAGAACTGGACGATGCGTACGCAAATGCGGCACATATCGAAGGCGCTGACGCTTACCCGCCACGCTGGTCTCGGCAGGCAGCGTCCTTTCGCGACGCCTTGGGCGCGCAGGCGCGTTTGGGGCTGTCCTATGGCCCGTCCGAGCGGATGGCGTTCGACCACTTTCTGCCCGAAGGCGAGGCCAAAGGCACGTTGATCTTTGTGCACGGCGGATATTGGCTGAAATTCGACCGTTCGTGGTGGTCGCATCTGGCCACGGGCGCGCTGGCACAGGGGTGGGCCGTGGCGATGCCATCCTACGATCTTTGCCCCAGCGTGCGGATCGCGGGGATCACGCAGCAGATCGCGCAGGCCGTCATGGCCATTGCCGACGCCGGCACGGGCCCGATCAGCATCACGGGCCATTCCGCAGGCGGGCACCTTGCAGCGCGGATGCTGGCACCGGGCATGTTGCCCGAAGCGGTGCGCGCACGGCTGGCCCATGTTGTTCCCATTTCACCCCTCACGGACCTCGAACCGCTGTTGCGCACCAGCATGAACGCCGATTTCGGCATGGACGCGGGCATGGCAAGGGCCGAAAGCCCGGTACACCAGCCCGCACCGGACGTACCCGTGACCGTCTGGGTCGGCGGGGCCGAACGCCCGGCGTTCCTGGATCAGGCACAGTGGCTCGCGGATGCGTGGGGCTGCGATCACGTGGTGGTGCCGGGCGAACATCATTTCAATGTCATCGACGCGCTCACTGATCCCGCATCCGACCTGATACGCCGCTTGACGACTGCGCGCTGATCGGCAACATCCTCCTTGGTCGTGGGTGATGGCGTCACCCGGTTTGAACCGGCCTTTCGTCCTGCACGCCGGGACCTTTCTGAAAAGGAGGGTCAGGCATGACCACTCGCCCCGCATTCTTTCGTTTCCACAATGGTGAACAGGCCCCGCTGCCGTTTGCAGCCGCCGAATACGACGCGCGCCTGTCCGAACTGCGCGACCGGATGGAGGCGCAGGGGGCCTCTGCCGCCCTCTTCACCTCGATGCACAACATCGCCTACTACTCGGGCTTTCTCTATTGCGCCTTCGGTCGGCCCTACGGCCTGGTCGTGACCGAAGACGCCTGCGTGACCATCAGCGCGGGGATTGACGCGGGCCAGCCGTGGCGGCGCTGTCATGGCGACAACATCACCTATACCGACTGGCAGCGCGACAATTTCTGGCGCGCCGTGCGTGAAGTGACCGGAGAGGGCGCGGTGATCGGGATCGAATCCGACCACCTGACGCTGTTGCAACAGGGCAAGCTCGAGGATTTCCTGAAACCCGTCGCCACGGTCGACCTGTACGAAACGACGATGCGCCAGCGCATGCACAAGTCCGAGGCCGAGATCACCCTGATCCGCCACGGTGCGCAGGTTGCCGATGTGGGCGGCTATGCCATTCGCGATACAATCAGGGTCGGCGTGCGTGAAATCGACGTGGCCATGGCCGGACGCGACGCGATGGAACTGGAAATCGCCAAACGCTTTCCCGATGCCGAATATCGCGACACGTGGGTGTGGTTCCAGTCGGGCCTGAACACCGACGGCGCGCACAACCCCGTTACCTCCCGCAAGCTTCAGCGCGGCGATATCCTGTCGCTCAACACCTTTCCCATGATTTCGGGCTATTACACGGCCCTTGAACGCACGCTGTTCGTTGAAATCGTGGACGACGCCAGCCACAAATCGTGGGAGGCGAACGTGGCCGCGCATGAACTGGGCATTTCACTGCTGAAACCCGGCACAAGCTGTGCCGAGGTGACCCACGCGGTCAACGCCTTCTTCGAGGAACGCGACCTGCTGCAATATCGCAGCTTTGGCTACGGCCATTCCTTCGGCGTGTTGTCGCATTATTACGGGCGCGAGGCGGGGTTGGAGCTGCGCGAGGATATCGACACGGTGCTGGAACCCGGCATGGTCATCTCGATGGAGCCGATGCTGACGATTCCCGACGGCCAGCCGGGGGCGGGGGGATACCGCGAACACGACATTCTGGTGATCACGGAAGACGGCAACGAAAACATCACCGGCTTTCCCTACGGGCCCGATCACAACGTGGTGGGCTGAACAGTTCGGGCCGCCTGTCAGGCAGGCGGCCCGATCGTCGCTGAACCGGATCAGGCGGCGTCGCGCGTGTCGCTCACGTAGTCCTCAAGCAGCTTTTCATTGCGCGCTTCCTCGATCCGGTTGATGCGGTCGATGCGCTGCTGGTTGTCAAAGCGGTACTTTACGAAGTTCACGAGGCTGAGGGTCAGCATCAGGATGCCGATGCCCCAGAAGCCCTTGGTCGACAGCGGCACATCCACGCTGAGGTAGAGCGACATGCCAAGCAACGCGTAGGCGGCAACGACACCGGCGAGGTTGAACATCATGATCAGGGAGTTGTCGGGTTTTTCATTCAACATGGGTCTTTTCCTTTTGTGATAAATTGAAGGGAGAATTTAGGATTTGAGCCGGTCCAGCACATCGCGTGCCGTGACCTTGGTGGGGTCGCCGAAACCTGCGTCGGCCATGCGGTCCTCGAGGCCAGTATGATCAAGGCCCGCGTTGATATCGGCGAGGATCTGGGCCTGTTCCAGCGGGTCGTCCTTGCCGATCACACGGTCGATCAGCCCCTGTGCCTCGTCCGCGGCCGAGGTGCCATGCAGGGTGGTGTGCAGGCCCGCTTGCATTTTCTGTTCGCGGCGCATCGCCCTGGCTTGCATCGCGCCTTGCTTCAGGTCGATGACTCGGCGATGGCCCTGTTCGACGGAGTTGCGCAGCCGCGTGACTTGCAGATCAAGTCGGTCAATGGTGCCCTCGCGCAGGGTGCTTTCATTCTCCATATCGGCAATGGCGCTTGCGGCTTCGGTCGCCATGTCGTCGCGCCCGTTTTCAATGGCACTGCGGGCGCGATCGGTCAGGGACGCGATGCGGGTGCGCAGCATCTCCAACAGTCTCTGTTCGGACCGGCGGCGCTGGATCAGGCTGGCCAACGTCGATTTTGCGGCGTGGACCTGTGCCTCGGTTTCGCGGATTTTCTGGTCGATCAATTCGATCGCATAGACATCACGCAGCCGTTCTTCGGACCGGGCGCTGGCCCCGGCAAATAGTGTTCTGAATATTGATAACATGTCTTTTCCCTTTCATGAACAACGTTCACGAAGAGAGATAGGAAGGGTGTGAACGCTGTTCAAGAATAAAAATGAACAATGTTCAAAAAATCTTGTTTCCAGTTGCTGACTGCAGTACCAGCGCGATCATCCTGCGGATTTCCTTGCGCGGCACGCCTGAGATGCGGTTTTCCAGTCCCAGCAGAACGATGCCGTGGACGGACGAAAACAGTGCGCGGGTCATCAGACCCACATCATCGTCCGCAAGATTGGGGAAACATTCGCGCACCGGCCCGTCGATATACCCGAACAATCGCGCCAGTTCGGCCAAATACCAGTCGGGCACCTCCATATCCGTCGACATGCGCACATCGAACAGGGCACGCCACAAACGGGGGTGGTGCGACGCATAGTCCAGATACGCATAGGACATGGCGATCAGCCGGTTGGTCGGGGGCAGGTCCGCCTTGCCCTCAAGGGCGGCAGCGACATGTTCCCCCAGGCTGGCGAAGGTGCGCCCGTTCACCGCGATCACGATATCCTGCAGATCGTCGAACACGTTATAGATGGCGCCCACCGAACACCCCGCGCCTTGCGCAAGGGGGCGCGCCTTGAGCGATGCAGCACCTTCCGCCTCGATCTGGGCATGGGCGATGTCGATCAGCGTGTCGCGCAACGCGTTGCGCCTGTCTTCGGCTTTCGATGCCATGGAACCCCCTTTGAACCGCGTTCAAGCCCTATAACACCCAAGTTCATACGAAAAGGGTGCAAGCCGTGCTTTCTTTCGCGCGTGGGTTTTGCCACAGTCCGCCCAGAAAGCGGATTGCCCAGATGTAAATCCGCGTAACATTACCTATATGCATCTTATAAGTTTGATACGAGGGAGAAATAAATGGCCGACTTTGAAAGCCAGGTGAAGGAATCTCAGGCTCAGGTGGCCGAGGCCCAGACCAAGATCGCGGAACTGACCAGCCGGATCGAGGTGGCGCGTTCAAAAATGAAGTCGGGTGATGACATCGCGCTGGATATCGAAAATGCCACGCTGGACGACGTGCACGCCCATACCGACGTAATGAACGCCAATATTGCAGAGCTGATCATGGGGCTGGACGATGTCACCGCGGCCTTCTCCAAGGATTTCGACGAAATGCGCAACAAAACGGGGATGGAAAGTCTGATCGGCATCTTTTCCCGCGCCAAGGCCGAGTCCATGCGGCAGGAACGTGTGCGCAGCGCCTCGATCGACGACAAGTTGCAGGACCTGATTTCGAAATCCGACGTGATCGTGCAACTGCTTGAAGGGCAATTGGCGATGCTCGAGGAACAGAAGGTCAAGGTGGAAACCAACCTCACCGAAACGCTGGACGAACGCGAGTTCACCGTGCAGGAACTCGCCACTCTGCAGTCCGACATTCAGGCGATGGATCCCAAGATCATCAGTCTCGAAAACAAGATCGCGTCCGAATCCGACGCCGCCAAGCGCACCGCCTTGGAAACCGAACTGGCCGACCTCAACAGCCAGTACAATCAGATGGTGCAGAACGAACAGGTGAAACTCGCCAAGTCACAGACGCTGGAGCGCTACATCGAAAAGGGCAAGACCTGGATCGACTCTCTGCAGAACCAGGCGGCGACGCAGATGGTGCTGATCAACAAGCTGCAGACGGACACCAAGCAGCGCGTCGTGCTCTATGACGCTCTCACCAAGTCATTGAAAACCGCGCAGCAACAGGATGTGGCCCACCGCATCAACGAGATCGGTGTGAAAACGGACCAAGAGGCGCAGACCGCCATGGCCGGGATTGGCGCCGCGACCAACAAGAAGATGGCCGACATGCTGGAAGCGCACGAGGACCACATGGTGTTCGCCCGCGACGTGCTGGAACAGAAGGCCAAGGCGGATGAACGCTTTGCCCGCCGGTTCGCCAAGATCGTCGAGAAGCACGATAGCAATGCTTATGGGGGGTAAGCCGTGACCTCGCCTAAAAAGGTCGTCGCATGTGCCGCTATAAGTTTGGCCAGCCTGGCATCCAGCATTGGCTCGTATTTTCTGGGGGCTCCAGAACCCTTGGTGCTTATTCTTTCATTGCCGGCATTGGCTGCGTGTTTGGTCCTGTTTACCAGCGTTTTAAGAGTGCCTCCGGGAAACGCGGTTCGCATTTGGTCAAGCTCCTATGCCCCACCGGGAAAGTTCGACCCGGAGGCAGGCATCGGAAAAGACAAGGGGCCTTCAAGCTATGGATAATATGAACATGAAACTCGGCATCGCCGCCATCGCCATCTCGATCCTTTCGCTGGTTGCCTCCCTGCTGTTCGGCGCGCCTGTCTGGGTCAACGCTATCGGCTTTTTCTGCGGGATCGCGGGGCTATACCTGCTCAGCCGGGGCCGCAAGGGCGGGTAGATGACTACCCAATCTGAAACCATTGGCCTCACCGACGTCTTCGCTTCGCGCCGCTATTTCAAGAAGTTCGAGACGATCACGTCCCATCTGGGCCGCGTCGCGGGCGTGATGGAGGCCGAGGGCAGTCTGAACCGGGACGAGGTCAAGATCCTCACCCGCTACATCACCGAACTCACCTTTACCTTCCGCGCGTTGTCCCAGAAATACCTTCTGGTGGGCCGCGATACGGGCCGTTTCTTCGGCTCACTTGCTATCGACACGGTCGAATCCGGCTTTCCCGCGGCCGAAGAGATCATCACCATGGCCAGCGACGCCCAGCAGGCCGAACGCCATCTTGCGGGGATGCCATCGGCCGATGAGCTGAAAAAGCAGATGGTCGAGGTCATCGTGGGCGATCGCAAACCGCCCACCAAGCTGCAATTCGCCCTGTCCCAGCGGCTTTACTACGAGGAGTTGCTGCGGGGGCAACTGTTCTGGCCGCGCAACGATCCCAGCATCGTCTGGACCGGAAACAAGCACGACCAGCGCCGCACCTTCCGCATCCACTGGGCGGTCTATGACAGTCAGGTCAACCTGCCCGTCATCTACATGATGGAGGTCGAGGATACAGGCCGCACCGCCCTGCCCAAGGATCAGCGCCGCTGGCCCGAAGCGCAGGCGCATCTGATGGCACAGGCGCTGGGTGGGCTGAAACTGGTGACCATCGCAAAGGGGTTCGACGAGGATTTCGACGACCTGCATCCCAAGCGCCTGCGCCGGTTTCACGTGGGGCCGATGTATTCCTCGGCCTTTACCAAGCAGTCCGGCCCCATCTGTCAGGTGCTTGAGGCCGCGCGCGCCCCCGAAGGGCAGGACTGGGCGCTGGTCTGGACCGAAGAGGATCTACGCTCGGAACGGGTGATGACCGAACGTGCGGGTTGGTTTTCGAGCGTGGAACGCGAAGTCTTCGCCCTCGACCCCTTTGCCGGGCGCGGGGCCGAAACGGGGACGACGCGGATGGAACGCTCCATCGTGCTGCCCCAACGCCCCTACCAGGCGCTCGAGGAGATGAACCCTCCTGGCTTTGGAACAGTGCGCAAGTTCGTGGTCAGCCCCGGCGGTCGGGTGCTGAGGTATTGACGATGGCCCGCAAACCCAAAACCTTTCTGGCCTACCTCAAGCGTCGCAAACAGGATCACTACGCTTTCGCGACTGTGTGGGTGGCCATGGCGATCTTCTGGCTTTTGTTTCCCGGAATGATCGAGCGGGGTGATCGATACAGCGCGTCCGTCAAGTCCATCGTGGTCGCCGGCATCCCTATGTGGATCACCATCAACTACATCGTGTATCGCGGCTGGTTGGGCGGCACAAAAAGGACGAAAAAGAAATGAGCCGGACAGCTGATCAGGTCACGGAGACTGGCGGGTCAGTCAACAATTCCAGCAGGGATGGCATGATAGCAGATCGGCCCTCCGGGGGGGATTTTTTTGAAACAGAGAAGGGGTGGGGTGCCGCGAGGATCCTCGTTCCGGTTGCCCTTGCGATTGCCGTGTCCGGATGCGCAGCTTCGGTCCGCCCGTCGGCCGAGCGCATATTTGATCGTGTACAAACCCAGGAAGGCGCCGCGGTCGATGCTTACCTCGCACGGCGTGGTTTCGAACCGCGCATGTTTCATGGCACTCACCCTTACATCGACAGCCACACTTGCGTCGAAAAGGCCAATGGGTGGTAGGAGGTGTGGACGTGGTGCGCCTGTGCCGGCAAAACCAGAGCGGCAAAGTCGAAATCCTGCATTTCCACACGCATGGTGCTGGTGCGATCCGTTATGAGTTTGATCCCGTGACAGGCGAAACGACCTGCACGGCTCCAGAGTTTTCAATTTCGAGGTGTCCTGAATGACCCAATCCGCCGATCAAATGGAACTGCGCGAGGCCGAGATCATCGCGCACTACCCCATGGCGCTGGCCATGCTGCAAGGGTTCGATCACGCCCCCCGCATTGGCAAGGGCACAGAGGCGCCGCAGGTCGAACGCTCCTCCGGGATCGGCACGCGGCGGCGGTTCCGCACCACCACGCCCGGTCTTGTGACCCGGCGCACGACCCCGACCGGGGCGGTGCAACTGATGGCCACCATCGAAGGGGCCGACGCGGATGACGCCCTCATGTCGCCCGTGCAGGCCACCGTTCTGAACGCCCTGCGCCGCGCCATCTCCATCGCTCTGGCGGTGGCCGAAAATTACGCCTCCGTCTCGGGCCTCGGCGACCTCAAACGGTCCAACCTCGAAGGGGCCCTGCCTGCTGCCCGCAAGACCGAGTTCGCCGAACTGCTGGCCGCCGAGGCGCTGATCACCCTTTACGTCTTTGGCAACGCCGCGGCCTACCTGCTGTCGTCCCACCAGACCGAAATAACGGTCGAGGTCGGCGAGGTCGAGGAGGTGCTGACCGACAACGGCCAGACCGCCCTGCACGGAGCACTGTGGGAACTGGATCAGGACATCGCCGCCCACGCCGCCGATGACGCCCACCTTGTCGCCACGATCACCGCCTTTGCAGAGGCGCTGATGGAGAAGGTGGCATTGCGCGCCCAGAACGCGCCCCGCCTTGGCCCCTTCACCCAAGCCAGTTGGCGGGTCGAGGCGGATGATTTCACCGTTCAGGGCTTCAGCCCGGCGCACAAGGCGAAATCCACCACCCTCACCATGACCTTCAAGAAACCGCACGAGGTCGTGGGCAACCACATCGCCAAGTACCAGGCGATGAAGCTGGCCAAGATGCTGATGGCCTATGATTTCGACCGCCGCCTGAACCCCTTTGCAGAACTGGGCGGCTTCATCTTCACCTTCATGGGCGACGGCAAGCCGGGCACGGGCAAGACGACGCTGATCCAGATGATGGCCGGGCTGCTGAACGACTACTGCCAGGTCGCAGGCTATCCGTTCCGATACCAGAACCTGTCCACCGACAACATCGACAGCTACCAGGGCAAGTCGGGACAGAACGCCAAGGCCTTCATCAACACCATCCTCGACCCCGCCGTCATCGGCTTCGGCACCATCGACGACATCGACCAGCTTGCGGGCAAGCGGGGGGATCGCCAGTCCTCCGCCGGGCAACTCGAAATCACCGCCGTGCTGATGGAAAGCTTTGCCGGGGCCAACACTGTTGTGCGGGGCAACTGCACGTTCGGCATGTTCTCCAACTACCCCGAAAACGTGGACGACGCCCTGCGCCAGCGGGCCGGGGCCCGCTTCCTCGTCGACGGCCCGCAAACCCGCGAGGATTACATCGACATCCTTTACCTCTTGATGGGCAAGAACCACGACATCCCGCTGGGCAATCACGAAGTCTTCTCGGCGCAGGAAATCAAGAAAGCCGTGGCCGCGTCCTTCGACTCCCACGCCCGGCCGCATGAAGAAGGGTTGATGGAGGTGTTCGACCGTGTGCACTCCGACATCGGCGCGCTGGACACGATTGCCAAGCTGGGCACTTACCTCAAGGCCATTCAGGAGGCGGACGAGCGGTTCACTGGCCGCGCGATCAAGAACATCACCGACGCGGTCAAGGTCCGCGCGATGGACTTCGAACTGCCGGACGAGTGGATGGAGAACCCCGACCTGTTCCTGTTCAAGGATTACGACACCAAGGCCGCGATGATCACGGACCTGCGCGTGCCGATCACGGTCGATATGGTGGTGCAGGAGATCAACCGCTACGCGGACAGTGAATTCCGCTATGCCGACAAGTCGGACGAGGTGGCGATCGACGCTATGGTGCGCGACTTTGGCCGGCAGGAAGAGGCGAAGAAGCGGTGGTTGGAGGGGAAGGGTTGAGCCAAGAGCCGACCCTCTGGAACACCGGCGTGCCGCTCATCATTCTGGGCGTGTTGGGCTGGGTTCTGCCGCGCATGCTGGTGCCCGTGGACACGCGGTCGCAAAAGCGGGTCGTGCTGGGGGTGCTGTTCGCCGTCGTGATGCTGGTGCTTGTGTCCGCGCTTGTTTTGGTCGCTTTCGACAACGCGGCCTATCGCAGCGCCTTGGACATCGGCGGCCCGGCACTGGTGGCCGAAATCGCCCTGCGCGGCTCGGCCCTGTTCGCGGTGTCATGGGTGCCGATGGTGGTGCTGGCGTGGTTCAACATGGCGCAACGGGTCGAGGTGCTGCGGGGGCAGGATATGGCGCGGGGGGATAAGGAGTGAGTTTCTTGAAGTTGATTTCTAAACTGGTCAGATGCAGTAATTGGTTCCTGATGATGACTGCAGCTGCCATTGTGTCGTCCTTGCCAACCGGATCAAGCGCACAAGATAGCCACATCCAGAGTTTTGAACGAGGGTATGCTCTTTGGAAATGTGCCTCACTGGCTGACATCTCTCGCGAAAACTCTGAGGCAAGTGACCTGTTGTTTGATGACGGTTACGACGCGATACTAAAATTTTTTGATGCTTGGGCCATAGGAGACCTGACCGACTCAGATTTGGACACTGTTCCGAACTCAGTGAAAGTCGGTATGGTTCGCGGTCAAACAATAGAGTTTGTGATGGGGTTCGCGTGGGCCGCAACTTTCAACCGCGTGATGACTGATATCTGGGCAAAACTCGATGCAGATAGCACGCTACCAGTTGAGGAGTTCTTGGTGCTGCAGCGGCAAGAAGCGTATCGACAATTCAAAGAGAAAAACTGTGTTCTACTTGCGAAATAGCTCCTTAAGCCGGCTCATGCCCTGGCCGACCGCTGCCCAACAAAAGCGCTGTAAGAAGGACACCCAATGATCCGCCTCATCCAACGCGGCCTCATGTATGGCAACCTGTTCCACGTCGCCTCCCCTGCGCTGGTCGACCGCTACAACCGTGCGCTCGAACATCTCACCGGCAAACGCACCACCCTCACCGACTTCTACATCGACATCTCCGGCTTTTCCCCCGAGGTGGGCGATGACCTGAACGACCCGCTCTACCTCAACCACAACGGGGTCAACCGGCAGTTCATCCTGCTCTCCACCGAACAGCGCCACTGCCCGCTGCTGGATGCGAAATTCTCGACCTGCCTGCCGATCCTGCAACGCTTTATCGCGGAAAACGAGGCGGCGCTGTTCGCCCTCACCGCGCGCGATGCCGTGGCGGGGGAACTGGTCAATTCGGTCTACGACGTCTCAAGCCCCAAGCGCCTGTTCGACATCCGCGCCATCTCGGTCGAGGCGGATACGACCAGCGGCACGGTGCGCAATGCAGGCACTCTGGCGAACAAGGTCGATACCTTCCTCAACGAAGAGGACGCGTGGTTCGATGACGTGCTGATCGCCGAGATGATCACGCTGGCCGGGCAGACCGGCGATGTGACCCGCAACCCCGTGCGGCTCAAACCGCTGAAAGTTGAGCACGGCAATTTCTGGACCTCGCATTTCGGCGGGCTTTACGTGTTTCAGACCCTCGATCATCCGGCCACCATCGCGGTCACGAAAAAACCGCAGGACGTGCCGACGAAATACTGCTTTGACCTGCACGACCGGAACCAGATCGCCAAGTTCCTTGAATACAACGATCTGGTCGAACCCATCGTCAAGGCGCGCGGCATCGATGGGGCGGCGATCCTGCGGCAAAAGATGGACTTCATCCTTGTGTCGGCGGTGACCGAGGCGGGCGTGGACCTTGCCGGGACCACGCGGCGCGACATGCGGATGCTGGCCCGGCGTCACAGCGACCTGCTGCCGGACGAATTCCACGGGTTGAACGATCTGGTCAACTGGGCGGAAAACGGAGGTGCGTGGCCGCGCATCACCTCGGACCACCCGGCCTATTTCTACACCCTGCGCGCTGCCGCCACTCCGGACGTCGATCTGGTCAACATGCTGCTGAGCGAACTTTCCCCCCGTGATGTGCGCCAGTTGTTCATCTGTCACAAGCAGGCGTTCTATGCCGCCTATGCCACGTGGCCGGATGCGAAAAAGGAATATGTCGCGCAATATCTCGAGGCCGAGTATGCCGCCGACAAGGCGGGTGCACGTGCGGCCCTGTTCGGGCATGATGCCCCGATGGAGACACCCAAACCCGAACCCCTTGACCTGATCGCGCGCGTGGGTCCATGGGGCGCTGTGAGGAGGTAAGATGGTACTTGTTCGACTGCTCTTTATCGCCTTCGTGCTGCTCAGCATCGTCTACTTGTCCCTGTCGTTGTATTCCCGTGCCCGGGCGCGCGACCGGCTCGAGGCTGAGTATGACGCGGGCCAGTTCGACCTGCCCAAAGAGTCCTATGTGCGCGCCGGGCTTAAACAATATGACGGCTCGCTGCGTCGCAAACTGATCCTGGGTGTCTATATTGTGCCCATGGGTCTTGTGTGCCTCATCATCTACCTCGTGAATTTCGCCTGAAAGGGACCCCCATGCGTTATATCGGCTGGACACTTCTGATCTCGTTCTGGGTGATGTTCGCGGCCTTCCTGCACTACACCCTGCCGCAGCGCGATATCGTGCGCATCGTGCGGGTTTTCGAGGAACGCCAGGACCTGAACGACTGGACGCGTGTGTTCTGGTCGCGCCCGGATGAACAATCCGACACGCTGATCAACCGGGATGTGCAGTTCCTGCAAACCGTTCGGGCCAACGGCCGCCCCATGGTCTACCGGAACGAGGATACGGGGTGGAGCTGGCCGCCCTATTTCAAGTTCGACACCTCGAACCTGTTCACCGAAGCCGCCGATGCCGTATCCAACCGCAATGACCCGGAATGGTTCGTGATCACGCATTATGGCTGGCGCAATGAGTTCCTGACCATCTTTCCCAATGCGATTTCCCTGCGCCCCATTGCGGGGCCGGAGGTGTCTAAGGGTCTGCCGTGGGTCAACATCGTCATCCTGACCATCATCGCCGCGGTCTTCTATGCCATCTGGGTGCGCTGGCGCCGGTTCCGCCGCAAGCGCATTGATCCCAGGCTTGAGGAGATTCAGGACAGTTGGGAGGCCGCAGGCGACGCGGTCAGTGAAAGGCGCGGGCGCATCCGGCGCTGGCTGGATACGTGGAAAGCGAAGTAGGGCGTATGAACATACGCCTTATGCGCGGCCTTGGAAGGCACATGTTCATGCGCCGTCCAGCGGCCCGGTACGATACAGCCTGACGCGCAGCCCGCCATGGGCGATGCTTGGCCCGTCGGGCAGGAACGGCAGGCCCATGGCCGCCGCGAGTCCCCCCTCGCTTGTGACAATCCCGACGCGCCAGCCCGCAAACCGTTCGCGCAACACTTGTCCCAGACGGCCATAAACGGGATACAGCGCCTTTTTGTCGCCGATCCGTGTGCCATAGGGCGGGTTGACGATGACAAGGCCGGGTGGCCCTTCGGGCGGTGTCGACTCGCCCGCATTGGCGGTGTCAAAACTCACCAGTTCGTCCACTCCTGCGCGCTCGGCATTCGCGCGCGCCATGTCGATGACACCGGCGTCCCGATCCGATCCAAAGAACCGCACCTGCGGGTCGCGCAGCCTGCCCGCGCGACGCAGGGATTCTGCATTGGGGCCATAAGTCACCAAATGTTCAAAGCCGAAGTTGCGTGAGCGGCCCGGCTGAAAACCGGCCGCCATCTCTGCCGCCTCGATTACGAAGGTGCCAGATCCGCACATGGGGTCGAACACCGGAAACGTGCCGTCAAATCCGCACTGGTTCAGGAACATGGCTGCCAGCGTCTCGCGCATCGGGGCCTTACCCACGGCGGGCTTGTTGCCCCGCTTGTGCAAAGGCTCGCCCGAGGTGTCGACGCTGATGGTCACGCGATTGTCGTCGATGCGCACCTTGAGGGTGACGGGGGCATCGGCGGCGATGGTCATGCCCGCCTCTTCGACCAGCGCGGCCTCGATTCGTTGGGTCGCGGCGCCTGCGTGATAGATTTTCGACTTGCGCGAGGTGGCGACATCTACACGCACGGGCACGTCCCTGCGCAGCACCTCGCTCCACGCAAACTTGCGCGCGCGTTTATCCAACTGGGCAAGGTGAAAGGCCATGAACTCGCCCACCCGCACCAGCACCCGAGTGGCGCCGCGCAGCTCAAAATTGGCACGCCACACTTCGTGCCAGTCGCCCGCTATGGTGACGCCGCCCGGTTCGACCCCGGTGACCTCAAAGCCAAGCGCGCGCGCGTCGTCGGCCAACGTGGCCTCAAGGCCGGGCAGGGTGATCGCGAACAGGGTCATGCGGTCATCGGTCATGCCCGCCTGCATACGCAGTCCCTCGCCCCTGTTCGAGCGGATTCTGCACCCTCAGAACGTCAGGCTTGGCTTGTCCACCATGAAAATCGAAGCAAGGACCGCGATTTCGGCCACAGGGCTTTCGTTCTCAACCTGGTGTGCAACATTGTCGACATCAAGGCCGAACAGCGCATCGATCAGCACGGCAAAGGGCGTGAACAGCGCCGCACCCAAACCCCCCCGCCAAAGCGATCCAGATCCAGATCGACGCACGCGCATAGCCCGGGCAGCGCATCAACAGCGTCTGCGCCACCTGCAACAAGGTCAGCCACGCGATGCGGGCATCAAACCGGGAGGACAGTTTCACCCTGCCGCGCCGTATCGCGCCACAGCCCTAGTCGGCAAACAGATAATCGACATCGGCAATCTCGCGCGCCTTTTCTGGGGGCACGCTCAGGAACTCTGCCAATGCGCTGGCGTTCTCGTCCAGATCGGCGGATTCCCGGATGCGGCCCAGATTCTCGAAATCCGCGTCACCAATGCGATCGGATTCAAAGGTCATGTCGTTGCGGATCGTCGGCAACAGGCGTTCGAGTGTTTCCGGCGCTGTCTGCTCGCCGGCCAGGCCGACGCGCATGGCGTGTCCGATGAGGTATTCATCGGTAAAGTTGCACTGGATTTCCAGCATGCGCGTCAAGGATCGGTCGCCCGCGAAATCCTGCAACAGATCCAGATTCCCGGGGTCCATGCACACGATCAGGCGATCCGTTTCATAATAGTCGAACAACATGCGCATCAGCGCACGCCGGTGGCGGGTGCGTTTTTCCAGCGTGTTCTGAATGCCGCCAAGGTCGGGCAGGGCAGTGTTCTCTTCGTTGAACAGGTATTCGATGGCCGGCACGTTGGTCATCTGGCGGATACGCTCCAGCATGCGCTTGGCCACATGCCATTTCTTGCAGATGATGATCAGAAGCTCGCGGTTGCGCCCCAGCGTGCTCTCTGTCTCCCAAAAGCGGGTGGCAAAGCGGCGCCCGATCCGGCCCCGCCCGGTCAGAAAGGCGAACAGGCTGGCCCCCTCGTTCGAAATCTGGAACGGAACGTTTTCAGCGGCATAAAGCAGACCAAGCCTGCGCTTGAGGTCATTCGCCTCGCTGCTGATCTTGCGCGCGAACAGGAAATCCTGGCTGAGCAGCAGGTCATAGTGGTCGTCGTAGAACGTCACCGGCATTCCGTAGTCGGTGAACAGCAGGAAGGTCAGCGTGCGGCTGCGAATTTCCTCTTCGGGCACGCAATGGCGCACGATGGTCTGAAAAAAAGTCTCGTCCGGGATCCATGTCGTGCGGAAAAATCGCATCACGTCGCGCCGCTGGCGGGTGAAATCCAGCACCCATTCGATGGTGCGACGGCGAAGGCACCACCATTGGCTGCCGATCTGCACCTGAATGTCGGCTGGAATCTTGCGGGTCAGGCCAAAGCGCTGTTGCAGATGATAGCTGGTATAGAACCGCCATTTCTGCGTGCGCTCGTTGAAGAAGTGGCGATAGATCAGTCGCTCTTCCTTCATCCCGGTCTTGATCCAGTCGCTGTCGAAATAGTCGAAGCTTTCGATAAAGTCGGCGTCGTTGTCGTCCAGAAACTTATGGGTGTACTCCGCAGACTTGATCGCCATGCAGTCGCCAGACAGCATGTAGAAATGCGTGGCACGCGGAAACGCTTCGACTGCGGATTCGACGGCATAAAGCGTGGCCTGAACAAGGCTCCACTCCCCCCATCCACAACGGATCCTGCGATGCGCAAAAGTCACGTTCGGGTTATCTTTCAGGGCTGTGGTGATGCGTTGAAAATGCGCGGGGTTGGCGCGGGCGTCAAAGTGGATCGACATATAGTCGTCGGCCGCAGTCAGTCGTTCCGCCTGCTTGATGATAGCATCCGGGTCCTTGTGGCATAGAAGAATGTAGGCGATCTTTGCCATTCTGGAAACTTAACTGCCTCTTTACGCGTTATTGTTTACGTAGATAAAGGTAAGGAGAGATTGAATAAACAAGATTTCTTTGGTTTTTTGGACACAATCAAAGCTGCACAACAAGGCAGCACCAAAAAAAGGCGAGTGGTATGGGTTTTCCCGGGACTTGGATGACAGAGAGTGAAAGCGTGGTTTATCGCGTCGTGCCGAAGTGTGCGTGCTCGACGATCGGACAGATCATGTATTTCTCCGATCATGGCGAATTCTTTGATGGCGACATCCATGACGCACAGGGCGGCATGCACAAATGGGCGCTTGAACCCAGTCAGCCCACCATCACAGAGAATGTGAAGACTCATCGCAGCTATGCCTTCACCTGCGTGCGCAACCCCTACACCCGCATCCTCAGTTCATTCTTTGACAAGATTTGTGGCATCCAGCGCAACGGCAAGCGGTATCGTGGCAACCTTGTGCCCCTGTTGATCCAGAAATACGGAATCGAGGTCGGTGGGCCGGAGGGCAAGGACGACTTTGACCAGATCAAGTCGTTCCGCCGGTTCCTGTTGTTCACTCGTGACACCATCCGCTGGCGTCGCCCGATGGAACCCGACATTCACTGGTCGGCCATGTCAGGCCATGTGTCGACCTTCATCGTGAACGGCGGACGCTATGACAAGATCATATGGACCGAGAAGTTCAACGAAGGGATGGAAGGCGTGATGAAATCGATCAAGACCCCGCATGGTGTCAAGATCGACAAAATCCCCCGCTTCAACGAAAGCGAAGGGCACGGACCCAAGCGCGCTCATCCTGTCGAGGATTACTTTGACGACCTGTCGATGCATCTGATGTATGAGATCTACAAACGCGACTTCAACGTGTTCAAGTACGATTTCGAGAACCCCTCGAACAAGATGCCGATCGGAGAGATCGATCTGGACGAGGTGCACAAAAAGCTGGGGGATTGAAAGAAAACCGGTGGATTCAAGGGCTGGAAGCTCGAAAAGACTCGAAGACCCTTGGTTGCCTGTTAAGCTGTACCTCATAACTTCCCAAAGTTTTTTTGAGGTAATCCAAATGGCTAAAGGTTCCGCATTTGCACTGGAAGGTGCTCTCTCGTCTGCAGTCAAGCTGATCAACTCGGGGCGGCAATATTCATTCGCCGCCGCAAAACTTGACAAGGATTTTCTGTTTTTTGCTGACCCCGTCGCAGCGGCCAAAAAGATAGCGAATGCGATGCCCGCCAAAGCCGTGATGCTTGCAAAGGGCACAATGCAATATGAAGCAATCGAAAATGCGATGTTCATCCAGTCGATTGGCAAGGTACACCCCACATTCGAAAAGCTGTTTATCAAGGAAATCAGGACGAAGTTTGCAGGCGAACTGAAATTCGACGAAACCGCTGACGATGATGCGGACAACGCCGAGGCGGTAGTGCAGGATGCGGGCGATGGCGACGATGGCGTGCGTGAAATTGATCCGATGTTTGGCGACGAACATAAGCCGGACAAGAAACCCCACGTCATCTGGCAGGGTGACCTGTCCAAGATGATGAGCGGTCACGCTGTTCATCCTGATGTAAAGCTTGGCCCGGCACCCGTTGTACTGGTTGTTCCTTTGGGCATCATCCGGGCTTTGGATGCGTATGGCGATCTGGTGGCGCAGCAAAAGATGGTGGATGCCGCGCAAAAACTTTCCATGGCCGCAGCGGCGGATATGGCGGCGATCACCCAAAAGTTGAAGAAGGTCGATGACTACGCCGAAAAGATGAACATGTCGTCGGAGGCTGCGCGCGAAAAGGTCTATAACGAAGTCGTTCAAGGTGGCGTCCGTAAGGCTGTGGCCGACTTGCAAGCCAAACTCAACGCTCTGCCTGCCGCAGTTCTGGCCGAGTCCACCGGCATCGAAAAAACGGTGAAGTTCTACAAGACCAAGGGGGCCGCTAAGGTTGCCATTCCCCTCGCAGGTCTGGGCGGGGGTGTCGCCGGCGTCGCCGTGGGCTCGGCCACGTTGAACCCGCCTGCGATTGCCTTGGGTATTGTGGCCGTATGGCGCAGCAGCGCAGGGCTGTTTCAAGCCGGGCGCGATTTGTCGCGTGACACTGCACAGACGGGCAAGGCGATCCACGACATTGCGAAAGACCTGCAAAAGGAATTCTCGCTTTTCGATGCCAACAATTCCGAGGTCGCTGCTGCCGCGATTAACACCCTTATTGGTGGTGATGCGGTATCAAACATCAGCAGGCTCGAAGATCTGGTGACCCAGCTTGTCGCCAAGGTAGAACGCCAGAAGATCGCTCAGCAAAAGGCATCTCTTGGGGCGGATCGTATCCTGACCGACATCGACGACTTCGAAGAGAGAATCGAGGGTCCTGATTTTGCGGCGTTGATGGCCGATGCGAAATTGCGCAAGTCCGTTGACGGTTATCGCGAAAAGATGCGTGCCAGCCTGGACAAAAAACTGAAGATGGTTGTGAAGTCAGGGGAGAAAGTCGCCGCTGTCGAAGCCGACGTCGGCGTGCTGCAAACCAAGACGGCAGAGTTCAAAGCGTTGTTGACCAGCGACGCCAAAAAGATTGCGGCCAAGGCCATTCCAATCCTGGCCGAAGTGGTCCTTGCGGGTGGCAACCTGATTGTCAACGGTGTCGGTGCTGCCAAAGCATTTGGCGAAGCGGCTGAAGCGGCCTCAAGTGGTTTGCAGTTGGCGAAAGAAGTCGAAGCTGTTGCCAGTGCTGCGGGTCCTGGCATCATTGATGCTGCGGCCGCGGGCAAGTCTGTCAAAGACGCAGTCTGACCTGTTTCCGTTAATGACTTCGCCCTGTCATGGCCTGCGACGCCTTGCGCTTATGCGGGTGCGGGCCTACATCCCATCCCAATGGTACAAGGAAAATCAGACCCCAATTACAAGGTCGCCGCCGAAAACCGGCGGGCTCGGTTCGATTATGCCATCGAGGACGACCTCGAGTGCGGCATCATCCTTGAAGGCTCCGAAGTCAAATCCCTGCGTATTGGCGGTGCAAATATCGCCGAAAGCTATGCTGCGGTCGAAGATGGCGAGCTGTGGCTCGTGAACTCTTACATCGCACCCTACAAGCAGGCCAAGACATTTGGTCACGACGAACGTCGCCGCCGCAAACTTCTGGTCAGTCGCAAGCAGATGAGTGACCTGTGGAACCAGACCCAGCGCAAGGGCATGACACTTGTGCCGCTGGTGCTCTATTTCAATCACAAGGGCATCGCCAAGATCAAGATCGGCATCGCCAAGGGCAAGAAGCTGCACGACAAACGCGACACCTCTGCCAAGCGCGACTGGGGCCGCCAGAAACAGCGCCTATTGAAGCAAGGCTAGGGGCGATGGCACTGACCCTTTATGGCTATCGGTTCAGCGTCTACACCCGCATCGCCCGAATGACATTGGTCGCACTGGATGCAGATTATGCATCCATCCAAGTCGATCCCTTTGCAG
>CAYGPT010000021.1:35542-53793 GCA_964351755.1 uncultured Rhodobacterales bacterium | reverse complement strand
AGGCGGACGTGTCGTCCGCTTTGGTCTGGTAAAGCGGCTCGCGCGACATGCGTCGCGCGAGCCGGCAAAGGCTTAGTTTAGCGATTCCAGAGGGGCGGTGTTCACAGTGCCCTCATAGCTGTCGAGCGCGCCGTCAATGGAGCCTGCTTCGACGAACACATCCGCCACACCCTTCATGAAGGATGCCGCCGTGCCACCAAGCCACTTGGCGCTCAACTGTTCTTCGACAGTTGGAAAGACGAAGGTGGCAAGCGTTTCAGCTGTCGCCGCTTCGTCCATGCCAGCGTCTTTGGCGATGACGGGCAGCATCTTGGCGTGGTTCGCCTCATCCGCCCACATGGCGTTGGCTTCGGCTGTGACGGCAAGGAACTTGCTCAGCAACTCACCTTCCTCGGCGATGAAGTTTGCAGGGGCAGTGGTGGCGTCAAAGACGAGAATGCCCAGGTCCTGCTTTTCCGCGCCGGTCAAAAGCACGTTGCCGGATTCTTTCATGCGGCGCAGTGCACCACCCCACCCACAGGCCATGTCCACAGAACCCTGCGCCAGTGCCGCAGCACCTTCCGCAGGGGCCATGTCGACGACGTCGAGGCTGGCCAAATCCACGCCAAAATGGTTCATCTGGCTCAGGAACCCGTAATGGGCTGCAGTGCCCAGCGGTACGGCCACTTTCTTGCCCGCCAATTCGCCCGCAGACTCCTTGTCGATCTCAAGGGCCGAGGCGACGACGCAGTTGTCGTTGTCCGAGTAGGACACGGCCACATCCACGATCTGGATGTCCTGCCCGGCAGAGGTTGCGACGACGAACGGCGGTACGCCTTGGGACACAGAAATTTGGACATCGCCCGACGCCATGGCCGCGGACATCGCGGTACCGGTGTCAAAGCTGACCCAATTGATCTTGGTGCCCATGGCCTCTTCGTACATGCCGGTTTCTTTGGCGAACTGGAACGGCATTGGCCATTCAAGGAAATAGGCAACAGTGATTTCACCGCCGTGGCCTGCGGCAACAGCGCTTTGCGCCCCGGCCAGAAGTGCAGTGGCCGCAACGGCCCCCATCAGCTTGGTCTTGAAGGTCATAAGTCATAACTCCCGTGGTTCACGCAGCCCTGTGGCCACATATTTTTGATCGGCTCGGGCGGTATTCCGCCTCTATCGCGCGCAACATGTCGCGACGCTGGCGCGATCCGAGCCGAAATTACACTGCGGATCAATGTTTATTCAAAGAAACTGTTACAATGACCGGACATCAAACTCCGCCTTTGATGAATCGAAATTTGGCCGATACGCCTGAAAATAGGGCAGTTTGTGGGCGTTCGGGTCAGGACCGGGATGCCGAGCGGTTGGAACTGGCTTTACTTACAAATTCGAACTGGCCCTATATTCATGATGAGATTCTCAGCGATTATGCCTGTCAGCGGGTGGAGTGCGCCGCAATCCCTCTGATCCCTGCCCCTCATCGAAAGGTTTTTGACCCATGGACGGTACGTTCAACGAAAACGACATCTCCCGCGTGGTCGAAGCCGACCGTGCAAACGTCTGGCATCACCTGATCCAGCACCAGCCCTTTTTTACCGGTGCCGATCCCAAGATCATCGTCGAAGGCAAGGGTATGAAGGTCTGGGACCAAAAGGGCATCGAACATATCGACGCGGTGTCGGGCGGGGTCTGGACGGTCAACATCGGCTATGGGCGCGAGAGCATGGGCGATGCGGTGCGTGACGCCATCGTCAAGATGAATTTCTTTGGCGGCACCACCGGCTCGATCCCCGGCGCGCTCTTTGCTGAAAAACTTCTGACCAAGATGCCGGGCATGGACCGCGTCTACTACTGCAACTCCGGCTCCGAAGCGAACGAGAAAGCCTTCAAGATGATCCGCCAGATCGCGCACAAGCGCTATGGCGGCAAAAAGCACAAGATCCTCTACCGTGACCGCGACTACCATGGCACCACTATCGCCTGCCTGTCGGCGGGTGGCCAGGACGAGCGAAACGCGCAATATGGGCCCTACACTCCCGGTTTCATCCGCGTCCCCCACTGTCTTGAATACCGCAAGCACGAACAGGACGGTGCGCCTGAACAGAACTATGGCGAATGGGCCGCCGACCAGATCGAGGCGATCATTTTGCGCGAAGGTCCAGACACCGTGGGGGGCTTGTGCCTTGAGCCCATGACCGCTGGCGGCGGCGTGATCGAGGCGCCCGACGGCTACTGGCCCCGCGTTGCCGAGATCTGCAAAAAGTATGACATCCTGCTGCATATTGACGAGGTCGTCTGCGGTGTGGGCCGGACCGGAGAATGGTTCGGTTACCAGCACTACGGCGTGCAGCCGGATTTCGTGACCATGGCCAAGGGTGTGGCAAGCGGGTATGCGGCTATCGCCTGCATGGTCACCACGAACGCCGTTTTCGACATGTTCAAGGACGATACCTCGGACAACATGAACTACTTCCGCGACATCTCGACCTTTGGCGGCTGTACGGCGGGGCCAGCGGCGGCCATCGAAAACATGCGCATCATCGAGGACGAGGACCTGATTGGCAACACTGTTACCGTGGGCGCATATATGAAGGACCAACTGAATGCCCTTCAGGACAAGCACAAGATCATTGGCGATGTGCGCGGCAAGGGTCTGTTTCAAGGTGCAGAACTGGTCACCGACCGGGACACCCGCGAACCTGCGGATGAAAAGATGGTTCAGGCCGTTGTGGCCAATTGCATGAGACAGGCCGTGATCATCGGCGCGACGAACCGGTCCCTTCCGGGGCGCAACAATACGCTGTGCTTCTCGCCTGCTCTGATCGCGACCAAGGACGACATTGACCATATTCTTGGTGCGGTCGACACGGCCTTGACGGACGTGTTCGGCTGATGACTCGACGGCGGACAGCAGGTCCGCCTAACGGAATAATCTGAACTGCATGGGGCCCCGGTGATTATGGCCGGGGCCTTTGCTTTTTTTGATGGCAGAATCTGCCCGTCGCAAAGCCAACGCGCAGTTTGCCTTCATCGATAACCTTTTAAGTTTAAAATATTTCTACTTGAAGCAAATTGCGACTCAGCCTAGCCTGTATGTCATAGCGTCATTCCACGGGAGCAGGTGTTTATGCGCATTGCATGTCTCGGCGGCGGTCCTGCTGGTCTCTATTTTGGGATTTCCACGAAGCTGCGCGATCCCAGCGCCGAGGTCGTGATCTTTGAGCGTAACCGCGCCGATGACACCTTTGGGTGGGGCGTGGTGCTGTCGGACGAAACTCTCGACAATCTGGCCGCGAACGATGCCCAGAGTGCTGCGATCATCCGCGAGCATTTCGCCTACTGGGACGATGTCGCGCTGGTGCATAAGGGTACGCGCACCGTGTCCGGCGGGCACGGTTTCTGCGGCATTGGGCGCAAGCGGCTTTTGTTGATTCTTCAGGACCGGGCGCGCGAACTGGGCGTCGAGTTACGTTTTGAAACCGAGGTGCAGAGTGCGTCCGCCTACATGGACGACTTTGATGTCGTCGTCGCCGCGGACGGGCTGAATTCAAAGACACGGATGGAATTCGCTGACGTTTTTCACCCCGACATTGACAAGCGCCTGTGTCAGTTCGTCTGGCTGGGCACGCACCAGAAATTCGACGACGCGTTTACCTTCATCTTCGAAAAGACGGCCAAAGGCTGGGTCTGGGCCCACGCCTACCAGTTCGACGCGGACACGGCGACCTTCATCGTGGAATGCACGCAGGACACGTTCGACGCTTACGGCTTTGGCGACATGAGCCAGCAGGAGTCCATCGCGATCTGCGAGGAAATCTTCAAGGATCACCTTGGCGGCCACGCCCTGATGACCAATGCAAACCACATCCGCGGATCGGCCTGGTTACGCTTTCCCCGCGTGCTGTGCGAGACGTGGAGCCACAAGAACGTGGTCCTGCTGGGCGATGCCGCCGCCACCGCGCATTTTTCGATCGGGTCGGGCACCAAGCTGGCGCTGGAAAGCGCGATCGCGCTGGCCGACTACATCACCGCAGCCGACACGCTGGACGCCGCATTCGCCCGCTATGAGGACGAGCGCCGGCTTGAAGTGCTGCGCCTGCAATCGGCAGCGCGCAATTCAGTGGAATGGTTCGAGGATGTGGAACGTTACCTTGACCTCGACAGCGTTCAACTCAACTATTCGATGCTGACCCGGTCGCAGCGCATCAGCCACGAAAACCTGCGTGCGCGTGACCCCGAATGGCTGGCCAGTGCCGAGGCGTGGTTCATGGCACAAGCCGGGGCCGGATCGAACGCACTAGTCCGCGCACCGATGTTCGCGCCCTTCCGGCTGCGCGACATGACGCTGAAAAACCGCATCGTGGTGTCCCCAATGGCGCAGTACAAGGCGGTCGATGGTTGTCCCACCGACTGGCACCTGATCCACTATGGCGAACGCGCCAAGGGCGGCGCGGGGCTGGTCTATACCGAAATGACATGTGTGTCCGCTGATGGGCGGATCACCCCCGGCTGCCCCGGCCTTTACACCCCGGCCCACGAGGCGGCGTGGCGTCGATTGACCGATTTCGTGCACTCAGAAACCGAGGCAAAGATATGCTGTCAGATCGGTCATGCCGGGCGCAAGGGGTCCACCCGGCTGGGATGGGATGGGATGGACAAACCGCTGCCATTGGAAAACTGGCCGCTGATATCAGCCTCGGCCATTCCGTGGTCGGATGAAAACGCCACCCCCAAGGCGATGGACCGTGCCGACATGGACAGGGTAAAAGGCGAATTTGTCTCTGCTGCTGAAATGGCACAGCGCGCGGGCTTTGACATGATCGAACTGCATGCAGCGCACGGGTATCTGATCTCGTCCTTCATCTCGCCGCTTTCGAACACGCGCACCGACGACTATGGTGGAAGCCTTGAGAACCGGATGCGCTATCCGCTTGAAGTGTTCGTGGCGATGCGCGCCGTCTGGCCTGAACACAAACCGATGGCGGTGCGCATTTCAGCCAGCGACTGGGCGGGTGACGATGGCATCACCGCACAAGACGCCGTGGACATCGCGGCGATGTTCGACGCCGCTGGTGCGGACATCGTGGACGTGTCTGCCGGTCAAACCTCGACCACGGCCAAGCCGATCTATGGGCGCATGTTCCAGACCCCGTTTTCCGACCGGATTCGCAATGAACGGGGCATCAAGACGATGGCGGTGGGCAACATCTATGACCCCGACCACGTCAATTCGATCCTGATGGCTGGGCGGGCCGATCTGGTCTGCCTTGCGCGTCCGCACCTGAACGACCCCTACTGGACGCTTCATGCCGCCACAGCCATCGGCGACCGGGCCGAGGTGTGGCCGAAACCTTACGAGGCGGGCCGCGATCAGGCGTGGCGGCTGGCAGACAGGGAGGCCGAGATGGCGGACAGGGCATGAGGCGCATACTTGTCACAGGCGGCGGGTCGGGCATAGGGCGGGCGATTGCACGGGCCTTTGCGGACGCAGGTGATGAGGTGACGATCTGCGGTCGCCGTGTCGACGCACTGGAGGAAACAGCCGAGAGTTATGACATGACACTGAAGCAGGCTGATGTCACCGACGAAGACGCTGTCGCCGCCCTGTTCGAAACCCCTTATGGCGTAGTGATCGCCAATGCGGGTATCGCGCGCAATGCCAAGCTGACAGAGTTGTCATTGCAAGATTGGAACTACACGCTGAACGTCACGCTGACGGGCGTGTTCCTGACCTTTCGCGCGGCCCTTCCCGGCATGACCATGGGCGGGCGGCTGATCGCCGTCGCCTCCACCGCGTCCTTGCAAGGTGGCGCGACGCTGTCGGCCTATTCGGCGGCCAAGCACGGTGTGCTGGGGCTGGTGCGTTCGACCGCCAAGGAAGTCGCGCGGCAGGGGATCACCTGCAACGCCATCTGTCCCGGTTTCGTGGACACCAAAATGGCTGCAGGGGCCGTTGCCGGTGTCGCCAAGAAGTTCGGAGTGGACGAGGCCCGCGCGACCGAGATGATCGTGGCCTCGAACCCCATGCGCCGCCTGATCACGCCCGGGGAAGTGGCCGCATCCGCGCTGTTTCTGGCCTCTGAAGGAGCAGCCGCGATCAATGGCCATGCGCTGAGTGTTTCCGGGGGCGAGATATGAGCACCAAGCTGGCCAACCCCCCCCTCGAACACCCTTCGAAAGAGCGGCTGCGCCTATGGCTGCGCATGCTGAAAACCACCCGCACGATCGAGGCGAGACTGCGCGAGAATCTCCGCGCCGAATTCGGCGCCACCCTGCCCCGATTTGACGTGATGGCGGCCCTGTCCCGGTTCGAGGACGGGCTGAAGATGAGCGAGATTTCAGGCGTCTTGCGCGTGTCGAACGGCAATGTCACCGGCATCGTGGACCGCCTGGCCGATGAAGGGCTGCTGGTGCGCGTGTCCGTACCCGGCGACCGGCGCGCCTCGCGCGTGCGCCTGACCCGCAAGGGGCGCGAGGAATTCGCGCGGCAGGCAGCGGCGCACGAGGCATGGATTTCCGACCTGCTTGGGCAGTTCGATGCCGAACAGGCCCGCGCCATCGCCATGGAACTCAACCTGCCGGAGGCCCAAGATGCGCAGTGACGTCACCCATTTCCGCTGCGAGATCGCGGACCGCATCGCCACCGTGTCGCTGGACCGACCGGACCGCAAGAACCCGTTGACCTTCGACAGTTACGCCGAGTTGCGCGACTGGTTCCGCGACCTTGTCTATGCGGATGATGTGGACGTGGTCGTCTTTGCCTCGAACGGGGGCAATTTCAGTTCGGGCGGGGATGTGCATGACATCATCGGGCCGCTCACACGGATGAGCATGAAGGAGTTGCTGCGCTTTACCCGGATGACCGGCGATCTGGTCAAGGCGATGATCAACTGCGGCAAGCCGGTGATTGCAGCCATTGACGGAGTTTGCGTCGGCGCGGGTGCGATCATCGCCATGGCCAGCGACCTGCGCATCGCGACACCCGACGCCAAGTGCGCATTCCTGTTCACCCGCGTCGGGCTTGCGGGCTGCGACATGGGGGCCTGCGCAATCTTGCCCCGGATCATCGGACAGGGCCGGGCGGCGGAACTGCTTTATACCGGGCGTTCGATGAGCGCGCAGGAGGGGGCCGACTGGGGCTTTTACAACCGCCTTGTCGCGGCCGAGGACCTTGATGCGACTGCACAGGACCTGGCCGCACGCATCGCGGCGGGTCCGAATTTCGCCCATATGATGACCAAGACGATGCTGGCGCAGGAATGGTCCATGTCTATCGAACAGGCGATCGAGGCCGAGGCACAGGCGCAGGCCATCTGCATGCAGACCGGCGATTTCGAACGGGCCTACACCGCCTTCGTCGCCAAGGAAAAACCGATGTTCGAGGGGGATTGATGGCGGATCGCAGTTTCCTGTCCTGGCCGTTTTTCGACGACGGACACCGCAACTGGGCGGCCCGGGTCGAAGAAGTGGCCCAAGGCCTAAAGGTAGATCATGCCGACACCGATGCGGCCTGCCGCAAGCTGGTCGCTGACCTTGGGGCGGAAGGCATCCTTGCCCCTACCGCCGATGAGCGCGGAAAGCTGGACGTGCGCACCTTGTGTCTGGCGCGCGAAACACTGGCCCGCCACGACGGGCTGGCAGATTTCGCCTTTGCCATGCAGGGGCTGGGGACAGGCGCGATTTCGCTGTTCGGAACGGACGACCAAAAGGCCGCATGGCTGCCCAAAACACGCGCAGGGAGCGCGATTTCGGCTTTTGCCCTAACCGAACCGCAGTCGGGGTCCGACGTTGCCAATTCGACCATGACCGCGACGCGGGACGGCGATCACTTCGTGCTGACCGGGGAAAAGACGTGGATTTCAAACGGGGGCATCGCGGATGTCTACACCCTGTTTGCCCGCACCGGAGAAGCTCCTGGCGCCAAGGGCTTGTCTGCGTTCATCGTGACCCCGGACCTTGCAGGCTTTCAGGTGACGGAACGGCTGGACACAATCGCACCGCATCCGCTGGCCACACTGCGCTTTGACGATGTGCGCCTGCCAGCAAGCGCCATGATCGGAGCGCCGGGTGCAGGCTTCAGGATCGCCATGTCCGTGTTGGACGTGTTCCGCTCGACCGTAGCGGCGGCGGCCCTCGGCTTTGCACGCCGCGCGCTGGACGAGGCGCTTGAGCGCACAAACACCCGCCACGTACAGGGCGCGCCCTTGTTCGATCTGCAAATGGTGCAAGGCCACATCGCGGACATGGCGCTGGACATCGACGCCGCCGCCTTGCTGATCTATCGCGCAGGTTGGGCCAAGGACAGTGGTGCGCCGCGCGTCACCCGCGAGGCGGCGATGGCCAAGCTGTTCGCGACCGACCATGCGCAGATCATCATCGACAAGGCCGTGCAACTGTTCGGCGGGGATGGTGTGCGGTCGGGCATGCCCGTCGAAGGGCTCTACCGCGAAATCCGTGCCCTGCGCATCTATGAGGGGGCGTCGGACGTGCAAAAGGTCATCATCGCCCGAGAGGCACGCGCGGCACATCAAGGAGGCACCTGATGCTTGGTCAGTCCGCCCATACCGACACCTTTGCGCGCGATCATCTGCCCCCGGCGGACCAATGGCCCGATTTCCTGCTGGACGGGTTTGACTATCCCGATCTGCTGAATGCCGGGTACGAGCTGACCGATGCGATGGTGGCAAAGGGCTTTGGCGACAATGTCGCACTGATCGGCAACGGGCGGATGCGCACCTACAAGGAACTGGCCGACTGGACCAACAGGCTGGCCCATGTTCTGGCGGAGGATATCGGGGTCGAACCGGGGAACCGGGTGCTGATCCGGTCCGCCAACAACCCGGCCATGGTTGCCTGCTGGCTGGCCGCGACCAAGGTCGGCGCGGTAGTCGTCAACACGATGCCGATGCTGCGCGCGGCGGAGTTGTCGAAATACGTAGACAAGGCCCAGATCCAGTTCGCCCTGTGCGACACCCGGCTGATGGAAGATATGGAGGCCTGTGCCGCGACCAGCGCCCACCTGCAACGTGTTGTCGGTTTTGACGGGTCGTCCAATCATGATGCGGAACTGGACCGGCTGGCGCTGGAGAAACCGGTGAAGTTCGCAAGCGTGCAGACCGGGCGGGATGACGTGGCGCTGCTGGGCTTCACCTCAGGCTCGACCGGAGAGCCCAAGGCGACGATGCATTTTCACCGCGACCTGCTGATCATCGCCGACAGCTACGCGCGCGAGGTGTTGCAGGTCACGCCAGAAGATGTTTTTGTCGGCTCGCCCCCGCTTGCCTTCACGTTTGGCCTGGGCGGGCTGGCCATCTTTCCGCTGCGTTTCGGGGCCACGGCCACGCTGCTGGAACAGGCGTCGCCCCCGCACATGATCGAGATCATCGAGAAATACCACGCGACGGTCTGCTTTACGGCCCCCACGGCCTATCGCGTGATGCTGCGCGCGATGGCGGACGGGGCCGACCTGTCAAGCCTGCGGGCTGCCGTGTCGGCGGGAGAGACACTGCCCAAACCGGTTTATGACGAATGGATCGCGCGCACGGGCAAGCCGATGTTGGACGGGATCGGGGCGACGGAACTGCTGCACATTTTCATCTCGAACCGGTTCGACGATCACCGCCCGGCCTGCACTGGCAAACCGGTGACCGGCTATGTGGCCAGGGTGCTGCGCGAGGACGGAACCGAGGCCGCACCGGGCGAAGTCGGGCGGCTTGCCGTGCGCGGCCCCACCGGGTGCCGCTATCTGAACGACGACCGGCAGGCGGGCTATGTGGACGGCGGCTGGAACATCACCGGCGACAGCTTTTCGCGCGATGCGGACGGGTATTTCCACTTTGCCGCGCGCAATGACGACATGATCGTGTCGTCGGGATACAACATCGCCGGTCCAGAAGTCGAAGCGGCGCTGCTGGCACATTCCGCCGTGGCCGAATGCGCAGTGGTCGGCGCACCGGACGCAGAGCGCGGGCATATCGTCGAGGCGCACGTGGTGCTCTCAGCCGGGGTCGAGGCGTCGGATGCGACTGCCGAAGCGCTGAAACAGCACGTCAAATCGGCGATTGCCCCCTACAAATACCCGCGCAGCATCCGATTTTGTGACAGCCTGCCGAAAACGGCCACTGGTAAAGTCCAGCGGTTCAAGCTCAAATCGGAACGTGACCAAAACCAACCGTAGTCCAGTCAATGGGCTCTCACATCCTTTCAACTGGGAGAAAACGATGAAGAAATTTCTACTGACCACCGCTGTTGCCCTGTGCGCCAGCAGTGCGCTTGCCGACGTCAAGGTCGGCATGATCACCACATTATCCGGGGGCGGCGCGGGCTTGGGCATCGACGTGCGCGACGGGTTCATGCTGGCAATCGCCCAGTCGGGCCGGAATGACATCGAAGTGGTGGTCGAGGACGATCAGCGCAAACCCGATATCGCAGTCCAACTGGCCGACAAGATGATCCAGTCCGAAAAGGTCGACGTGATGACCGGGATCATCTGGTCCAACCTTGCCATGGCCGTGGTGCCCAGCGTCACCGCGCAGGGCAAATTCTACCTGTCGCCCAATGCAGGCCCATCCGCGCTGGCCGGGGCAGGGTGCCATGAAAACTATTTCAATGTGGCATGGCAGAACGACAATTTGCACGAAGCAGCAGGTGCTTATGCCAATAGTGCAGACTATACCAACAGCTTTATCATGGCCCCAAACTATCCTGCGGGTCAGGACGCGCTGACGGGGTACAAACGCATGTACGAGGGTGAATTGTCCGGCGAAGTCTTTACCCAGCTTGGACAAACCGACTACGCCGCCGAAATTGCGCAAATCCGCGCCAGCGGTGCCGACAGCGTCTATTTCTTCCTGCCCGGTGGCATGGGTATTTCATTCCTCAAGCAATATGCGGACAGCGGCGTGGACATCCCTGTGATCGGCCCCGCCTTCAGCTTTGATCAGGGCATCCTGCAAGCGGTCGGGGACGCGGCCCTTGGGGTCGTGAACACCTCGCAGTGGAACAAGGACATCGACAACCCGACCAACGCGGCTTTTGTCGAGACCTTTCAGGCCGAATACGGGCGTTTGCCGTCGCTTTATGCAAGCCAGGGGTTCGATACGGCGAACCTGCTGATCTCGGCGATGGAAAAGGCTGACGTGTCGGACGCGGATGCGTTTCGCGCGGCGCTCGAGGCGGCTGATTTTGACAGCACGCGCGGTGATTTCTCCTTCGGGAACAACCATCACCCGATCCAAACGATCTATGCCCGCGAAGTGATCAAGGAAGGTGACGTGTTCACCAACAAGATCATCGGTGTCGCTCTTGATAACCACGCGGACGCCTATGCGGCTGACTGCAAGATGTAATCTTGCCTGCGCGCGCCCTGAGACAGGGGCGCGCGCATTGCGGGAGCTTTCATGTCCTCGATCCTGATCATCGAGCAGATCCTGAACGGTCTGCAATTCGGCGTCATGCTGTTCCTGATGGCGGCAGGCCTGACGCTGATCTTTGGCGTGATGGGGCTGATCAATCTAGCGCATGGCTCTTTGTACATGGTCGGGGCCTTTGCTGCCGCTGCCGTGGCAGGGCTGACGGGGTCGTTTTTCCTTGGGCTGGTCGCTGCCTTGGCAGCCGCGGCCCTCGCCGGGGCCATCATCGAGATCGTGGTGATCCGAAGGCTTTACAGTGCTGCGCATCTTGATCAGGTGCTGGCCACCTTCGCGCTGATCCTGATCTTTTCCGAAGGGACACGGTGGGTCTTTGGGTCGTTCCCACTCTTTCTTGATATTCCCGAGGTGCTGTCGGGCCCGGTCACCCTGCCCGGCGGCATACAATACCCGCTTTATCGCTTGACGCTGATTGCCACCGGCTTGGCCGTCGCTTTCGGCCTATGGGCGCTGATCGAACGCACCCGCATCGGCATGCAAATCCGCGCTGGCGAAAATGATCGCGAAATGATCGCGGCCCTCGGAGTCGATATCTCGAAGCTCTACACGCTGGTCTTTGCGCTGGGGGCGGCACTCGCCGGGCTTGCGGGTGCGCTGGTCGGTGCGATCCAGTCTGTGCAGGTCGGTATGGGCGAACCGGTGCTGATCCTTGCCTTCGTGGTGATCGTGATCGGGGGCATCGGGTCGATCCGTGGCGCATTTTTCGGCGCGTTGCTGGTGGGGCTGACCGATACATTGGGCGGTGTCTTTCTGCCCGAACTCTTCAAACTGTTCATGGAGAGCGGTGCGGCGCAAAAGACAGGATCCGCGCTGGCCAGCATGGGCATCTACGTACTGATGGGCCTGGTCCTCATCTGGCGACCCACGGGCCTGTTCGGTGCACGCGCATGACCTTGCGCGAAACTTACATCAACGCAGCCATCCTGCTGGGTCTGATCGCCCTGCCGCTTTGGGCGGTGATGGCAGACGAACCGTTCACCATCACGCTGGTGACTCGCGCCGTGATCCTTGCCCTTGCCGCCGTTGGGCTGAACATCGTGCTGGGTATTGGCGGGCTGGTCAGTTTCGGGCATGCGGTGTTTTTCGGGCTGGGGGGCTATGCGATGGGCATTCTGGCCTACCATGCACAGACCTTTACGCCACTGGACCTCGGGCTGTTCACCACTGGCGGGACCAAGATGATGCCGGTGATCTGGCTGGTCGCGATCGTGGTATCGGCCTTTGCAGCCCTGTTGATCGGGCTGCTGTCACTGCGCACAAGCGGGGTCTACTTCATCATGATCACGCTCGCCTTCGGGCAGATGTTTTACTATTTCGCGATCTCATGGGCGCAATACGGGGGCGAAGACGGGCTGTCGATCTATGTGCGCAATGGGTTTCCGGGGCTGAACACTCTGGTGCCGATCCAGTTTTTCGGCATCTGTTTCGCGATCCTGTGCGCGGTCCTGTACCTGAACGCGCGACTTCAGGCCTCGGCGTTTGGACTGGCGTTGAACGCAGCACGGCAAACGGCGGCGCGGGTGGAAACGGTCGGGCTCAACCCGATGCGGCTGCGCCTTCTGGCTTTCGTGATTTCGGGCGCCATCACCGGGCTGGCGGGGGCGCTGTTTGCGGACCTCAACCGGTTCGTGTCACCCACCATGTTCAGCTGGCAACTGTCGGGCGAGCTGATCGTGCTGATCATCATCGGCGGAGTCGGACGCTTGATGGGCCCGGTTCTGGGGGCCTGCATCTTTGTAGCGCTCGAACATTTCCTAGGTGGACTGACCGAGTTCTGGCACATCTATCTTGGCGTCATCCTGCTGTGCATCGTGCTGTTCGGGCGCGGCGGCGTCATCGGCATGCTGACCGGCAAGGAGGGGGCGCATGTCTGAGCCGATCCTTGCCACGCATAACCTAAACAAAAACTTTGGCGCGCTTGCTGCCAGCAAGGACGTGTCCATCGACCTGAGGCCCGGCGAAATTCATGCCATCATCGGCCCAAACGGAGCGGGGAAATCCACACTGATCAAACAGATCTGCGGCACGTTGCAATCCGACAGTGGGCGGATCGAGATACTTGGGCAAGACATCTCGGGCCATTCGGCGCAAAAAAGGGCGCAGGCCGGGATCGGGCGAACCTTTCAGATTTCCGAACTGGCGATGGAGGATACGGTGCTGGAAAACGCCGTGCTCGGGGCCATCGGGGCCGATGGCGGGCCATGGCGGTTCTGGCGCGCGGCCCTCGGTACGCAGCGCCTGACAGACCGCGCGATGGCCGCACTTGAGCGTGTGGGCCTGAGCGATCAGCGCGACATGCGCTGCGCCGCACTCAGCCATGGCCAACGCCGCCAGCTTGAGGTGGCCGTGGCCCTGACCCTTGCGCCCAAAGTCTTTATCATGGACGAACCCATGGCGGGCCTCGGGGCCGAGGGATCAAAGATCATGACCGGCTTTCTGAACGGGTTGCGCGCCGAAGCGCCGATCCTGCTGGTCGAGCATGACATGGACGCCGTATTCGCCCTCGCCGACAGGATCAGCGTTCTTGTCTATGGACAGATCATCGCCACCGGCACAGCGGACGAGATCAGGACCAGCGCCGAAGTGCGCGAGGCCTATCTGGGGGAAGAGGCATGAGCCTGCTCACCCTGAACGAACTAAATGCCAGCTATGGCAGCAGTCAGGCGCTGTTCGGCGTGGACCTGACCATGAACGAAGGCGAAGTGACCGCCCTGATGGGCCGCAATGGCATGGGCAAGTCGACCACGGTCAAGGCCATCTGCCGCATGATCCGCTCGACTGGAGGACTGACTCTTGACGGCACTGACCTGCACCGCCTGCCCAGCCACAAGGTGGCGCGGCTGGGGGTTGGACTGGTCCCCGAAGGTCGGCGGTGTTTTCCGGACCTGACAGTGCGCGAGAACCTGATCGCCGCCGCGCGCTCCGGCCCGTGGAGTCTGGACACAGTGACAGCACTGTTTGGTCGTCTGGGCGAACGGATCAACCAACGAGCGGTGTCGCTGTCGGGAGGCGAACAGCAGATGCTGGCCATCGGACGCGCATTGATGACCAACCCGCGCCTTCTGATCCTGGATGAAGCAACCGAGGGGCTGGCCCCCATCATCCGTCAGGAAATCTGGGCCGCGATCCGTCAGCTGAAGCAAGAGACCGGCGTTGCCATTCTGCTGATCGACAAATCGCTCAAGGAACTGGCCAGCGTGTCGGACAGGGCCGTGATCCTTGAGCGGGGCACAACGGTCTGGTCCGGCGCGATGAGCGAACTGACACCGGAAATTTCCGAAAAATATGTGGGCGTCTGATGGCATTTTCCTTTCCACAAAAGGTGCTTTTCAAACACTGCGACCCGGCGGGGATCGTATTTTACCCGCGCTATTTCGAGATGATGAACGACTGCGTCGAAGCGTTCTTTGATCAGGTTCTCCGCGTCCCTTTCGAAGTGCTGCTAAAGCACGGCGGCGTGCCCACGGCGCAGATCGAAACCAGGTTTGCCGCACCCAGCCGGCATGGCGACCAGTTGTTGATCGCGCTGCACATCACGCAAGTCACCCGCCGCTCGGCAAAATACCTGATGCGCGCCACCTGCGCGGACCAACTGCGTTTCGAAACCACCGCCACACTTGTCTATGTCGGGCAAAACGGCCGTGCCGATGACTGGCCCGACGACCTGGGCGCAAAACTCACCGCATTCAAGGACGACACACCATGACCCACAAAACGATCCACCCGGCGGGCTGGTTGCCGGCCAAGGGCTATGCAAACGGCGTGCTGACTCGCGACGGCACTTTGCATATCGGGGGGCAAATCGGCTGGGATGCGAACAAGACCTTTGTACCGGGCGGGTTTGTCGCACAGATGCGGCAGGCCCTGCACAACATCGCCGCTATCGTTGAGGCCGCAGGTGGGCAGGTCAGCGACGTGACCCGCATGACATGGTTTGTGACTGACAAAGCCGAGTACCTCGCCCATCAGGCCGAGGTCGGCGCGGCCTATCGCGAGGTTTTTGGCAAGCACTTCCCGGCCATGTCCATGGTGATCGTCGCGGGGCTGGTCGAGGATGACGCACTGGTCGAGATCGAAGCGACGGCGCATCTGTCCTGAGCGCTGGCGGCCAAGGCTGGCGCGTGTGGATCGGTGCCGATCCAACCGAATAAACCATGCACGCGTTCAAGACAGGGCTTTTGGTTTTCTGCATTTAATGATACAAAAAGTTTCAATAATACAGGTATTTTGAAATCGTGGTTTTGCGCCAACGGCGCACTCATACTCTTTTCAGTGCAACTTAATACCAGATTGATAAGTTGATGTAGCCAGATTAAGCTGCGCCATGACCCTGCCCATCGAAACATTTTTCTTGTCCCCCAATCATAAGGGCACCTTGCAAAGTCAGGTGCAGCAGATGGTGGCCCACGGCATTCTTTCGGGACGGTTTGGAACGGGGGAGAAACTGCCCTCGACCCGTAAACTCGCCACACATCTCGGCATCAGTCGGATCACCGTGACACTGGCTTATACCGAGCTGGTGGCATCGGATTACCTGACTGCGCGCGGGCGGTCGGGGTATTATGTATCCGACAACGCACCCGTGCCTCCGATCTATCAACCCCAACCAATGACAGCCGAGTCCGTCGATTGGACCCGCGCCATCGGGCAACGGTTTTCCGGAGGCAGAACACTCAGCAAGCCGCAGGACTGGGCGCGCTATCGCTATGCGTTCATCTATGGCCAGACGGACCCGCAGCTGTTCGACCACGCGAATTGGCGGCAATGCGCACTGCAGGCGTTGGGGCAGCGCGACTTTTCAGCGCTTACGGCGGATTACTATGACCGTGACGATCCGCAACTGATCGAGTTCATTCAGCGCAACACCCTGCCCCGGCGTGGGATCGCGGCCAATGCCGATCAGATCCTGATCACGATGGGCGCACAAAACGCCCTTTGGCTCTCCGCGCAAGTTCTGCTGACCCAGCGCCGCACAGCTGCGTTCGAGGATCCGTGCTATCCCGCCTTGCGCGAAATTCTGACACAATCCCGGTGTCATATGGCCCCGGTTCGCGTCGATCGCAAAGGGTTGCCGCCCAACGCGATCCCGCCCGAGACCGATGTGATCTTTACCACGCCCAGCCACCAGTGCCCGACCACCTCGACCATGCCAATGGAGCGTCGGCAGGCCTTGCTGGACCGGGCCCGCGAACTGGACGCGCTGATCATCGAAGATGATTACGAGTTCGAAATGTCCTTTCTGGAGCCTGCCTCACCCGCCCTGAAATCCATGGATGCGGATGGGCGCGTGATCTATGTCGGCAGCTTTTCCAAGTCGCTGTTTCCAGGGCTAAGATTGGGCTATCTGGTCGGCTCGGAACCCTTTGTGCGGGAGGCCCGCGCCCTGCGCGCCAGCGTGTTGCGCCACCCGCCGGGGCATATCCAGCGTACGGCGGCCTATTTCCTTTCGATGGGTCATTACGATGCCCAGATCCGCAAGATGGGCGCGGCGTTGCATGCGCGGCGCATCGCGATGCAGACGGCGATCGATACCCATGGGCTGGAGATTGCAGGCCTTGGCGCCTTTGGTGGCTCATCCTTCTGGATGCGCGCGCCTGCCGACACCGATGCGCGCGCACTGGCCAGCAAACTGGAAGAATGCAGCGTTTTGATCGAACCGGGCAACGCCTTCTTTTCAGGACAGGACACGCCGCGCAATTATTACAGGCTGGGATATTCCTCGATCCAGTCCGACCGGATCGGCGAGGGGGTCGCCCGCATTGCTCGGGCCATCGCGGCATAGTCTGGACCTAACCGGCTTCACCATCTGGCCCTAACCTCACACGGCAGGGGTCACTACCGTGATATCCAACACATCCGGGGCGATTCGACGCCCCCTGTTTCATTGGGAGAGCGCCGTCATGAAAATGACCACAGAAGAAGCCTTTGTTAAGACGCTGCAGATGCATGGGATCGACAATGCGTTCGGGATCATCGGGTCGGCCATGATGCCGATTTCCGACATCTTCCCCGATGCGGGCATCAAATTCTGGGACTGCGCCCATGAAACATCCGGCGGCATGATGGCTGACGGGTTCACCCGCGCCACCGGCAAAATGTGTATGATGATCGCGCAGAACGGCCCCGGCATCACCAACTTCGTCACCGCCGTGAAAACCGCATACTGGAACCACACGCCGCTGCTGCTTGTGACCCCGCAGGCCGCGAACAAGACGATCGGTCAGGGCGGTTTCCAAGAAATGGAGCAGATGCACTTGTTCGCCGATTGCGTCGCCTATCAGGAAGAGGTCCGCGACCCATCGCGCATTGCCGAAACCCTGAACCGTGTGATCATGCAGGCCAAGCGCGCCTCGGGCCCCGCGCAGATCAATATTCCGCGCGACTTCTGGACCCAAGTGATCGACATTGAACTACCCATGATCGTCGAGTTCGAACTGCCACAGGGCGGCGAGACGGCGGTACAGAACGCAGCCGACTTGCTGTCCGCAGCGAAATTCCCTGTCATCCTGAATGGGGCGGGCGCGGTCCTTTCCAAGGGTGGCATCGAAGCCTCACGCATTCTGGCCGAACGTCTGGACGCCCCCGTATGTGTTGGCTACCAGCACAACGACGCCTTTCCGGGCAACCACCCGCTGTTTGCCGGTCCGCTGGGTTATAACGGGTCCAAGGCCGGCATGCAGTTGATCTCGAAAGCGGACGTTGTTCTGTGCCTCGGCACCCGCTTGAACCCGTTTTCGACCCTGCCGGGTTATGGCATCGAGTACTGGCCGACAGAGGCCAAGATCATTCAGGTCGACATCAACCCCGACCGCATCGGCCTGACCAAAAAAGTCACCGTCGGCATCG